>JAVEZL010000021.1:0-35109 GCA_034003005.1 Bacteroidales bacterium
CCAATGGCCTGCTCTGTTTTGACAGTATTGCCGATGCTCTGCTCTCAGCAGGCCGGCTTAAGAAATATTCGTCCGATTCAGTTGAAGATATAATTGATACCTCTCCCTCTATCCTTACCTGGCGCATTGTTTGAGGCCAAAAAAAAAGAATAGATGCCTTGGGATTTGCTTGTATCTCCTCGCCTTTGCGGCTTAAGTAGTTTGAAAAAAATGTAAATCCTTCACCTGAGTATCTCTTTAGAAGAACCACCCTGGAAGATGGAGCCCCCGCCCCTCCGCAAGTAGCCAGAATCATAGCGTTTGCCTCTTGATACTCGTATTTTTGTGCATCTTCAAACCACTGCTCAAACTGAAGAAATGGCGAGTTTGAGAGTAACTCCTTAGAAAGTGGTTCCGGGGAGTACTCTTTTCTCATATGGTACAATAATCTGTCTTTCATATCTATCTTATCTTTCCCAATATTAACAAAAAAGTGCTACTTTTGATGTACAGATTTTTTTATTTATGGAAAAGTGTGACACAATCTCCTGGAGTGAAGAGCTCTCAGTCAATGAAGGAAGAATTGATATTCAACATAAGGAGATATTCGAGATTATTAACAGATTTATCTATGAAAAAGAGCTAAGCTCAAGATCTCCCCGCCTTGCAGAGTTGCTTTCAAAACTTACTGATTATAGTCTGATCCATTTTCGTGAAGAGGAAAAATTTATGGCAGATAAAAGCTTTCCAGGCCTTGCAGAACACAAAAAGGCGCATAAATACTACACAAGAAAGGTTGCTATTTTTAACCTTAACTACTCAACTCCTAATCCTGCTGACCCTGATGATATTTGTGCATTTCTAAAAAGATGGTGGATTAATCACATACTAGAACTGGATTTTGAGTACAAAAGATATATTGATCAATCGAAGTGATTATGGATAAGCCGGTACATATTATATATTTTTCAGACCCTGTCTGCTCTTATTGCTGGGGAAGTGAACCTATTTTAACCAGGCTTAAAAGAGAGAAGGGAAAGCTTTTTGATTTAGAGTACAGGATGGGAGGGCTTATGCCTGACTGGAGTATGTTTGCAGGTAGTCCGGATGGTCCTGCAATTGTAGGCAGGCACTGGCCAGAGGCGTCTGAGAAAATCGGTTTTAAAATAGATGGTAAGGTGTGGGAAACAGATCCACCTGCATCGTCATATCCACCCTCGATAGCATTCAGAGCTGCAATGCTCCAGGGTGAAAGCAGGGGACTTGAGTTCTATTTCATTATGAGGGAGATGTTATTTCACAAAAGGGTAAATATTGCAAAGAGAGACAATCTGATTTCTGCTGCTGAGGCTGCCGGACTTGATCTGAAACGCTTTGTAAAAGATATTGAAGGTAAAGGCAAAGAGCTGTTTGAGGCGGATTTGAAAATGGCTGCTGAACTAAATGTAGACTTGTTTCCTACTTATATACTTAAATCTCAGACTGGTAAAACTTCCCGGCTTGCAGGTTTCATTATTTACGAAAAGCTATCATCTGCTATAGACGAAATAATCTAAACTGCTATTTCATATTAGCAGATAATTTGGTATATTGCAGACAAATGCATTTGCTATGGCTAGGTTCCGTTTTGAGTTCGGAATAACTTTAGTCTATCTTCTTGTAGGAAGCGGATGGATTCTTTTTTCCGACGAGTTAACAGAGTTGCTGGCTCCAAACCCTGAAATTGCTTCCCATCTTCAAACGTATAAGGGATTATTTTATGTAGTTACAACTGCATTGATATTCTATTTCTTTATCAGGAAACATCTCCAGAAATTAAGAAAAGCTGAGGAGCGAGCTTTGGAAAGCGATAAACTTAAGTCCGGTTTTCTGGCTAATGTGAGTCATGAAATTCGTACTCCTATGAATGGAGTTATGGGGTTTGCCGAATTGCTAAAGGATGAGACTTTGAGCCAGGAGGAGAGACTCCAGTTTATAGGGGTAATTGAAAAGAGCGGAGAGAGAATGCTGGAGCTGATAAATGATATCCTTAACATATCTATGGTTGATTCCGGGCAGGCTAAACTTAAATTAGCTCCGGTTGATATCTATGAATTGATGAGTTCCATAGCTCAGCTTTTTACTCCTGCCGCAACTGAAAAAGGGCTCACGCTTATTGTTGAACCATGCAAAAACTGTGAGAGGGTAGTCTCTCTGGCTATGGACAAGGATAAGGTAGTATGTGTTTTATCAAATCTCATTAAGAATGCTTTGAAGTACACAAATACCGGATATGTTGAAATTAGTTGCAGCAGAGATGGCGGTTTTATGAAATTTGTTGTAAAAGATTCAGGAGTGGGTATTCCTGAGGGTCAGTTTGAAAGAATCTTTAATAGATTTGTCCAGGTTAACATGACCTATACAAAAACATACGATGGAGCAGGTCTTGGGCTTGCAATCGCAAAGTCCTATATAGATATGATGGGAGGTAAAATATGGGCCGAACCTAACCAGCCGGACGGTTCAATTTTTATCTTTACAATCCCATTTAAACCTGTAAACAGTTCCAAAAAAAATGATTCAAAAAGCTAAAGTCTATTTACTAGAGATTCCATTCTACGAACTGTTTAACTACAAATTCAATACAGGTATTTCCTTCAAAGTTTTAAACAAGAATTCTCTTTTCTTTGAGAGAGATGAAAATGGCGAATTTACAGATTATAACAATTTTATAAACGATCCTGCCAATAAATTGATTTTTGACCAAGAGGCAAAATTACTTAAATTTGGAGATAGCGACACTGTAAGAATTACATCTTTTTCTAGAACCGACGATTCCCTTAATGTAGGTTTTGTTCCATCAAAGTATAGTGTTTATAAGGGATTTAACAGATTAATCGGCTACTCAAAAGAGGATGAGGGTTTCTTAGATGGAGTAGTAGGTAACAGATTACTGGCAAATCATTGTGGTACCGGTGTGTTCATTGATTGCAGAAGAGGTGGGACAGGAAGAGATTCAGAAGACAGAGTATTGATAGGGATGAGGCCAAATTCAAATGTGATTGATACTCACAGGCTTTTTAGAACATACTCTGCAAGTGGAAGTTCTGATCTTAATGATGGCTCCCCTTTTGAAACAATCAGAAGGGAGGCAGAGGAGGAGATTAATTTCTCTCTTGATGTGGATAAAACGGAACTGATTTCATTTGGATATGACAGTCAGCTGGGATATTTTCAGTTTAGCTTTTATCATAAAAGTGAAATGGATTTTAGTGAAATAGTTGCTCAGGCAAAGTTTGCCAGGGATGCATTTGAATATGATTCTCTTGACCTGATTACTTATTCAGAAAAAAAGCTTGGAAGGGCAGTTGATGAGGTTGCAAAAATTCCTTGGGAGCCCTCTGCTCTTTTTACTATTATTCTACTTTTCTCGAGGCTGATATCAAATGATTCCAGGGACATAAGAGAATATGAGGCGAGGTTTACAAACTTCAGACGGGATCTTGAAAATGAAATAATAAAAAATAACAATGAAAAGAATTTTAAAATCTTTGTTTAGTCTTTTTGTGGCAATTGTGTTGCCTTCTTTTACCCTGTTTGCAGACGGGCAGTTGATTGATCAGGTTACTAAACGTTCTATGGATGTTTTTAAAGTTCCGGGTATTGCCGTTGCCGTTGTAAAAGATGGTAAAGTTGTCCACATGAAGGGATATGGAGTGGCCTCTCTTGAAACAAAGGAACCTGTGGATGAGAACACTCTGTTTGCGATAGCCTCTAATAGTAAGGCGTTTACAAGTGCAGCGTTATCAATTTTGGTCAAAGAGAATCGCATTAAATGGGATACTCGTGTTATCGATATTATTCCAGAATTCAGATTGTCTGATCCCTATATCACAGAGGCGTTTACAATAAGAGATATGCTTTCACACAGAGGCGGCCTGGGGCTGGGTGCCGGTGACCTGATGATTTGGCCTGACGGATCTGATTTTACAACAAAGGATGTGATTTATAACCTTAGGTTTCTTAAGGCCGAGTCTCCTTTCAGAACTAAATACAATTACAATAATCTAATGTTTATTGTTGCCGGAGAGGTGATTGCCAGGGTGTCAGGTATGAGTTGGGAAGATTTCATTGAAAAGAGGATAATGGCTCCTTTGAAGATGGATAGGAGCGTTGCCTCTTTTGACAGGCTCAGGGATAAGAGAAATGTAATTGACCCTCATGCGCCTGTTAACGGAAGAGTAGAGGTGATAAAGATGAGACTTACCCCTATGGCAAATGCTGCAGGAGGTATTTACAGCAGTGTCTCAGACATGGTGAAATGGGTATCGGCCCAAATGGGTAAAAGGGAGTTTGAAGACACATGGATGCCACATACCATTATTCCGGTGAGAGGGCCAGGCTCGTATAAAACAAATTTCTCTGCCTATGCACTTGGATGGAGAGTTAGTGATGTGGAGGGATACAAAGTAGTCACACATACCGGGGGACTTTCTGGTGTTCTCACTCAGGTTACTATGATACCTGAGTTAAATCTGGGTATTATTGTCTTTACAAATCAGCAGTCATCAGAGGCATTTACGTCCATTACAAACACAATACTGGACAGTTATTTTGGTATTAAAGGCAAGGACAGGGTTAATGAAAACTTTGTCCGGCTTGAAAGTGCTCTTGAGGAGGAGAGGAGGGTTGTATCTGATGTTGAAAAGGTTATTGGCAGTGTAGGCATAAACATAGTAAAAGACAACCTTGTGACATATTGCGGAACTTTTAGTGATAATTGGCTTGGGAAGGTGAATATTGAACTTAAGGGTGACAGACTCCGCTTTACCTCTTTGAGATCTCCGGTGCTAACAGGGGAGATGTTTTGGTATAAGGGCAACTCTTTTATTGTTAAATGGGATGACCGGACATTTAATGCAGATGCTTATATAATGTTTACTTTGAATAGCGAAGGTGTTCCGGATGGCTTTACAATGAAGGCTATATCACCGCTTACTGACTTCAGTTATGATTTCCATGACCTTCAGTTCTCCAGATTATTGTTAAATTTGGAATCTAACTAAAATTGTGAATTATGTTTGATTTTCTTGACACATACCCGTATCTGCTTCCGGTAATGATTTTTTTCGGAAGAATCATTGACGTCTCTTTGGGGACACTGAGGATCATTTTTGTTTCAAAGGGGGAGAAGTACAAAGCCCCTATAATTGGTTTTTTTGAAGTGCTTATCTGGATTGTTATAATTTCAGAAATCTTCTCAAGAGCCAATGATATGCTTGCCTATATATCTTATGCAGGTGGATATGCCGCCGGTAACTTTATAGGTATTCTTATTGAGCAGCGCATAGCTTTTGGGATTATTTTATGCAGAATTTATACTAGAAAGAACGGGGCGGAACTGGTCTCAATTTTCAACAAGAATAATTACGGAGCTACTCTTTTGCAGGGGACAGGATCGGTAGAGAAAATTGAAATTATTGAGACAGTTATTGAGAGAAAAGAGATGAAGATAATTGAAAAGCTTGTTACTGAATTTGACCCTGATGTTTTTTATGTTGTAGAGGATGTAAGGGTTAAACAGAGGGGTATATTCCCAAAGACAAGGTCTCTTATGTCTCGCTGGAGAATTGGCAAATAAAAAATTCAAACTATGAAAACTATATTTCGCTATGTATTAATAGTGTCGTTATTATCTGCGGCATTTTCAACATTTTCTTGTTCTACCGGGGAGAGACAGAGGGATACCTCCTATCTTGAGGAGATAACAATTAAAGAGCTGGGTGAGGGATTTAGGTCAGGGAAATTTACTATAAGACAGGTTACAGAGGATTATCTGCTGAGGATTGAGAGACTTGACAAAAATGGTCCCATGCTTAACTCTGTAATATCGGTTAATCCGGAGGCTCTCAGAATTGCTGAGGAGCTTGACCGTGAGCTGGCTGAGGGTAAGGACAGGGGACCATTGCATGGTATACCGGTTATTCTTAAGGATAATATTGATACAAAAGACTCAATGCCCACAACTGCAGGTGCTGTTGTTTTAAAAAACTCGTATGTGGGCAGAGATAGTAAGGTTGCAGAGCTTTTAAGGGGGGCCGGAGCTGTAATATTAGGCAAGTCAAACTTAAGCGAGTGGGCAAATTTTAGGGCTAACCTTTCATCTAGTGGATGGAGCGGAGTAGGTGGACAAACAAGAAATCCATACATTACAGACAGAAATCCTTGCGGATCCAGCTCTGGCTCGGGTGTGGCTGTATCGGCAAACCTATGCGCATTTGCAATAGGAACTGAGACAAACGGGTCTATTGTGTGCCCTTCAAATAACAATGGAATTGTGGGCCTTAAGCCTACAGTGGGGCTGATTAGCAGGGCAGGGATTATCCCTATATCGTTTACTCAGGATACGCCCGGCCCTATGACAAGAACTGTTGAGGATGCTGCGATTGTGCTGGGAACTCTTGCTGCGCTTGATTCAACTGATGCGATGACTCTCTCTTCTCAGGCAAAATTTCTTAAGGATTATACAACTGCTCTCGATAAGGATGCGCTTAAGGGGAAGAGAATTGGCCTAATGACAAATATTGGGGGATTCCACTTTAAAGTGGACTCTCTTATGAGGGATGTTGTTGACTATCTTAAGGGTGCCGGTGCAGAGGTTGTGGAGGTTAATTATCCTTTGGGTGCCGGAGTTAGTGCTGCATCATTCCAGGTGATGTTATATGAATTCAAGGATGGTCTTGAAAGGTATTTTGCCGGTTTGGGAAGTGATGCACCTGTTAGAACTTTAAAGGAGCTTATCGAGTTTAACAAAAATGATTCAGTTGAGCTTCGTTATTTTGATCAGCAACTGCTTGAAATGGCTGCTGAAAAGGGCTCGCTTGATGAAGATGAGTATAAAAAGTCTCTTGCACATATGCAGAAAATGACAAGGGAGGAGGGAATCGATAAGGTGATGAATAGTAACAAACTGGATGCTTTGATAGCTCCTACCGGAAGTCCTGCATGGAAAACAGATCTTATAAACGGAGATAACTTTCTGGGTAGCAGCTCCTCTTATGCTGCAATATCGGGCTATCCAAATATAACTGTTCCTATGGGAGTCATAGGCGAGCTCCCTGTGGGGGTTTCAATATTCGGAAGGGCATGGAGTGAGGCAGAACTTTTAGGGATAGCTTATGCTTTTGAGCAGGGGACTAAGCACAGAAAAGCTCCTGAGTATCTTAATTCGTTCAGATTCAGAAAAAGAAGGTAATGAAGTTCATAAGAATAAAACTCCTGCTGTTGACTATCTTCCTGGTTCTCATAGGGGGATCAATTAAAGCAACCGGATACGAGAATTCCAGAATCTCTTTACTTACTTGTACAGGCGGAAATGAGCTTTATTCAATATTTGGTCATAGTGCGTTAAGGGTTGTTGATGAATCTTCCGGTGTTGATATAGTTTTCAACTTTGGGTTGTTTGACTTCAATACTCCTGACTTTTACCTCAAGTTTATGCAGGGGAGGTTAAATTATATGCTTGGTGTTCAAAACACATCTGATTTCATGTTTCAATATAGTTATGAGGGAAGAGGTGTCTATGAGCAAGTTTTACATTTGTCTCCATCTCAGAAGGTTGAAATTATGGATAGACTTACATTTTTGTACAGGCCGGAAAACCGATACTATCTCTACTCTTTTCTTTTTAAAAACTGCACAACTGAATTGAGGGATATTTTTAAGAACTATATTCAGTTCAAAGAGGGTGTTGAGGAACATAATTTCAGAGAGTTGATTAATGGCTATGTGAAGGATTCAAAGTGGACCATGACAGGTATTAATCTTTTGCTTGGTTCAAACCTGGACAGGAGAATATCTTTATGGGAGGGCATGTTTCTACCGGATAAATTGTTTGATGGTTTGAAAGGTTTTACTGATGATAAGGAGTTATTGCCAAGAGATAGAAAGTCATTTGTTGAGCCCACGCCATTTCTTTTATCACCTCTTTTCTTTTCCTTTATATTACTCTTGCTTGTTATCTTGTCCAGATTTGTTAAATCAATGCGAAAAATTCAGCTGGGTGCTCTTTCTCTTTTCGCCCTGCTTGGTATAACCCTCCCTTTGATAATTCTACTAACAGATCATGTTGAGCTGCATGCAAACTACAACTTGTTATGGTGCAATCCGCTGTATCTAGTTCTACTTGTACTCTTTCCATTTGGAGCAAAAGTTAGCCGTGTATTCAGGCTGCTGACAGTTTTATTAATGGCCTTTTCATTATCTGTCATTGTTGTCTGGCTTAATGGAGTGCAAGGATGGTTGCCGGAGTATGTGATTGTTGTTGTATCTCAGATAGTTATGCTTGGAGGGTTAAGGTCTCAAAAAGAATAAATTACAAGACTATGAAAAATAGTGCAGGGCGATTTTTAATATGCTTTTTAATAGTTTTCATCCCATTTAATTCTTTTGCTCAAGGAAAAGATAGAGTAGGATATTCTGTTGAGGGACGTGTTGTGCGGCAAGATACAAAAGAGATCTTGCCTAATGTATCTGTTTCAATTAGAGAATTAAACCTATGGTCCTACTCTGATGAAACGGGGGTTTTTAAGTTTGAGAAGTTAGTAAAAGGGATTTATCATCTTGATGTTTATTCATTAGGGTACTCAGAGTTCACGCTTCTTGTTGAAGTTAAAGATAACATGGGCAATCTTCAAATTGAGATGAAGGAGGAGAATCTAAAAATTGAGGAGGTAATAGTTACAGCTGAGACCGGTAAAACTATTAATACATCATCTGTGATAGGTACAAGGGCAATCAGTCACCTTCAGCCTTCAAGCCTGACAGATATAATGCAGCTATTGCCAGGTTCCGTAACCGCAAATCCCACTTTAACAGCTAAGAATGATATTACTATAAGGTCAATTAATGACCCCGGAAACAACAATGCCAGAGGCGTTGCCCTTCTGGTAAACGGAGGTCGTATTTCAAATGAGGCATCAATGTTTATTGAAAACGATATTGATCTGTTTAACACACTGGATTACAGGAAGTATTCGACTGATAATATTGAATCGGTTGAGGTGCTAAAGGGTATACTTTCAGCAGAGTATGGAAACCTCACATCAGGAGCTGTCCTCGTAAAAACCAAGGCTGGCAGGACACCATTTGAAATAAGGGTTAAAGCGGACCCCAGAACAAAAGCTGTTTCGTTTAGTAAGGGATTTTATCTTGGAGAAGAGAAGGGGAACCTGAATATTGATGCAGATTATGCAAGAGCCTTTAAAGACGCCAGATCCCCGGTGGATATATACAACAGGACTACCTTAGGCATTACATATTCAAACACATTTATGCCGGGAAGGACTCCTCTCAGATTTAATGCGAATATTTCCGGTTATATAATTGGGAATAATTCTCTGGTAGATCCTGATGTGTCAAAAAAGGACTTTACCAAGAGAAGAGAGTCAAACATTTCTCTTTCTATGTATGGAAACTGGCAGTTGAAAAAATCATGGATAACATCTTTGAACTATAACATATCCGGAAGAATTACAAGAGAGAATTTTCATAAATATACTATCAACAATGGATTGCCTCTTCCCAACACAGACAGCAGAATTAATGGTATTACCGAAGGATGGTTTACCGGTGAGCTAGACGAATTTGACAAAAGAAACGAGGAGCTGCCGGTTTATCTGAATGCAAAGATCTCTGGTCATCTTAACTCGTTAGTAGGCAACTCTCTGCTTAAAAGTATGGTAGGTATGGAGTTTAACACCAAGGGGAATCGTGGCAGAGGAATCTGGTACACAGGTAGTTCTCCTCAATACTTTAGGGAGAGGGATTATAGAGAAATTCCGTTTATGAATGACATTAGTCTGTTTGTTGAAGAGAGATTAAACGGAAAGTTATTTGGACGAAATTTTGATATAAGTGCCGGTGTGAGGATGACAAAAATGCTTATTAGCGGATATAGTTATTCTCCTGTGTTAGAACCAAGGACAAATGTAAGATATGCGATTTTACCAGAGACCAGACATGGGTTTTTCAAATCGGTTTCAATAAGAGGAGGCTGGGGGTTAATGCAAAAACTCCCGTCGGTGGGTTTGCTCTATCCAGCACCTGTATACATTGATAATCCTTTATTTCAGTACAGAAATACATCATCCGGTCAGTCTCTTGTTGTTATGCAGACAGAGGTGGTTGACAACAGATTACAATATGAGTTAAGGCCTGCAAGATCAAGGAACATAGAGATTGGCCTTGATGCAGATCTTTCTGGGACTATTGTAAGATTGACATTCTTTAACGAAAAACTTAACGGAGGGATTACGGATAATTATTCTTACGTTACCTCCTCTTATGATTATTATAACTCCGTATCTGATCCTGATGCTGCTCCTGTGTTTAAAGATGGACGGGTATGGGTAAAAGATGCCGGTGGTGAGTACATACCACTAGGATATTCAACTCTTACAGAGTTTAAGCAGTACCAAACTCCAGATAACAGAGGTGAAAGCAAGAAATGGGGTATTGAGTATGAAATTGATTTTGGAAGAATAAGGGCAATTAATACATCAATATTATTTTCAGGAGCTTATATTAATCAAATCGAAGGCTCGCCTGGGCTCAAGAGAGAATATATGTCATTTACTGATCCTGTAAACTCAAGAGAGAAACTACCATATGTGGGGATTTATGAATCTAGGGCAAACTATCTTACAGTAGGAGACGGGAACAGAAGGTTTACTTCAAATCTGCATCTTGTTACTAATATTCCATCATTAAGGCTGGTTGTCTCATTGATAGGTCAATGTATTTGGATGAATGACAGATGGAATGTCTATGATAAAGACAGGGTTTATAAACTGGATAATGAAGGTAACAGGCAGTATGGTGATTGGGGAGGAATCAGGAATGATGAAATCATGTACAGGGACCCTGATTTTTATCTTGATAAAAATGGGATCGTAAGGCCTTTCAGCGATTATTATACTACATCAGATTCAGATCTTAAGAAGAGATTAAAGATGCTCATTTTGTCAACAAATCAGCCGTATTACTTCCAGAAAGCCGGCTTTAGGCCCTATTTTATGGCAAATATAAGGGTCACAAAAGAGATTGGAAACATTGCCTCACTTTCATTTTATGCGAATAATTTTACAAACTCCAGGCCTGTTATGAAATTGAAAACGAGACCAAATGCTGCAGGGACAAGGGTAAATACTGAGATATATTTTGGGGCAGAGTTAAAACTAACCTTCTAACTGATTCAATTATGAAAAGAGTTGTATTATTTTTTATCGCAGTTGCGTTTACTCTTACCGGATGTTTGAAGGAGTTGAGGAGAGATGTCTTTTCTGAGAACTCTCTTAGTTCAGTAATTGATATTCACGTTAAGATGCCTGTTGGCTACGAGTATTCACCTGATGATGTGAATTTGATCCTCAGTGATCCAGTTTCCGGGTTGCAGTTTTTTGGTAAGACAGACATAAATGGAAAGGCAACTGTAAGGGTAGCGCACGGAACCTACAACGCAACAGCAGTAGTAAAGCATGCAGAACCGGGTGGTATAATATATATATTTAACGGATCGGCAAGTAAAATAATGGTTACCCCTAACGATCCTGATTTAAGAGTTGTTACAATTCCTTTAAACGCTTCAAAAACAAGTCAGATAATTATAAAAGAGGCATATTACGGAGGGGCGGTCAATCCTCTAACGGGGAAAAATTACTCTTCAGATAAATATGTAACTATTTATAATAACTCCGATGAGGTAGCATATCTTGATTCTCTGTGCTTTGGTATGGCCGATCCCTACAATGCGCCCACGGCCGGTAAAACCTCTCCCTGGATTAAGCCGGGCACTACAGAGTTAAGAGACTCTGTCCCCGCTGTATCAATGGCGTGGATTTTCCCGGGGAATGGATTTGATAATCCGTTGAATCCTGGAGAAGAGGCTGTTATTTCGATGAATGGTATAGATCACACCACCATCTCTCCAAATGCAGTAAATCTTGGAGTAACCGGATATTGGGCTGTTTATGATCCTGTGCTGACTAAGGGTCAGGCTGTGCCTGAGCCAGGAGTGAAGTTGCTTAAGTGTTTTTGGAAAGTAGGCTCCTCAAATCAGTTTAGTTTTTCTCTTACCAGCCCTGCTTTTTTCATCTTTACTTTGGGAGGTAAGAGTTTGAGCCAGTTTGTTGAAGATACTTATACATGGCATCCAAATCAACCTGAAAGGCGAATATTTGATTGCCTGATGATTGATAAAAATCTTGTAATCGATGGAATTGAATGTTTCAGGGAGGCTACAGACTCAAAAAGACTCAGACCTGAAATTGACAATGGTTTTGCTAAAACTTCAGGGTCTGGGACGGGAGAGAGTGTCCACAGAAAAGTGGAGAAAATTGTTCAAAATCAAAGTGGAATAAGGGTAGTCTATATGGACTCTAACAATTCATCACTTGATTTTGAAATCAGAAAGAAACCATCGTTGGCAAAATAGATATTAACATGAAAAGCTCATTATACAAAGTATTTCTTGCAGCTCTGGTAATTTTTTCCAGCCAGATTTCATCAGCTGATGGTCAAGATAAAACTAACTATACTTTTAACAGGATATCACATCTATATCCATGGTTGGCTTCTGGTAATCCAGCCGGGCTAATTGTCAAGGACTTTAGTGATTTCTCCCAGGTGCAGGGCAGCTTTGAGAGTAAATGGGGAGATTACAGGAATTTTGATGAGTCTGATAAAGACTTTATCCTCTCTGCAAGAACAAGATCATACGTTACCAAAGGCAAGTTTGTTTTTTATGGTTCATTTGGTTTGAGTCATTTTGAGAAGAATAATCTGGCATGGTCCGGTACTATATATCCACGTTCAGTTATAAACATGATGACAGACTCTATTCCCGGGAAACACCTTGGAGAGAGTTACAGGATTTCAGCAGCAGCCGGATACAACTTCAACCAAGCAATTTCTGCTGGTTTGAGCTTTGATTATGAAACGGCAACTTCTGCAAAAAGGGTTGACGGGAGAAACAAGAACATACTTTCATCCGTTGAAGTAAGGCCGGCAATTTTGTTTAAATCTAAAAGTTTCATGGCAGGGGCTAACCTAATGTACAGACACAATGCAGAACGGGTTGAATATGCCTTTCTAAGTGATGTGACAGGAAAAAACATATACAATTTTCAAGGTGGCTGGATGTACATGAAGGAGGGAATAACCAACTCAAGTGTTCTTGACAGAGGATATTTCTCGGACCATTTTGGAGGAGCTTTGCAAGGGTCGTTATCTTCCGGCAGATTTAATCTTTTTGCAGAATTAGGTGCCGATTACGGGAGGGAAAATGATTACGATGATTACAATCTGCTTAGAAGATATTCTACAGTAGAAATGCTCAAATATAATATGAAATTGCAATCCGAGTATAAGTCAGAAAAACTAAGACATATATTTACATTGGCAGGTGAAATCAGGGAGAGATTATCATATAAAGTTGAAAACCTTTATGAGCCCGTTCCAGACGAATCTAATACGTGGAATTGGTTTGAATATGGGAAGACACTAAGATACTATGACAGAGCAGAAGCTTATAAAGGGTCTTACGCAATAGAGACAGGAGGAGATAAATGGAATCCCTCCTGGAGATTCTTATTGGAGGGGGGGTTAAGCATATATACCAGCGAGTTTATTGTTTTTCCATCAAATTATAATCAGGAAATTAATATCTCAGGTGGAGAGCTGTCTGTAACTAAACATTTTAAAGTTGGGAGAGGGTCATTATTGGATATTATTCTGCTTGGAGGTGCTTATAATGGATGGGGAGAGATGATTGATGTGATAAACCCACTGGTTTCAGGTAATTTATTAATTGCAAATAGATTAATGGAAGAGGATTATCTGTTTAACACATCCGGTAAAGTTCTCCTAGGGGGAGGTGTAAAGTACAGGATCTCTTTAAATGAGAGAAAAGGGACAACCCTCTTCATTGATGCCGGTTTAAGGCAATATCAACGAAAAGGGTTGTCAAGAAATTTTGTATCAGTAAATCTGGGGTTGAAATTCTAGCTTTTGCCGCCCATCCCTAGTTTCCTGAGAAGAGCATCCGGCTGAGGATCTCTGCCTCTGAAATTACGATAAAGAATCGCCGGGTCTTCAATATTTCCTTTTGAAAGAATATTATCACGGAAAGATGATGCAGCCTCTTTCGAGAAAATCCCTTTCTCCTCAAAGAGAGAGAAGGCGTCTGCCTCAAGTACTTCTGCCCATTTATAGCTATAATATCCAGCTGAGTAACCACCTGCAAAAATGTGGCTGAAAGATGGCGAGAAACAAGTTCCCGTAACGTTTGGAAGTAACTGAGTCTTCTTTATTGCATTTTTCTCAAAGCTCTCAATATCTTCAGAAGGCAAGGCTTTAAGTGAATGCCATGCCATATCGCTAATACCTAATGACAGTTGTCTGACATTTGCGTACCCGCTCAAATAGTTTTTAGCAGCGACAATTTTTTCAATAAGCTCATCCGGGATAGCTTCTCCAGTCTGATAATGTTTAGCAAAAGATGACAAAAACTCTCTTTTTACAGCCCAGTTCTCCATTATTTGAGACGGGAGCTCTACGAAATCTCTTGAGACGTTAGTACCTGTAAGTGACGGGTACTTGCCCTCAGCAAGAATTCCATGAAGTGCGTGTCCGAATTCGTGAAGAAGAGTGTTAAACTCATAGTGCGTAAGCAGGGAAGGTGTCTCTTTTGTGGGTTTTGTAAAGTTGCATACCAAAGAGACAAAAGGTCTTTTCTCTATACCATCCTCCATATACATCTCACGGAAAGAGGTCATCCATGCTCCTCCTCTTTTACTTGCTCTTGGGAAAAAGTCCATATAAAGAAGTGACAGGAATTTCCCATTTTCGTCATAAACTTCGTACACCTTAACATCCTGATGATATGCCGGAATCTTAGAGTTCTCAGTAAATTTAAGACCATACAGAGAATCTGCCAAAGCGAAGATTGCCTGCTGTACATTCTCTAATTTAAAGTAAGGTTTGAGTAACTCATCATTTAAAGCATATTTCTCATTTTTGTACTTCTCTGAGTAGTAGCTGAAATCCCATGGCATCAAATCTCCCCTGAAACCTAAGGAGGCAGCGTATGTTTGTATTTCGCTCAACTCTCTCTTTGCATATGGGAGTGATTTGTCAAGTAGGTCACCAAGAAAAGAATTAACTGCAGCAGAGCTCTTAGCCATGTTCACGTCAAGTACGTAGTCCGCATGTGATTCAAAGCCCAGAAGATTTGCTCTCTCAATTCTGAGAGCTACAATCTTTTTGACAATATCTGAATTATCAAATTCGTCTTTATAAGATTTGGTATTTGCAGCCCGCCATAACTGCTCTTTAAGTTCTCGGTTTTCACTGTACTGAAGGAACGGACCGTAACTTGGAGCCTGAAGTGTGTAAACCCAACCCTCAAGAGACCTTTCAGATGCCTCAGCAGCCCCTGATTCAATAACAAACGCAGGTAGTCCGGCTAACTGAGATGAATCTGTTATATGAATAAAGAACTTATTAGTTGCAGCTAAAACATTCTGTCCAAACTGTAATGAGAGCTGAGAAAGCTCTTTGTTAATCTCTCTGAAACGTTCTTTTGACTGAGAATCAAGATTAGCACCGTTTCTTGCAAAGCCTTTATAGGTCTCCTCAAGTAACCTTGCATCCTCTTGATTAAGTCCTAGCTCAGCCCTGCTTTCATAGACACTCTTAACTCTATTGAAGAGCGGTTCGTTAAGCATTATATCATTACTGTACTCAGTAAGCAGTGGGGATATTTCCAATGCAATACTCTGCATTACAGAATCAGTAGCAGCCTCATTTAAATTAAAGAATATTGAAGCGACACCACTCAGTTTTCTGCCTGCATACTCCAGTGCAAGAATGGTATTTTCAAATGTAGGCTCATCCTGATTTGATACAATTGAATCAATCTGTGAACGCCCCTCTTTAATTGCTTCTTCAAAAGCAGGTTTATAATGTTCGTTTTTAATCTTGTCAAAAGCAGGAGCTTCAAACGGATTATCTGAAGATACTAGTAAAGGATTAACATCTGTCATCTTGGTGTTGCATGAAATAATAAAAAATAGTGCAGAGATGGCAGCAATAACTGTTCCTAATTTTTTCATAATTGAATCAGAGAGTTTGAATTACAAGATACTTTGTTTGTTCCCAGAATGTTGCCGGCTGTGAAATCTTTAGAACCTGCATTCCGTTCTCGTCAGTTTCAAAAGCATAAGTACCTGTAGGGTGAACAGACAAAACCTTTGCTCTTTCCGCATTAGTATTAATCTCTTTTACCTCACGAATATCTACCTTCACGAAAGCCGATTGCTCAGCCTGATATGAAATTTTGGCAGATTTAAATAAACCACCTTTAGACATAACATTGGCTTCAATAAGTTCAGACTTTGAACCAATAATATAGTAACCTGAATAAATCTGAGCCTCTTGAGTTGCGATAGTCTCTTTTTGAGATGCAGTTGACTGACTCAGTGATGTTACTTCACTCTTCAATGTAGTAACCGTCTTGTCAAGAGATTCAATTTGCTGACTCTTAACAACAAGTTGTCTGTCTTTTTCTGCTAATTGCCTTCCCAGGTCATCTATCAGTTCCGATTTTGCATCAAGTTCAGCTGTAAGTGTAGCCAGTCTTTTCTTGAATTGACTTGACTGAATACGGCTGTCTTTTTTTAGCTTCTCAATCTGGCTCTTGTAGCTCTTGATTGCTTCACCTACAGCAGCTACATCAGATTTTAACTGCTCTCTTGAATTTTCCTGAACCTCTGCTCCACCCTGCTGGGATTGAAGAACGAGAATATTCTCAGCCTCTCTGATTGATTGAAGTCCTGCTTCCACTTCATTTAGTGTTGCGAAAACCTCCTCAAATTCAGCGCTTTTCACTTGATGTGCAGATCCAAGTGAATCAAGCTGAGCCTGTAGTGCCTTGTATTTAGCAGATTTCTCCACACAAGATGTTAGAGAAAGTATTGCAATTACAAGAGTTGTAAAAATGAAAATCTTTTTCATTGTATTGATAATTAATTGATTAAATCCAAAAAGTGTATTTATTTTACGCCTCAAATGTATGCAATATTTTTATTCAATTTCAATTATTTTTTAAAGATATGTAAATGACATCTTTTGAGCTATTTACATACGAATAATTGTAGCATTGCATCACTATCTTACCATCTTTCCCGGGCTTCACAGATGTGACATATCTAAAGTCAAATCCCATAGATGTTAAAACTTCACGAGAAACCACCCTTTTCCCTGAATTGGTAATATCTTTCAGTATTTTAAAGTTTCTTTTTAAAGTCCTGTTTACAGATTCTGTCAGGAATCTGTTCTCTCTGCCTTTACAATTGTTGAATGAATTTCTGCAACCGTCACTGCAATAAATTTTATCGCTTCTCCCGTGGATCTCTTTTCCACACTCTCTGCAATAGCGTTCCATCACTTTTTTATTACAAATTTAATTCTCCTTTTTGCTCTTAATACACCATCTGATAATTCTATCAGTAAAATATACAATTCTAAAATTGCGTTTTCTTATCTTTGTGCCAATACATCATATAATGACGGAAATAATTTTCACCCGCCACGGACAAACCGAGTGGAATGTAGCCAGGAAAATGCAGGGTCAGCTTGATTCTCCATTGACTGAGATGGGGCTCTCTCAAGCAAGGATATTAGGCGCATATTTAAGAGACAAAGAGATAGTTGCCATCTATTCTAGCTCCTTACTCAGAGCCGAGAGGACTGCAACAATCATCCAAAGAGAGGTAGGACTTGCTTCAATTACTTTAGTGTCTGAACTTAAGGAGATAAATCTGGCAGATCTTGAGGGGAAATCATTTTCAAGAGCCTCAGATGAAGAGCCATCTAGAATGGAGGCGTTTTCATCAAAGCCATCTGATTTTATTCCTGGTCCGGGTGGGGAGACATTTGAAGATGTGCAAAAACGCTCTCTCGGTTTTGTAAATAGTCTCATTGAAAGACATAAGGGTGAGAAAATCCTTGTTGTATGTCATGCTGTTGTACTTCGTTTGATGATGGCTTTTTTTGAAGGCTACTCTATAGATGAGTATTGGAAGATGGAGGGTTTCTTTTATCCCTGCAGCATTACCAGAGTTATCCCTCATCAAAATGGATTTAAGTTGCTTGAAAAAAACAGCATTGAGTATACAAAATAGGTCAAATATTTATATCCGATTATAATTATTTAACGACGCAATTTTTCCATAGTAGAAGATTTACTTTGCTTGTGAATTTTAAATATCTTCAAAAATGGAAAAATCAATTAATCGAGTGGAGTTGAGAGGACATGTGGGGTTTGATCCGCGAGTTAGTTCTCTTGAAGATGGTTTGCAGGTAATGAGATTATCTCTTGCTACGAATGAAGCATTCAAAAACAAAAAAGGGGAGTGGCAGGAGGAGACTGTATGGCACAGCATTGTTGCCTGGACTGGTAAAAGTATGCCTGACTTTGCCTCTATCAAAAAGGGGAGTACCCTCTCTGTGACGGGGAGAATAAAACCAGTCAGTTATCAGACTAAGGCGGGAGTAGAAAGACAAACTTACGAGATAGTTGCGTCAGTTATCAAACATCATTTACCAGGGAGTACCGAATAGTTTTTTGTTGTACTTTTGTCGTTTAAAGAGCGGTGCCTCTGTGGAGGCATCCGCTTGTTCTTAAAAACACAGTGCAATATGAGAGAATTCCAGATCTACAACACAATCAGCAGAAGAAAAGAGAAGTTTGAATCGGTTCATCCGGGAATGGCCGGAATTTATGTTTGTGGTCCCACAGTTTATGGTGATGCACATCTTGGCCACGCAAGGCCCGGTGTAACCTATGATGTACTTGTTCGTCTTTTTAGAAAGCTGGGATATAAAGTGAGGTATGTAAGGAACATAACTGACGTTGGTCACCTTGAAAACGATTCAGATGCAGGTGAAGATAAAATTGCAAAAAAAGCCAGACTAGAGCAGCTAGAGCCAATGGAGATTGTTCAGCACTATACATTGAGATATCATGAGGCAATGAAACTTCTGAATACAACTCCTCCTGATATTGAGCCAAGGGCTTCCGGTCATATAATTGAACAGATATCTCTTGTTGAGAAGATACTTGAAAAGGGTTTTGCATACGTAAGTAATGGTTCTGTCTATTTTGATGTTGAGGAGTATAACAGGAATCATAACTACGGAGCACTCTCAGGAAGATCTCTGGATGATATGATGTCAAATACACGTAATCTGGAGGGACAAAGTGATAAAAAATCGTCATTTGATTTTGCTCTTTGGAAGAAGGCGGCACCTGAACATATAATGAGATGGCCATCGCCATGGAGTGATGGATTTCCTGGCTGGCATCTGGAGTGTTCTGCAATGTCTTCTAAATATCTGGGAAATCTTTTTGACATACATGGAGGAGGAATGGACCTTCTTTTTCCGCACCATGAATGTGAACTTGCACAAAATACAGCATCAAGGGGAAGTAGCGGGGTTAAGTACTGGATGCATAATAATATGATTACGATTAATGGTCAGAAGATGGGTAAATCTCTGGGTAATTTTATTACGCTTGAGGAGTTGTTTACGGGATCACATAAGATTCTGGAACAAGCATACTCACCTATGACAATAAGGTTTTTTATTTTGCAGGCTCATTACAGAAGCACTCTGGACTTTAGTAATGAGGCTTTGCAGGCAGCTGAGAAGGGGCTTAAGAGATTGTTTATTGCCGGCCAGGACCTTGCAAAAATAAAAAGCTCCTCTGTGGGAGAAAAGATTGAAAACCTCCAAACAATAAGGGAAAGCATTTATGACGCTTTATGTGATGATTTGAATACTCCTATTGCTATTGCTCAGTTGTTTGAAGTGGTAAGAGTTGTTAATACAATAAAAGAGAAGGGAGCTATTATTCATTCGGATGATATGGCTCTTCTCAGTGAACTTTTTAACGATGTAACAAACGATATACTCGGCCTAAAAGACGAGAAAGTTTTATCTTCAAATGGAGAGGTACTGACGGGAGTGATGGAGCTAATTCTTGAGATGAGAAGAGAGGCTAAGCAGAAAAAGGATTTTGGTACCAGCGACATGATCCGTCAGAAACTGACTGATCTTGGAGTTCAGATAAAGGATACCAAAGAGGGGACAGAGTGGAATCTGAACTAACCTTTAATACAATTATAAGATGAAGAGAAGAGACTTCTTCCGCTACCTCTCAATAGGGGGTGTGGGTATGGCTCTAAGCCCTGTTGTTAATGCAGCTGAAAAGAGTTCTTTGTTTGTTTCTGATGACAAGCCATCAACAAATATTGCTGATGCTATTGCAGTACCCAGGACAAAGAACTCAATGCCGGGACTTTTTCCCGGCAGGGTTGTTAAAGTTGTTGATAACAGTTCTGTTGTTGACGGAGTGCCATCGGCTGACAGAGCTTATGTTATGCTTAAAGAGAGCATGCTCGCTCTTACAGGTGAGAAGACTCTCAAAAAGGCCTGGCGGAAATTTGTCTCGCCAAAGGATATAATCGGCCTCAAGGTTAACCCAGTAGCCGGAAGGCTTTTGACAACCTCTCATGCTGTTACCGGTGCTGTTATAAAACAACTTGAAGAGTCCGGAATCCCCAGAAAGAATTTAGTTATCTGGGACAGAAGGGAGATGCAACTTCACGAAACGGGATATACAAAAGAGAATTATCCGGGGATAGAGATAACCGGTACTGAGTGTATGGATTCAGCGGGGGGATTTTATGACAAAGATGGGAAGTTGTATTCAGAAAGCAGAATTGACAAGAATCATCTTTTTATTGCCGATGTTGATGGTAAGTATGATTCATATACAATCCCTTATATGGTAAATGAGGGCAAAAACTCATATTTTACCGGGATTGTAACAGAAAAAGTGACTAAAATTATAAACCTTCCTATCCTTAAAAATGCTGGTCCTACAACTACCCTATGCCTGAAGAATCTTGCCTTTGGTTCAGTTACTAATACGAGCAGATTACACTCAAAGTTATGGCACGAGACCTGTGCATATGTTTGTGCTTTCCCGCCATTAAGGGATAAGGTTGTGCTCAATATTGCCGATGGATTAATTGGTTGTTTTGATGGCGGACCATCAGCAAAACCTCAGTTTATTTGCAATTTCAACATGCTGCTGGTAGGTTCGGATCCTGTTGCAGTTGACAGAATAGGACATGATGTCATTATTGCAAAGAGGATTGAAGAGGGTATTCAGAAAATCGACAAACCGGAATCATCCAGATTTATTGATTTGGCTGAGAGTCTTTCTCTGGGTGTTGGTAGGCGTGAAGGTATTGAATTGATTGAGAAGAAGATATGAGATCATTAAACGTAAAGAGGTCTTTGTTTGTAATAATAATGATGATTGCCCTGCACTCTGTTTGGGGGCAATCATCTATTGAAGGGCAGATTAAAATTAACAGAGAGCGGGATTTTAAAGGGGAGGCTCTTTACGGTTTCATGAACGGAGGCAGTGAATTGTTTCTTGAATATGGTTTTAATGTTCTTAAAGCTTTAGAAATTGATTACAAGGGAGAGAAATTCTCTGTTGAGATATATCAGATGGATTCTCCTGAAAGTGCTTTTGGGATATATTCTCAGCATACATTTAAATGCAGTCCGGCAGATGAATTCTATGCTTATGATTGCTGTTCTCCGGGACAATATCAGGCAGCATCAGGTAACATATATATATCTATCGTTTCTGAAACCAGAAAACCAGACTATAGGCAGGCTGCTAAAGAGCTGGCAGAATTTTATATTAGCAGATTTAAATCCTCTGAGGAATTGATTATCCCGGAGGTAGTTATTCAAAGCATAGTAAATGAGGAGAGAATCTCAAACGTAGTAAAGTTTGCCAGAGGGCCCATTGCACTATCAAATTCGCTGTCAAGTCATATGTCCCTGTTTGAAAATATTACTCCATACAACATCTGGATAGTTTCTAATGGGGGTGATGTAGCAATTGCCTTAGTTAAGTTTGAGTCTGCAGAAGAGTTTGATATATTTTACTCAAGATGTACTGAAGAGGCTAAGGAGATTTTTATTAAAAAGGACTTAGTTGATAAGTTCTCCCTTGTTCTTAGATTTCCTTCTGTCTCCTTGGAATAGTAATAGTAACACGGCTGCCCTTTTTTATCTCTGATACAATTTGAATATCCCCGGAGTGCCTCTTTATAAAGTCGTTACAAATTAGTAGTCCAAGACCAGTACTTGGTTCTCCCTCTGTCCCGCTTCTACCTGTCTCAATTTTTAATGAGAATAGATTTTGTAATAATTCAGATGACATCCCAATACCGTTGTCTTCAATTATTATTGACACACTCTCTTTAGACTTGGTATCTGTCTTGATATAGACATCACCACCTCTTGGAGTGAATTTAATCGCATTTGAAACGAGGTTTCTTATAACTGTACTCAACATTCTTGAATCAGCTTCAATCTCAAGTTTAACCGGAACTTTATTAAACAAATTTATGCCTTTGTCTTTAATCTGCTGATTAAGAGTGTCTAGTTCTCTTTTAACAACTTCGTTAATATTTATTCGTTCCGGATTAAAGAGGAGGTTACCCTGTTGAATCCTTGACCATTGTAAGAGATTTTCTAGCAGATCATTGATCTTGGTTGCTGAAGCGTTCATTTTCTCAGAATACTCTTTAATCTGATCTTTTTCCATTTCTGTTGCCTCCTCGGTCATAATTCTGGTCAATCCAATGAAGCTGCTGATAGGTCCTCTGAGATCGTGCGCAATGATTGAGAAAAGTTTATCTTTCTCCTTGTTAAGGACGTCAAGCCTTCTATAGCTTCTTTCTAGATCTGAGGACTTCTCTTCAAGTTTATGGCTTAACCGCTCTTTCTCATACTTAATATGCTCTGTTCTTTTTTTAATCAGCCTTAATAAAGAGTATAGAAGCAATCCTATAAGTATAATATGTACCCAAACTGTCTGCCACCAGGCAGGTTTTATTCGGAATGAGAAGCTGCACTCGTTGCTCTCAGAGCCGTCTCCGGAAATAGATTTAACCTTAAATTTGTATTTTCCGTGTTTTAGATGACCGTAAGAGACGTCGGTTCTATCAGTGGGAGAGCTCCATTTTTTATCAACTCCCTCAAGCATATACTGGTATCTCACACTTTTAATCTGAGAGTGAGTAGTGGCGATGTAATGGAAAGAGATAAAATTGGATTTGCTGTTTAATTTAAGGTTTTGAGGGAGAGAGTACCAGTCAGTTACTCCGCTTAGATTAACATTTCTGACTTTAATTCCATTGTTGAGTATTATTGAACTGTCTGGATTTTCGCAGATAGCTCCCCAGTTAACGTCTTCGTTGAATAGCTGGACCTTTGTAACTTTTAAAGATGGTTTGATATCTGTCTCTAATGCACTCCCTCCATGATATGCTGTGAGTCTGTCTTCTGTTCCTATCCAGATTGTACCGTCAGACGCTTCAAGCATGGCCTCTTTTCTGCACTCCATACCAACAAAACCCTGTTCAGCGCCGTAACTATTTATTGTTATAGTTCTGTTAAGTGTATCAATTGATTCGTGAACTCTCTTTTTAATTTCATGAAGCCCAAACCTTGTTCCAATCCAGATACTCCCTTTTTTATCCTGAATAAGGCTTACTACAATATTATTTGTGAGACCACTCTCCTCTGAGTATCTTATAAAAGTCTCTCCGTCAAACCTAATTACTCCATTCCCTCCGCTGGCAAGCCAAATTATACCTCTTGTATCTTCGATTATGTCATTTATTGTGTCACTAAAAAAGCCGTGTTTTTTGTTAAAATGTACAAATTTCTCCCCATCAAATCTGGTGACTCCTCCACCCGCTGTTCCAATCCACAGATTATCCTTGCTGTCTTGATATACACATCTAGCATGGCTTCCACTCAAACCGTTCTTAATACTGAAGTTAATGATTTTATTGTCTTTAATCTTTGATATACCGGTTTGCATCGTTGAAAACCATATGTTTCCGTGATTGTCAGACTCTACTAAAACAATTGTATTAGACGGAAAACCAGTTCTCTTATCGTATGAGTATGTTCTGCTACCATCGTACATCAGAAGACCATTATTGTCTGTAGCAATCCATATATTACCATCAGAATCGGTAGTAGTTTTAAAAATGAACCTTCCCATAAGACCGGCTTCAGGTCCAAACATGCTTACATATTGCTTTTTGATTCCACCGCTTACACCCTCTGATAAAACGTTAAGCCCTCCTCCAAAAGTACTTACCCACAATTTTCCGTTATGGTCTTCATTAATATGCGATACCCTTGCGTTTGAAAGGCCCTCCTTATGTGTGTAATGGGAAAACAGTCTCCCCTCAAACCTTACAAGGCCGGCTCCACGTGTGCCAAACCACAGATTACCGTTTTTGTCCTGAAGAGAACTCCTCATAGCCTCGGCAATAAGACCGTCATCAGGGCCATATACTCTCATTGCACTCCCGTCAAACCTGGTTAGATTTCCGTTTGAATTACCAAACCACATGTTACCGTCCCTGTCTTCCAGTATGCTCCTTATTGAGTTATTGCCAAGTCCTTCATGTGTTGTGTATGAGGTGAGCGCCCTGCCATCATATTTTAAAATACCCATGAAAGCAGTGCTTATCCAGATATTGTTTTTGCT
Source organism: Bacteroidales bacterium (assembly GCA_034003005.1). Taxonomy (GTDB): domain Bacteria; phylum Bacteroidota; class Bacteroidia; order Bacteroidales; family UBA932; genus Bact-08. The sequence goes on from JAVEZL010000021.1 coordinate 24,686, forward strand.
ATCTCTAAACAGTAATGAAATATGATCCTGTATAAGACCCTCTTTAGTGCTATAAACAGAAAATGAATCACCATCATATATTGAAATACCTCCACCATATGTTGCAATCCACATTCGTCCTGACCCGTCTTCAATAATTGACCTTACATCATTAGCAGATAATCCGTTTTCTGTATTAAATATTGTAAGTTTCCCCTCTTCATACAGAACAAGACCCCTTCTTGTACCAAACCATATCCTGTTATATCTGTCTTCAAATATGCAATTCACCAGATCGTGAGGCAAACCCTCCTTAGTTGTAATTGTAGTAAAGCTTTTTCCGTTATATCTGGTAACTCCGCCATCGTAAGTACTAATCCATATATTATTACCTGAATCAATAAGCAGTGCGTTTATGAGGTTATTTTTAAGACCCTGAAGCTCTGTAAAATGGTAAAAAAATTTCCCGTCATATCTTGAGAGGCCATTATCCGTACCTATCCAGATGTTGCCAATCGTATCCTGTGCAATAGCCCTTATCTGGTCATGAAGTAATCCCTGCATTTTACTATAGTAGAAGAAACTTCCGGGGTTAGTTTCTTTGTAAACTGGCTCTTTAACAAGTATTTGTGTGGGGAGGCCAACTATTTTAAATGATTCATCAAACTCAACAACTTTGGGCTCCTTAAATTCGCCAGTCCCGATTTCCCGAGTTGTGGTAACCATTTTACTTATTTTCAACGAGACAGGAATATTTCTCTGGTTCGTTGTAAGAGCTACAGGGGATGATAGCCTGGCTGTAATTCCGGCAGGGCTTTTGAGTATTAATGTATCCGGAGGTTCGATTGAATCAGGCGGGACAACATATCCTACAGCCTTAATCATGGAGGGTTGAGAGCGTACTTCACCTGTTCCACTCTCACTTTTGCAAGCGGAGAGATACAAGATGATTATAAACAAGTATGCTAAGCCTCTTTTCATTCAATCCCTATTCTTGTTCTTGTTTTACAGGGAGTTTAACAATAAACTCAGACCCTTTCCGGGGTGCGCTTTCTACAATAATTGTGCCTTTATGTATCTCAACAAGCTCTTTACAGATTATAAGTCCAAGACCTGTACTTGGCTCACCCTCTGTTCCGCTCCTTCCACTTTTATTCCCAATTTTAAAAATGTTTGCGATCAATTTTTCATCCATGCCTACTCCGTTATCCTTTACTCTTATTTCAACAAAATCATCGTTGATTTGTGAGCTGATAATAACTTTCCCTCCCTTAGGTGTAAACTTTACTGCATTGCTAACAATATTCCTGATTACAGTCTGAAGCATACTTTCATCTGCCTGAAATTTAGTGCCATCTGGAATATCAATAGAAAGTTCTATCCCTTTTTTCTTTGCAGTATCAAGTACCCATGCAAGATTATCGATTACAGAGTTTTTAAGTTCTATTTCTGTTGGATTAAATGGGAGTGCTTGTCTTTGCATTCTTGACCAGTGAAGAAGATTCTCAAGCAGATTATAGAGATTTTTTGCAGTACAATGCATGTTTTCTGCAAAAGATTTTAGTTCACTCTCTTTAAACGAGTGGAAGTCTTCTGACATTATCTGAGTAAGACCGAGAAATGTTCCGAATGGTCCTCTTAGGTCATGTGCGATTATTGAGAAAAGTTTATCCTTTTCAATATTGAGTACCTCTAGTTCGTTATTTTTTAAGAGAAGTTCTTCTGTTTGTTCTTGTACTTTGTTTTCAAGGATTTCTTTGTCTCTTTGCAGAACTCGCTCCCTGTACTTGACAAAGAGGTAGAAAAGTACTAAGAATATTGAAGCAAGAATAATGTAAAACCAAATCGTTTGCCACCATGGAGGTTTAATTTTGAAATTGTATAAAACCTCGTTGCTTGTAATACCCTCACTGGATGTTGCTCTTACCTTGAATATATACTTCCCGGGAGAGAGATTAACATATGGGATTTCTGTTACAGTTGATGTTTTATTCCATTTTCTGTCTAGCCCCTCGAGCATATATTCATACTTGACTTTGTTTATCTCGTTTTGAGTGACAGCAATGAATTTGAATGTTATGTAGTTTAATTTGTATGGCAATTCAAGATCAATAGGGACATTGTTCCACCTTGATATGCCGGATAAATTTACATTTTTCAGGGGCAAACCGTTGTTAAGCATAAAGGTGGTATCTTTTAGTGTGTGCAGATGAGTCCATGGAATCTCTTCATTGAAGATCATAAGATTTGTCATTTGCATCGTAAAAGGTGCACTCTTTTGTAGTTCTGTGTCTCCATGGAATATGGTAAGGCGATCGTTTGTTCCTACAAGAATTTCTCCTCCTGGAAGCTCTTCTATGGCACCGAGATTACAGCCCATCCCAATAAATCCATCCTCATAATTGTAACTTCTTATTTGATAGTTATTATCTGATGGGTTTTTTCTAATTTTATTTATGCCGTATCTTGTCCCGGCCCAAATATTACCATTATTGTCTTGTTTCAGAGATAGAACATATCCATTATTTAATCCCTCTTCAGTCCCAATTTTGGTAAACTTCTTACCATCATATTTTACTACTCCTTCTCCACCGGTACCAAACCAGATATTTCCCTCGTTGTCCTCAATGATACTATACACAGTATTGTTGTAAAAACCATCTTTTACAGTAAAGTGCGTAAAAGTCTTTTTATAGTATGATGTTAAACCGCCACCGTCGGTTCCAAACCAAACAACGCCTTTGCTATCTTCAAATACACTAAGTATATTATTGCTGCTTAGTCCGGAAGATGTTGTGAAATTTGTAAACAGATTGTTTTCAAAAAGAGAGGCTCCTCCTCCGTATGTGCCAATCCATATTCCACCTCCTGATGATTTTGAAACATCTCTTATTGTGTTATCTGAAAGTCCATGCTCTTTTGTGTAAGTTATGGTTCTGTTTCCGTCAAACAATACAACCCCCCCGCCATCAGTCCCAAACCATATCTTTCCTTTGCTTTGCTCATAGATACTATAAATCCTGGTGCTGTTTAATCCCTGATCAGGGCCGAATAAAGAGTACCATTTATCTCCAATTTTACTGTCTGGATTTCCAATAACTGTCACATATCCTCCAAAAGTACCAATCCAGACAAGATTATTACTGTCTTTCAGGATACTCATTACTCTACTGTTACTAAGTCCGTCATCAATAGTTAAATGAGTAAAAACATCTCCCTTGTATCTGACAAGGCCGGCAGTTCTTGTTCCTATCCATATATTTCCCGATCTATCTTCGTGGATGCACCTTACATACTCAGATCCCAACCCCTCGTTTAGATTAAAATTTGTAAAATTTGAGCCATCAAATTTATAGAGACCTGTTCTGGTAGTTCCTATCCATAGATTACCATTTGAATCTTCTAGTATACTCCTGATAGAGCCATCGTTAAGCCCGGAAGAGCTATCAAAATGGTAGAAACTATTTCCATTGTATTTTAAAATACCCATACTGGAAAGGCCAATCCAGATATTTCCTTTCCTGTCCTCGCTTAATGAGGTAACCTCATTTTGTGGTAATCCCTCTGCAGTTGTGTAATTTGTGAAGCTCTCTCCGTCAAAGCAGGAGATTCCTCCAAGATTGGTTGTAATCCAGAGTTTGCCATATCTGTCCACCATAAGATAACGGGTATCGTTATCACACAATCCGTTCTCCTTTGTGTAAACAGTAAAGTTCTTTCCATCATACTTGACAATACCACCGCCTGTTGCCAGCCATATGTTGCCGGAGCTATCCTCCTCTATCCAGTTAACAACGTCACTAGGAAGCCCCTCTTCAACTGAAAAAATATGGAACTCCTGTCCGTCAAATTTTACAACTCCACCCCTGAATGTTCCTGCCCATATATTACCTTTTGAATCATGCATTACAGACAGGATAAGACTATTACTTAAGCCCTGCTCTGTTGTGTAGTGGTAAAGATATCTGCCGTCGTACCTCGTAAGTCCGTCATCAGTCCCAAGCCATAAGTTCCCGGTCTTATCTTCAGTCATGGCCCTTATCTGATCGTGTCTGAGCCCTTGTAGTTTTCCTATAGAGCTGAAGTTATCAGGATTTTTATCTCTGATGTATGCGTCTTTTGCCTCAATTCTTGCGGGAGGATAAGCAGTTACAACCCTTTCTTTAGCATTTTTAACAACAGGAAGAGGAATTCCATTTCTGCCAGGAGTTAAGATATTTGAGTTGGATATTGTCAGTTTTACAGGTTCAGATGCTTTGATTATATTACTCTGCTCTTTAACTTTTAATCCTATACTGGCAGATGCAATAATGGGAGATCCTGCCTTAACAGACGCAGGTTCGGCAATATTTCCAAGGTTAATCACCGTACCGGTCAATGAGCGGGATTCCGGTAAAGTTGTATTATTGACCTCAGTACTCTTCTCTTTACAAGCTGTAAAGAATGACAAGACAACTGCTGTCAAAAACAGTTGTCTTGTTATGGTTTTTAAATATGTGCAGGTCATAATTCTAATTGATTAAAGAGAGAACTACCCTCCTGCACAAATTTAATTAAAAATATTTTCAAATAGTTATTATTCAGTTAAATCATAACCAAAATCTATACCTTTAAGCGTTGCGGGCACTCCTCTTTTCATCCAGACAGGCATAGGAGCACCTTTCAAATAGTAATCAAAGAACTGAGCAAGCCTTATACTTAGATCTTTTGCATTAACTCTTTTTGCCAGATTGTGCACTTCATTATTGTACTGAAGCATCCAAACCGGTTTCCCAAGCCTGCGCAAAGCGGTGAAATACTCAATTCCCTGATACCATGGAACTGCATCATCTTCATCATTATGCATGATAAGAAGCGGAGTCTCTACCTTGTCTGCGAAAAAGAGTGGAGAATTCTCAATGTATAATTCAGGTGCCTCCCAGAGGGTTTTGCCGATTCTGCTTTGAGTATGTTCGTACTGGAATTGTCTTACCATTCCGGAGCCCCATCTGATACCACCATACGCACTTGTCATGTTTGCAACTGGAGCACCTGCTCCACCGGCTTTCCACTTGAAGGTTTCTGGTTTCGTAATCATGTATGCTACCTGATATCCTCCCCAGCTCTGTCCCTGAATAGCAACATTTTCACTGTCAATCCACTTGTTCTCGCAAAGCATCTTTACACCTGGTACAATGCAATCAATTGCGCTCTTGCCAGGGTGCCCCAGTTCGTAAGCAATGTCCGGAACAAAAACTATGTATTCGTTGCTTATAAAATAAGGGATATTTATAGTTGATCTGCTAGGTGCAGGGGCTCTGTATGCATGAAGTAAATCAGAATTCCTTTCATAGAAATAAACCAGCATAGGGTATTTCTTTGACGGATCAAAGTTTTCCGGTTTGTAAAGAAGACCTTCGAGTTCAATACCTGTTGCAGATTTCCAGTTTACCAATTCAACTGTACCCCAGTTGTATTCTCTTTGCTGAGGGTTAATATCAGAAATCTTTGTCTGTGTCTTTAAATTATCCTTTGAGATCCAAACATCAGGAGAGTTTGTGAAGTTAGCCTTTGTAAAAACCGACTCTTTTCCTGATTTGCTTCTTTTGAAAGAAGAGAAGGTGAATGGTTCCACAGACCACCTTCTAAGAACAGGTTTTCTTGTGGTCATATCCTTTGAATAAAATCCGTTCTCTTTTGTTTTATTATCAAAAGCGGTAAACAGAAATTCAGACTTTTCAGCGACCGGCTCCATATCTCTGAACTCTCTGTCCGGTCTGGTTATCCTGAAAGTTATTCTCTCAGAGGCACCTTTTCCTTCGGTGAAATTCTCAGGGGCTCTCACTCCTGTAGGGTCAAATTTCCAAACATCATAACGGTCGTAAATGAATATAGATTTATCACCCTCAGTCCATCCGCCATTACCGTAAGAGGATGCCATGGATGGTGAGTCATGAAGCTCATCGGCAAATTTAATGCTCATTCCCTCAGTCAGACATATTTTTTTCTCAAGAGGAATATTAAGCGAGTACCAATTCTGATCGCTGTTATTGTACCAAACAAAGAAGTTCCCGTCAGGAGAAACTGAGAAGTTGCTCATATACTCCCCTTTGAGAATTTTTTTAGCTTCTCCGGTCTTAATGTCAATTATGTACAAATCTCTCTTAGGATTAGCGTCCCATTGAGATTCAATCCTGTAATCGTAGTTACTTATTGCAATCCCTTTTTCGCCAGACCATTTAACGGGAACAATGATATTTTCATATTCATCCTTTGCGAGCTGAACAAAATCAGGTTCTCCCTCAAGCTCAATCTTACTTAGATATGATTTTTTGAGCTCTCTTTGCAGATTTTTTAACTGCATAGGCTGTATGTATGGCTCCTCATAATGCCAGATATCCAGTCTTGCTACCTCCGGCTCTTTGTTTGTTGTATCCTTTTCAGGGCGGACAGGTGCAATTCCAAAAAACAATCTGCCTCCATCTTTGCTAAAGGCTAGCTCTCTGTTCTCACTAATCAGCATACCTTTAGGAAGAGATGTAAAACTATTGTCAATGACTACCCTTGCACTCTCCATCCCGGATTTATACTCCATTACAGAGATACTCTTATCCTTGTTTTTCTTGGTTGTGTCCAGTTTTGCATAGAAAATAATCCTTGCATTGTCTTCACTTACCTCAGGGAGTTTTACACTTTGTTTAAGATCAGTTAACAGCAGAGCCTTTGCTGCCTTTTTCTCCGGGCTGTACATAAATAGGCCCGGTTTGTGCAGAGAGTCCTTAGAGTTAGGTCTGGATACATAAAACAATGTATCTCCACCTCTTGAAAAATCGTATTCGGCAACATATTTAAGCGTATCAATATTACCACTGCTTAGATGATATACAAATAATTCAGTTCCCTCATCCTTATCCTTTTTTACAGGTTTCTTGCTCTTTGCAGTGTCTGCAGGAGGAGTAGCTTGAAAGGCCAGGTATTTGTTTCCCCAGCGACCCATCTTGTACCCTTTGAGATAAGGGAAGGTCTTAAGATCTTTAGTAAGGAAGTTGTAAACAGCCAAAGTGTCCTTGGGCATCTGGTCCGGTTTACTCTTTTTTATTCTGGCCTCTTTTGTCTGTTGAAAAAGGGGTTTGATAGAGAAAGCGGCAAATTTTCCATCGGGAGTAATCCTGGATGTACCTCCTCTTTCAATTGTTCTCTTCTCAAGGTTCGCAAGATTAAGAGATACTATATATCCGTCTCCCTCCTGGGCATTAACCTGATATAGTGCAAACTTACCATCCTCAGTTATCTGAATATTTCCGATGCTTTTCCAGTTATCATAAACGGAGTGGTCAAGAGGTTTTTTCTGACCATAAGCAGCAATTGAGAAAAGTACAAGTGATATTGTAATAATTCTTTTCATTCTGTTAATTTATTAATTTTTAAGCCATTTATCTAGCCATGAGTAGAATACCCTGTTCCATTGAATACTGTTCTGTGGTTTTAGAATCCAGTGATTTTCACCAGGGAAGAGGAGTAATTCGGAAGGAACGCCAAGTGCCTGAGCAGCATTAAATGCAGCCATTCCCTGATCTACAGGAACTCTGTAGTCCATTTCACCATGAGTAATAAGGATAGGAGTATCCCAGTTTTTCACAAGTTTGTGAGGTGAGCTTGCATAGTGCCTGTTCGCAACCGGGTTATTATCCCATGGTGCACCACCATTGTCCCAATGCGGGAACCACATCTCTTCTGTAGTCATATACATATGCTCCTGATTGAATATGCCGGCATGTGCAATAAATGCAGAAAACATACCTTTGTGAATTCCTGCAAGATAGAATACGGAATATCCACCGTAGCTTGCCCCTACAGCTCCCACTTTACCCACGTATTTTTCTTTCTTCATCTCTTTAACAGAAGAGAAGTAATCCTGCATATTTAGTCCAGGATAGTCTCCTGAAATCTGATCTGTCCACTCCTGTCCAAAAGCGGTGGTTCCTCTTCTGTTTGGAAGTATTACTATATAGTCGTTGGCAGCCATAAGCTGAAAGTTCCAGCGATATGACCATCCCTGGCTAAGAGTTCCCTGAGGCCCTCCAAGACAGAAGAGCAATGCAGGATATACCTTAGTGGAATCGAAATCTGGAGGATAGACAACCCACATATGCATATCCTTATTATCAACAGTCTTAATCCATCTCTCCTCAACTCTTCCCATTGTTATCTGGTCAAGAAGATGCTTATTCTCAAAGGTTAGTTGAGCATATGTTCCATCAAGAGGATTAATAGAAACAACTTCATTAGGCATCGACATGCTTTTGTAGGTGCCCACAAGTTTATCCCCGGCAAGCTGTACACCATCAAAATCAAACTGATCCTGAACCACCTGCCTAATCTCCCTGTCTGCAAGATTTACAAGATATACACCTGTAAGAGCCTTTACACAAGATGTGAAATAGAGACCGGAGCCATCCGCCAGCCATGTAATTGACTCGGCATTATAAGGAAAATCTGTAGTTAGTTCAGTTTTTACCTTTGTCTCAATATCCATGATAAAGATTCTCTTTTTGTCTGCCTCAAACCCGGCTCTCTCCATTGATATCCAGGCAATAGTTTTGCCATCAGGTGAGAATAGCGGATCCGTGTCATATCCCGGCATTCCGTCAGTTATGTTTTCGTGAGTCTTCTCAGCTATATTGTAAATATATATATCTGTATTTGTAGAGAAAGCGTATTCTTTTCCGGTAAGTTTTCTGCTGGAGTATGCAATTGAGAATCCATCAGGGCTCCAGTTCAGCTGGTCAATACCACCAAAAGGCAGTACAGGCAATTCATAAGGCTCATTCTCCAGTATATCTGTAATATTGCTGAGCCCCTTGCCGTCAAAGTCAGCTATAAAAGTGTGGGGAATGGTTTCAACAAAATGATCCCAGTGTCTGTACATAAGATCTGAGTACATTCTTCCGTTTGCTTTGTCAAGATCCGGCCACAAATCCACAGCCTTTTTGTCAGCTTTAACATCGCTTACAAACATAATTTTACTCCCGTCAGGCGAAAAATCAAATTCGTTTATCCCATTCTCGTAGTCGCTTACCTTTTTTGCACCAGTCCCGTCGGCTTTCATCATCCATAACTGTCCGCCTGAAAGGTATGCAATCTCGTTACCGTTATTTATCCACCTTGCATTGTTCTCGCTGCCGGATGTAGTAGTAAGCTGCTTCTGATCAGAACCATCGGCGTTCATAACAAACAGTTCCCTGTTGTTTTTATTTTGAGGAATACTGGTATATGCTACCCCGTAAAGAATCTTTGAACCGTCCGGTGATACCTGAGGGTCTGATACCTTTCCCATACTATGCATCACTTCAGGAGTGAGTCTTCCCCCCTCAACTGTAATGTTGCTTTTTGTGATTAGCTCTTCCGGCTGCTTTCCGGAGTCTCCTCCGCAAGAGGCCGCTAATAAAGCTGTTGAAACTAACATAGTGAATAGTTTACTTTTCATAGAATATTTAGAGTTATTATTTAATTCAGTTATATAAAACGTAAAAATAATTTATTTTTTTAATAATTTAAGTAATAATAACGCATAGCCATTATAGGTTCAACGCCAGCCCTGCTTTTATCCATCTGCCGGGCTGAGGCAAATTACCAAGGTAGAGGTAATCTGTTCCAAAGAGATTGGTTGCCTCTAAAGATACTTTCCATTTGCGCTCTGTCCAGACCAGTTTAACATCTGCAAGTGCAAATGCTTTGTAGGGAACCTCAGTGGATTGTGGCCCCAGCCAGCTCCCCTCTCTCTTCTGAAAACTCAGGTCCCATCTTGCAGAGAGATTAAGGAAAATTTTATGGTCTGCAAATGCAGTCGCTTTGTGCCTTAAAAAATCAGTAGCATAGAGAGACAATAGACCATCGGTTTTTTTTGATACATCTAAAAATGCATAGGTAACCCCTGCGCTGTTCAGAAAGGAGTTTGTCCAGTTTTTAATTAATGATGCTTCAAAACCGGCAGTAACCACATTTGTAATGTTGCTCGCCAGCCATTGGTCCGATCCGCTCTCCCTTGTCCAGTCAATTATACTGAACCCATATCTGTAGAATCCGGAGAGCGAGCCCCTGAGCCCCGATTTTGTATATCTCAGCCCCATCTGAGCGGATACAGCCTCCTCGGGTTTGAGATCCATATTCCCTGTCTGGTTGGGGCTTTTATAGTAGAGGTCGGTAAATGTGGGCTTTCTGAAAGAGTTATTAATCCAGCCATTTGCCTCAAGATATGGAGTTATACTGTATGCAGCACTTGCCCCTCCGTAGAGGCGCATATTTTCTGCCACCAGAACACCTGCCGTGAATCTCCATTTCTCCAGCTGAAGAATATGCTTTGCGTAGGCCGATGGGGTCTGCCTGCTTTTGCTTCTGGTGTATTGAACTCCTTCCGGAGAGAGGTGAACCCCTTCACCCTGGATGGGGTCGCCTAATACAGTGCT
>JAVEZL010000022.1:0-26403 GCA_034003005.1 Bacteroidales bacterium
CTGCAAGAATATCATAAGTAATCGTATCTCCATCTCTCTTTTTAAACATTCTGGCTGCGTTGTAAGAAAAGTCACGCCACATGTCACCAGCAGATGTCATCTCCTCAGAGAAACGCCTTAATTCAGGCATATTCATTGTGTTTGCAGCCTCCTGAAGGAAAGCGGCATAAATAAATCTGAATCCGGCCCCCCCTGTACCTATCTCTTCGTTCATTCTTATTACCTGTGCCAGGTTTAAAGCAGCCCTTTTCTTACCCATACCTCTCTCCCATCTTCTCATTCTGCGGGCAAGGAACCGAATTCCGTTTACCCCAAACATAGGTATAGGTATCTTTGTCATTCGGTTACAATTCAATAAAATTGATTTACGAATCGTCTCTCTGTCTATCTCTCTTTTGTGACTAATATCGGTAATATGATACATTCTTCCGCTGGGAGGATATGTACCCTTGGCAAAACGTACTGTCTTAAGTTCATCGTATGTTAGTGTGCATTTATCTACCACAACAGGATCTGAAACAGTATAAACATCCCCCTCCTTACCAATCACACATATATTGTGTGCATTAAAATGGAATCTGTACTCCTTAGGAAAATAGGGAAGATTATAAACACCTACAAGCATTCCCACCGGAGTTCCCGACAACAAAATCTTGTCCAGTGCTATCATAGATTTTTCCTTGTCTCTGAACTTATAACGCTTCATCTTTATCCCAAGAAGAGACATGACTCTTGAGAAAATTGCACCCGGAAGTGGCCTGAAAGATGTTACGGCCATACCGTGAAGTTTAATAAAAGGCATATGGGCAAAAAAGAGTCCTGAACCAAGTCCAAAAACCATTGCCTCGCTAATATTTATACCATAAAAACCCAGCAAATTGCTTACAACTCCATTCTCGCAATGTCCAGAGGGTTTGTGTTTAAAATCTAATTGCATATTATTAAACGGAAACTAATTGTTCTATGTCCATTTTAAGTACCCGGGCAATTATGCCTAGCTTATCATTGTCAAGTTTCATAAAGTGCTTTGGTTTACACCATCTTTTAATCTCACGTTTTGTGAAACCTGTATAAGAGGATAGAATTTCCGGAGTCATAACACTCCTGTGAATATGATAAGCCAGAGGGCTTAATTTACCGGATATGACATCCCTCTTAATGAGCTCAGATTCCTCTTCAATCAAACTCCATGCATAATTTATTGCCTCGTTCTTGGGCTCCCACCCCACACTAATTACCTGCTTGTATTCACCATTTTCGTCTACGGCATAACAAACATCCCTAACCTCACCACTCTTCTCTAGGATGTTACCATCCTGAGGAACATCATTAATTTTCATAATCAGCAAACAGTAAGATAAACATAAGCATATGAGAACCTTGCACTTTCAGGAACCATAACAAGAATTTTATCACCCTTTTTAAGCTTTCCGCTTTTGAAAAGTTCATCAATCATAAGAAAGGCCGATGCTGCCGCCACATTTCCAAATTTTGGAAGATTCACGAACCACTTCTCTTCAGGTATAGAGAAACCCAAACCTGCCAGTTCGTCGAAGATTTTCTTTCTAAAATACATAGAGGAGAGATGCGGTAAAAACCAATCAATTCCATCTGGTTTGAGGCCTCTTTTTTTAGAGACATCCATTAAAAACTTGCCACCAAGCTTGACAATATTTGCTCCAAGCAACTTCGTATCCTGCTTAAGCGAAAAGAGAGACCTCTCTGTCCACTCCCTCTCAGGATATCTTGTCCACCCCATCAGCTCATCACCATCATACTGAGCACCTGCGTACATACATGCAGGCATTGTATTGGCATAAGAGGTAAGCTCTACCCATTCAAGCTTGAGAGACAAACCATTTTCATTGGGTTTATCTGTAACCAAAAGAGCCGAAGCTCCGTCTGACAGCATAAATCTCAGAAAATCTTTCTCAAATGCTATCATAGGATCAGCCATCAATCTTGAGAGGCTTTCGTATTCATCATTAAAGAAAGATGCCCTCATCCATGCGGAGAACCTTTCAGAAGCTACTGCAACTGCCATCTCTTTATCTCCTGAAGCAACAGCCATCTGACAATATTTTAAGGCGTGAATTCCACTGCAACAAGATCCTGCAAATGAGACAACCTCCATATCCCTCTCTCCTCCCATCTGACCATGAATCTGCACTCCGTGCGAAGGCATTATCATCTCCTGAGAAGCTGTTCCGGCAGCCAAAAGATCAATTGTGTTCTCATCAATCCCCTCACCATAAAGAGAACCGATGGCCTCTACTGCCATATCAAAAGCGGAATGAGTAACATTCTGCTCCTTGTCCAGGGCGTAGTACCTGGTTTTAATCTGATTATTTCTAAGAATCAACTCTTTTGCTCTGGATGGTTTTCCGCCAATCATACCCAGATACTCCTCAATCTCGCTATTCTGAACGGGATCGTTAGGCAGGAAGGAAGATGTTCTTGTAATATATACAGGGCGCATAATTAGTAGGTTAAGGTTGTAAAAATAGAATATTTTTTTTGATGGTCTCATATGACCTTCTCCTTAGAGGCCAGGTAATTGCAAAAAAGAGTGAACCAAATGGTGATATCGCAAAAATAAGCGTAAGGAGATACCACTTGAAAATCTTTAGTCTTATGTGTCTGGAAGGATCTCCATATTTACCCTTCTTAAGGACCCATTTAGCCCAGGCACCCCAGATTTTATTTCCGTTGTTTTCAATAAAATATATTCCCGGATTAAATCTAAGGCCATCCTTCTCAACAATATTTTTCTGCAAAGTCTCAAAATCACGACTTTCAATTGATGCAAAAAGATCATGAGAGAGAGCCGAGACTGAATTTATGTCTTCCTTTGAGACTCCTGCAGCCGGAAGATATTTGGTTGCCTCTTTTTTGTTATTAATCAACCATCTGAAAATTGTAAGGACGCTAACCAAATTGTTATGTCTGTCTTCCAATGCTAAGTGAGCCACTAACTTTGCTCCTGACATCTCCAGCCTTGTCTTGATACTCTTTATAGCTGAAAACCACATATTTCTTGTGCCTCCCACTGCAATCACATCTCTGCCTGACAGATAAAGCATAGTCTCTTGACACCTAAGAAATGAAGCAACTGGAATTGATGGAGCAAGAAACCAAGGCTGATAGCCAAGAACAACAATATCTGCATCCATAACATCTGAAAAGTCCATCTTCCTGAGTGGAAATGGAATCTCTGCCCTGGATTCTGGAAATATGTCGTAGAATTGATCCGATGTCCAGGGGAATGGAAATGGCTCTATTGGCTCAATTTCCTTATAAATTACTTCGCAACCCTTTGATTCAAGCGGCTTAAGGAATGAGTTCAATATATCCTGCAACTGCCCGGTTTGGGTATAGTAAAACACAGCTATTTTTTTTCTTTTTTCCATGTCTCAGGGTTTGAAAAATGTTGATGCGAATCTTTTATTAGTTGAAATTCCTCTGAATTTGTATGTTGTTACATCATCACTCCTTTCGTGAAGAGCAAGCTCTTCAATTGAATAGTCTTCTTCGCTAAGTCTTAATTCTATCTTATTGTAAGGATTGTTTCTGGACTTAATCTTAGGCTCAATTACAAGATGATGCCCTTTCTCTCCTTTATAATAAGCCACCTTATATGAGTTGGGAATTGAATTAAAATCGCCACCCATGCATGCCTCCATAACCTTTGCAAGATCTGCAAGCCCTTTTTGTTTCTCAAGAGAGAAGGTACTTGAACTTTTTGATGAGAGAATATGGATATTTGAAGGGGTCATAATTATTGACATTACCTTGGGTGAAGTGTAGTCAAAACGAACATTTCCGGGACGGCTGTAGTAAAAATTCCCGGATGAGCTTACACTTTGGTCAAGAACTTTGATCTGTTTTAGCTGTTCAAAAGTACCTGAAACTGTCTTCACTTCAGATGAATGCCGGGCAAGAGCAGAGAAAAACCTCTCTCCGGTATCCGGAATAAAAGAGGAGAAAAAAAGCAGTAACGAGAAACAGAGAATTACCTTTTTCATATAACTATATTTCACAAATATAGTGAAAAAAAAGAGTCTATCTTACATCAAGGAACTTGACAGGCTTACGACTCTGAGGAGGCAGTATAGCTTTGGCAAGCAACTCAATCGGCTCAAAACTAATCTCTGGAGCTACCCTGATTCTTGCGCGAAAATGCTCCTTAATTTTTCTTTCAAATGATTCTGATGGTTTAATGGTCCCAATCTTGATCAAAATTGAGTCTGTACCCAAAGAGTTTGTATATACTTGTACCTGATAATTTATAATCCCTTCGATATTATCTAGTACGTCATACAAAGCTGAAGGGTATAGTGTGGTGCCCTTATATTTAATCATTTGCCCCTTACGTCCCAGAATGGGGCTTAGGCGGGTACTATTCCTTCCACAACTGCATTTTTGGATAAATGCCCGGCAGAGATCACCCGTTTTGAACCTAATGAGAGGCATTCCCTCAACCCCTAGTGTAGTAATTACCAATTCCCCAATCTCTCCCTCCTTAACAGGTTTTTCATTCTCATCTAAAATCTCAATAATTATCAGGTCCGGTTGATGATGAGCTCCGCAAAGGTGCTCACACTCTGTGAACGAGCTCTGCATCTCAGTTGATGCATAAGTAGAGTGAAGAGAAAGGTTTGGCCACAACTGTTTTATTTTTCTGGTAAGAGTGTTGTCTGTGAGGTCCGTATCCCTTAATGGCTCTCCTATACAAATTGCTCTTTTCAGGGATGATTCAGATAGCTCAATATTATTTTTTGATGCGTATTCCGCAAGTTTGATAAGGAATGATGGAACAACAATGCAAGATTCCGGTTTGACATTTAGAATTGAGCTCCACTGAAGTTCAGGGATACCATTACCCACTCTCACTATTCCAGAACCTAATCTTCTGGCACCCATAAAATAGGCGAGCCCTGCCATGAATCGCCTGTCAAGTGTTGTCATTATTTGAATTACCTCGTTCTCCTCACAACCTGCTGTAGTAAATGATATCATCTCATTATATGCAAGCCTGTCCAGATCATTTTCTGTAAGCATGAAAGTTACCGGCTCGCCAAGAGTCCCAGATGTTGTAACATAGTCAATTACTTTGTCTCTGGGTACACAAAGAAACAAATCGTTATTAAGCTGCAGGTCCTGTTTGTTTGTTGTGGGTAAAAGAGACAGATCTGAAACCTTATTGATTGCAGAGACATCTATTCCCTTCTTTTTGAACAGATTAATGTAATATGGTGAGTGGGACAACACATAGTTCAGGGTATCTCTCAATGAGCTATCCTGAAAATTTGCGATCTCCTCACGTGATTTAAACTGAAGTTGAGGATCTCTTTTCATTCTATTTAAGTTTTTCTATTTTATTTTCGATTTGCATTTTTGTACCCCTTGATGGTAGTTTTAAGATATTTGCCTTTATATACATCTCTCTTGCACTATCGTTATCTCCTGATGAAGAATAATTGTCTCCCAGATTAATGAATGTTTGAAAGAAATCTGGATTCAAAGCTATATAACTATCTCTGAACTTATCACTAACCCTCTGTTTTAGCTTTGTAAGTTTTAAAAGAGCTTTAGACTGCTCCCTGAATTTAACTACAAGTCGGACGTTCTGTGCAATTTGAATTGAATCGGCTGGTATATCTGTATAGTTATCTTTTGTAATTGGCTTACCCAGGTTAAAGAGCTCATTCAAATCATATTTAACCATTTTTCCAAGTTGCCACGGAGCAGTACTAATCCACATAACCCTCTCTGTAGGTTTAAATATTACTGCATGATGAGAGATATATTGATTTATAGACATCTCGTTACCGAGTCCCACCGTCTCCTCTTTTAGTCCATCTGGTTCCCTTAGAATGTTTGCACTACTTACAGGGGATAAAGGCCTGTAGATATCAAGAAGTTCTTCAATCCGCCTGTATCTGTATTGTGAATGGCTCCCCTCGATTGCTTCCACGGCTTCTTTACTCTCTTTATCCTTTAAAAATCCATCAGAAAGAAAGTGGTTGGTTGATATCAGAAATTCTCCATCTGTTGTGTAAAGCCTGGTATCTTTAGGAGTCTTCTCAATTATGACGGCCCTGTTCTCGCTCGCAGAACCAATTAATAGAGATTCAGAAACAAATGCATCTCTTGATGAAGCAATTTTAAATGCTTCGTCAATATTTGATGCATATTGGAGAATCTCTCTTGCAATTAATGAGATAGGGGTCTTTGACATTACGGGGGGAGATGATTTTGCAGCATTCATTGTTATAGTTAGCCCCTTCTCATTCATTCCGGAGAGAACACCTGACATTCCTGCCCAGCCTACAGAAACGAAACTATATCCCCTATCTGGTTCCATAATTGTGACTAGTTTATTCTTTGCAAAATCGTCTCCAACCCAAAAATCAAAATTTCTGGCAATTAAAAGTGTTGAATCCTCACTATGCGAGCCCCATACAGCGAAGGAGGAGCAGCCTACCAGCATATACTCCTGCATAGCATGGCCCAAGTCATGAGCTGCGTGGTAGTTTAACTGTCTGTCGTAAGGGTCTCCAATATAGTTAAACTCCCCGCTGCTTCCCAGAGATGTAGCATATATCTCTTTTTTGTACTCCTCCTGGATATTTGACTGAATATTTCTGTTATAAATTATTGTGAGATATTTCAGAAATGATAAATACTTTTCATTTGGAACAAGAATCTTAATTTGATCGACGAATGCCTTCTCCTGTTCGTACATCAGGTTTTTACATAACTGCCCAAAAGCAAGACCCCGCTCTTCCGGCCCTCCTTTAAGTCTTAAATTCCATAAGTCACCCTCCCCCCTCTCAAGTGAAGCTCTTCCAAAAAGTAAAACCCCTGAAGAGTCCCTGGGCTCAGGAATAGATAAAGGAATATTATTTGCCGGAATTTCTCTTTCAGCCGTCATATAAAGAAAAAGGCCTGCTGAAGTAATTATTACAATTAGAGCAAACAATCCAATTATTAAATATTTGAGTGATTTTACCAATACTCTTATCATAATCCAATTTTTTCTACTACCTCGTTACCGAGTATTTCAGAACATACTAAAAGGGATGTGAACGTTACGCCCATTACACCGTGAAGATTGATGCTTTGACCTGCCAGATAGAGGTTCTCAATTCGAGATTTTACAGAAATGAAGGTTGATAAAGGCTTGTTGTAATCTTTCATTACTCCGTATACACTGCCATATGGGGTTTTAACATAATCTCTGAATGTAAGCGGTGAGGCTGAGCATGAAAAATCTATATGTTTTCTGAAATCGGGGATAACCTCCTCTAGTCTTGTTAACAGAGATTCTGAATATGCTCTTTTAAACTCAAGGTACTCCGCTCCTCTGGCTTGGGGCATAGAGTTTTCCCATTTAGACACCTCGTCAAATGACATAGGGGTAATTAAGGTAACTACCTCGGCATAAGGGGAAGAGGATTCTGGGGGTTGAAACGAAACCATAAGTGGATTTTCGCCAAGAAGATGAAGATTTTTATTAATGTATTTGAAAGAGTTAGGTTTAAGAATTAAATAAAGACAAAACATGCTTACTGAATTCTTAAGCTCTTTTACTCTTCTTCTGTAGCTGTCTTTAAGCCCTGCTTCCGGACCGACCATCATAGTAGTATTATGAGGGTGAAGAGTTGATATCACTCTCTTTGCCATAATCTGCTCTCCGGCTGATGTCTCAACCCCCGATACTTGTTTATCTTTTAAAAGGATTGATTTCACCTCAGTCTTGCACCTAATCTCTCCTCCGTTTGCTATAACAGAATCTTTTAGAGCATCAGTAATTTTATACGCACCTCCTTTTATTCTCCATGATGACTCAATGTATGAGTTAGTTGTCATCGCATGGACATAAAATGGAGTAATCTCTCTCTCGCCACAATATATTATTGAATTGCCCTTAAGTATTTTCCTAAGCTCTGGATTCGATATATACGCATTTATCTCCTCATCAACAGAGATAGCAACCCCGTAAAGTGATTCTCTAGAAAAACCTTTCCCATCTTTCACACTCTCAACTGAAAAGAGAGCAGTCTTTTTTATTGCCTCAATATATCTTTTTAAACCCTCCTTTTCAGATGGAAAGAATTCTGTAAGTTTCTCAACAAAATTATCATGTCCCATTGCCATTGGATAACATTTGCCGTTAGTATACACCGATTCAAATTCATCATTATCCATTCTAACAAAATCTACTTTGTCAGTAACATTTAAGTAGGCAAAGAAACGCTCCATAAACTGGCCTTTGTCCATACTACCTATATAGTGAACAGATGAGTCAATTGTTACTCCTCTCCGTTTGAATGGTTGAAAAAGACCTCCGGGTTCACTACCCTGTTCGAGAACAATAACACTCATTCCCTCCTTTGACAAGAGAGAAGCACACTCAAGGCCTGCGAGACCTGCTCCTATAACAGCTACATCATATATTTTCATATTTTACTCTGTTTAGGTCTCATTATAAATATTGTGTTAGATGTAATGGTATCGTTTGCCATCTCTGTAAGGTCACAATTTAGCTCTGCAGCAATCTCTCTCATCTTGGTTCCGCTTGTAAAGCACGGGGCTTGATTTGCCTTGTTAAAGCCAAGCAGCTTTATTGAAAACCATTCTGATAGTTTTGTCACTTTATGATTACTCACTTTTTCAGAGTCTCCATCTCTCAATATAAGGAATCCCCCTGAATTTAATGATATTATTGCTCTTTCAATAATTTGAGTCTGCTCTTCAGGAAGCAGATAGTGCAGGACATCATTCATTATAAAAACATCACTAGCAGGCAGTTCACACTGTAAAGCATCAGCATATAAAAAATTAATATTTCCGCCTGAAAGCCATGAGTTCTTTGCAGTATCAATCTTCTCCTTATCGTAGTCAATTCCTGTTACAACTCTTTTTGAAGAGAGTATTCCTAACATCATACAAAGTGGACCGTAACCACATCCAATATCTGTCACTTTAGCATCTAGAGGTACAATTTTATGAAATGGCTTATAATACTTTTCCATCCTCATTTTAATCCTCAGATACCACTCAGTAACAGGCCCTTTATATATGTAGCCGGACATTACTTTCTGGTAGAAAAACAGATTTTCCGGAACATCATATTCATGCCTGAGTTTTGAATACTCATCTTTCATCAGTCTTGCAACTGCCTTACACCTCTCTCTGTAATCAGAGCCATAATCAATATTCTCAGGTGTAATTCTTTGAAGTATTCTATAGCCAATTATTCCTCTCTTGACATAAAATGGCTCTCTCTTTGACACAAGATTACCATTCCCATATATTACTATAGGGAGAATATCCAATGAAAGTTCTTGTGCAAACTTAAACGCCCCTTTGTGGAATCTGTGAATCTCCATATCAGGAGAACGAGTACCTTCTGGAAAGATTAATACAGAATAACCCTCCTTGATTTTAAGCTTCAATGATTCAATATGATTCTCTATACCATCTTTGTGGTAAATAAATCCTGCAAACCTCACAATATGACCAAAAACAGGTGAGTTCCACACCCACTTATTTGTCATCATAACAATCTTGGGGTAAAGGGATAAAAGCATCAGAATGTCAATGAAAGACTGATGATTTGCAATTATAACCGCTGGTTTTTTAAAATTCTCTTTATGATCATTATCATTGAATATTCTAACTGTAGGTGATAGCCTAACAGGTAGAAAAACAATAGCTTTAATAACTCTTCTAAGCAGTAGCTGCCTGGACGAGTGCTTTACCGGTAGTATCATAAGAACCGGAATTAAAATTGCTATTAAGAGACACCCTGCAACAAAAGCTGAAAATGTAAGAATCATCTGAGCTACACCTGAAAAAGTATATGGATGAAGACCTCGAGAAGCAGGAGTTGTGATAAAAAATCTGTAAACAATCGGTTGTATTGTATATGCAACTATCCAGACAGCAGAAATTCCCACTATTGATACCAGTGCAATTGACCTTAAAGCCGGATGAGTGGCGAAGGCCATAGAGCCAACTCCTGCCAGAACTGTAAATGTTGAAAAGAAAATAGCACTTTTGTGTGATGCCAGAGCCTCACCCTTCCCTTGATATTCAGCAGATAGTCCATCGAGTACAAAAATACTGAAGTCGTCACCTATACCAAAAATAAAAGTGGCAAGCAGAATGTTGAAAATATTAAACTCTATTCCTAGAATATTCATTAACCCCAGTATTATTACCCAGCTTACAGCCATGGGTAAAAAGGCCATAACAGCCAATTCAATCCTTCCGTATGAGATTAAAAGGGTGATGAATACAAGAAGCGATGATATAATCAGGATAATATTAAAATCCTCCTTAATACTAATGGCCCAAATTGAGGAGAAGTGTGATCTGTCAAGTATTCCCAGCTCCGTATTATCATTTATGAGTTCATACAGACTCTCTTTCTGTTCAGATGGTGAATATAGCTGCGTTATAAGTGTATAAACCCCGTCACTCTCTTCGGCCCACTCCTTAATGAAAGAGGGTAGCTCTTTAAAAGAGGTAGAGAAGTCTACAATTGGATAGTCTTTTTCAAGCAGTGACAGGAAACCGCTGAAGGCCTCATTGGAGAATCCTTTAACCTCTCCAACTGAAAGTAAATCATTTTTCAAAGCATCTACTTTCTCTTCTGTCCAGAAATCATTCCAAACTTCAATCCTCTCTCTCTGAATCTCTTTTGGAGGAAGCAACCACGAAACAGAGGCACTCCTAAGGTTTTGGCCTTTGTTAATAATTGAATCCAAAAACTTGTTGTCTCTAAAATATGCTTCAGAAGCTTTATTGAAATCTGTAGCTGAGGATAGAAGAAATACTCTTGAATCCCCTGCGCCAAACTCTTCTGCAAATTTATTCTGTGCAATGGTCAACTGTTCCGGCTCATATCCCAGGTTTGAAAAATCACTGTTAAACCTTACTCCCGGTGCGAGAAATACCCCTCCTATAAACAGAGCCACTATTAACCACCGTAACCATTTAATCCTCTCGTACTCGAATGAGGTCATTTTTAAAATTGCCGAATATGCTTTTGTCTCTTTCCTGTTGTTGTCTACCTTCAAAAAATGAGGCAGAAAAATCAAAGAGAAAAGAGTTGTTCCAGTTAAAGTCAATGATGAAAACAGACCAAAGTCCTTTAAAAGAGCTGAATTAGTAAACAGCAGACCTAAAAATGCACCTATTGTTGTAAAACCGCCAACAGTTAGTGGATATGCAAGCTCATCTATCAGCTGTTCAACTGAATTGACATGTTTGATATGTGAAATTACATGTATGGAATAGCTGAGTGCAATACCCATCACGGTAGCTCCGGCTCCTATAGCTATTGCAGAGACCTCAGCTCCTCTCAGAGACATAAAGGAGAGGGCAAAAAGTGAACCAAACAAAGCAGGAGCAACAAGTATTGCAAGCGTTCTGGGATTTCTGAATGAAATCCAGAAGAGAATTGCTATAGCCAATAAGGCCAGAAGAGTAGTGAAAACAGTATCTCTTTTAATTGCCCGTGCGTTGTAAACTCCCGCCAATGGTGCTCCGGAAAGCATTATATCTACCCCCTCATATTCAGACTCAACTTCAAGCTCAATCCGCTCTAGTTCAGTCACGATTTTCTCATCTGAAGCCGATTTTGCTGTGGTTTCGCCTGGAGAGAAAACAAAGAAAAGAGATTTCCAGTGGGCAGAGAAAACATTATCCCTGTAAACATTCATTTTAACACCCATCCTGAGTGAGTCCAGTTTTGCAACAAGATGAGTTCCTATAAAAAGAGGGTCTCTGGCAATCATATCAGCAGCTACTGCTCCGGCAGGAGAGATAAGTAATCCCATTGAGTTCTCAAGTCTCTCTGCAATCTTTTCACCTTTAATACTTTCATTAATCTTGCTGTAATCACCAACCTCGAGATATAGTGGCAGATTGCTGTAAATAAAGTCTAAAATCTCTTTCTGGTTATATATTTCACTACCTGTTTGCCGACTAAGCAACCCTTCATCAATTAAAATATTTGCCCTAAGTTTAAAACTCTCAGCAGCATCGGCTAACATATCTGAAGATGAAGTGGTCTCATCTGAAAGGGATGAAATAAGTACAATAATTTTATCTTTTGCCTTAAGCCTGGAGAAGGCCTTTGCACTCTTTGCCCCTTCGCCTTCAGAGGGAAACAACTGCATGGGATCCTCTGTAAAACGAATACCGGAAGCAGCTGCAACCATTGCAACAGTCAGAAGAGTGAGAAGAAGATAAAGTAACAATCTCCTTCTGCCTAAAATTCTATAGAGAGCAACTAGTATTTTTCCAAGACTCATTTTACAACCCTTCTGAAAATTGATAAAAACAGATAAGTAATTAACATCCCCGTAATACCCGCAGTAATTGCAAATGCTATACTTCCTGTCAGATATTGCTTAAGACTACCTGATATTGCCTCCATCGTAAGGTCAGCAGGTATTACGCTTATGGGCTCTCCCCAAATTAACGACCCAAAAGCAAAACTACCATAAAGAATAAACGGAATCATTGGAGGAATACTAATATTTGATGCCACCAGAGTAAGCACTTTGTTTACTTTAATCAGATGGGCAACAGCCACTGCAGTAATCATTTGATACCCCCACAATGGGGATATCCCAAAGAAGAGTCCGAGACCAATTGATGCTGCAATTTTAAAATTTGACTCTTTTGATTCCGTAAAATGGTCTTTTATGAAATTCGAAATATTCTCTCTGTTAAACCATCTAAAAAAACGAAGTGGCCACCACCAAAGCAATGCTATTATAACAAGTACTGTGTTAAGTACAGAAATTCGGGCAAAATCTCTAAATGGTTTGAAATGTGAAACTCTTTCATTTACAGGAGGATAATAAACCTTCACGGGAATATTTTTTATCATCACACCCCTCCATGCTGCCCTCACTAAAATTTCAAGTTCCCACTCATATCTTCCGGAGAACATCACTATTCCGGCAAGTCTCCGCAATGGATAAACTCTGTACCCCGATTGAGTATCGGATAAATTGATACCAGTCTCTGCCCTGAACCAGAAGTTTGAAAACTTGTTTGCAAAAGTGTTTTTACCTGGCATATTTTCACAGCCAAGATCCCTGCTCCCAACCCATAACACCTCCGGCTCAATCTCAGCAGCTTCTGAGAGTTTAATTATCTCTTCAGGAAAATGCTGTCCATCTGCATCGATTGTAACAACATGTGTAAAGCCCAGCTCAAGAGCTCTCTTTAGCCCTTTTGCAAGAGATGGACCCTTTCCAATGTTTTTTGCATTTCTTATCAGATCGATTTCCGTGAGGTTGTTAGCTACTTCAGCGCCCTCCTTGTTTGAGCCATCATCCACCACTATAACATATCCGCAATAACTCTTTACACCATCAACAACTGATTGAAGTGTCAGAGGGTTATTGTAAGTGGGGATGACTGCAGCTAGTTTGAACATTTTCCCTTGAATTTTAATATTACTCTCTCTGAACCTGAGACAAGTACAGTTGCAGTTACCACAGAATATTGACTTAGGGAATCTTTTACTGATATCTTAACATCTAGCAACTGATCAGCTTCAGGGTCAACCATACCTGTGAACTTACATTGCGAAATCTGATAAAAAACAATCTCTTTTTTGAGTATTTGCTCAGTACAATCCTTAACAATTGAAAGCGTACAGGCTCCCGGTAAAACAGGTGTTCCAGGAAAGTGTCCTTTAAAAATATCGCTTTCAGGATTGATCTCAATAGTAAATTCACCTCTCTCTCCTGAATCAGCATCAATAGTGATAAGAGATTGATTTACATTATATATATCACTGACCATCATACGCATTACTCTTATTTATCTTAAGTTTTAAGCCCAGCCAGGGGTGGCTTACCAATATCTCTTGAGGAAATCCCTCTTTATATTCATTAAAATACATAACAGCCCTTGTTATTCCATTTCCCTGCTGTAAAGCCTCAATTTTCCCATCTGAATTAAAAACATACTTTGTAACAGGAGAGTGGTCCGGTTTGAAAAGTATTTCAAAATCCTTCTTCAGAAGAAGAATCACCTTCTCTTTGTTTAACTGTTCAATACAGTAGTTTATTTTAATATTTTTTCCATCAAGTTCAAAATCAAGGAAAGTCATCCCAAAGAAGGATGTCATAACAATTCTTTTGTTAGCCTCACCTGTAGATTTGACTACAATAAGCCCTTCAATTGAATTCCCCTTTCTGGAAAGTATAAAATCAAACATTGATACCTCTTCACTATGATTGTAAACAGGTGGTATTCCTCCAAATGCATATGGTGTGGATACCAACCATACCCCCTCTTTAAGTGATGAGCACCCGGATGCAAAAAACAGCGTTAAAATCAATAAACTAATTGATGTTAAATATCTCATTGCTTATTGGCTGGTTAATCTTTTGGTTAAAAAAGAGATACTTTGTTAAACTGCCAGAACCTTCGGTAACTTCAATCCCCTTAATATCTCCGGTTCCTTTCTTAAACACAATTTTAATCAAAGAGATAATCCCGGCAATTCTGGCGGATTTTGGAGAGATTATGGCGAGTACATCTTCCCCTGATATTTGAAAGTCAATATTATAATTAGCAGACATCTTGTCCAGGGTTCCCGTAAAAACACCAGAGATAAGTCCGTTCATCTCTTTCATAACCGGATTAGCAGAGAGGTCCATTTTAGAGCTTCCTGATGCGGTTGACATTTTAATAAAAGATCCACTCATCACCATTGAGTATCTTCCGGGTTTTTCGTATAAAAATGCAATTTTATTCTCTTTTGCAAAAAAGAACTTACCCTCAGAAACCATATCCTTCTTTAACATCTCCATCTTTTTTGTCTGTTTAAAATCTGCAGACATAGTAATTACTGAAGATGTTCTTGCTGAAAGTATCTTAAGGAATGAGTCTGTCTCACTATCAGACATTGCTGAACCAGACTGCGCTGCTGCAGTGAATGTTAGCGAAAGGAAGAGAGCTGAAAGCAAACTCAATCTTCTAAAACACTCTTTTAAATATTTTTGCATCATAATTATTAACTACCAGGTAATCAAGTATATTCTCAAGCAATCCGGCACTATTAGTCAATCTGTCATGTAGTAGCAAAATAGAGCCATGTTTTAATCTCTTTACTACTCTCTTTGTCGTTTTCTCAGTGTTATTTTCATAGAGGGTATCAAAGCTTCTAACACTCCACCCTACACTAATTAAGCCAAGTTCCTTTACAGCTTTGCCTATTGCAGGATTTGTAACGCCAAAGGGGGGTCTGAACAGCATTATGTTCTGCCCTGAAATTTCATCAAGTATTTTTTTAGAGGCCTCCAGATCTCTCTTGACCCTCTTCTTCGAATAAATTGTAAACTCCGCAGAGTGGGTAAGCGAATGTATTCCAATTATGTGTCCTTCAGAAACAATCCTTCTTACAAGGTGTGGATTTTCAAGCGCCTTTTCACCAATAAGAAAGAAGAGAGCTTTTACACCTCTCTGCTTCAGAATATCAAGCACCTCAGCTGTGTGAACCGGGTGAGGACCATCATCAAATGATATCATAACGGCTCTTCCCGCTTCACTTTCATCCTTACAGTAGGATTTAAGATAGAGATTCAAATCCATCCTGAACGATGCTGCTGCAAGGATACCCAAAACAATTAAAGCTGCAATTATGACAATAATGTAAATCATCTTGACACCTCAATAATTGTTGCAACATCCCTTACATACCTGCTAACAAGTATGACTTTGTTCAAATCTTTATCCGCGGACAGTCGTTCTATCGCCATAAGCAATCCAAGAGCAGATGCTGTAGGGAATTCACCTGTATTAACCTTATAATCCTCTGTCTTAAGACCTTTTGTTTTAAGCAAAGAGCATATCTCAGCATCTCCCGTTAAAAAAAGAGCCTTCTTTTCATTAAGTTTTTCCGCTTTGGTGAAAATATCATCAGTGGTCTCTTGTATACCACAAATCTCAACATTGCTAATGACCCCTCTTGTTCTATCAGAACGTTCGGATGTTAAAACAAAGAAAGCTGCACCCTCTCCCTCTTTATGAGACCTCCACATTCCCATCCTGCCCAAAAGATGTTTCTTTGTAGGAGTAAGTTCATCAAATCCCCCTGCAAGAACAACTATCTTTCCTTCGTTTAACAAAAGATGAGCATCTGTAAGTGCACATTCAAAAGAGCTGCTTCCATGAACATAGGTACTGTTGTAGCACTTATCGGCTGTCATCAGGGCTATCTGAGCACCAACAGTATTTGATGTACTTTGTATAAATGATGACGGATTAAGTAATCTTTCGTCATTATTGATAATAGAGACCAGAAATTTCTCTGTATCGGAAAGACAACCCCATCCTGTACCTGTAACAATAGCATCAAAACTCTCCTGATTTGCCTCTCTCATTGCCATCATTGCCGATGCCACGCTCATACGGATAACCCGACTCATTCTCCGTCGCAATCCCGCATCCTGAATGAACTCTTTATAATCCGGCTCATTGGTTGATATTCCTGCTGCTCCCTGTATGTAAAGGTTAGTTTTCATACTTAACATTGTTTTTTATCAAAAACCAGAGTCGTGCAGTTACCTCCAAAACCAAAAGAGTTAGTCATGGCAGCACTCATCTTTATATCGCTTTGAAGTTGAATCTGAGGTGGCTCTGAACACTCCTCCATCTTTTCACTGAAATTCAGATTTGGCCATATGCAGCCTCCATCCAGAGCTAAAATTGTAAATACCGATTCAATCCCCCCGGCAGCACCCAGGGCATGTCCGGTAAAACCCTTTGTAGAGCTGAAAGGAGGGGGCGTTTCTCCAAATACTCTGTTCATAGCAATAGCCTCAGACGAATCATTATTTTGGGTTCCGGTTCCGTGTACATTTATGTAACCTATATCTTCAGGAGATAAACCACTCATATCAAGCGCCCCTTTCATTGCAAGATATGCACCCTCTCCATTTGGAGAAGAGGCTGTCTGATGGAATGCATCGTTTGCGTTTGCATATCCAGAGACTCTGCAATATCTCTTTTTAGAATTTACTTTATCTGAAACCAGAAGCAAATATCCGGCTCCCTCTCCCAGATTTAGGCCTCTTCTCCCTGCATCAAATGGTTTACAATAATCACTATCCAATATTCCCAATGAAGAGAATCCGTTAATTGTAAACCTGCAAAGTGAATCTGTACCTCCGGCAATAACAACATCAGCCATACCGGCCTTAATCATTCTCGATCCCAGCATTATTGCATTATTAGCGGATGAACAGGCTGTGTTTATAGTAGTACAGAATCCGTTAAGTCCCAGCGTCTTGTAAATAAACTGAGTAGATGCACCACAATCGTGACCTATCAGTTGTCTTAACCTGCCTCTTCTGTTGTCCGGCAGATACTCCCTGTAAAACAACTCGCTCACATCCATCCCCCCTACAGAGGTAGCTGAAATAAGACCTACCCTAAGCCCTTCAGTATTTAACCCCGAGTCAGTCAATGCCTCCCCGGAAGCGTAAAGGCCAAGTAGAGTGGTCCTTGAATACTCCCTCCCAGCTGAGAGACCCAGCTGTTTTCTGAGCTCCTCGTTGGAAAGAGAGACCTCACCCGCCCTCACCTCATGAATAGTTCTAAACAGAGTTAAGGGACCTATCCCTGAGCTTCCTGAAATCAGGGAGTCTCTTTGTTTAGAGACTCCTTTACCAAGAGCTGATATACATCCTATACCTGCAACAAAAACATCAGTTGCCATAAATTTCTCTTTTAAAGAGTTTCAAATCCAAACTATATTTTCCCTTAAGATAGTCACACCAACCGCAAATAACAACCTCCAGATTACTCCTCTCAGCAAATTTTAGCATCTCGCCGTGAATATTTGCCGGTTTCTCTGAATTATAAAGAAAGAACACATTCTCACCCTTGAACTTATTCCGTATTGCAATCTCCCCCATTACAATATTAGGTAGAGTATACACAAAAACAGCAGGGCTTGCGGAACTATCACCCTCATCAATTAGTCTCTGATGTTTTAAATCCGTATCCAGAGATGAGGATCTGTTTGCCAGCATCATTCCCATCATAAATGGATTACACTCTATTACTGATTCACTGTTCATTATCAAATTTGCAGCACCAATCACACCCAGCCTGGAGAGACCATCCATTTTGAAGAACTTAATATCTTTCATATCAAGCTCCTTATACTTCTCTCTTATAACAGTCTCAAAATCCTCCTCTCCATACAATTCATATGAGGCCATCTCCCTCCACACATATTTACCCATTGAATATTTTGCTATTGAGGACGATTCCAGTGACATAACTAAAGCTGCATTACAACCGCCAAATCCGGATGCGCTTTTAACACATCTGTTAAGAGTCATTTCATTATGGTGTGGTGTAACCTTAATTTCCATAGGTACCCCAAGCTCTTTAAAGCCTTTTGTTCCAAACAAAAGTGAATTCTTCATCTGCCATGCCGATGCAATGGTTTCAACCACCCCTGACGCTCCTAAAGTATGTCCAAAAAATGGTTTCAGACTCTGCACCGGTTTCCCCTGAAGCGAGGCAAAATGGACTGCTTTAGACTCCATCTCGTCATTATAAAGGGTAGATGTTCCGTGAGCATTAATAAACGAAACTGAGTCAGCATCAACTCCGGCCTCCTCAATAGCCATAATCATAGCCATCCCCAGCCCGTCACCTGTTCTGGACGGAGCCGACAAGTGATTTGCATCATTTGTAATAGCGCCACCATCAATTACTATAGGATCAGGATCTTTGCACAAATTCCTATCTGCAGAGAGCAAAATAGCGGCGACTGCTTCACCTAGATTTAGTCCATCTCTTGAAACATCATAAGGGACACAAATTCTGGAACTTATAGACTTAAACGATTCAAATCCCGTCACAACAAATCTTGACAAAAGATCTGCCCCAAGAACAAGTACATTTTTACACTCATTACTCTCTATAAGCCTTGATGCCTCAATTATCGCATTAACTCCTGATATACATGCACTCGAAATAACAATCGGCTCTCCTTCAAACCCCAGCCAGTCAGATATTCTTGCAGCCATATTAGCCGGGAAAGCGGCAGGGTGAAGGTTGTCACCTGCTCCCTCAAGAAGATCAATATTTCCTTTTGTTGTTGCAACTATTAATCTTGTTTGAGACAGCAAGTCTCTAATGTCATCTATATTACAACCACTTACAGCACTTCTTATTACCTCAATTGACCGCTTTTCCAACATTGTAACATCCTGTGGAAAAAGGCTCTCTGAACAACCATTCGATTCCTTTTCAATTCTGGCTGCCATGAAGGGTGAGCCGTAAATAGTTTTTTCATCAACACTCTTTACCCCGCTGTTAAACAGCATCAACTCCCTCATGTTTGATTCTGTATCTCTTCCAAGAGGTGAAATAATTGAATCAGATACTATATATGCCCTGTTCTTTACTCTTCTTTTATCCATTTCCTCTTCCAGTTTATATAAAATTCCGGATTGTTCCACTCCAGATTCCCATCCTTGTCAAGAAACACCTGCATTGAACAACCTGTCGCTACCAAAGTATTGTCGCTTTCTCTAAAAATATCATACTCAAACCTCACCTTTGCAGAGGGAAGATTTATAAACCTGGTCTCAATTATGGCAACATCGCCATATTTTAAAGGTTGCAGATACGAGCACTGAAGTTCAACAACAGGGGCAGTATAGCCTGAATTGTAAATATCAAGATAGCCTATACCATAATGCCTGCCAAAAGCCTCTCTGCCATCTTCAAAAAACTTCACATAATTTCCATGCCACACAATGTTCATCGAATCAACCTCGGAAAACCGAACATCAACTCTATGTCTGTGAATAAGTGCGGCCTTGTTTAATCCCCTCTTCTTCCTCATTACTGCTCATTATTATTTATAAATATCTTTAGCATACCCTTTGCAATAGGTTCATCTCCCTGAATACTTACTGCCTCAACAAGAGAGATACCCCCAAATTCTCCGGCAAACCTGACTGATGTTTTAATTTCAAATCCTGTAACAGGTAATTTTGATAATTCAAAATCAGCAACTGCTCCAATAAAACCAACCGGCACATCCTCTCCTCTCTCCCTGTAGCTCCATCCGGTTGCAGCAGCAGCAGTCTGTGCCATATTTTCAATAACACCCGGCTCAGCCATAATCCCATCCTTAACAAAGCAGCTATCTGGCTGAGGTGTGAAACCAGAGTAAAACAACCCCTGGTACTCGCCATAAAATGTATCAATAAAGATAAAAGGGCTCCTCTGCGGAATTAGTTCAATAATCCTATCGCCTTTTATCAAGGCTTTCTCAGGTACTCCCATATCAATCCTTTTTTCTTTTTTACAACTCTCATCCTCTCAATATCATCCCCAAGCGGATCATCCGGGAAAATCCAGGCCTTTCCTGTTTCAGCAGCAAGGCGTCTGCACTCATCCAGATTAAAGTGGTCAGATAAATAGTATGTTGGTTCAAGAAGATTATTATCTGATGATATTTTACCATCAGCGATAGCCATTTTCTGGAGCGGAGTGCCAGGATAAATTCTCATTCCAATATATGGAAAGAATACAGAATACTTTATCTTTTTTGAATTCTCCATTGTCTCCTTCAGCGTTTTGGATGTCTCTCCTATTCCACCCAGAATCAGAAAGTGTGCATAAAAAACATTATGCTTAAGACACAGCTCTGAGTTCTTCAAAACATCCTCAAAAGAGAAGTTTTTTCCGTATCTGTGCATCTGCTCAGTACAGAAAGACTCTGTTCCAAACTCAATATGTTTTAAGCCCGACTTTCTAAAAAGACCCATCAGATCATCAGAGAGGTTATGCGGAGAGAAATAGGCTCCCCAGTTAATCTTAATTCCGCTTCTTATTATCTTTTCTGCAAGTTCTGCATTGTAACTGTTGTGAATATTAAAGACAGAGTCGGTAAAAAAAACATAGTTAATTCCCTTCTCCTTATAAAGACGCTCAAGGGTACCCACAATCAAATCAGTATCAAGAGTCCTGACTTTTCGTCCGTCAATAATTGGATATGAGCAGTAAATACAGTTGTAACAACAGCCTCTTTTAGTTTGAATATTTAGCATCCCGCTCTTTTCCCAGTAGAAATCAGAGAGCCCCTCATCAAAAGAGAGATCTAGGGAGCTGAGATATTTTGTATGTGGATGTTGTACTCTGCCCTGGGTCTCTGCAGAAATCAATCCTTCAATTCCATCTTTAGGGCCTCCGGTTTCTAAAGCCTCCAGAAGAAGCCTCAGACTCTCTTCTCCCTCTCCGGCCACTCCAAAGTCCGGTGAAAGAATTTTAAACATAATCTCAGGATAGACAGAGAATCCGGCTCCTCCAATGATAACCGGAGACTTTGTTGAAGTCCTTACAGCATCAACAATCTCAATGTAACCGGGGATAAAACTGGTTCGGTCCAGAGAATTTGCACCGTCAATATTTCTGAATGATATACCCACATAGTCGGGAGAGTACTCTGAAACTCTTTTTTTTAGCCCAACGATATCTGTAAGATTCATATCACATATTGCACTCTCAAGCCAGTCACATCTCTCTCTGAGATATGTCTGAAGATATGACAACCCTAAAGGATAAACCGGATAAGGATCTGCAAGTCTGTTAGCTGAGACAAAGAGTAATTTTTTCTTCTCTTTCATAACCAGAATTTATAAAAATTGTACCACTGTTCAGGTGCATACTTAACTACACCTTCAAGCTCATTTACATAAGAGTTGAGAATAATCAGCTCCCCTCCTCTTCGTCGGCTGAATTCATCAGGTTTAAACAACCTAAATACAAATCTATATTTTTTAAAGCCCTCTCTTATTGCATAATAGAAAATCACAGGCGCTTCAGTTCTTGATGCAAGAACAAATGGACCAAGCGGGAACAATGCCGGCTCTCCCAGGAAAACAGCCTGAGAACTCTTCCCGTTTGGAGTAAGACGATCACCCTGCATAGCCACATACTCTCCTCGTGCAATTGCATCTCTAATCATAAAAACATGGTCCAGAGAATCATCAGCAACCGGGATCACAGAGAAAGCAGACAGCTTGTTTTGCCTTTCCAGAATCGATTTAATATTCCTGTACTCAACATCCATCATCACAACATTCATCTTCTTTCCATACTTCCCAAAGTATGGTGCTCCCACCTCCCAATTTCCAAAGTGGGCACCCACAATCAGAGCTCCAGACTCACCTGCAAGAATCTCTTTTACGTCATCCGGCTCATCAAAAACAAAAGTGAATTTGTCATACAGCCCAGCCGAGGCAGCCGTTTTGTCAATAAGAGCAACCCCTAAATTGTAGTAATTCTTATAAAGAAAAAAAACAGACGATATTCTGCTTTTACCCAGAATTTTTCTTGAGTACAACCAGACAGAAGCTGTTGAAGATGGCGAAAAAGGTATAAAGTATAATGCAACAAATGCCAGAAGAGCATAAGCCGCCCCAAGTCCAAGTTTTCTTATTAGAAAGACAAAGACAAGATAGCCGGCCACTCCCCCACGGGATTTACCACTCCAATCATTTGGGTGCCCCTGTTTCATTTATCCTGTTGTTGATAAAGTGATGAAAGTCATTGAATGTCTTAATTCCCACGAAATCCTTGGCTACAACAGTAAATCCAAAATTGTGCTCAATGAGTACCACCATATCCACAAGGTCAAGGCTATCCAGATCAAGTGTCTGCATTAAAGGAGCCTCAGGGACAATTTTCTCAACATCCACTTCAAATTCCTCAGCCAAAACGCTGTTTATTTTATCTATTAGTGCTTGGTCAATCATCTGGTCTAGGTCTATTTACTTAATGTTTTTTATTATGAGTGTTGAGTTTGTTCCTCCAAAACCAAAAGAGTTTGAAAGAAACGTTTCAAATTCAAAGTTAACTAACTTATTGTTAATATTCAGTTTCTCTGAAGCTTCATCAGGCTTTTGAAAATTTATTGTAGGTGCAATGAAGGAGTTCTTCATCATTAGTATTGAATAGACAACCTCACTTGCACCGGCCATCCACATTTCGTGACCAGTCATACTTTTAGTTGAGCCCACATAAGGTCTTAAATCTCCAAATACTTCACTTATTGCCTTTGCTTCGTTAAAATCCCCTACTGGAGTAGATGTTGCATGTGCATTTACATACTGAATCTCTGAAGGTTTAATATTGGCCTGTCTAAGCGCCATCTCAAGAGATCTTCTGGGGCCATCAATATTTGGTACAGAGATATGGTCTCCGTTTGAAGAGAAGCCGTACGCTGTAATTTCAGCAAGTATTGGCACACCCCTTTTTACAGCCGATTCGTAACTCTCAAGAATCAGAGTTGCAGCACCACCACTAGGTACCAATCCGTCTCTGTCTGCATCAAAAGGTCTTGAGGCGGCCTGAGGATTGTCATTTCTTACCGAGAATGCGTTCAATCCGTCAAAACTTGATACAGCATATGGATTAACCTCTTGTGCACCTCCACAAATTATACAGTCCTGAAGACCATTTTTGATCATTATATAACCCATTCCTATTGCATGAGAACCGCTTGCACAAGCTCCCGCAATAGTCAGGTTAATACCCTTAAGTCTATATATCACAGAGAGATTCATGCTCACTGTCGAATTCATGGATTGGAATACAGAGCCAGATCCCACAAGCGTTGTATTCTTCTTCTCCCTGATAACGTCAACTCCGTCAATTACAGCCTGAGCACTACTGTCATTCCCATAAAGAATGCCCACCTCTCTTGAATCAAGAAAAGCAGAGTCAATCTTTGCATTAACAAGTGCCTCTTCTGTTGCAATATAAGCGTATGAAGCCTCTTCAGACATGGACAATCTCTTTCTTCTGTCAAGCCTTTTTGAAAGATCCGGTTTGGGTAAAATACCTGTGAGAAACGAACGAAATCCCATCTCTTCACGCAAGGGATCAATTCCTACTCCTGATTTACCGTTTTTCAAAGACTCAAGCACAATTTGCAGGTCCTGCCCAATGCAAGAGTAAATGCCCATCCCTGTAATTACTACTCTAGCCATATTTCTTTAAGTATAAAGACCTCCGTTTATTGATATTATTTCACCGGTAATGTAAGATGCCTCCGGAGATGCAAGGAATCCTACGAGAGAGGCAACCTCTTCTGGTTTGCCGAATCTCTCAGCCGGTATCTGTTTTTTCAAAGCGGCCTCATCAAGGTCAGCCGTCATATCACTCTTGATAAAACCTGGCGCCACACCATTAACGGTTACCCCTTTTTTTGCCACCTCTTGAGCTAGTGCCTTAGTTGCAGCAATAACCCCACCCTTTGCAGCTGAGTAATTTGTCTGCCCGGGCAGTCCCTTTATTCCGGAAAGAGAGACGATATTGATTACCCTGCCGTATCTCTTAACCATCATATCTTTAATCAGAATTCTGGTTATATTGAAGAATCCGTTAAGATTGGTATCAATAACATCACTCCACTCCTGAGGGTCCATCCATAACATGAGATTGTCTCTCCTTATGCCTGCATTATTCACCAAAACCTCAATCCAGGCACCCTCATGAGCACTCTTCCATTCGGTAATAACCCGCTCTGTTTCTGTTCTGTCAGAGACATCAAACTTTAGAAGTTCTGCATCCCCTCCGCACTCTTTAATCTCTCTGAGTGCCTCCTCTGCAGCAGGTGTGTTTGACTTGTAATTAACAAGAATCTTATAACCCATACCTGCCAGTTTTACAGCAACGGCTCTACCAATGCCCCTTGCGGCTCCTGTTACAAGAGCATATTTCATATCAGTTGTTTTTCAAATAATCTGTTATCCTTTCTATGTCTCCGCACAAAGGAGTATCCTCTGTAAAGAGTGGGAATATCTCTCTCAGTTCCCTGTATATCTTTTTGCTCTCAATAGATATCTTATCACTTATCTCTAGATAATCTATACCCTGAAGAAGAGCCATGAATTGTATTGACAAAACCTGAAACGAATTTTCAATAACCCTGGATGCCATCAGGGCCGAGTTTGTCCCCATACTCACTATATCCTGATTGTCATTATTATTAGGTATAGAATGGATATAAACCGGAGTACAGAGTGACTGAGATTCAGCTGTAGTTGAAGTTGCCGTAAACTGAGCTGCCTGCAGACCATAATTTAATCCCAATACTCCCAAGTTAACGAACGGAGGCAAAATACCATTGATTCTATCATGGAACAAATAATTTAGCTGCCTCTCTGCTAGCATTGTAAGCTTAGTAATGGCTATTTTCAACTTATCCATTTCAAAACTTATATAATCTCCATGGAAATTTCCACCATGATAGATGCTACCCGAGTCTGCATCAACAACAGGATTGTCACAAACGCTGTTAAACTCTCTCTCTACAACCTCCTTTGCGTATATAATAGTATCATATACCGGTCCTAAAACCTGAGGGACACATCTGAGTGAGTAATAACCCTGAACCTTGTGTTCAAAAATACGTTCGTCATTCTTGCCATTATAGAGGTAGTGCTCCCTTTTCCTAAGTCTAGAAGATGTGGTAAAGAACTCCCTCATCAAACCGGCAACGTGAATTTGTCCGGGATGAGGCCTGCTGTTTGCCAGAGGCTCCGAGGCGAAATCATCATATGATTCAGCGATTTCATTCATCATTACAGATGCAAGTAGTGACCACCTGAATAATTTCTCTGCAAGAAAAATGTTTACAGAGGCTATACCTGTCATAACACTTGTACCGTTTGCAATCGCCAGCCCTTCACGAATTTTTATTTCAAGGGGCTTGAGCCCACATAGTTCAAATGCAGCTTGAGCAGGTATAATTGAACCTTTGTAGGAGACATCTCCCTCCCCTATCAACGCCAGTCCTATGTGTGCCATCTGCACTAAGTCTCCGCTGGCACCAACACCACCATGCTCCGGAACAACCGGATATATCTCATTATTGATAAAATCAACCAGAAGCTCTGCAAGCTGAGGTGCTATACCGGATTTACCAATTGCAAAATTAGATAAACGGGCAAGCATTGCAGCTCTCACATACTTATTGTCAAGTGGTCTGCCAGCTCCGCAAGAGTGTGATCTTATAATATTGAACTGTAACTCTCGGAGATGGTTATCATCCACCCGATACTGAGCCATCGGGCCAAACCCGGTGTTAATTCCGTAAATAACCTTCTTCTCTGCAAAAGCACCAAGAAAATTGAAACTCCGTGAAATTCTGTCAGCTGTCTCATGTCCCAGCTCTACCATTTCATTCTCTTCGACTACTCTTGCAATCTTCTCGAATGTTAGTCCTTCGGATAAATTTACCACAGTTTACAAATGATTTTAATTGGGCAAATTTATAAAAAATAATCGATTAGATGCTTATTAAAACTTGCTCCC
>JAVEZL010000022.1:26503-33609 GCA_034003005.1 Bacteroidales bacterium
TCAGTAAAATCATAAATGTTGGCGAGTTTTACCTTGATTGAACGAACAGCCTGGCTGTCTGCACTGAGGACTTCAAGTGCCTTTTTAATAATATAGGCCTCCTCTTTGTTAAAATATGCCAGGTCAGAGATCATTCTGAAGTACCTGGAGTCTCTTGAGAGTGATACACGGCTGCCCTCTCTTTCTAATAAAAGTCCTGCAGAGTCAAAGGTATCAAGATATCTGTATGCGGTCCTCTGAGATACTCCCACAGACTCAGCAATAGTTTCAACAGTACAAACTCTGGATCTGTCTGTAAGCAATTGCATAATTCTGAGGAGTCTTTCAATTTTTGGCTGATCCATTACTAAAGAGAGTTATTGATTTTGCTAATTTAGCCATTTTTAGGTTACTTTGTCAAAAAGAGAGCCCATGAACAAGGCAGAAAGCATGATGGCCATGTTCGGCGTAACTAAAGATGATCTCAGAAAGCTCATAACAGTTGCGTTGTCCAAGGGAGGCGACTATGCAGACATATATTTTGAGCACAGTATTTCAAACGAACTTAACCTTAGAGATTCAGAGGTAAATGGTGCCGGTACTCATATAGATTACGGGGTGGGTATTCGTGTCATAAATGGTGAGGGAACCGGATATGCATACACAGAAATTACCACAATGAAAGAGATGGAGAGAGCTGCCGGAGTTGCTGCTGCAATTGCTACCTCAGGTTCAGGAAGAGCTGTGCCCCCGGAAATAGTTTCACCACTTTTTAAAGAGAGATACAAGGCAGAAATACCCTGGGAGGGGATTAGTTTTTCTGACCGGATTCCTACTCTTGCAGAACTTGACTCATTAGTGTTTCAAGCAGACAGTAGGGTAAAGAAGGTGCTAGCAAAGATTTCTGATTCAAATACAAAAATTTTGTTTTTCAACTCAGATGGCCTCCTTGCAGCTGAAGAGAGGCCCATGGCTTCTGTTGCAGTTACATGTATAATGCAGGATGAGGGGAAAACAGAAAATGGAAGTTCATCAAGAAGCTTCAGGAAGGGTTTTGAGATGCTCTCTAAAGAGCTTGTTAAAGAGATGGCAGAAGAGGTAGTTTCAAGGACAGCCATTCAGTTTGAAGCAGGCCGGCCTAAGGGTGGAGAGATGCCTGTTGTAATGGGGGCCGGAAGTTCAGGCATTCTGCTTCACGAAGCAATCGGACACGCCTTTGAGGCCGATTTCAACAGAATGGGGACCTCTATATTTTCAGACAAACTTGGTAAAAAGGTCTGTTCTGAGGAGATCTCAGTTGTTGATGATGGAACAATCTATGCAAACAGAGGATCAGTTACTTTTGACGACGAGGGTGTTGAATCACAGAAAACCTATATGGTCAAAGATGGAGTACTTAATTCATATCTTCACGACAGAATAAGTGCAAAATACTACAATACTAATCCTACAGGAAACGGAAGAAGAGAGTCGTTCAGATTCATGCCTCTTCCCAGGATGCGTGCAACATATATGGAATCGGGCAAATCAAAAGAGGAGGAGCTTATCTCTTCTGTGAAAAATGGTTTGTTCGTCAACAACTTCTCGAATGGTCAGGTACAGATAGGTGCCGGTGACTTTACCTTTTTTGTGAAATCGGGGTATCTAATTGAAAACGGTAAACTTACCAAACCCGTCAAAGACATTAATATAATCGGTAACGGTCCTGAAGCCCTTGCAGACATTGTGGGGATTGCAGATAATTCATTTATTGACAACGGAACGTGGACATGCGGGAAGGAGCAGTACTGCGCTGTATCATGCGGGATGCCATCAGTGCTTGTCAGTAAACTTACTGTTGGAGGAGTGGAATAACATGGAGAAAAATATTAAAAAAATAGTTAATACGGCGCTTGAGATGGCAATGGATGCCGGGTGCAGTGCATCAAGGGCCGGTGCAGAAATCTCTGTTCAGAGCTCATTCTCCGTGAGAAATAATGTGCTTGACAGACTGCAAAGCTCTACAGGGTCTACACTCTTTCTTCAGCTATTTATCGAAGGCAGATATGGTTACTACTCAACTAACAGAACTGAGACAGATGAGTTAAGAGAGTTTATAGGCAAAGCATCAGAGGCAACAAGACTTATTGCTCCGGACAAAGACAGAGTTTTACCTCCCAGAGAGCTACTTTTTAAAGGTGAGGCAAAAGAGCTCGGCCAGTATGATCCAGATTTCAACAGCATTACGCCTGAAGAGAAGAGAGATATTGCATTTAGATGCTCTGAAGAAATTTTTGGTAAGGACCCAAGAATTATATCAGCAAATTGCGAATACGGTGACTCATCTGAATATTACTATATGGCAGACAGTGAGGAGTTTTCCGGAGAGTCAAGACAAACATCATTTTCTGTCAGTGCAGAATGTTCTGTTAAAGATAAAGGCGGTGCAAGACCAGAAGCATGGTGGTATGAAAGTTCAATGATATTTTCTGAACTTCAAAAGGATGGGTGCGGGACTGTGGCAATGGAGAGGGCTTTGGCAAGGCTAAGTCCAAAGAAAATGAAATCTGGAAAATATAATATGGTGCTGGAGAACACCGTAGCGAGCAGAGTTGTATCACCTGTTATCTCTGCACTAAACGGAGCAGCAATCCACCAGAATAACTCATTTCTTGCCGGGAAGCTTGGTGCTAAAATTTTCCCTTCAAATGTTTATATGATAGACAGGCCTCATCTATACGGATACGAGGGGTCCCGATTTTTTGACAGCGAGGGGATAGCAACTAAGTCTATGAATATAATTGACGGAGGAGTTGTTCAGAATTATTATCTGAACACATATAACGCCAGAAAGCTGGGGATGGAGCCTACAATTGAGGGGCCATCTCTACTCTCCGTCTCTGTGAACGGAACCTTTCCTCCTGAAAAACCTAAGTATACATTACAAAATGTACTCAAAGAGTCTGGAAAAGGCATTTTGGTTACCGGATTCAATGGCGGAAACAGCAATTCATCCAGCGGGGATTTCTCTTTTGGCGTGCAAGGTTTCTATTTTGAGAATGGAATCATACTCCATCCTATAAAAGAGATGAATGTTACCGGTAATATCATTGAACTCTGGAGCTCGTTGAAAATTACAGGAGATGACCCTAAAAGGGGCAGCAGATGGCTCATCCCTACCTTGATGTTTGAATCAGTAACCTTTAACGGAAATTAATATATGAAAAAACCCGGTCTTGCTCTCTCTCTTTTACCAATTATTATTCTTGTAACCATGATCTCTGTGGGAGTAAGACTCTTTGGAGATGAAATATCTGCCGGAACTTCACAGATTTCACTTTTGCTCACTACTGTCATAACAGCAATTATCTCGCTTGTAGTTTTGAAAATTCCCTGGAGTAAAATTGAGGGTGGTATGATGAATCATCTTTCTAAAACCGGTTCAGCAATATTTATTCTACTGATGATAGGTGCACTTACAGGGTCCTGGATGATTAGCGGAGTTGTCCCTGCAATGATCTATTACGGCCTGAAACTGATTCATCCATCGGTCTTTCTGGTTGTTACATTTATTCTGACTGCCGTTGTCTCTTTAATGGCCGGAAGTTCTTGGACAACAGTAGGAACCATTGGTGTAGCAATGCTATCAGCTGGTCAAATTTTGGGGATTCCGGCACCATGGCTGGCCGGAGCAATTATTTCCGGGGCATACTTTGGAGACAAACTCTCCCCTCTTTCAGATACAACAAATCTTGCGGCTGCTGTTGCCGGAGTAGATCTCTACACACACATCAAGTATATGTTGATTACAGTAACACCTGCCTTTCTGATATCACTTGTAATATATACAGTAGCCGGATTCCTGATGCCCATTTCAAATTCTACTGATGTAGCTGCAAATCTGGGGTCCATCTCTTCTGTTTTCAATATCTCTCCTTTTTTATTACTAGTTCCTGCATTAACTATAATTCTGATTCTAAAAAAAGTATCACCGTTTATTACTCTGTTCCTATCTGCCGTTGCAGGATCAATAGTTGCGTGCCTGTTTCAGCCGGAACTCTGCAGACAAATTGCGGGCGATGGTTTTTCCGGAGGGGTTGTCTATTTTGTTGCTTCACTTAAAATGATGTACGGAAGTGTATCAATAGAGACGGGTGACACAATTCTTAACTCACTTACAGCTACAAAGGGTATGGCAGGAATGCTCAACACTGTATGGCTGATTCTTTGTGTAGTTACTTTTGGTGGAGCAATGGAGGCAAGCGGAATGATTCAGGTAATAACAGAACGAATGGTAAGACTCGTTAAAAATACATTCTCACTTGTGGGATCAACTGTTGCAACCACTCTATTCTGCAACATAACATTATCCGACCAGTATATGGCAATATTATTACCAGGTAAAATGTTTTCAGAGACATACAAAAAAATGGGCTATGAACCTCAGTTGCTGAGCAGAACACTGGAAGACTCCGGAACAGTCACATCTCCTCTTGTTCCTTGGAATACATGTGGAGTCGCACAATCTGGAGTCCTTGGGATTTCAACGCTTGCCTATTTGCCATACAGCTTCTTTAACTTGCTTACTCCTGTTATGACTCTGCTTGTTGCTGCTACTGGCTACAAAATCAAAAGGAAACTTTAGCATAATTTTTGCATAAAGCATATTTTTCAATAAAAACAATCAACACAAAAAAATATTTAATAATGAAAATCGGAAAAGACAAGGTAGTATCCCTCTCCTATACACTTACAGTAGAAGGTGATGTAATAGAGACAGTAAACGCAGACAAACCAATGGATTTCATCTTTGGAACCGGATATCTGCTTCCAAAATTTGAACAAAATGTAGAGGGAAAAGAGGTAGGAGACGCTTTTGACTTTAATCTTTCTGCACAGGAGGGTTATGGAGAAATGAATTCAGATGCAATAATTGAGCTTCCTAAAGATATGTTTATGGTAGAGGGCAAGATTGAAGATGGTCTTCTGACAGTAGGCAATGTACTCCCGATGCAGGATTCTGATGGAAACAGGCTGCAGGGCACGATCGACGAAGTAAAAGATAATGTTGTTGTTATGAATTTCAACCATCCCCTTGCAGGCGCAGCACTTAACTTTAAAGGTGTTGTAGTTGCTGTTCGCGAAGCCACCCAGCAAGAACTCATTGGCGGTCTTCACGGCGAGAAACTTCAATCATCATGCAGCAGCGGAAGTTGCTCCGGTTGCAGCGGTTGCTAATCTCATTTACATAAGAGTTATTAAGGCTAATCTCAATTTGAAGATTAGCCTTTTTTTTACCCCGAGTTTTCCTCCTCGCTTACTGCATTCACAGAGTATCCGCATAACTTCCGGAGTTTTTCCTCCTCGCTCACTGTGTTCGCTGTGGCGGAGACTCCTTCATGGTTCTCTGGTAATCTTACTGCATTCACAGAGTATCCGCATAACTTCCGGAGTTTTTCCTCCTCGCTCACTGTGTTCGCTGTGGCGGAGACTCCTTCAGTTATGCAGACTACTCTGTGAAAGGGTATGCAGTAAGCTCTGCCAGAAATAGTAAAGCACGGACGGATGTAACTTGCTAACTGTGTGCGTTTTGACACTTTATCCCTGGGATGATCCCAGGGATAAAGTGTTATTTACCTCTTAATCTGATTGTTACAGCCGTGCGGGTATAGTTTGTCTCGCACTGATTTGCGGATACACATCGCCTTGTAAGGATTTATATTGTGCTTCGCGGTTTATACGGCCTTTTGCCGGACTTCTGAGTTGAGCGGTTGCGGTGTTGGGTGGGACGAACCTCTATGGCCTTCATTTTGATAGTGTTGAAATTTGTAATTTGTTGACATTGTACAATTTGTGTTTTGAAACGGCTTGCAAATCAATCCCGTGGAGGTTCGTCCCACCCACGCCAATTTTTCGTCAGTGAAAAGCATGCAACAATCCATCCCCAGTCAACCGAGGCACGAAGGAACCTCCGCCACAGCGAACGAAGAGAGCGAGGAGGAAAAGTTCCGGAGGGGCTGCGGTTGACCGGGGAGGGATGCTGCAGCAGATATAACTTATACAAAAGAAAAAGGCTGACCAATAAATTTGGTCAGCCTTAATAATCTTAGAGATAAAATCTGTTACTATACAGGATTCTGCTCTAATTCTGGATTTGTGTCAATCTCAGCCTTAGGCAACATCCATACCCAGTTCTTAGATCCGGCTGGTTCATTTGTTTTGATAGCAAATGACTCAACGTGGTATCCTTGTCCTGC
The DNA here is from genome assembly GCA_034003005.1 of Bacteroidales bacterium. Lineage (GTDB taxonomy): Bacteria > Bacteroidota > Bacteroidia > Bacteroidales > UBA932 > Bact-08. Next base: position 32,719 of record JAVEZL010000022.1, read on the forward strand.
GTTAGGACCTGTAGGACGTACAAGAGGTAGGTTCAACCTCTTGAGGTCTGTCCAGTTTCTGCCTTCACCCCAAAGTTCAACTCTTCTCTGTGTCAAAATCTCATCAATAAGATCCTGACCAGTGTTAGTTGAGAGTACGTACTGAGGATCTCTGTTCTTTGCAAGAAGGTAGAGCACATCTCTTGCCTGAGTCTCTTTACCTGTTTGTCTGGCCAGAGCTTCGGCCTCGATAAGGTACATCTCAGCTACCCTGATCCATGGGAAGTCTCCCCTGCCATCTGAAGAAGAGATTGCCTGGAATTTTGAGCTCATGTAATTAAACCTAACACCATTTGACTGAACAAAAGGTTTTTTATCAGCAACAGCATTTGGATACCAGAAGCCTTTGCGAATATCAGTATCAGAAATTTTATCGTAAAGATCTTTGTTGATAGACTTAGGACTCTGACGGATTGCTGTTGAGTTAAAGTTGTTAGACATGTAAGCGTAGAATGAGTAGAAGTACATTGTCTGATCTTCCTGCACATATGAAGCCCACAAGTTCTCAGGGTTATTCTGCTTGCTGTAACCTTCTAGGTGCTGAGCAGCTGACATGAAGCTGTAACCCTGTCTTGCTGCGTTAGCTGAAGTTGCAGCCTGAGCCCAGTTACCCTGAACTAGTGCTACCTGAGCCTGAATTGCTAAAGCAACTGACTTGTTGATGTGAGACTTGTTAAGTCTGTTGTATCCATCAAGAAGGGTTATTGCCTCAGTCAAATCTGCGTTTATTTTTGTATAAACCTCAGCAACAGAATTTCTTGCTTTACCTTCAAATGTAACCTCTTCCATGTAAGGAACACCTGGCTGGCTGTTTGCTCCACCTGCATCATATCTTTCTGCAAATAGCTGAAC
>JAVEZL010000023.1:0-26391 GCA_034003005.1 Bacteroidales bacterium
TTAATTCCGGTTGCCAAATTTCCGGACGCCGGGAGAGGGCCAATTTTTTTGCTGTTGATAACAACATAAAGATTATTCTTGTTTAGCAAATAGTTATATGAAAAACTTCCGCCGGGAGTTATTGAGACAGACTTTGGATCAGCATAAAAGTAAGGTCCGGATATTTTACCGCCGATATTTATGTAATCCTTACCTTTAAGAGTATATGTAAATGCAAATTTCCCCCCGGTTACAATCTTAACAGGAGTAGTTTCTGCTTCTGTTCTTCCGTTAACAGAATCGTAAGGGCCATATTTTTTCCCGTTAATATTAACAAACGCCTTTCCCTTCTCTCTGTAAACAAATGAAAAATTCCCGGAAGAGTCTGTAAATGAGTGGTAAGCGTTTTTAAAAATGCGTCCTCTTGAATATAAATGATTTATACCTCCTTCAGTATATTCATATGATAATGAGTAGACAGAATCCATTGGTGGTAACTTTATCTCCTCAACTTTAACAGGAGCGGCTGCCTTTTTTTGAGGAGCTCTCTTGGCTTTTGATCTGTTTGTCTGACCATCAAGATGTAGAGGAATAATAAGAAGCAAAGAGGCAATTACTAATTGCAGTAAATAAATGGAACTCTCTTTTCTCATATCTCCAGCATTCTTTGTATTGATTTCCACGCTCTCTCTCTTAGCTTATCCTCAACTTTAATCTCAGGAGCCTCGTTCTGAAGAGCCAGCAGCACCTTCTCAATTGTGTTCCGTTTCATCTGTCCGCACAAAGCCTTGGTTCCCGCCGATATGTACTCCTTTTCAGGATGTGTCTTTCTCATCTCGTGGATTATCTCTCTCTCTGTCATTATCACAAACTCTCTCTTTTCTGATTCCGATATATGCTTAAGCATACCAGAGGTGGAGTAAAAAAAGGTCTGTGGCATTGCCAGTATTTCCGGATCCCCTGAGCAGTTGCTCTCGGGATGGATAAGTATATCTGCCTGTGGATGTTTCTCTGCCATCTCCCTTATTGTTGCCGAATCAAACCTTTCGTGCACACAGCAGTCCCCCGGCCACAGGTCCATTTTCCGTCCGGTCATAATGTTTATGTATGCGCCGAGGTTTTTATCGGGTACAAAAAGTATTTTCTTATCAGATGGGATACTGTTAACCACCTTAAGGGCATTTGCCGATGTACAGCAAATATCAGTATGAGCCTTTACCTCAGCTGTAGTATTAACGTAAGAGACTACCACTCCTCCCGGATTTTCTGATCTCCATTCCTCAATATCCTCGCCGGTAATACTCTCTGCAAGAGAGCAACCTGCTCTGTTATCCGGAACAATAACCTTTTTGTCAGGAGAGATTATTGAAGCAGTCTCTGCCATAAAATTTACTCCGCAAAACAGGATTATATCAGCTTTAGTTTTTCCGGCCTCTTGCGAGAGGGCCAGGGAATCTCCCAGAAAATCACTCACATCTTGAATCTCCGGCCTGCTATAATAGTGTGCAAGTATTACTGCGTTTTTTTCTTTTTTGAGTCTCTCAATCTCTTTCACTATGCTCTCAGTTGTCATCTCTTCAAAATCATTTGTGTGGTACAATGTTCATACTTATATCCAGAGCGGTTACCGAATGGGTTAGAGCACCCACACTTATATAGTCCACTCCTGTTTTAGCAACCTCTTTAATCCTTTCCAGATTCATGTTCCCTGAAGCTTCTGTATCAGCTCTTTTGTTAATCAGCATTACAGCCGCTGCCATCTGTTCGTTGCTCATGTTGTCAAGCATTATTATATCTGCTCCGGCATCGATTGCCTGCCGTGTCTCTTCAATATTTGTGACCTCAACCTCAATTTTAATATCAGGAGCAGATGCCCTCACCTCGCTCACCGCCTCAGCAATTCCTCCGGCCACCTTTATGTGGTTATCTTTGATTAGAGCCATATCATACAACCCCATTCTGTGATTCTTCCCTCCTCCGGCTTTTACAGCCATTTTATCGAGAATTCTCATCCCTGGTGCTGTCTTCCTGGTATCAAGCAGCTGGGTTTTTGTTCCTGATAACTCTGCAACATAAAGAGATGTAGCCGTAGCTATTCCGGACATTCTCTGAAGTATATTAAGGGCAATTCTCTCTGCCGTCAAAAGGGTTCTGTAGCTACCTTCAACCCTGGCTATCTTGTCACCTCTCTTAACTAAACTACCTTCATCAACAAGAGGTTCCCATTTTATATTTTTATCAAATTTCTCAAAAACCATTTTCGCCACTTCTAGACCTGATACTACACCATTCGCCTTAGCAGTCATCTCCGCAACAGCAAGGTTCTCCTCCGGGATGAGCGAATTAGTAGTTATATCGCCACTATACACATCCTCTTCAATAGCAAGTTCAATAATTTTTTCAATCAAAGAATCTCTTTTCATAATTTCAGATAGTTCTAATGTCAACAGGCAGAGTTGTTATATTTTTTCCGCTTTGCTGAACAATATGATGAATATATTTATTGTCCTCCGCAGGAAAATCCTCTCTATAGTGCCCTCCTCTGCTCTCCTTTCTGGAGAGTGCAGATTTAATTATTAGCTCAGCAACAATAATAAGATTCTCTCCCACAAGGTCATATATCTCGTTGTTTTCCCTTACATACATTATTCTCTCCATCTCCAGCTTTACCAGCCCGTCATGCAACAATTTCTCGTTACGTACAATCCCGGCATGTTTAGTCAAAATCTCTGCCACATTTTTGCTGAGAACTCTAAATTCTGCTTCACGATTGTTTTCAATATGGAATGATTTAGATCTGTTTTCAGTGCCCAAAGTAAATGCTTCTGATTTTTCCACTGCACGGCTCCTCTCAACAGCCCGATATCCAAAAACAAGACATTCAAGCAGAGAGTTTGAAGCCAGTCTGTTTGCACCCATCACTCCGGTAGAAGCAAGCTCCCCGCAAATAAAGAGGTTCGGAAGCGAACTTCTGCCGTCAAGATCGGTCTTTACACCTCCCACCATATAGTGAGCAGCAGGTGCTACGGGGATCTTGTCCAGCATATCAATCCCCAGTGAAGCACATTTTGCAAAAATATTCGGGAACCTGGACTTGATTTTTTCAGGATCAATGTGGTTTAATGTTAAATACACAAATGGATCTTTCTGTAATCTTATTTGTTTGTATATAGATCTTGCAACAATATCACGAGGTGCCAGCTCTGCATTTTCGTGAATATCGGCCATGAACCTCTCGCCTTTGCTGTTTAGCAGATATGCCCCTTCTCCCCTCACTGCCTCACTAATAAGGTAAGACTTATCTGCATCTGTGTGTATTGCCGTAGGGTGAAACTGTATAAACTCCATATCGGCCACAAGGCAGCCCGCTCTATAAGCCAGGGCTACTCCGTCTCCCACAGAGGTAGAAGGATTTGTGGTATTTGTATAGATTGCCGATGCACCGCCTGTTGCAAAGATTGTAAAGCTGCCGCTGAAAATTCTCTCTTCACCCTTTTTGAGATTCCAGGTCCTGATTCCCCGGCATTTACCATCTTCTGCCAAGATTTCAATTGCCGCAAGGTTTTCAAAAACTGTAATGTTTGGATTATCAGAGACCTTATTAATCATAAAGTCAGTAATTCTTCTTCCGGTAACATCCCCGCCAGCATGAAGGATTCTTCTTTTGTGATGACCTCCCTCAAGCCCCAGCGCAAGTTCACCGTCTTTCATGTCAAACTCCATCCCCTCATCAATCAGCTCTCTTATTCTATCTGGACCCTCTTTGACCAGAATTTCAACAGCATTATGATCACTAAGTCCTCTTCCGGCAACAATAGTATCATCAAAATGGAACTCAGTTGCATCTTCATCATCGGTAACAGCCGCTATCCCTCCCTGGGCAAAATAGGAGTTACTTTCTCGTATTCCGGACTTGGTAATCAGTGCTACTTTTCCGTACCGGGATGCTCTGTATGCCGAGTAAAGTCCTGCTAGTCCGCTTCCAACAATTATATAGTCGTAACTGTACATTTTTGAATGTAAACGACAAAATTACTCTTTTTATGCTTAAATGCCGGTTTTTTGTACTTTTCACCTCAAATAGGTATCTTAGCAGCCTCATAGTTTAAGTTAAAAAAGGTATAAAAAATGGTAAAAAGAGTAACTTGCTTTGTTCCATATCAAGACAAAGCCCAGGTAATTGAAACAATCAAAGGACTTAAGGAAACTGAAATTGCAGGAAAGATTTTTTTACTGGCAACAGACGCTTCAGCAGTGCCGGTTGAGGGATGCGAATTAATGATAATTGACTCCCTTAAATCTACCGAGACTATCAAAAAAATAGCGCAAAAATCAGATTCAGAATACACGCTTATATATCAAAAGGAGTCTACCCTCGTAATGGGTATGTTTGCAATGGAGAGGATGCTCAAGATTGCAGATGACACTCAGGCAGGACTTGTATACGCAGACCACTGGCAGATTATTGACGGTAAGAGAAGTGCAAATCCGGTTATCACATACCAGGATGGAAGTCTCAGGGATGATTTCAACTTTGGCTCGGTACTTATTTACAGAACTGATGTTCTTAAGGCAGCTGCAGCAAAAATGGGAACTGGTTATAAATTTGCCGGCCTTTACGATCTTAGACTAAAGGTGTCACAAGTTGCAAGTCTGGAGCATATTAATGAGTATCTATACACTGAGGTAGAAAACGATACAAGAAAATCGGGTGAAAAGATTTTTGACTATGTAGATCCTAAAAACAGAGCAGTTCAGATAGAGATGGAGCAGGCCTGTACAGATCACCTGAAGGTGATGGGTGCATATCTTAAGCCGGAATTTAAACACATAGAGTTTAACGAAGGTAATTTTGAATTTGAGGCATCTGTAATTATCCCTGTTTTCAACAGGATAAAGACTGTTAAAGATGCAATCGAATCTGTTTTAAAACAAAAAACCAGCTTCAAATTTAATCTTATCGTTATTGACAACCATTCTACTGACGGAACTTATGAAGCAATTCAAGCGTTTGCCGGAGACGAAAGACTTATACATCTTATTCCGGAGAGGAGAGATTTAGGTATAGGTGGTTGCTGGAATGCCGGTGTACATCATCCTAAGTGTGGAAAATTTGCAATTCAGCTGGACAGTGATGACATCTATTCAGATGAAAACACAGTTCAAAAGATTGTTGACTCGTTCTATGAGCAAAACTGTGCAATGGTTGTGGGTACTTATATGATGACAAACTTTAACATGGAGATGATTGCTCCGGGTATCATAGATCATAAGGAGTGGACTCCGGATAACGGAAGAAATAATGCACTCAGAATTAATGGTCTTGGCGCCCCAAGAGCATTCTATACCCCTGTTCTGAGGTCCGTTAAAGTGCCAAATACAAGTTATGGTGAGGACTATGCTCTTGGTCTTAACATTTCAAGAGAGTACCAGATAGGCAGGATTTATGATGTTCTTTACCATTGCAGAAGGTGGGACGGCAACTCAGATGCAGCTCTTGATATTGTTAAGATGAACGCACACAATACTTACAAAGACAGAATCCGCACATGGGAGTTTAAGTCTCGTATTGAACTAAATAAAAAGAAATAGTTACCGGGATGCCATATATTAAAGCAACTGAAGAGTTATTCGAGCAACAGCTTACAACATGGGAGCAGGCGGGTAACAACTACAAAGCTCTTGAAGGGGTTATTGCAAAAGAGGTCTTAGTGGACGGATTCCCGTTCAAGGTTCAGTTCAACCCTGCCAGAATTGTCTCATCGGCAGCAAAAGTGGACACAAAGTCTATACAAGAGCGCAAATGTTTTCTTTGTGCTGCAAACAGGCCGGCTGTTCAGAAGGGGGTTGACTATGTTTATCTGGAGGAGAAGGAAAACCCTTACTCGATACTCGTAAACCCATTCCCAATTTTTCCAAGACATCTTACTATTCCATTACTGGCGCATACTGACCAGAAAATTTATGGGAAGATAGGAACCATGCTGGATTTGGCGCTGAAACTTCCTGATTATACATTGTTTTATAATGGTCCCAAGTGTGGAGCTTCCGCACCGGACCATTTTCATTTCCAGGCCGGGAACAGAGGGTTTCTTCCACTTGAAACAAGTAAGGATGCTTTGGCTATGGAGGTGTTATTCAGTAACAGTACAACTTCATTATCAAAGGCTACAAAGGCCCTAAACGGACTGTTTTTAATTGAATCATCTGACTCTGCTGAAGCTCAGCTCCTTTTCAATTTTATATATTCATTGCTTGAGGTTAAAGAGGGGGAGAGTGAGCCGATGATGAACATACTATGCTGGTATGGTGCCGGAAAATGGAATGTAGCTATTTTTGTAAGGAGCAAACACAGACCCACTCACTATTTTGCAGAGGGGGATGCAAATATTCTAATCAGCCCGGCATCTGTTGATCTGGGTGGTGTTTTCATAACTCCGCTTGAGAAGGATTTTAATAAAATCACTTCAACAGAGATAAAAGAGATTCTGGCTGAGATCTGCATATCCTTTGAGGAGACAGCAAATCTGGCAAAACAAATCACTAATAAACTCCAGAAATGAGAGAACCAAAAATAAGCGTGGGCATAATGTTTGAGCCGCGCATTGATTTCCTTTTTACAGGCAGCTATCTTTCAAACGAAAGAACCTATTCGGGCTTGCAAAAAGTTTCTGAAAATAATGGAAAGGTTGAGTGGAACGGAACCTTATATGATGAGCTCCTTTTTGAACCTGCCGATGAGGTAAGAAATTCATTCCAGTTAAGGGGTGTTACCATTGGTATAAATTTCCACTGGGAGAGAAAGGAGAATCAATCATTCAGGGGCTCTGTGAAATTCATAATTGAGAACTCAAAAGTTACTGCTATCAATATTCTGGGTGTGGAAGAGTATCTCACATCTGTTATATCATCCGAGATGAGTGCGACTGCTTCAATTGAGTTGCTAAAGGCTCATGCTGTGATTTCAAGGTCGTGGCTACTTGCCCAGATTGAAAAAAATGAAGAGATTACTCAATCAGGCTCTGAATATAATACTATGATTGAAACCGAGGAGGAGCTGATTAAATGGTATGACAGAGAGGACCACACGCGTTTTGATATATGTGCGGATGACCATTGTCAGAGATATCAAGGTATTACAAGAGCTTCAACTGCAATTGTAAGGGCTGCAATTGAACAGACAAGAGGTGAGTTGTTGATGCATGACAGAAAAATCTGTGACGCAAGATATTCAAAGAGTTGTGGTGGGGTGTTTGAGGAGTTTCACAATTGCTGGGAGGAGAAGGATATGCCTTACCTTGTGAAGCAGCGAGACAGTAAAACTGAGACCATCATCCCGGATCTTACCGTTGAGGATAACGCAAGAGTCTGGATTCTTAACTCTCCAGAATCATTTTGCAACACATCAGATAAGAAGGTACTCTCTCAGGTTCTGAACAACTATGATCAGGAGACTGTGAATTTCTACAGATGGGAGGTGAGATACAGTGCGGAACAACTATCGGAGTTGATAAAAAAGAGATCCGGAACAGACTATGGTGATATAATCGACCTTATTCCTGTACAGAGGGGTACCTCGGGAAGGCTTATTAAACTTAAAATCGTAGGTAGTAAGAGAACCCGTATTATAGGAAAGGAGCTTGAGATACGTAGGACTCTTTCCGAATCGCATCTGTATAGCTCTGCTTTTATCGTTGAGAAAATTGGAGGCACTGCCGGTAAGCCGCAGGAGTTTCTGCTCAAAGGAGCGGGCTGGGGACATGGAGTGGGCCTTTGTCAGATAGGTGCCGCTGTTATGGGAGAGAAGGGTTATAAATACAACGAAATTCTTATGCACTACTTCCCGGGTGCATCTGTGGAAAAGAGATACCAATAAAACCATTGTAATATGAGCAACAAAAAGAGATCTCCATGGGCGTGGATTCCATCGCTCTACTTTGCGCAGGGTCTGCCATATGTAGCTGTGATGACAATTTCTGTCATCATGTACAAAAGACTCGGCATTTCTAATACAGACATAGCTCTGTATACAAGCTGGCTATATCTTCCGTGGGTGATAAAACCATTTTGGAGTCCGTTTGTAGACTTGCTTAAAACCAAGAGATGGTGGGTTGTTACTATGCAGTTACTTGTTGGTGCCGGATTGGCCGGTATTGCATTTACTATCCCGGCATCAGATTTCTTCCAATGGTCTCTGGCTATTTTCTGGCTGGTTGCATTTAGTTCTGCCACTCATGACATTGCTGCGGATGGATTCTATATGCTGGCCCTAAATACTCATGATCAATCACTTTATGTTGGTATCAGAAGTACTTTCTACAGGGTGGCTACCATTGCCGGTCAGGGACTGCTGATTATAGTTGCAGGAGCCTTGGAGAGCTCTACAGGTCTTAAGCCTTTGCAATTGCAGGTTGATGCATCTCCGGAGTACTCTACTGTAATAGTTCTTCCGGAAAGTGATTCAACCTTGATTCCATCTGCAGGTAATACTGCTGTAGCAGATGAGTATTTCTTTACCTCATATCCGGAGGTTGTTGAACTTGGCACAAACGGTGTAAGAGCGGATTCTGTTGCGATGCTTAAAGCCTTTGCTGTAGAGCATAATACACTTAATGGGTTCACTGTAAAAGAGGAGAGTGCTGCAGATAAAGCCAATAAAGAGGAGAGCTGGTGGAGCAGAAGTGTTGCTGCCCCTCTTGGTAACTTCATCAGAGATAACTTTGGAGAAAAGATTGAAATTACAGGAGTTGATAGTTATACTGGTGCTGCTAAGTTAGTTGAAGTAAGATTATCTAAAGCACCCGCTCCTGGTGAAAAGATGATTCTCAACACCAGGCTGGACAAAGGAGACAAGAGTCTTTTCTTGCCATATGGAGAGAGACTTGAATTCACTGAACATAATTGGGATAAACCTGCATACATACTAATTCAGGCCGATTCAAAACTTGATCACAAAGCCTCTGCACAGTTTGAAGGGATATCAGGTAATATTTCATTTGCATGGTCTGTTACATTCTTTATTCTTGCCGGTTTCTTTGTTGCTGTTATGCTTTATCACAGATTTATTCTTCCTAGACCAGACAGTGATAAGGCGGCAAAACAGGTAACTGCCGGCACCATATTTAAAGAGTTCTTTGAAACCTTCGCCTCTTTCTTTAAGAAAAAGCAAGCCTGGGTTGCCATTGCATTTATGTTACTTTACAGATTCCCGGAGGCTCAGCTTGTAAAACTCATATCTCCTTTCCTATTAGATCCTAAAGAGGTAGGAGGACTCGGCCTTACTACAGGTCAGGTGGGCCTTGTATATGGAACGGTAGGAATAATCGGCCTTACTTTAGGTGGAATTATCGGAGGTATTGTAGCTGCAAGGGGTGGTCTTAAGAAGTGGCTATGGCCTATGGCATGGAGCATATCGCTTACATGTGCTACCTTTGTTTATCTGAGTGTTTTCCAGCCGGACAGTTTGTTTGTTATAAATCTTTGCGTATTCATTGAGCAATTTGGATACGGATTTGGATTCACTGCGTATATGCTATATATGATTTACTTTGCCGATGGGGAGCATAAAACCTCACATTATGCAATTTGTACAGCCTTTATGGCTCTGGGAATGATGCTACCGGGGATGGCAGCAGGATGGTTGCAGGAGCTGGTTGGTTACAAACACTTCTTCTACTGGATTATGATTTGTTGTGCCACAACAATTGCAGTTACAGCCTTTATAAAAGTGGATGCTTCATTTGGAAGAAAAGAGGCTGCAAAGAGTTAAACATTCAATAACACTAAATTATCATTAACATGAAATTGGTTAAATACATTATACCCTTTGTTTTGCTTGCGCTTCCGCTTACAGGAACGTCACAGAATATCAAAACCGGGCTTGAAGTTTTAAAGGCTTCAAACTTTAAGGTTCTTGAAGGGAAACGAGTAGGCCTTATCACTAACCCTACCGGATTCGACAATAATCTTAAGTCAACAATTGATGTTCTTCACGAAGCAAAGAATGTTGAACTGGTTGCTCTATTTGGCCCTGAACATGGTGTGAGGGGAGATGTTCATGCAGGTGACAAAATCGAGAACATGACAGATGCTAAAACCGGACTGCCGGTCTTTTCCCTTTACGGCAAAACCAGAAAAGCGACTCCTGAAATGTTAAAAGGAATTGACGTTCTTGTTTATGACATACAAGACATAGGTAGCAGATCATTTACATATATAAGTACAATGGGTCTTGCAATGGAGGCTGCTGCTGAGAATAACATTGACTTTGTTGTTCTTGACAGACCAAATCCGCTGGGAGGAGTGAAGATTGAGGGTAACCTTACAGAGGATGGGTTCATCTCATTCGTAAGTCAGTTTAAGATACCATATATTTATGGCCTTACATGTGGTGAGCTGGCAGTTATGCTTAACGAAGAGAATATGCTTGGCAAGAAATGCAAACTTTCTGTAGTTGAGATGGAGGGATGGAAAAGAGATATGACATTTGAAGAGACAGGCCTTCAGTGGGTTCCTTCTTCACCTCACATCCCACAACCTATAAGCGCAATCGCATACCCTATATCCGGAATCCTTGGTGAACTGGGTTATATGTCGATTGGCGTAGGTTATACCATTCCTTTCCAAATGTTTGCTGCTGAGTGGGTAGAGGCAGAAAAACTTTCAGAGAGGCTTAACAGTTACTGCTTGCCGGGTATTAAATTCCGTCCAATGCACCTTAAACCGTTTTATTCAGTGGGAGTGGGTAAAAATTTGCAGGGAGTACAGGTTCACGTAATGGATTACAAAAAGGCTGCGTTATCAGATATTCAGTTCTGGGTTATGCAGGCTGTTGCTGAGCTATGGCCTGAGAAAGCAGTATTTGCAAACGCAAACGAGGGCAGATACAGAATGTTTGACCAGGTATCCGGTAGCGACCAGATAAGGATTAAATTCTCACAAAGACACAAATTTGAAGATATCAAAGATTACTGGTATAAAGATGTTGAGAGCTTCAGAAAGTTGTCTCAAAAGTATTATAGATACAAGTAAGATGTACTGTTTATAGGTGTTTTCAGAGGATTTTTACTATATTTGATTAGTTAATATTAAAAAATCAGATATGATTCTAAAAAGGCATCTATTAGTAATAACGGCAATGTCTGTTCTCTCAATTTCTGCAAGTGCGCAAACAACTGAAGTTGCTACAGAGGTTCATAATCAAGCACATAATCAGGCAGTAGAGATTCACAAGAATGCTCACGAAACGGCAATCGAACATAGTAAAAATGCTTTAGAACAGCATAACAATGCTGTAGCTAAGAGAAAGGAAAAAACCAGGAAATCCGAGACAAAGGCCGTTACTGAGCCAAAAAAAGCTAAATCAAGAGCTAAAAAATCAAAAAAAGAGGGTTTATAATTTAAACCCTCTTTTTATTCTGTTCAAGCCATCTTCAAGCCTAGAAAGATTAGTCCCGATATTCATCCGGAAGAATCCCTCTCCATCTGCTCCAAAAGTAAGACCATCATTAAGACCTAGCTTGGAGACATTAAGTAATCTATCTCTGATTTCACTGTGAGGAAGACCTGTTTTTCTGAAATCCAGCCAAAGAAGAAATGAGCTTTGTGGTTTCAGAAAAGACACCTCTGGTACCTCTCTCTGAAGAAAATCATATGCAAAGTCAATGTTCTTTTCAAGGTAGGCTTTGAGCTCTTCCAGCCATTCGCCACCATCTTTGTAAGCAGCCTCCATTGTTATGTGGCCAAATAGATTTCCAAGGTCAAGGTGCAGCCTTTTTAGCTCCCGGTTGTAACTTTCCAGTAGTTTGTGTGATGATGCAACAATTACAGAATTGAGCATTCCGGCTACATTAAATGTTTTGCTTGGTGCCATCGCTGTGATGGTGTTGCCAGCAATCTCTTCAGAAACAGAAGCCATTACAGTGTGTCTGTTTCCATATAGCGCCAAATCTGCGTGAATTTCGTCTGAAAAGATAATGGTACCATATTTACAACACAATTCACCCATCTTTTTCAACTCCTCTCTGCTCCATACTCTTCCAAGCGGATTGTGAGAGTTACATAAAATAAACATTTTAACCCCTTCAGACAGCCTCTTTTCAAAATCTGCCCAGTCAATTTCCCAGCTATTTTCAGTATTTATCAATGGACTCTTAATAAGAGTTCTCTCATTCTCTTTGACAATAGCGTGAAAAGGGGGATATACAGGTGTCTGAATTAGTATTTTATCACCCTTCTCGGTTAGGGCATTAATTGCCATAGGCAGAGCTGCAACAATCCCGGGAGATGATGTTACCCACTCTTTCTTTATTCTCCAGTCATACCTTTTTTCAACCCATCCAACGAATGCATCAACAGAATCAGGTGAGCGGAATCCGTAACCGTATACACCATGTTCCGCTGCACTCTTGACTGCATTCAGCACTGCCGGTGCAGTTCTGAAATCCATATCGGCAACCCACATTGGGAGAAGGTCATCAGTGCCGAATACCTCCTTAACCAAGTCATATTTGACAGAGCAACTGCCCCGTCTGTCTATCTGTTCATCAAAATTGCACATGTCTTATATTTAAATGTATCTTACCGCCGTTCCTGCAGCTGTAACCATAAGCATAGATCCACCCACTGTCTCGTAGTCAAGGTCTATACCTATTATTGCATTTGCTCCCATAGCCTGAGCCTGGGCAGTAATCTCTTTCAGACACTCCTGTTTAGCCTCTCTCAGTACTTGCTCATATGAGCCGGATCTTCCTCCCACTATATCTCTGATACCTGCAAGGAAATCGCGAACAATATTTGCTCCTATGATTGTTTCTCCTGATACAAGTCCGTAATACTTCTCAATCTCTTTTCCCTCAATTGTAGATGTTGTAGTCAAAAGCATATCTTAAAATATTAAATGGTTATTTATTTTGCGTAAAGCTTTACAAGATTTAGAATTACCTCTGTGGCTTTTTCCATACTCTCAACCGGAATATACTCAAACTTACCGTGGAAATTGTGACCTCCGGCAAAGATATTTGGGCAAGGCAGACCCATAAATGAGAGCCTTGCTCCATCAGTTCCCCCTCTGATTGGTTTTATGTTAGGTTTTATTCCAGCCATCTCCATAGCTGTCACTGCTTTTTCAACAATGTGATAGTGTGGCTCCACCTGTTTTCTCATGTTAAAGTACTGATCCTTGAGTTCAAGAGTGAAAGTGCCCTTGCCATACTTATCATTAAGAAAATCTACACATTTAGTTATAAGACCTTTCTTTGATTCAAATTTGTCAAAGTCGTGGTCTCTGATAATGTACTGAGTTGTTGCACTCTCCACACTTCCATCAAACCGGATTATATGAAAAAATCCTTCGTAACCGGTTGTGTATTCAGGTCTCTGATCAACCGGGAGAAGTGAATTTAATTCTGATCCCAGAATAATTGCATTTACCATTTTATCTTTTGCATAACCAGGGTGTATATTTCTTCCCTGTATGAATATCTTGGCTGATGCAGCGTTGAAATTTTCATACTCCAGTTCTCCTATTTCACCTCCGTCTAGTGTATAGGCAAAATCAGCACCGAATCTTTCAACTTCAAATTTATCCACACCACGTCCAATCTCTTCGTCAGGAGTGAATCCAATTTTTATAGTACCATGTAAAAGTTCAGGGTGACTCATTATGTATTCAGCAGCTGTCATTATCTCTGCTACACCGGCTTTGTCATCTGCGGCAAGAAGAGTTGTTCCGTCTGTAGTTACTATAGTGTTTCCCTTGTATTTAAGTAACTCAGGAAACTCCTCAACCTTCATAACAAACCCCTTCTCTTTATTGATTATAATGTCTGAACCATCATAATTCTTGATTATCTGAGGATTTATATTTGCTCCCGATGCGTCAGGTGCACTGTCCACGTGAGCGATAAAACCGATTACCGGGACATCTTTCCCTTTAGGAAGATTTGATGGGATAGTCGCCATTACATAGCCCCATTGGTCCAGTTCAACATCCTTTATACCCATCTCCCTAAGCTCCTTTACCAGTAATCTTGATAAATCAAGTTGCTTGGATGTGCTGGGCTGACTCTCCGATTCAGGGTCTGAAGCTGTATCAATTGCAATATATCTTAGAAATTTTTCCAGTACCTTCTCTTTCATAATTCACTTTTTTAAAATGTACAAACTAAATAATCATAAGGCTGAATCCCATTACAGCCATACCTGCAATTACCCCAATGATTGCAGGGTGGTGCTCTCCATATTTTTCTGCTGTTGGAAGAAGCTCGTCAAGTGAGATGTAAACCATAATCCCTGCCACTCCGGCCAGAATAATTCCCAAAAACGAATCGTGAAACATGTAGGAGAGAAGGATATAGCCCACTACTGCTCCAAGCGGCTCAGCCAAACCGGATAGTAAAGAGTGCCAGAAGGCCCTCTTCCTGCTCCTTGTTGCATAGTAAATGGGAATTGCAACAGCGATACCCTCAGGAATGTTGTGAATTCCTATTGCAACTGCAATCGATGCTCCAAGTCCTGGGTCATTCATTGCACTCACAAATGTTGCAATACCTTCAGGAAAGTTGTGAATTGCTATTGCAAATGCAGACATCAGGCCGAGTCTCATCAAACCTTTGTCCTGAACCTCTCCGTTTAGCTTTTTAATTGAGAGATCTCCCACTTCGTGAGGATTGTCTCCTGAAGGGACCAGCCAGTCAATCACCGCAATTAGCGCAATCCCACCAAAGAAAGCCAACAGGGCATAGAGCTGACCGGGACGTTCACCGTAAAGTTCACCAAGATTATCTTGAGCATCGGTAAATAGCTCTACCATTGAGATGAAAATCATCACTCCGGCAGAAAATCCCAGCGATGCGGCAAGGAACCTTGGAGAAAACTTTTTATAAAGCAAAACTATACCACTGCCTATAGCAGTAGAGAGTCCTGCAAAAAGGGTAAGAGCAAAAGCGAGTATATAATTACCTTCCATTCTGTGTTACTCTTCTCGTTTCGCTCTCAAACTATCCCATGCAAGATAACCTATAAGCAATAAGTACATAACCAGGGCAAGTATCTCGGCGCCTCTTGTCTCCATCCACTCAGACCGGAGTAGGTTTACTCCTCCAAATCTGATTATTGCACTTACAACACCCATAAGAGCACCACCTGCTATAAATCCTGATGCCAATAGCGTACCTCTCTCTTTTCTTGCAGTGTTAAGGGCTTGGTCTTTGCTTCTTGTTGAAACAAACCATGCAATTGCTCCACCTACCAGTAGAGGAAGATTCAGTTCAAGAGGAATAAACATACCCAGAGAGAAAGCAAGTGCCGGCACCCCTATAAAAGTGAGTGCAACAGCAATAATGGCTCCAATCCCGTATACAATCCATGGTGCACCGCCACCTGACATAAGAGGTTCAATTACCGCTGCCATTGCGTTTGCCTGAGGCGCAACCAAAGCATGCTCACCTGTAAATCCGTATGTCTTGTTAAGTATAATCATTACGCCACCCACTGTTGCAGCTGCCACAAGTGTGCCCAAAAATTTCCACTGCTGCTGTTTTGCCGGAGTTGTCCCCAGCCAGTATCCAATTTTTAGGTCTGTTATGAATGCTCCCGACACAGATAGTGCAGTACATACAACGCCCCCTATTATCAGAGCTGCAGTCATACCAGCAGTACCTTTGAGGCCACTTGCAACCATTACAACCGACGCAAGAATCAGTGTCATTAAGGTCATCCCGCTCACCGGATTTGTACCCACAATAGCAATTGCATTTGCAGCCACAGTTGTAAACAGAAACGCAATTACAGCCACCACAACCAGAGCAATTACAGCATGGAATAGATTGTCAACAACTCCAAGGTAGAAGAAGATGAAAGTTACAATCAGAGCAGCAATAATACCAATTGCAATAATCTTCATAGAGATATCCCTCTGTGTTCTTATCTCATTTTTAACCTCTTTAGATTTCCCACCAAGCTCTTTAGCAGCAAGTCCAAATGCACTTTTAATAATACCTGCACTCTTTATTATTCCAATTACACCGGCAGTGGCTATACCACCTATACCTATATGTCTTGCATAATTCCTGAAAATCTCCTCAGGAGACATCTCGCTGATAGTTTGGACAATTCCCGAGTTCATTAAATCCAGAATCTGATCTCCAAAAATCACATTCATCAGCGGGATTATTACAAACCACACAAGCATTGAGCCGAGGCTTATAATAAAAGAGTACTTAAGTCCGATTATGTATCCAAGGCCTAGTACAGCTGCACCCACATTTATCTTGAAAACAAATTTTGCCTTGTCTGCTATGGCAACACCTATAGGTGCAACTTTTGAGGTGAAAACCTCTGACCATAGGCCAAATGTTGACACTATAAAGTCATAAACACCACCAATAAGACCACTCACAAGAAGCAATTTTGCTCCGCTGCCTCCTGTCTCTCCGCTCACAAGTACTTGTGTTGTGGCTGTTGCCTCCGGGAATGGAAACTTCCCGTGCATCTCTTTAACAAAATACTTCCTGAAAGGAATAAGGAAAAGAATTCCCAGAACACCGCCAAGCAATGAGCTCATAAATACTTTTCCAAAGTCTACAGTTAATTCGGGATACTTGTCCTGCAAAATATAGAGGGCAGGAAGAGTAAATATGGCTCCGGCAACTATAGCTCCGGAACTCGCTCCTATTGACTGTATGATTACATTCTCTCCTAGTGCGTTTTTCCTTTTAAGGGCTCCGGAAATCCCAACAGCAATAATTGCTATAGGTATTGCAGCTTCAAATACCTGACCTACTTTAAGTCCGAGATATGCAGCAGCAGCGGAAAAAATTATTGTCATAAGAACACCCATTGATACAGACCAGGGGGTTACCTCCGGATATGATTTCTCCGGGGACATAAGTGGTTTATACTCTTCGCCTTTTTCCAGCTCTCTGTATGCATTTTCCGGAAGGCCTTTTGGTTTGGTTTCCTTTATTTCCATAATAAGTTTCTGTTAATCTTTCAAAGATATGAAAAATATAAATTATTCTTTTACCTTTGCACCCCATATGAATTCAACAGGCAATCATATCAATTTAAGCAAAAAGCGAAGACACGTCCGACGATGTGTCCTGGCAGCTTACATACAATAATCTGCTTAGGATTGCCGGGTGGCGCAATGCCCCCACCATAACCCCAGTATCCACATATTACCCCCGTTATTTTAAGATGAGTGTCAGCATTGTCGTGGCAAATTCAAGCCATGCTCTCTATGCAGAAATAATCTGCGACCTTATGTATATCTCTGCACAGGAGAGAGGTACAGGTATTGCCAGAAGGTCTCCTGAATATATATCAGGAAAAATGAAAGAAGGGAAGGCAGTTATTGCTCTTGAAGAGGGTGTTGCAGTGGGATTTGCCTATATTGAAACCTGGAGCCATTGCCGCTTTGTGGCAAATTCAGGTCTGATTGTGGCTCACTCTCACAGAAACACCGGTTTAGCAAGAAAAATCAAAGAGAAGGTCTTCGCTTTATCCAGAGATTTGTATCCAGATTCAAAAATTTTCAGCATCACCACAGGACTTGCTGTTATGAAGATTAATTACGAGCTGGGTTTCCGTCCTGTAACATTCTCTGAACTAACAGATGATCCTGATTTCTGGAGAGGTTGTGAAGGTTGCAGAAACTACGATATACTATTAAGAAATAATCACAGGATGTGTCTTTGTACAGGTCTTCTATACGACCCATCCTACAAAACAATAAGATAGATGAAAGAGAAAGTTGTACTTGCATTCAGCGGAGGACTTGATACATCCTTTTGCATACCGTATCTTATAAATGAGAAGGGTCTTGAGGTCCACACTGTAATGGTAAACACCGGAGGATTCACAAAGATTGAAGAGGAGCAGATTGAGTCAAGAGCACTCTCTTTGGGAGCCTCTAGTCATAAAAATATTGATGCATCTCAGGAGTACTATGAAAAGGGTATTAAATATCTGCTTTTTGGCAATATTCTTAAAAATGGAACATATCCTCTTTCAGTTAGCTCAGAAAGAATTTTTCAGGCACTAGCTGTACTAAAGGAGGTTAAATCAACAGGAGCAAAATATGTAGCTCACGGAAGTACCGGAGCGGGAAATGACCAGGTGAGGTTTGATCTTGTATTTGATGTGCTGGCTCCTGAGGTTGCAATTCTGGCACCCATAAGGGAGCTATCGCTTAGCCGTTCAGAGGAGATTGACTATCTTATGAAGAATGGTTGCAACATCTCGTGGGAGAAGGCAAAATATTCTATCAATCAGGGTTTGTGGGGAACAAGTATAGGAGGAGTAGAGACTCTTACATCGGGAGGGGTCCTGCCAGAGGAGGCTTACCCATCTCAGCTTAAGGCGGCCAATATGAGAGCACTTAAAATCGGGTTTGTAAAGGGTGAACCCAAAACCCTAAATGGTGAGGCGATGTCGTCTGTAGAGTTAATCAAGGAGCTTTCTGCTATTGCTTCTGAGTACGCAATAGGCAGGGATGTACATGTTGGCGACACAATCATAGGTATTAAAGGCAGGGTGGCATTTGAAGCTGCAGCACCTATGATTCTTATAAAAGCTCACCACCTTTTGGAAAAGCATACTCTTACAAAGGGGCAGCTTTACTGGAAGGATCAATTGGCCGGATGGTATGGGCAACTGGTGCATGAGGCTCAGTATCTTGACCCACTAGCCAGAAATATTGAGAACTTTCTGGAGGACACACAGCAGAGGGTAACAGGAGAGGTTGAAGTGGAGCTAAGACCGTATCACTTTTCTATTCTCGGGTGCACCTCCGATTATGACTTGATGAGCTCAAAATTTGGCCAGTATGGAGAGAAAAACAGCTCATTCAGCGGGGAGGATGTAATAGGTTTTACCCGAGTTATGGCAAATCCACTAAAAATCTACTATTCTGTAAACAAAAATGATTAAGGCTGCAATAGCCGGAGCTACCGGATATACAGGGGGGGAGCTGATAAGAGTTCTTCTTAATCACCCCGATGTTGAGTTGAAGTGGCTTACTAGCACATCTCTCGCAGGTGAAAGTGTCTCAGATGTGCACAGAGATCTTTTTGGAGAGTGCAACCTAAGATTCACTGATGAAATTGGAGATCCTGATGTTTTGTTCCTGGCCCTTGGACATGGATTGTCCAAGAAATTCATAGAAACTTCCGGAATATCTCCGGCATGTAAGATAATCGATCTTGGGAGTGACTTCAGGATGCACAGAAAATCGGGAGAGAAAAATATTGCGTATGGGATGTCTGAGCTTTTTAAAGATGATATTTCTACAGCGGACATTGTTGCTAATCCTGGTTGTTTTGCAACAGCAATTACTCTTGGACTTGCTCCGCTGGCAAAGGCGGGTCTTCTTAAGGGGGAGTCACATATTCACGCAGTTACCGGGTCAACCGGAGCTGGAAAAGCCCTTTCGCAAACTTCGCATTTCAGTTACAGAGAGGGGAATATGTCGGTTTATAAACCTTTTAAACATCAGCATTTGGCAGAGATAACCGAGACTCTTGAAAGGGTTGGCGGAGAAAATCTGCAGCAGATAAATTTTGTTCCAATGAGGGGCGATTTTACAAGAGGAATTATTGCCAGTATGTATACAGAAATCGATGAGCATATTGGAGCAGGAGCTCTCATGGACCTTTATAGAAATACATATGACGAATCACCTTTTGTGCACCTGTCAGAGGATAACATTAGTCTGAAAGAGGTGGTTAATACTAACAAGGCCATCCTGCATCTGGAGAGGCATGGCAAATACATACACATTACATCAATAATTGATAACCTGCTCAAAGGTGCCTCGGGACAAGCTGTTCAGAATATGAATATCATGTTCGGTCTGCCTCAGGAGAGGGCACTAAAACTCAAGGGGATTGCATTTTAATGAAGATGAAAAGTTTTGAAGTTTATAAACTATGGCCGGTAGAGCTGGCAAAGGGTTCCGGGGCAAGGCTCTGGGACAGGGATGGCAAAGAGTATCTTGATATGTACGGCGGTCATGCTGTAATATCAATAGGCCACTCTCACCCTAAATATGTTTCTGCAATTAAGGAGCAGATTGATATGCTGGGGTTTTACTCAAATTCAGTTATTAACTCACAGCAAAGCAAGCTGGCATCCAGGTTGGGTGAAATATCCGGATATAACGATTACTCACTGTTTATGTGCAACTCCGGTGCAGAGGCAAACGAAAACGCATTGAAACTTGCCTCTTTCCAAACAGGGAAAAGTAGAATTCTAGCCTTTAAGGGAGCTTTTCACGGAAGAACATCCGGAGCGGTTGCGGCCACTGACAACAAGGCAATAAGAGCGCCATTCAACAGAACTTCAAAGGTTACATTTATTACTATGAACGATATATCTCTCGCTGAGAGAGAGCTCGTGAAGGGGGACTATGCAGCCGTAATAATTGAAGGGATCCAGGGTGTATCGGGAATTATAATGCCGGATGATAAATTCCTTACAGATCTGAGGAGGCTTTGTGACAAGCATAAGGTAATGCTGGTTCTTGATGAGGTACAGAGTGGATGCGGAAGAACAGGGCGATATTTTGCTCATCAGTATTCAGGTATAAAGCCTGATTTGATTACAATGGCAAAAGGAATAGGAAATGGATTTCCAGTGGGAGCTGTGCTTGTTTCACAAAAAATTGGAGCTGTTGCAGGAATGCTTGGGACCACCTTTGGAGGCAACCACCTGGCCTGTGCAGCTGCTTTGTCTGTAATTGATGTTATTGAAGAGGAGCGGCTTATGGAGAATGCCGTAGTTATAGGCAACTACATAGCAGATAGTCTTAGAAATTCAGTCTCAGTTGAGGAGATAAGAGGCAGGGGTTTGATGATAGGGATTGAGCTTAAGGAGGGTTTCGAAAAGATCAAAGAGAGACTTCTATTTCAAAAGGGAGTCTTTACAGGGTCAGCCGGAAAGAGTGTAGTGAGGGTTCTTCCCCCATTAAATATTACAATAAAAGAGGCAGATGAGTTTATATCTGCATTCAGGGAACTTGAAAAAGAGATGCAATGAGAAATTTTACAAAAGTGGGAGATATAGGTCCCGTTTCAAAAGCACTTGACCTTGCATGGGATGTGAAAATTAACCCATATGCAGACAAAGAACTTGGAAGAGATAAGACTCTCCTTATGATTTTCTTTAACTCAAGTCTGAGAACAAGATTAAGCACTCAGCGTGCAGCGACCAATCTTGGGATGAATGTAATTGTACTTGATATAAATCAGGGGGCATGGAAGCTTGAGACCGAGCTTGGTGTGATAATGGATGGAGATAAGCCGGAACATATTCTTGAAGCAATTCCTGTAATGGGTACCTATTGTGACATAATAGGCGTAAGGTCTTTTGCAAACTTGACTAACAGAGAGGCGGATTACAGCGAGGAGATAATTAATCAATTTATAAGACTTTCCGGGAAGCCTGTGTTCAGTATGGAGTCAGCTACAAGACATCCTTTGCAGAGTTATGCAGATGTAATCACTATTGAAGAGTACAAAAGGGTTCAAAGGCCTAAAGTAGTACTTGCATGGGCCCCTCATCCCAGAGCACTTCCTCAGGCAGTACCCAATTCTTTTGCAGAGTGGATTAATGCTGCCGATTATGAATTTGTCATTACCCATCCACAGGGTTACGAACTTTCTGAGGAGTTTACCGGTAGTGCGAAGATTGAATATGACTGGCGCAAAGCATACGAAGGGGCACATTTTGTTTACGCAAAAAACTGGTCTGCTTATAAAGGGGATAATTACGGAAAGGTAATTCACATGGACAGGTCATGGATGGTTGACAGCGAAAAGATGTCCCTTACAGACAGCGCATTCTTTATGCACTGCCTTCCTGTAAGAAGAAATATGATAGTCTCGGATGAAGTTCTTGACTCCTCTTCATCAATTGTTGTCCATCAGGCTTCAAACAGAGTTGTTTCAGCGCAGGCTGTTTTAAGAGAGATGTTAAGAACACTTTAAAATTGAAGAAATGAAAGTTCTCAATGTTGTAAAAATTGGTGGTAACGTAGTGGATAATCCTGAATCGCTGGATAGGTTTCTTGCAATGCTTAACAAATTAGAGGGGCCCAAGATACTCATACACGGCGGAGGAATTATGGCCAGTGAAATATCGGCAAAACTTGGAATAGAGACTATCATGCTCGATGGAAGGCGTGTTACCGATGCCGAGACTTTAAAGGTATGTACAATGGTTTATGCAGGTTGGATTAACAAAAGCATTGTAGCGGCTCTTCAGAAATCCGGATGTGATGCACTGGGTCTCTCAGGTGCAGACGCCGGCACAGTCCCGGCTAAAAGAAGATCTCCTGAACCGGTTGATTATGGTTTTGTTGGAGATGTAAATCCTTCAGAGATAAACTCGGGCTTCATAAGTAGTCTGCTTGGACGGGGAATAACTCCTGTTTTTGCACCGGTTACTTTTGATAAAAATGGCACCCTTTTAAATACGAACGCAGATACAATGGCCTCATCAATAGCTATTGCCATGTCTCATCATTACTATACCAGACTGGTTTATTGCTTTGAAAAAAGAGGGGTGTTAAGTGATCGTGATAATGATGACAGCGTAATCCCTCTCATTAATACAGAGGGCTATTTAAGGCTTAAAAAGGAGAACAGGGTTTCTGCAGGAATGTTGCCAAAGATTGATAACTCTTTCTATGCTCTTAAAAGTGGAGTTTCAGAGGTATATATCAGGCACTGGTCAGAAATTCTGCACGAGGGCGGGACAATGCTTAAAATCTGATGACAAAGGAACAGTTATATAAATTAACAAATAATGCCTGTTCACTCCTGAGGGATATGGTGGCAATACAATCTTTTTCATCAGAAGAGGGGGCTGTATCTGATATGATTACCTCATGGCTTGAAAGAGAGGGTGTTGAAGTAAACAGGGTAGGGAACAATATTTGGGCGCTTGCATCTGACTACGATCCTGCAAAACCGATGCTGTTGATTAACTCCCACATGGATACAGTTAGGCCATCCTCTTCGTATTCGTTTGACCCCTTTAATCCTCCTTATAACGAACAGATTATTTACGGATTGGGCAGTAATGATGCCGGAGCATCGGTTGTCACAATGATTGAAGCATTTCTCCATTTTAGAAAAACAGAACTTCCGTTTAATATTCTGCTGGCAATAAGTACTGAGGAGGAGAATTCAGGACCATGCGGAATGAGAATGTTATATTCAGCTATGCCTCCTGCAGATTGTGCAATAGTTGGGGAACCTACACGGATGGAGGCAGCAGTTGCAGAGAGAGGGCTGTTAGTTATTGATGCTACAGCAAAGGGAGTAAGTGGTCACGCAGCCAGAGAGGAGGGTGTCAATGCAATTCATATGGCCCACCGGGATATTGGGAAAATAATGTCGTATAAGTTCTCAAAAATCTCTTCCCTGATGGGGAGTGTAAAGACAAGTGTTACCAGGATTGAGGCAGGCAGGGAGCACAATGTTATCCCTGATAAATGTAGTTTCACCCTTGATATAAGGCCGAATGAACTTTATACCAATACAGAGATATTTGAGATATTCAGGGGCATGCTGGAGAGCTCCCTGGTAGCCAGGTCGTTCAGCAATAAATGTTCCATGACGCCTGAGGGTCACGAACTTATCCAATGTGCCAAAAGGTGTGGAATAAAACAATATGTCTCTCCTACCACATCGGACTGGATGAGAATACCAATTCCGGCAATAAAAATGGGTCCGGGTGACTCCGGCAGGTCACATAAAGCTGATGAGTTTGTAACAGTTGAAGAGATAAGGGCGGGAATAGATGGATATGTGAGATTTATCAATAATTTAAATCTTTAGAGATGAATTTACTTTGGAAAAAGGGGAGCGATCCTAATATAAAGGTTAGAGAGTTTACAGTAGGAAAAGATAGAGAGCTCGACCTTTTAATTGCTGGGTGTGACATAGAGGGGTCGATTGCTCATGTGAATATGATTTCAACAATAGGACTACTTACAGACGAGGAGTCAAGAATCTTGGTTGAGGAGCTTGAGATTATGGCAAAAGATGTAAGAGATGGTTCGTTTGTACTAGAAGATGATGTTGAGGATATACATTCACAGGTTGAGATAAATCTGACCAGAAGAGTTGGTGAACTTGGAAAAAAGATACACTCTGGAAGGTCAAGAAATGATCAGGTTTTAGTTGACATTAAATTGTTCCTTAAGAGGGAAATAAAAGAGATTCTTAAAGAGACAGATTCTCTTTTTGATACACTTATATCGCTTAGTGAGAGGCATAAAGATGTTCTGATGCCGGGATATACACATAGTCAGATTGCAATGCCTTCCTCTTTTGGGTTATGGCTTGGTGGCTATGCAGAGACTCTTTCAGATGACCTTTGGCTGCTCCTCTCAGCCTGGAATATTGCTGATCAAAATCCGCTGGGCTCAGCTGCAGGTTATGGAAGCTCCTTTCCACTTGACAGAGAGATGACCACATCACTCCTGGGCTTTGGAGGTATGCACTATAACTCTGTTGCGGCGCAGATGAGCAGGGGTAAGTGTGAGAAGGCACTTGCTTTCGCAATCTCTTCTGTTGCATCTACTCTTAACAAGCTTGCATCGGACTCTATTCTGTTTATGAACGGAAATTATGGCTTCATATCGTTCCCGGATGAATTGACAACAGGTTCCAGCATAATGCCTCACAAAAAGAACCCGGATGTGTGGGAATTAATAAGAGGTCACTCAAACAGACTCCAGAGTTTACCTAACGAAATTGCCCTTATGACAACAAATCTCACGCATGGGTATCACAGAGATTATCAGCTTCTTAAAGAGGTTGTGTTTCCTGCATTGAAAGTGGCTATCGATATTATTGAGATGACAAATTTCATGATTGGGAATATGAAAGTAAATATTAATATTCTTTCAGATTCAAAATATGACTACCTTTTTACAGTTGAGGAGGTAAACAGAAGAGTTATTGCAGGAGTTCCTTTCAGGGATGCATACAGGGCTGTAGGAGAAGAGGTGAATAACGGAAGCTTTAAAGCTGAAAAGAGAATTGCCCACACTCACCAGGGGAGTGTAGGCAATCTTTGTAACAGCGAAATAATTGTGAAGTTTAAATCAATAGTTTCAATGTTTGGAAAGTAGTCATCAGAATCCAAAGTTAAACTCATATTTTCCAAAGAGCAGGAATGCTACTCCCAGAGTGAGCAAAATATTGAAAGTTTGAGCAATCAGGAAGGTTGCTGTATATCTGTTATTCTCTTTTCCAAATACCTTTCTAAAGTCAGTTTCAAGACCTATTGCCACAAATGCTACTGAAAATAAAGTCTCCCTCAAAGCTTTGGCAGCGCCACTCAGACCCTTTGCAGTTGCAGGCTCAAGCAAGAAGCTAAACACTACAGATGCGAGCATAAAACCAATTACAAATTTTGGGAACCTATCCCAAAGGACAGATGCAGATGGTCTGATCTCTTTGTTGGAACCCTTTAAGGACCAGTAGATTGAGATTGCGAAAGCAGCAACTCCCAGCAGAGCGTTTTGAGATGCTTTAATAATCACGCTTTGCGATTCAGCTATGTCACCAAGAAACTTGCCTGATGCTACTACTGCACCGGTAGTATCAATTGTGCCACCAAGCCATGCACCGGCTACCTCTTGAGTTAGACCGAGTAAATGTGACAGATAGGGCATAATGTACATCATAGGAACTGCAACAACCAAAACCAGAGATACAACAAAGGAGAGCTTCTTGGGATCTCCCTTCATTGCTCCACTTGCCGCAATGGCTGCAGATACACCACAAATTGAAACAGCTGTAGAGAGCAGTACTCCCATCTCCTTATCTATACCCATTTTCTTTGCAAGCCAGAAAGAGAAGTTCCAGACCAGAACGATTACAATAATGGCCTGCACCATTCCCAGAGAGCCCGCTTTCATTATCTCTCCAAAGATGATAGTTGTTCCCAGAACAACCAATCCAGCCTTGATAAAGAATTCGCTCCTTGCTGCCGGCTCAAGCCATTTAGGCAAACCGAAGATATTTCGTATCAGCAGACCAATCGCTACAGAAAAAAAGACTGCTTCAAAACCCACCTGTTTTATTGGGGCCAATGTGCTTATATACTGGGCAAGGAAAGATAATCCGTAAATAAACAAGAATGAGGTGGTAAACCACTTCATTTTAACATCCAGTAACCAAAGCCCAACGTAACTGAGTCCAAAAATTATCACAAACTTAGTTACCTCAAACGGTACCTTGGCAAACCATCCCGGGTATCCCTCAGGAAACTGAAATTTTACCTTGCCAAGAGATGGGACAAAGATTACAAGGATAACAAGAATAGCGCCCATGAATGTAGCAATCCAATCTTCATTCTTGAATTGCAAGAAGAATTTTTTCATATGTGTAA
>JAVEZL010000023.1:26491-28629 GCA_034003005.1 Bacteroidales bacterium
GGAAACTGAAATTTTACCTTGCCAAGAGATGGGACAAAGATTACAAGGATAACAAGAATAGCGCCCATGAATGTAGCAATCCAATCTTCATTCTTGAATTGCAAGAAGAATTTTTTCATATGTGTAAGTTTAGTAAGTAGCTGCTGAACTGACACAAATATACCGTAAAAATTTTTATAGTAAAATGTTTTACTAATATTTATTTGCTACGGAACTCTTAATTTCTCTCCGGCACTCTCTTTGACCGCCTTTTTCCAGATAGGTGTATATCCCGGGAAATCAGGAGATGGCGGTATTTTATCTGAATGTCCGTTATTCTTAAATGAGCCGTCCGGATTCTGTTTCTTTGTATTACCATCCATAAACTTAACAAGGAGATATTCATCCAGACTTTTCCATTTATTAAATAAGTCGTTTGCAGAATTAACGGAGAACTCAGTCGTTAACCCGGCTACTTTTTCAGGGCTCTTTTGCAGAAGATCAAACGCCTTTCTATCTATCTCGGCTACTCTTTTAAAAGCTTCATTTTCATGCTTATCAATAACAGATCTTACCTCTGCGCCTATATGATTATATCTCAAATATGAAAACTGAGCAATCCTGTTGGTTATCCAGAACATGGAGGTAGGGGAGTATTCAAGCATTGACCCATTTCCAAGAGCATAGTGTAGGGATATCTCCTTTGATGATGTGTAAACCGGAGTTAAAGGAGAGGTTGCTGCATCGTCAACTGCAAACCAGAAAATGCCACCTATCTGGTCAGGAATATTTGGACGTGCCTCGCCTACAAACCAGAATCCGGTTTGCTGAGTTGCAATTGCCCTCTCATTTATATAGCTCTCGCCATCAACTTCAAATCCCATTGGTCTCCATCTGTATGGTAATGCATTTCCTCCTGCTCCAATATCATTTGTCATATCCATAGGGGTTCCTTCATAATGATCTCTCATCATATCAGCAACATCCTTTACGCTAAGTTTAGATTTAGCCTTTACATATAATGGCATTCTGTTTTTTAAATTGTGGCCCAGGGCATAATCCAGATATTTACTCATATCTTCTGATGAGTGCTTGTTAAAGAAACTCCAGACTCTTGCATCGCAACCTCTTACTGTTGCTCCGTCAGCAGGTCCGTACGTATCGGCAAAACTGAACGAGTTATCATCTCCTGTATAAAGACCCTGTTCTCTTGCGTGAGTGATAACATCTGCAGCATAAAGACAGTTTTCAGGGTCATTTTTGGGGAATGTTGTGATTCTTGCCTGATTTGCATGACCGGATATATACCCATCAGGAATTCTTATAGCTACCCATACAGCGCCCTTGTTTACGTTCTTACCGTCAACCATTTTAGGTGCTTTCCCGATTATTTCCAGAAACCATACTTCGTTTTTATCAGCTATTGAAATGGATTCTCCTGTAGATGCATATCCATATTCATTGGCCAGGGTTGTGATTACTCCTATGGCCTCTCTTGCAGTTTTTGCTCTCTGGAGGGCTATGTACATCAGTGATCCGTAGTCTACAACTCCCTGTGCGTCATATAATGACTCTACACCACCCCAGGTAGACTCACCTATAACGACCTGGTGTTCATTCATATTCCCAATAACATTATATGTCTCTGTTACCTGAGGGATTTGTCCCAGATATCTCTCCTTTCCCCATTCGTAAATATTGAGCATGCTGCCCTTTGTGAATTTGGAAGCCGGATAATGTACGAGTACGCCATATCTTGTGTGTGAATCAGCAGAATAACTTACCATGTTGCTTCCGTTGACAGAGGCTCCCGATGTGATAAGAAGATTTGTACAGGCCATTCCTGTGTAGAAAAAGATTGCTGTAAAAAGCAGAGTTGCAGTAATTCTCTTCATGTTTAGTAAAAATTTGGGCTAAGATAATAAATCCTCATCTATTTGCCACTCTCAAGTTTTTTGGAAAATCAACTCAAATTATTTTGGAGAATTGAAAAAAGTGCATACCTTTGCAGCCCGTTTGATAAAAAACGGTTAGTTCATTGACATTTTGAGAGAGATAATAGAGGTAAAGAAAATAGAAAATAATATAAATTTAGTCTGTTAATTTTAGAATTAAGGGACTACAATTTCGAGCGTTTTAAGAAGTTACTTAAGGGCGAA
>JAVEZL010000024.1:0-24663 GCA_034003005.1 Bacteroidales bacterium
AATTATAACCCACTATGAAAAATGAAAATTATCACTCTGCCCCCTCCGGTGCAGTTTACGGACTTGGCCTTATAGGGGCTGCAATCTACTTTATAGGAACCGCAACAACATTCTGGATGGGAGTTCTAGGCTTTCTAAAAGCAATTATCTGGCCGGTTTTCCTTGTTTACGAGCTGCTTAAGTATCTTAGTGCGTAAATTTTAATATCATGCTTGATAACGAAAAACCATCCGTGATTTTCCTTCACGGATCGGGAGCAAATAGTCAAATGTGGAGTGAACACATTATTGCCCTTCAAGATACATTTAATTGCATCGCCCCCGATTTCCCCGGTCACGGCACAAGACGGGGTGATATGTGGACCTCTTTGGAGGATGTTACCGATTCATTTGCAGAGATAATCACATCAAAGTGCGGCGGAAAGGCTCACCTTGTGGGGCTGTCGCTTGGTGGAAGTGTTATTTACAAGATTCTTGAGAAATACCCCCATTTAGTTGACAAAGCCGTTATTGACGGAGCCAGTGCAAAGCCGATTGCAGGTTCACGTTTTATTGCAATGGGTGTTAAGATGGTTGCTCCATTCATTAAGTACGACCCTGTAATCAAGATTATGGCGGGTGCACTCGGTGTTCCTCCTGATGGTTACGAATCATTCAGACAGAGTATGAAAAGCGTATCTCCTAAAGCATTTGGAAGAGCCATGGCACAAGCAAATCTTGCAGATATGGATATTGAGAAGTGCAATTTTACCTCACCCACACTATTTATTTCAGGAGAGAAGGAGGCTGAGATTATGCACTTAACCCATAAATTTTTAAGTAAAAAAATTAGTGGAAGCAGGTGCTACATCTACCCCGGCGGAAGCCATGCATGGATGGTAAAGGATCCTCAGACCCATATTAAATTGGTAAAAGATTGGTTAACTTTAAATCATGGTAACTAAAGATAAAATATTCGTGGTGACCGGCGGGGCTGGTTCGTTTGGAAGCATTTTGGTAAAAAGGCTTAACGAACTTGGCGCAAGAGAGGTAAGGGTTTTTTCAAGAAATTGCGGAAGCGATTGGGAGGGCGACATAAGAGATACATCGGCCTTGAAAAGGGTAATGAGTGGTGCAGACTATGTTATCCATGCGGCTGCCCTTAAGGATGTACACTACTGCGAGGCAAATCCGGGAGAGGCGGTTGAAGTTAATGTCACAGGTTCTGTAAATGTCCTTAATGCAGCGAAAGAGACCGGCATTGAACGAATTGTATTTATTAGCTCTGATAAAGCCTGCTTTCCGATGGGTACGATGGGAATCACTAAGGCATTGATGGAGAAAATGGTACTGGCCGAATGCAGAAAAACGGACTCACTCAAATGCTCCATTGTACGGTTTGGAAACCTTATGGGCTCTGCCGGAACAGTGATTCCGCTGTTTGTAAGGCTGGCAAGAGAGGGGGCAGATCTCACCGTTACTAATCCGGAGATGACCCGTTTTATGATGACAATTGCAGATGCTGTTGACTTAACCCTTCTGGCACTCGAATATGGAGAGAACGGGGACATTATGGTTGAACAGGCTAATTCCGCAACAATAGAGACTCTTGCACAGGGAGCCTTGCTATATGCCGGTATAACCTCAGAGGAGGAACGTAAGTCCAGAATAAAGGTAACCGGAGCCCGTCCCGGAGAAAAGCATTACGAGACAATGGCCACTTCAGAGGAGGTTTCTAAAGCAAAATTTATATCTGTTAATAAGAAGTTATATCTAAAAATCTCCCCTTCGGTTAAATCCCCGAATAAACACGTAGAGGAGTACAATTCTCACAATGCCGTCTCACTCACAACTGAGGAGATGGCAGAAATAATTGATAAGCTTATCGTATAGGATTAAATTTAGGTGCTACCTTTTTAGGCTCAATTTTCTTAAAAGTATTTTGAAGTTTACTACTGTTAATTGCATCAAACATATTGTGCAGTTGCGGAGTATTTATCTTTCCACAAGGTTCCATGATAAAAGAGTATCCAGTCTCTTTATCTTTATACGTAAAAGAGACTTGCTCAAATGGCCTGTTGCACTTAAAGACAGAAGCAGAGATATTTGGCAAACTGTATGCTTTATTCCACGGGCCTGTCTCTGCAATACCGGCAGAGGGATTGCCGGGGAGCTGGGTAAGCGAAACAGTCCTGTCAAAAAATATAACGGCATTTCTTGCATCGGGAAAAGCTGAAATCACCTCTTTTTCTCCAGCAGGAAGAGGATCGGATAAGTTCATCCCCTTTAATAGCTTGATAATACCCTGAGGAGGATTGGTGCCTCTTATGGGAGTTACCAAAACAAAACTTTTGGTTGCAGAAACGTTTGTATGTAAATGGTTCCCTCCAAATAATAGGCCTTCTGATTCTATATCCGAGATAACTAGCCCATCTGTTTCAATCCAGTCAGACTCCAGAATAAACCCTTCAATATTAACCCTAGCCTTAATCATGTCTCCCGGAACAAAGTCCATGTTTCTTACCTCGTATCCACCCTTCTGAGTTGAGACTGAGCTCATATTAGCATGCCCTCCAGACTGAGAAACAAACTCTACCGGACCCCTGTATTCCAGCATGTTTGCCATAAAGTCAGAGATTCTCTTTATTTTTTCACTCATGCTAAATGCAGAACTGTTTTGAATATTTGCAATTCCACCTGATCCTCTTATACTCTGTAAAGCCAGGTTTGAATTAGGAGGCGAATTGCGGCTTGTTGCAAGCTTATACCATTTACTCTTTACAGCAGAGAGAGAACCCTCTGCAACTCCCGCGTAGTAGTCTGCATGGTATAGTTTTATCTCTCTGAATGGGATTGATGCATCAACATCCGGTGTTGCATTAGTTACCCCGGGGATCTTTACAGCTACTTTGCTACCACTACGCAGTGGAACGTCAGTGGCTATAAAGATTCCACCATTATCCGTTTGTGCCGGATAAGAGGCTTGCTGAGATGTTGCCCCTTGTCTCACAAGTAATGTTAACGGGCCATTATAAGGCAGAGTATCTCCGTTTACCACCCTCTTAATCTCACCTGCAACATAATCACCAAATGCACACACTTCATGAATTACAATGTCATACCCGGCATAGTTTGGTTTTTCATACTCAAGCATAAGTATGTATTTATCAAACATGGTCTTCTTCAAATGAAGCAATTTCCATACAGAAGAGGCTCTAAGTCCCATCTCAGCAGAAATTTTATCATCTTCAATCTTGCCTGTTGCTTCCAATCCTGCTGAGAAATTTATATCAAGCAGTTTCAGACCAAATATCCTCATGTTTGCATTGCACATTACTCCGGCGAATGCTTTAGCATCAAGGACCATCTCTGCATCCATTTCATTAAATAATGAGTAATTAGAGATGTTTTTGAAACTTGTAGGGGCATACCAGAAAGTTGAACCTCTCACACCTAATTGCAGATTAAAACCATGGGACATATCAACTTTTAAAGTGACATTTCCCTCCATTGTAAGAGCAAGATAGACTGCAACTTCACATTTGCCCAACTCGGGTATTTGCACATAGCCTCCCCATAGCAGCATCTTCTGCTCATTTTTGAGCTTTATATTCATATCTGCTTTTAAGTTAAGCAACTCTCCGGCCTTAAATACAATTCTGTACCCGTTATTCTTTGTATAGCTTGCTTCAATTTTAGGGTTGGTAAGGCTTATATTACCGTTTAAGGTTACAAAACATCCTGATTTCCCCAAGCTATCCAGAACTATTTTATAATCCTTAAATACAAAATTAAGAAGATAGTCATCCTCACTTTTTGAGGATGTCGTCTCAATTTTTGGATCTGTCTCCGCTGTATTTGCAAGGGTAAGTGCAACCTCTTGAGGCGGAATGTTCAAATCCTCAAATATTGAAGACAATTTAGGTTTGAGCATCATCATCCGCTTGTCATCCACAGGCTGTGCCTGGAATGCATATTCACCCTCCTTGTCAAGATAGATAAGTGCCGGATCCGGGTTAAATCCAGACATGGATGACATATCAAGAATCCCGTCAGAAGCCATCTTAAGACTCCTTTTTTGTTCGTCTGACAAAACTTTAACATTAGGAGCCAGTTTGTAAGTAACATTTTTAAATTCACCGGCAACCTCTTGGTTCGTTATGGCTCTTCTCGCTAAAGGGTGGAGAGTTTTTACCTTACTAAACTCGCTTGTTGTAACTATACCTTCAAATTTTGAAAGATCGTTAACATTACTTTGTTGACCAAATGTTAAAATTGGAAATAAAATCAGGGAGATAAAGGCCGAGAAGAAATTCTTCATGACATTTAAATTTAATTGTAAACTCGCATTTTCAGTAACCGAACTTCAATTATCAAGTTCCGGCAAGCCTCTGTTAACAGAGAATTCAGAGACAGACTACTCTAATGAAAAAGTACGTAGAGATAAATTTGTTTTATTTACCTAATGTACAAAAAATAATTTAAGTTGAACTTCTCTTTTAGAATTATCATATACAAGTTCAGGCATGAATAAATCGCTTTGATTGGATAGTATTTCATGTGCATAAAATGGCACCTTACTTTTGCCCCCTCAAAATACAATCAGGTACGGCCTAAATAAGTATTTGGATAATATCGAATTTGATATGATTAGTAAATTAATTTAGGGTTATTTTTGATTCAGGGCCGTATCTGATTGTTATTACAATCATAAGATGAGAGGAAATGAGTGCATATTGATTTACGAATCAATATATAACGGCAATACAATTAAAGTAGCTAGAGCAATTGCACGAACAATAGGATGCAGAATCGTTACCGCATCTGAAGCACTTGAAACAGACCTGTCTATATATAAAACAATTCTCCTGGGATCCGGTATCTACTTTGGCAATCTTCACCCGGCAATAATTCGAATTGCAAAAAATCTTGACAACTCTCCTCAGAGAATATTTATTTTCTCAAGCAGGGGAAATCCTATGCATGGTAAATATCACACCTCATTAAGAAATATTCTGACTAGTAAAGGTAAAAGTATCGCCGGTGAATTTACAGTCAGAGGCTATGATGGGACAGGCCCCTTTTTAATATTCGGAGGTGGAAGCTGTGGAAGGCCTGATGAAAAAGACATAGAGCGAGCAGTAAAACATGTAAGAACAACATTCCCTGAATATTGTGTAAAAGACTATTATAAAACTGTTGCAAAAAAACTCCCGGTAAAAGACGGCATAACTAATACTTATAATATATCTGATAACAATAACACAATTGTCATTAAGGGAGATATAGTTTCTGTCAATCAGAATCTTTGTGTTGGTTGCCGGAAGTGTGTGACAATCTGTCCAATGAATATTATTTCTGTACAAAATGGAAAAGCTCTCCCCATTAATGAGCTTGACTGTACTTTATGCAGACTTTGCTCAGATAATTGCAAAGAGAGGGCAATTTACATTCACTATACATGGAGAGATGCAATTAATGTTGCAAAAAGGCATTCCGGAAGAACAACCCTGTAATTAGCATTAAGATGATAATCAATACCCTGCTCTGCATTTTAAAAATATCAGTTATAATCACAGGTACTAGTTCAGACGGTTCAAATCTCTACATTTCAATATTTAAGAGTGAACAATCATACAAAAAAAGAGAGCCGTTTTTTTCAAAAAAAGTCACCTCGACCGGAAGCACTGTATCAGTTGAGCTTGAACTGTCAGAGGGAGAATATCTATTCTCCGTATTTCAGGATCTGAATAAAAACGGCAAATGTGATTCAAACATTATAGGAATCCCCAAAGAGCCTGTCGGTATATCAAAATACGACGGAAAAGGTGCTCCCGGGAACTTTCAAAAGCACAAAGTAACTATTGGCCCTGATTCAAAGAAGGTCACTATTGACCTTCACCGTCTTTAGTTATCCTGACGCAGTATACTCCTCCATCCGAACTCCCGAAGTATATCCGGTTATCTTTCACAACAGGTGTTGAAAGAATAGCACCAAGTGTGTGAATAATCCTTTCTGAATCAAGGTAATCCTTCCCATATAGTTCAAATCCGGTTCTAAACTTTCCGTCCGGGCCATATACGTTATCTCTGTTATCAATGTTACCATCTGTTCTGTACTCAAACAATATCTTCCCGTCAGCAATATTAGCACCTCTCAGAACTCCGTCAAAACATCCAAAATAGACTAATTCACCTGCCACAACTGCAGAACCATATACTCTCATTGGAACAGGAAGCCTCCACAGTTCCTTTCCGGACCTCTTGTCTAGACATACAAATTCATGAGTGTCTGATGTGCCATAAAACAGCCTGTTCTCATAAATAGCGGGCGTTGAGATTACCCAACTACCCTCTTTTAAATTCCAGACCCCTCTTCCTGTTTTTTTATTTAAAGCATAAATATTGTAGTCTCTGCTTCCAAAGTAAACAGCTCCATTATCAACTGCCACCCCTTTCTGTATCTCCCCGTTTGGAAAATATCTGTCTCCTATAGTCCGGAAAGACCATAACATCTTACCATCATTTAGATTTAATGCATATAAATTTCCATTGTAGTCTCCCACATAAAGTGTATCCCCATCAACTTCAGGAGTGGCATGAATTATATTTTCTGCCTCAAACTGCCATTTAAGTGAGCCTGAATTTTGATCGACAGCATAAAGATTATTATCGGCACTCCCCCAAAAGACCAAACCCTTAGCCACTTTGGGTGAGGACAAGTAATAATCCCATATGTCACTCATCTTTTCGCTCTTACTTTTAAAGTTCCATATAGCCAAGCCGGAATTTAATTCTACAGCGTGTAGCACTCCATCTGAGGAGCTAAAGAAAACTGCTGAGCCACTAACTGCCGGTGATGAGTGAACAGCACCACCTGTTTTATATTTCCATTTAAGGTTGCCGTCTGATCTGTTTAATGCATACAGACAGCTGTCGCCACTGCCAATAAACAAAATATCATTAAATAACACAGGCGAAGAGTATACTCTGCCGCCTGTTTGAAATCTCCACAAACTATCCTGTGTATTAACTGACCCATAGCTCAATGTAATAGCCATGAAGAGAATAGCAACTGTACTAAAAGCTTTAGTCTTCACTCTTCTAATTTGCAACATAGTTCTTGAAGTCTTCTATTAGTTGTTCGAAATTCTTGCCGGTTATACCCAAGATAGCATTCTCAATATCCCTTTCCACATATGCTTGTTTAAACTGATTTAAACCCATTATATCTATAAGAAATTTGGTAAACAAGGCTGAAACAGGATAATATGTCATGTTCGAATAAAACTCTGTTGAACCCGCCTTCATTACGCTACTGTTAAGAAGATCAATATTGTTTCTCACAGTCTTAACGTCATTAATAAATGCCTCTTTTGAAAAGATGTAGGCAGTATAGGTTGCAAAACCCTCCAGGAAAAACACATTTTCAGTTCTCCCGATTTTCTCCTCAATTATACTATGTGCTGTTTCGTGCTTGAAAATTGTGAGATCAAAGTTCTGAAGATGGCTTATATTACCTATAGACTTTCCATAAACAGTCATAGCTTTAGGTACAGCTATAAAAAACTGCAGATCTGCCATGTTTGAATAGACATATGTTTTTAATCTTTTAATGTTTGATTCCACATCAAGCTGGCTGCATAACGATTTGATATAATCATCCATCTCATATTCTATTACTTTTTTCAACGAGTCGGTGATAAGCGATTTGGATATCTTAAAATCAACATATTCCGTATTCAAAGACTCAAAATATTTTTTTCTAAGTTCTTCCAGATTGTTAGAATTCACCCCTACTTTACCCAACTCTTCAAAACCGGTTACCATTAGTTCATTCCCACTGAACACATACAACTGGTAACCACCCGCTGCAATCTGAGTGTAAATGTTATTATGTCTGGGTGAATTTCTACACGTAAACATTCTGTTAGCATCAGAAGAGATGTAAAATATGGCATCTTCAACCATCTCATATCTTACACCCTCCAGCTCAAATCCTTTAGGAGTCTGCCTAAAGGGAGAACTCAAAAGCTTTTTATTGTTAAACTGAGCAAATGGGCCGTAAAGCTGAATTTTTCTATTATAATCATCAACTTTCAATTCAGACTCTTTTTTAAAGATATAGCCCGGTTTTTTTTGCCACTGATCCCAGAATACATACCGCTCAATATCGCTTTTATCCTCAATTGTGAGTATGTAGTTATCAGGTGTAACCACCAAAACTGTGTCTGTTCTGTGAAACGAGAGAGCTAAAGTGAAATTATCATCCGGGAGAATTCTCTCCTTAGTTTGGGCATTAAGATTAAAACAGAATCCCTGTAAAATAAATGCCGTTAAAATAATATTGGAAATACGCATATCTAATTATTATATAATATTTTAAGTTTGTCTTTTGTCTCAGCAAGGTGAGCGGCTCCCATAACGATAAAAATCCTTTTGTAATCTATTTTTGCCTGTTCAATTAATTTTTTATTTGGCCGATGAGTGGTAGCACAGCAATGTAATATCCATCCCCAAGGGTGAATTCCGGATTTTTTTCACAAATAATATTATATCTTCTTTTGATATTCTTTTGACCGAGTCCGGAAGAGGCCAAAAGTGATATTTTAGGCTGGTAGTTATTCCTTATAACAATCGTCTCTCCCTCATTAAACAACTCAATAATCAGGGGGTACTCCATGTTCACAATATTGTGTTTAATTGCATTTTCAAGAATAGTCTGCAGGGCAAGTGGAGGGAGCATTAAATCAAGTACATCCGTTGAGACCGACTCTCTATAAATAAGGCTGCTGCCATGTCTGATTTGTTGGAGATATATGTAGGATCTTAAGAACTCCAACTCCCTGTCCAGCTTAACAACCGGCTGTTCAATTGTTTCCAGGACATATCTGTATATACTAGAGAATTCCTGAATGAAAGCCTCCGCCTTCTCCTTATCCCTTTTAAGCAATCCTGAGAGCACATTCAAGCTGTTGAACATAAAGTGCTGGTTCATTTGACTTTTTAGAATATTCAACTTTATCCCGGCAATTTCATCTCTTAATATTTCCTCCTCCAGTTTCCCCCTTTTATGCGCTTTGTAAAACATATACCCTTCCAGAGAGGCGATAAAAAGTAAATTTGTAATGGAGTAAATAATAATACCCTTTACAAGAGAGTAGTCAACCTTCCTGAACTCCGACGAGAGATTCTCTGCCAATGCATATACAATGATTGTTATTCCAAAAGAGATTGCAATGACCAAAATAAATTCAATAAATATCCTGGCAAATGTTCTCTCGCCCCATGGAAAGTAAACATCCAGCTTTTTAATTAAAAATATAAGGGGTATTGCCACTATTAAACTTGATATGAAACCAGCCAGTGAGCGAGACATCACAATTCCTGCAATTTGCCCTGAACTGAATCCCTCATACTGCCCCTGTATGAAATTTGCAGCAATAATACCTGACTGAAGCAAAAGTGCAATAAAGACAAGAAACCCAGCAAGATCTTTATATGTTGTGATAATTACTTTTCTCCTCCCCATACATCAATCAATTATTAGTGGCAATTCAGCAATAAAAAACCCGTCTTTTTTTATAAAATCTGGATACCTGTTGCATACAAAAGCATACCTTTTTGTAAGATTACTAAGGCCAGTCCCGGTAGAGGTTTCGTATGAGCTTTTGGGATTAATTCTGTTCCTAACTATAAATAAGTTCTCTTTTACAAATAATTCTAATAAAAGCGGTTCCGACTCTCCAATAATATTGTGCTTTATTGCATTCTCCAGCACTACCTGAAGGGATAGAGGCGGCAATCTGAAATCCAGATAATGTTCAGGCAGTTCTACTCTATACTGCAACACATCTCCATGTCGTATCCTTTGAAGGTATAAATAGCTGTCTGCAAACTCAAGCTCCATTCTTAATGTCACAAGCGGCTCCTCTATTGTCTCCGCAACGTATCTGTATACGCTCGAAAAATCCTCAATAAACTGTTGTGCCTGCTCTGTATCTTTCCGGATAAGCCCAGCAAGAATATTAAGGCTGTTAAACATAAAATGTGGATTAATCTGACTTTTAAGCATATCAAATTTAACTTGAGACAACTGATATCTAAGGTTCCCCGTTACAACCGTAACCCTCTTGTTCTCCCTAAAAACAATCCAGCTCTGAAGGACGGTCACTAACAAAAGGTTTGTGACAGAAACTATTATTGCATTTATTATCAGTACTTCAATAAGATCCTGTCTATACTTATGTATGATAAAATGGGTAAATAGAGTCGTTAAAGTTGAGAAGGTAATTGCAATCAGGATTGTATAAAATAGTTGAATAAAGATCCTCTTTACATCATTTCCGTACCATAAAACTCTCTTGTTCAAACTTCTAATGATGGTCAAATCTGAGAGAACCACAACAATGCCTGCCGCAGAACTAATTATGGTATTTACAAAAAGGCTTAGTACAAACTCAAGTAGGGAGTCAAGCCGGGAATAGCCTGTGTAGTGGTTATAAGGCAAAACAATCAACTGTATAAGCAATGACAATGCAATAAGCAACGTAATAATGCTCTTGGCAGTAAATGGCCTGAATGCTCTGTCCCAATACTTAAACATTATCTCATCTGTTTATTTATCCAGCCATTTTTTAAAATCAGAGGATCTGTCTATACTAACAATCGTTTCGATTTCATTTCCAAATTCCGGCACCAGAGCTATCTTAATACGTCCTCTTGAATATGCAGTCATTCCGGAGATTGAAGCGTGGGAAATAAGAAGTTTTCTGTTAATTCTAAAAAATGTTCCGGGATTTATCATCGACTCAATTTTATCTATAGTGTGGTCTACAGGATATGAGTTTCCGGAAAATGTTCTAAGGTTAATTCCCATGCCTGAGGCATAAAAGTAGGCAATGTCTTGAATATCAACTTTTGTATATCGCGGCCCTACCTGAATAAGGAATCTCTCCTTGTATTCAGTCTTATACTGAACGAAAAAATCCGATAGAGTACTTGGGTCAAATGCGTAGGCAGCTTTGATAGATTTGAATTTTGTCAAAGCCTCTTCAAGTTGTCTTTTACCGATGGGTTTAAGCAAATATGCCAGGCTATTAAGCTCAAATGCTTTGATTGCATACTGGTCATAAGTAGTGGTAAAAATAATTGGAGTCCTGGTTTTTACCTCCTCAAATATTGAGAAACTTATCCCATCTGATAATTGAATATCAAGAAAAATTAAGTCAGCAAAATTTCTGCTCAGCCATTCTATAGATTCTTTAACAGATCCCAATTTAGCCACCACGTCAACAGAGGGATCAGTCTCCATAAGCATCTCTTCAAGCCTGTCTGCTGCAAGAGATTCATCTTCAATAATTAAAACTTTCATACGATTACATTTCCTATTCTTGTTATTAAACGACAAATCAACCGGGGCAAAAAATGCTCCCGGTTGAATATGGAATCTCCTGTGTGGATGCTGTTAAAAATATTTAACAATACCAATTCTAAGTGCAATATAATTTAAATTTACGGATGTTGTTACTGGCTCACCTTCACTATCAGGCAACCCTACATTTTTCTTCAAGTGCTGGTACTTTAAGTTTGAATTCACACACCATCCTTTGCCAAGGCTATACTGAACTCCTCCCGATGCATGAATACCAAGTCCATGTCCGCTATCTGAAGTAAATCCACCTACAATACCAGGAGTGGCATCCTCAACTTCGATATGATTGTACAATCCACCAGCTCTTAGATAGCAAGAAAACTTTGATGTATTAAAGTCATCTTTAAACTGAAGACCAAACATATATCCATTGTCTTCAAAATCATAATTTCCGCTTTTAAACAGATTCCAACCCCATCCTGCGAACAAACCAAAATGCTTCATCGGCATAAAACTCACTATACCTTCAATACCTTTACCTCTACCAACGCTGTAATCTCCAATTTTTCCAAGCGCCACTGATGGACCGGCAGTAATTTCGAATCCTACCACTCTTCTTCTCTCCTGTGCATTTGCCGAGTTTACCAGCAAAAACAGAGCTGCAATAACTAAAAGACTTTTTAATTTCATATCTAAATTATTTTTTGGGAGGACAAAAGTACGCAGTGCAATTGACGAATATTTATTTTACGCAGCGAACCTGTTTAAATGCATACTGAAGGCGTGCTTTAACCAGTCAAGCAGGGTTTAAAGCATATCAAATTGCTTAATAAGCCCCTCACTGAATTTTCACTATGAGTTTCCCATTTAACATTATCCAGCAATATGTATCCCGGGATAAACAAAAATTCGCAAAATACCGTTATTAAGGCCGATTGGGCTGTCTCTTTACTATTGTCAAATACAACTTTAAATATATTAAATAGCTTTCCATTCATCTCTCCGTATCCATCTCTATATAAGTCACGCGCAGAGACAGGCATATTTGAAAATTTCATATATGAAACACGGGCTAATGGTCTTACTGAATTGAACTGCATCGTTTCCAGTTTACCCCATTTCCTCTCAGGAGAGAGTTTTAAAAAGCTTTCTGACCAATATACATTTGCATTCAAAGGTACCGGCATATTCATATAACCAGATACACGAAGATATTTTTTAAGCAGCTCCGGCAGATGACAGATTAGCTCCTCAGTAAAAAAAACCTGTTGCTCAAACGGCCTATTGCGTTTGAGTAATTCAGCCTTTTCTTGAATAAACAGTTTTTTCATAATATTTATTATCAATCAGTAATATTAATACATTATCGTATTAGTTATAATCGATTTATTCCTTTACACAACGTATTGACATCCCACATGCCCTACCGGTAAATAAAGCCACATTTACATTCGAGGGAGTAGTGTCAAAATCTAAAAAGTACGAATTTGTTCCGGAGGTTGTGGTTGACCAATAATCACCACGAATTCCTCTTGAATTTGACAATCCGTCACGAAATCTGTAACCAGCAACAGGTAAGAATATACAACCCGATTTATCTCCTGAGTGATTTGGCCCAAACCACCTTCCTGATAGACCATTTGGCCCTACCCCCGGCGAACTGCCAGAATCAATCAAAGATTGGAATTGAGCTTGTGTTGGAACCTTCCATCCAACCGGACAAGGGTTGTATTCTACATCCATACTCCAAGACGATTGTTGAGCTGAAAGACAATCATGTTTATATGTTGATGTTGTGTAGAAGAAGAATTTATCTTTGTTTGAATAATAATTAACTTCTACAACTGTATTTGGATTTGCAAATGTAGGCAGAGGAGTTTCTGTGTCATAGACCTGGCCAAACCTTCTATGCCACTGATACAATAGCCCATAAGGATAGACTCCCTCAACATATCCAGCATTCCATGGTGCCCAGGTAACACCATTAATTGTAACCTCTTGACCACCATAGTCTGCCACATGAGATGCCAATGTAGTGAATTTGTACTGATCTCCGTAATAAGTAGTCCCTGCAGAGTTCTTTGCATAGGCACGAACAAAATAGGTCTTATTAGGTTCCAATCTTATAAGAATAACACTAAACTCACCAACTCCGGCTGCGGAGGCAATAACTTTTGTTGATGCCGGATCAACTGCAGTTCCGTAGAAAACACCTCTTTCAGTTATTGGATGGCTTCCTTGATATTCAATATTACCTCCTATTGTTGCACCGTCATATTTAATATCATATGGTTTAATTGTATACAATACTGCATTTACGGATGGGTCTACATCTTTAACGCACCTTATTGCACCGCCGTTGGCCCTTTCTCTTGTCTGGGTACTATTTGTTGCTGAAGATGGAGAAAAATACAAGACAACCCCATCTCGATTATTTGTTCCGGCGGCTGATGTTGTCCAGTAATAAGAATTTGTATTAGATGTTACTCTTGCGCCTCCTCCGGTTCCAACAGTATAGGTAACCGGCAAGAATACTGCTGTCGTAGCACGTACATCCGGATTATTATGATTTGGACCGTACCATCTGCCTTGCATATTGTCAACTCCTAAAATAGGATTTGTAACAGCTGTACTTCCCGATGCAATCAATGCGTCAAAATCAGCTCTCGTTGGAACTCTCCAGCCATCGGGACATGGATTGAATTTCCGGGACATATTCCACTCAGTTTGCTTTACAGGCATCCAGTCATTAGGAAGCACCCCTGTTGTTAAGTAGTAATCCCTATACTTATCTGCGGCAGTCTCCTGATCAAGGTCCAATGTCCATAAAGAGTTTGCCGCAAGTTTAAGATCTGATAAAATTCCCTCGACACCATTCGGCCTAAACCACTGAAACAACAACCCATTTTCCAAACCACTCCTATATCCAACATTTAACGGAGACCAAATTATATTTCCGAGTGTTACCGGCTCAAGATCAGAACCACTTATGACCGGAATTGATGCCAGGTCAGCATCAACCTTTACAATGTACTTCTTGCCTCTTTCAAACGTAACATTTGATTTTTTAATCTCCTTAAAAACTCCTGCGCTTTCAAAAGATATTTTCATATCTCCTGTATGAGCACCTGGCAGGACAACCATATAGACCCTTGGAGTTGTTGAGTAATCGCCTGTGGGAGTAATGGATGTCCCCAACGATACTGTAACGCTATTAGAGGTGTTACTCATTCCGTCAATTACATAGGAAACCCCTGAGGCCGGAGTGCTCTGAGATAAATCAATTGTGCCGCTCTCAAACCCCAGTGGAATATTTCCTGTCAATTTGACCTTACTAATAGCTCCTGATCCTGTGCTTCTGATTATCTGAAATTCAAGTATCGTAAACAGATGATTATATCTTAGCGAGACACTAGCTCCATTGCCTAAAGTTCCAGGATGCTTTGCAGTATATGGTTTTGCCACCAAAAAATCAAGATCTCCCAAATGATCAAGATTATTACCTGCCGACTGGATTTGATCTTTAGGCAGCGAAACTGTTACTGCCGAATGACTTGGAGTGCCCTCTTTGTATGGATAATACGAGTAAAAGTTATGCTCTCCAGTTCCCCAGAATACAGTTCCACTAAATTGTGCTCTCTCCCCACTGCTTTGAGCAGTAAGGGGGATATTTACAACTCCTGCTGCTCCACCTGAGGTTGTACTTGCCTGAGGCGAAAAAAGGCCTACTTTATCTGTGTTTTCAACCCAGTGTGTGGTCAATCCGTTTAGTGTGGTTTTAGTGACAGGATCATTATTATTCCCACAAATAAAGACTATAGAGCCATCTTCATTAGGCGTAATCTCATCAAATTCTTCTTTAACACAAGAGAGAGTGAAGTTTGTCAAAATTGCGAGAAGAAAGAACGATTTTATTGAACTTAAATTATTTCTCAT
Source organism: Bacteroidales bacterium (assembly GCA_034003005.1). GTDB lineage: Bacteria > Bacteroidota > Bacteroidia > Bacteroidales > UBA932 > Bact-08. The sequence goes on from JAVEZL010000024.1 coordinate 15,289, forward strand.
TTTGCCATTCTTTACTTAAATCCACTCCTCCTCTACGATAACTTCAATATCAGAAATGCGAATAATTTCAAGTCGCATATCTTTAATATTTAGCCCCTTGAATCTTACTGTAAAGGAGTAAATTGTGTTTGTATTTACATTGTAATCTGTAATCAGATTGTTGCCTAGATAAAATTTAAAAGTTGCATACTCATTTATCCTGCCATCACTGCTTATTCCTTCTCCCTTTATCTCCAGCCAGGTAGCCTTTGCAGGTGCATACAGAGATTTAAAGCTTTGAGACCCCACAGAGCTATTAACCCCTGCAATATTTTCAGGCATATAATATGTTACATATCCGACGTAATCATCAATTGAATATGACTCTCCCGCAGTCCCTGCCAAACTCCCTGTTGTAACCTGATAATCTATCATCGACGGAGGAGAAAAAAATACACTATTCGTAGGATTCGAGATATAAGAGGAGGTGGCAGGAACATTTTTAAGCTGCAAAGATGTGATTCTGAACCTGACACCATCCTGAATAGCGCTTACATCTTCAGAGATATAGTTTATGTTTACTTTGGAACAAATTCGGTAAAGAGTAATTGAAGAGTTCTTGTTAGGTACGACTCCGATATATGAGCCGTACATTCTTAAGTATTTTGTAGTTTCGCCTGTTAACATGCCGTTTTCATCAGCTAGTGAAAAGGCCTTCTCTTTAAATTGCAACAAGGTGTATGTGTTCAGAGGTGCATTTACCTCATTAAATAGTTCGGAGTCAAATGTGTTCGCAATAAAGAGAACTCTGTGATTTGCCCCCTGGTTTAGAACAATTTGTAAATCAGCCAAACTCCCCACAGTAGCCATATATTCGCTTCTCACAAGCTTTGAACCATCTGTCGTGCCATCGAACTGCAAAACCCACAGGTTAATAACGCTGTTTTCATCAACAGCCACCCCTGCTCTTGTAGAGATTGAGCCAAATTCTGCAGGAGTAAGCGTGAAATAACTATTAACCCTTTTAGGTTGACTTTCAGTCAGATTAAATTTATTACAGCCGGATGACAGAATAAGTGTTAACAAAAATATGTATAATCCGTTTCTCATTAATTACAGAATAGTTTTAACGCACCTAATTGTTTTTCCAGATGATTTGCTAGTACCAGCATGTCTCACTTCACTAAGGGATGAGGAAAGATATAACTCGTAAGGAGACTCCGAGATTACGTCAGTTGCGTGATAGTAGCCTCTGTATATAGTTCTGCTTACTGAAGTCCCAGAGTTCATAATAAGTCCGCCAGCCGGAAGAAAAACGCTCCCTGTTCTATCAGTTGAATGATTGCCTCCAAACCACATTCCCGCCAAATTTGCCACACCTCCTTCACCCGCATTTACCCACGTACTTCCACTTTGCTTTAATAATATCATCTCTGCAGATGTTGGCACCCTCCACCCTATGGGACAAGGATTGTAACTTTCAGCCATATCCCATAAAGACTGTGTTGAAATACACCAGTCATATGGAGATATTGTACGTGTATAAAACTTTAAACTATTAGCCGGATCATTCCCTGTTGATAGATCAACTGGTCCGGTTGTAAGAGTTGTTGTGCCAAATATCTGCCCGTATTTCCTATGCCATTGAAACATCAAACCATACGGATTGCTAACAGGGTCGTAGCCAACGTTCACTGGCGCCCAAAGAAGATTGCCAATTTGTACAGGCTGCATTCCGTACCAGAGGTCGTCGTAGCCACTGCTCACCTCGTATGAGACAAGATTCCAATCGGCCACTCCGGTAATTTTTAACAAATTGGGGCTAAGCTTTACTATGAAGATACTTGCGTTACCCGGAGTAAAATTGAGGGCCCCTGCACCAGGGAGCGGAGAGGTATATGTCTCTCCGTCAATCACAAAACTCAATTCAACATCCTCTCTCTGGAGAATATTTGCCGGAACGAGTAACATGTGAAAATTCTTGTTTGCAAAGAGATCTGCTGGAGTTTCTTCAGGCTTAGCGTCAAGTGTTATTAGTGCATCGATGCCTGTCAGGCTCAGGGCAGAAACCATGCTTCCGCCTGTTATGCCGCCGTTTGAAAGGCTCATCTTTAAATCGTTCGGTTCACTTTTATTAGCCCTGAATATGTTATTGGCCGTTTTACTCCTCATCTCCACTGATGTAACTCTTCCCTCCCCCGTGTATCCAGATTTGTAAAAAACAAATGCCACCATTGACAGCGAGTGGTTCAAGCGAAGAAAGACCTCCGGATATCTGGAGTTGATAGAGAATCCTCCCTCCGGAAGTGTCTTATCCTGGCAGCCCCATAAATAGTCGCTTACTTGACCATAGGTTTGTGCGGCAGGAATATCAATATCCATCTTTGCCAAACTTCCAATCCCCTGTACATGTTCCGGAGTATAGGGATAGTAAGCATGGATTTTTGCACTATCCTCGTAAACCTTTATCTCCACAGGCAGATTGTTCTGATCCCTAAACTCCCATGGTCCACCTGGAATAGGTCTTAATAGTTTAAGATTTTCAATGCTACTTAATCCTTCGTAAAAAGAAATTCCGGTATAATTTGTTATTTGCAGTCCTATCTCCCTCTCTGATATATTGGAATCACAAACTATTGACTTGACAGGGACCTCTGTACCCGGAGTTATCCGCAATAGAGCGCCACTGCCTCCGGCCACCCTCTCCTTTGTGCAAGAGATGGTGGCAAGAATGGCAAAAAGCGTGAAAATCGCGGATATAGCTCTCATTGTCTGCCTGCTAGTTTATGATAACTTCACCCTCATATTGAGAGGTCCAGGGGTTTACGCTTACACCCTCTATTGTCAATTCAGAGCCTCGCATTTTAACTGTATAGATATACTGCATCCCCTTAACCCAGTTTATTCCACCTGCTCCTGACAATGTTACTGCATAGTCTTTTGTATCAATGTTAAAGATAAATTCAACATCTGTCTTGTTGGCTATTGCCACTGTTGGCACAAGAAAAATATAAGCATCAATAATTGATTTAAGAGTCTCAGCAACGTCCCCGGGAGATGTATCCAGAGTAATTGTTTTACCTACACCTGTTGCACTTACCTCAGCTGCTGCCTCTCCGCCAGTGATTGACCCATCCGCAACACTCATCTTCAAGTCGTTTTCGCCACTCTTATTGACTCTGAATGCAGGAGATGCAGAGTTGTCTTTGATTTTCACTGAGCTTAGTACGCCTGGGCCGGAGAAATTCTCTTTATATAATACAAAGGCAACCTGAGTCAGGGCATGGTCCAGTGTAAGATTGACTGCTGAGTTTGCACTATTAATCTTTATGGGGCCTCCTTGAGCTGTTGCGCCCTGATTGCAATATAGGTAATCAATCTGAGCAGCCATATTCTGAGCTGCAGGGACGTCAAGACTCCTCTCTAGACCACTGTATGATCCTGTCTCAACTGTTTCTGGATCACCAGGGCATGGAGCGTAGGCATAGATTCTGGCAAAATCCTGAGTAAGGTAGAGCTTATCTGACAGTACCCACTTAGTATTACCGGCATCATAAGTGAGCGAGTATTTTGCATCAGTAAGAAGATATGAGGCAGAACCATCCTCTTTTGCAACCTGAATTCTAATCTTCTCACCTGTTATATTAGAATTATCAATTACTGCTTTTGTCATGACCCCTCTTAGGGAAGGATTGATTGAAAGCGCCGCTATATTTGGCTCTTCATTAGAGTTCTCTTTTGTGCAGCCTGATGCCATGAGCAATATTGCTGCTGAGATACAGATTAATTTTTTCATAAATTATTTATTAATAGATTATTAAATCATCAGCCAGCTCAGTCTCCCATTGTGCAATGGTAACCTGAGAAATTGTTAGGGATGTGCCAGAAAGTCTTATTGTATAGATGTACTGTCTCCCCTTCTCCCATGTAATTGAGGAGAGGTTATTGACAGAGTATCTGTTACCGTCAATCACAAAAGAGAACTTAATCTCATCTGCTCCAATAGTGGATGTGGGAACAACCATTGTTGAGACACCTTTAGCCAGAACCTGAGCCTTCAGCTCGGTCAGATCATCAGATGGAAACTTTGGATCCGATGAGGCCTGTCCAATCACCACAGGTGTAGAGAGATTTCTCTCAATTACACCCTCAACGCCACCGGTTATTAAACCATTAGTGATATCCATCGTAAAGTCAACAGGATCTGCGTTTATAAGAATATGTCCGGTTCCTGGAATCGCATCCTCTATGAAAAAGTCTGTCAAACTCCCATCTCCATTGTAGTTATCCTTATAGACCAGCATAGATATCTGTGCCAGTGCGTGGTTCATACGAAGGCTGATTGTGTTGTTTGAGTTGTAAACAGCACTCGCTTCGCTCTCAACAGGGGTAGCAAACATATAGTCTGTATCAGAATTATAGCCGGCCTTTGCTGTAATTGATACAGGTATAGTAGTGAATGGCAGAGAATTGTCAGCAAGCGACACATAAGGATAGTATCCATATACCTTTGCCTTTAGCGGATTAAGTATATAGGTCTCTGTTGAGCTCCAGTTACCTGCTCCATCCGAAGTAAATAGTACATTGGTTTTTGCAGAATAGGCTGCACCGTCAGTGAGCTTAAGAAGCTGTACACCTATCCCGGCCCCTTCCGGAAACCTATCGTCGTAGATGATCGCCTTTGTCTGAGTGCTGTTGGCAACAATAGCCTTTACCTTCAACTCCTCGTAAAAGTTGTTTGTCAGTCCGTTGTTCTTTGAACAGCCTCCCAATAGAAGCAGGAGAGACAACCCGGCAAGTGTTTTTCTTTTCATTTATCAAGTTATTTTATTGTTATAGTTCAAGTTTATCTGATTGATGCACAACCCATTCAGCAACATTCACTGAGATAGAGATCTCTGAGGTATAAACCGATATAGTAATTGTATAGCTGTGTGCGGGTTTGAAGGGATATGCAAAGTTTGATCTTATTATCTGCGTTGATGTATCGTTCGGATCATTGGCTGGGATAGACAAGACAATATTATATTCTGATGTACCTTCGCCGGGAGCAAAACATGTCACCGAATCTCCTTTGTTTATAACAACAGATGGATCAATCTCACCTCTCAGCAATTCACCCTTACTTACGTCAAGAAAATTTCTCTTTGAAAAGCCGCTAATTGAGTATTCAGCCTTTTCAAAATCATACCTCGCCTTTGAAAGGTTATCTCTTTTATCCTCCAGCTCAAACACAACCTGCGTAGTCATATGCCTGAATTCCAGATTAACCCTGTTCAAAGTGTCCTGGCCTGTTACCGGGAATCTTTCCTGACCCCATAAAACATCCGTTCCGTGGTTAAAAGGCAGGAAGTGTGATTTTGAATCCCCTGTAGGCATATAGGGGGCGTAGACATTTATATTGAACCTCTTGCTTTTGTCCAGATAGAGGTTGTCTCCATTCATGACACCATCACTGTAAGTGAAATGCATATTGTAAACTATAGGAACTTCAAACTGACCAGTCAACGGGTACTCAATTACCTCGTTAACATATACTCCGGCAGAGGCGGCTGAGAAATCAGAATTGTTTGAGACCGCAAACTCCACCTTGCCCAAATTGAAAATTTCCAATGTCTCTTTTGAGCACCCTGCCAGCAACACAATAGCCAATATGAATAGCGTTAATCCTCTTCTCATTGTCTTATATATTCACGTTATCTTCAACCAAAATCCAGGATTTAATTGTTGCATGAAGCTTTACATTAACTCTCTGAATGTCTATATACATTATAAGCCTTCTTGAGTACATATTTTCGTTGCTCAGATTCGAAAGATCTACAGATGCACTCTGCGTTGTGTTGTTCTTATAAACAAACTGAACCTCAAGCTCTTTATTTGCAGGATTTAGCCCCATAATCCAGAATGAGCCGGTAAATTCGTTTGAGAGAGAGGCCTCTGTGTCCAATTTTGAAAACTTAAAGTCATCAAAAATCTGAGTGTAATCAGATAGATAAAAGCCGCAAGAGACTCCATTCTGTACTATTATGCACTTCTCAAGTGAGTCTTTTGCCCCTTCAATAACCAGTTGGTATTCCAGTTTCTTAACTTTATCCGGCAACTCCAGATTCAAAGTGTTATGAGAGTTCCTTGACACAGTAAAATTTCTGGTTGTTGCAGAGTAGAGGCCGCCAAGCGAGTCCGACTCCATCAATACCCTGGCTATTCTGAAGTCTCTTATATTATCAATAAAAATACCTTTTGCCGCTTTATTGATAGTTATGAAATTATAGGTTCCGGGTGAAATGTTTATTGTGTCCGAGGCCTCTCTTAACCGCTTTTCTCTTAGAAGTGAATCTCCAGAATAGATATATGTTACAAGGCTAATGGAGTCGAATAAACTCTGTTTACTTTTAACCAAAGTGCTATTGACATATATTCTGTCAAGCTCCTCCCAGCTGCCCGGCAAATCTCTTTTGCTACAACTGTTAAGTGCTACAAGTCCTGCAAAAACAAATACCATCTGGAACAGATTTTTCATAGACCCCTCCCCTTTTGTTTGCCAATAATTCTGTAAACAAGGCTGATGTTATAATCTTGAAGCGTAAAGCCTCCTTTGTTTTCTGAGCCTGTCTTGTAACATGAATTTTCAATCACCAGGTAACTGCTGCTGCTCTCTCTCCTATACCCCCCTCTGGCACCAACCTCTACCAATAGCCTCTTTGAAACCGGCAGGGCAAAGCCGATACTTAATCCGCCTCCAATGTAATTTCCGGTATCTCCCTCAACGCTCTTTTGAGGGTCCATAATGTCGAACTCGCCGAATGCCCCGTAAAGTCCCAGATATAAACCCTTAAAGAGCTCCGGCTTGCCAAGCCAGAACCTTTGCTCCAGGCTCAATCCGCTTATCTTATGCCAACTATCCGAGTCTATCCGTTTATGGTTTAGAAGAGGATTGATATAACCCTCTAGTGCTACAGAGGATCTTCTCAAATAGTAAAACTCCATTGTTATATTGTAGAGGGGTTTTACGAGTTTAGCCGGAGGGGCTACTCCGGCTATATTCAGAAGATTTGTCCTTAACCCAAATATGGGTTTGAAACTTCGTTTTATATCAATATGCTCATCAATAATTTTATGAGGACTTTCAGTAGTATCAGCCGGTAATATAATCATTTGCTCCACAAGGGTATCGACCCGTGGGAGCGTATCGACAGGGGGTAATGTATCAACAGGGGATAATGTATCCACTGCCAATTCCGATCGAGTCTGCTTCTCCTCAACAGAGGCAATAAGCGGACTATTCTCCTTTTGCACAAGCGGCAGCTCCCCGTACCTTGACATTGCTGAAAGCAGATCTTGGTATGCAGGTTTTAAGGTAAAGTGGATATCTTGATTATCTGCCGGGTTTACTGAATCAGGTTTATACTCAATGCGTACGCAGTCGGAGAGCTCGTTTTCTGCTCTTATAACAAAAGTGAAATTGGGGTTAGCAAATCCATATCTGGTTTTCAAATATGCTCTTACTATACTGCCCAGTACGGATGCTCTGTTCAGAGCGTAGAGGTCTGAGGAGCTTCCCTCTTTAATGTATGAGATAATTGCAAAATGGGCACTGCCTGTCTGAATTCCATATTTGTTGTGAGGTATAAAATCTCTGAGATTGGCCAGTTCTACATTGTTTTTGCCAAAATTTGTCTCTAGGATGGTTGAGCCCGGGGAGAATGTGAAATCAAATGAGACCTCACCCTCCAGACCGTTTTGCGCCCTGGCATTGGTATTAAAGAAAAGTACTGCGCATAACAATGCAGCAATTAAGTATCTTAATGGAGATCTACTATTTTCAGCTCCTCTCATTGCATGTTTGTGTGTAGTTAATATTTATAAGTCTCTCCAGTTGAGACTTCAAAGTTGAAGGTCTGAACCAGAATACATTTTGATAGTTGTGCGAGAAGGCCTCTATGCAGCCTGTGTTGGCAACATTTATCAGGAATGAGGTATCGGGATTGCTCTCCCTCACTCTTCTAAGAGACTCCCTCAACTCCTCCCCGGTATCTGTGCCGTTAATTAGAACAACACCCGGTTTGGACAGGCTATCTGTTATCCCCTCTTTAAAGCAGGCCTCTGTTGTTCTTAGAACCAGATATGAGGGGCCCGGAATCATCCGTTTAATTTTAGCAAAACTCTCATCATCATCGTCAACCACAAGCAAAACCTTCTGGGAGGAATATGCTTTTGAATCTCTGTATCTGTTCAGGAATGGGAGATCTAGCTTAATGTTTTTTGATATTTTATCAAACCGGAGATGCATTTTACCCCCTACAAGTTTTGAAAGCTTATCGCACAATGCTATGTTAATGCCAACACCCTCTTGAAATATTCCGTTACTATAATCCTCATTTTCTTTGACTACCTCCTGATCAATTGATAGGCTTAAACTGAATACTTCTGAGGTTAATGTGTAGTCAATGAATATTTTTCCGCTCTTATTTAGGTAGGTGGCACTTGATAGCAGAAGACAAAAGAGCTTTTCAAGCTTGCATCGGTCTGTGTAAATAACAGTGTCTGAATCTGAATAAAGAGCTTTGTTAGCAACTTGCAACTCCTTGCCGCACCTGCCAAACTCCTCTCTTATGATTTTGGCTCCTCTTATAATCATCTCATCTACTTCAACCCTCTCCAGAAAAATTGTACTATCAAGTTCCAGCGTATTATAATCAATGACTTTGTGTATCTTTTCCAGAAGAACCCTGCTGTTATTCTTTATAATATCTGCGTAATCTTTTATTCTGTTTAAGCACTCCTCCTCTATAATAAGATCGGTAAAGCCGATAATTGCATTGAGAGGAGTCTTTAGTTCATGTGAAATTGTTGTAGTAACAATCCTGTCGTTTGCCAGATTAATGATATTTGAACTCTCCATAAAAAAAACTCTGCGATAGAATTATTGGTTGCAAAGCTATGTTTGTTGAGAAATGGCGGGCAAAGAGTATTTATGAGCCTGAAGAATAATTGACTGAACCTGTATATTGAGCAGTTGATTAACATTTATAAACGAAAAAACCGGCTCAACTGCTGAAAATAATTGCAGATGAGCCGGAAAGGGTACCCCCCGGGGAAGATGATTATTCTTTATCTTTCTTATAGGAGACAGGGATGTTTAGCATTGGTCTCTGAGTGCTGTTTAGTTTTAGAGTCTCTTTAATTTTATCCTTGTTCATAATAGCTCTCGGGCGTGCCTCCATACCTACTGAAGTACAGAAAAGCAGCACATTTTGCGCTACAAAGGAGGCATCCATTGCTCCCCATTCGGCCTTAACCGATTCCTCTCCGCGGCGGAATCTGGAATGGTCAGATACAAGCAGAAGAATGGCTGATGGATATGGGTCCTTGTCCTGGTTTGAAATTACTTTCCTG
>JAVEZL010000024.1:24763-27699 GCA_034003005.1 Bacteroidales bacterium
TCCCAATCGACCCCTACATCTCTTATGAACATGAAAGCCGGCTGGTTTTCGTAGTTTTCAGGCAAGTCGCAGGCCATTTGAATCGGGCTGTAAATAACAACATAAAGAGCCAGTTGATGAGCAAGTGTGGTGTTTATCTGGTTGTTTGGCTTTGTGGGCAAAGATATGTCAAAGACACCCGGGGTGAAGTCAATAGGTCCGGCGAGCATTCTTGTAAAAGCAACTATGGATATGTGTTCTGGCGGGTTTCCTCCGTCTGGTGACCATGCGTTAAACTCCTGTCCTCTAAGACCTTCCCTTGCAATAGCGTTTGGATATGTGCGCCTCAGCCCTGTGGCCTTTATGGGTTCATGAGCATTTACTGCAATTTTATACTCTGCAGCCCTCTCTAAAGCTCGTTGATAGTGGTTAACCATCCATTGGCCGTGGTGATGCTCCCCTTTGGGAATAATTCTTCCCACATATCCGGATTTTACTGAGCCGATGCCCAGCCTCTGCATAAGGGCATATGCGGTATCCATCTGCTGTTCGTAAGTTCTTGGGGCGGCCGAGGTTTCGTGGTGCATTATTATCTCCACTCCTCTCTCTTTTGCGTATCTTACCACCTCCTCAATGTCATAATCGGGATAAGGGGTAACAAAATCAAAGATTCCTTCTCTATCCTCGAAGCCGGTCCAGCGTTCCCAACCGGTGTTCCAGCCCTCAATCAGAAGTCCTTTTATTCCGTTTTCTGATGCAAAATCAATGTATTTCTTTGCGTTTTCAGTAGTGGCTGCGTGCCGTCCGTGACTCTTGCCTGTGTCCACCCATTTCCCGCTCTCATCATCTAAGGTCATTCCGTAGTCCCATGACCCTTTGTCTATGTGCATCTCCCACCATATTCCCATGTATTTCATAGGTTTAACCCAGCTCACATCTCCGAGTTTGTTTGGCTCGTTAAGGTTAAGAATAAGTCTGGATTCAATAAGTTCAGAGGCTTTATCTGCAATTTGAATTGTTCTCCAGGGAGTTTTGAATGGCAGCTCCCTTTTGACCTTGTATCCTAACCTCTCGGATCCCACAAGTTGACTTGTCAGCTTAAGAGATGCGGTGTCTACCTTAAGTGTCATACTTGCGTAGTCAATAAGTGCAGCCTCATGAATACTTATATGTACACCTTCGTTGGTTCGCATAGTTACAGGTGTGTGGACGGCATTATCCATAATGTTTGTAAAGCCGAGACCGGGGGCATTGTTGTGTTTCATGGCATCCACCTTTGAGATGGGGGTCGTATTGTAAAGATGCTCGTAACTGTCCCAGTCGCCGGGAATCCACCAGGCGGTATGGTCGCCGGTCAGTTGAAACTCAGTTTTCTCTTCCATTATAATAAGGCTGTCAACACCGGTCTGAGGTAAAAACTCATAGCGGAATGCAACTCCATCATCGTAAGCTCTGAAATAGATTTTAAGTCCTCTTTTGGGAGGAATACTCTCTTTAAGCTCTACAACCATCTCATTATAGTTGTTTACAACCTCTCTCTGTTCTCCCCACGGCAGTTCCCAGGTTTCGTTGAATGATGATTGTCTAGATTTTATGACTGTCAGATTTCCCCTTATGGGATCTTGATCTTTGAAATCGAAGCTGATAAAAGAGGTATCTACTATGGTTGAATTGTTGTGATAGACTAGATATGAGAGCTCTCCATATTGTGAAAGGTGCAGCTCCACTCTGTTTTGAGAATCAGGAGATAACAGCGTCAGTTCACTTTGTGTTGCTTTGCATCCTGTAAGTGTTATTACCAGCAACAGGGATATTAGAATGCTAACTTTTTTCATCGCTCTTCAGTTTAGGTTTTTTCTTTGGTTTTGGGAAGGGGAGCTCCTTGACAGACCTCCTGACAAGCTCGCTCAGCCACTCTCTGTCTTCGAGTTTGTCCTCAATCAAAAAACTGTTCTTTGCTCCCGGGTATGCCGGCGCCTCAACCGGGTTGCCGATAAACTCCCTGCCGGACTGAGTCGGCTTAATAAATAGTTTGTTGTCGCATATAAGGCCGAATATTTTGCCGTCTGCATAGATTCCATATTCGCCAAACATCTTAATAACAGAGACCTCGCCTACGTTCTCAAGCTGGTCTGTGATGAAGTCAACAAAGTTTTTGTCTGTTGCCATGTTTTACCAATTAAGGATTACCTCTGCTTTAACCGGATAGTGATCAGATGGGATTCTTACCATCTGTATGGAACTATCGGCTTTACTCCAATACATATCTGTAAGTACTCCATATTTGACAACCCTAATCACTTTAGTCGTGAAAATATGGTCAATCCTGCTTTCGCTTTTGTATTGCGGGTTAAAGTTATTAAATGTTCCGTTAGGTGCATATCTCAACTCTGCAGTTTCGTATGCGTCTTTAAGGAGTCCTGAATGAGAGATAATTTCATATCCTTCTGCTTTTTGGTCATAGTTAAAGTCTCCTGTAAGGATGACCGGCTCACCTATAGTCATGGCTTTGATTTTCTCCAGAACCAGTTTTGTTCCCTCCAGCCTTGCCACTTTTCCTACGTGGTCCATATGTAGATTGAAGAACCAGAAATATTTTCCATTTTCGATTATTTGAAACCTTCCCCATGTGCATATGCGGGGGAGAGCGGCATCCCACCCTTTGCCGGGGATTGAATCGGTCTGGGAGAGCCAGAAATTGCCTGTTTTGATGAGCCTGAATTTGTCTTTTTTATAAAAAATGGGAGAGCACTCTCCTGATTTATCGCCGTCTGTGCGTCCAACGCCTATATAGTTATACTCAGGCATTGCTGCGAGCATACCGGTCAGTTGACTGTAAAAGACCTCCTGGGTTCCAAAAATATCAAAGTCGTGATAGCGGATGAGATTTGTGATATTTGGCAACCTGTCTCCCCAGCCGTTTCCGTTTAGGGAGTCACTCTTATTTTCGTAGCGAA
>JAVEZL010000025.1:0-21602 GCA_034003005.1 Bacteroidales bacterium
TCATAAAAAAGCACAAAGGGGCATTTAAGGTTTCATACTCTATATCCGGTGTGGTTCTTGAGCAGTTTGAAAAATATACACCTCAGGTTATTGAGAGTTTTAAAGAGTTGTCAAAAACAGGGTGTGTAGAATTTCTTGCAGAGACATACGCTCACTCACTATCATCTCTTGTAAATGAGGATGAGTTTGTTAAACAGATTAAGATGCACTCTGATAAAATTGAGCACCTTTTTGGGAAGAGACCTGTCATTTTCAGAAATACAGAACTAATTTATTCAGATAAAATTGGTTCAACAGTGGCAGAATTGGGCTTCAAAGGGATGCTTACAGAGGGTGCCAAGCATATTCTGGGGTGGAAGAGTCCTAATTTCATCTATACAAACTCACTAAATCCAAGGCTTAAACTATTGCTTAAGAACTTTCAGTTAAGTGACGATATTGCATTTCGTTTTTCTGAAAGATCATGGGAGAACTGGCCACTGACAGCAGATAAATACGTAACGTGGCTTACGAGATCTCTGGAGAAGTCAGAGATTGTAAATTTGTTTATGGATTACGAAACCTTTGGGGAGCATCAACACGAATCAACAGGCATTTTTAAATTCCTTGAACACCTTCCCGGAGCCATCCTGTCTCAGACAAACTTTGAATTTGTGACACCATCAGAGGCTTGCAAAAAACATCAGCCAGTTGCTCCACTTCATGTTCCTTATCCTATATCATGGGCAGATGAAGAGAGAGATACGAGCGCATGGCTTGGGAATGAGCTTCAAAATGAGTCGTTTAGCAAGTTGTACGAGGCAAGGGAGCAAGTTATTGAGTCAGGTGATCCTGAACTAATGGCAGACTTTCTGAAGCTTCAGGAGAGTGACCATTTTTATTATATGTGTACTAAATTCTTTTCAGACGGGGCAGTACATAAATATTTCAATCCATACGACACACCGTACGAGGCCTTTATAAATTACATGAATGTTTTGAGCGATTTTTTAGTGAGGGTGCAAAAACGCTCCCTTGCAGCCCGGGTAAAAAGTGGAACAAAAATTGCAGCATCTAAGGGCTCAAAAAATATAAAAGGCAGATAAACTGATATGTCAGAAACAAAGAAGATGCAACCCGACTACCTTTTTGAGGTAAGTTGGGAGGTTTGCAACAAGGTGGGCGGAATACATACCGTTATCGCAACAAAGGCACCATACCTCTCAGGAATAAAAGAGGGGAATCACATATACATTGGACCCGATGTGTGGAGGGAGACTGCACTAAATCCGGAATTCAGCGAAGATCCAAATCTTTTCAGATCCTGGAAAGTTAAAGCTGCAGAGGAGGGGATAAGAGTCAGGACAGGAAGGTGGAATATTCCCGGAAATCCTGTTGCCATATTAGCCGATTTCAGCCCCTATTTGATCCGTAAAGATGAAATCCTCACAAATTTCTGGAAAAAATTTGGTCTTGATTCTCTTACCGGACACTGGGATTATATTGAGAGCGCACTATTTGGTTATGCAGCAGGGAGGGCTATCGAGAGTTTTGTCCGGTATAACCTCTCACCATCACAAAAAATTGCAGCCCATTTTCATGAATGGATGACTGGAGCAGGCCTTCTTCACATTAAGGAGAGCAAACTCCCCGTAGCAACAATTTTTACAACTCATGCAACTACTGTAGGACGATCAATAGCAGGCAATAATCTGCCACTTTACGACAGCACTAAGTGGAGCGATCCTGATAAAACAGCAAACGACCTTAATGTTACAGCTAAACACTCTTTAGAAAAGACAACTGTAAGAGAGGCAGATGTATTTACAACAGTGAGTGACCTTACTGCAAAAGAGTGTAAACACTTTCTGTCCAGAGACCCGGACGTTGTAACTCCAAACGGATTTGACCCTCAGATTGCACCGGAAGGAGAAGAGTTAAAGAGTCTTCGTAAAGAATCAAGAGCCCTTTTGACAAAGGTTGCCGAAGCCATGACAGGAAGGGTGATTGACCAGAAGGCAATGTTTTTAGGAACAAGCGGAAGGTATGAATTCAGAAACAAAGGACTTGATCTCTTTCTGGATTCTCTTGCAATTCTTAGAGACTCAAATCCTCAAAGAGAGGTTATCGCTTTTATATTTGTACCTGCGGGTCATAACGGCCCCAATAAAGAGCTACTTGCAAAACTGGAGTCCGGAGGTGACTACAAAACCAACATAACACACATATTAAGTGAACCTGAATGGGATCCCATTGTTAATAAGGTTAGAGAGCTAAAGCTTTTCAACAGACCGGAAGATAATGTTACGGTGCTTTTTGTCCCATCGTACCTTAACGGAAACGACGGAGTTTTCAACAGAAAATACTACAATTTACTGTCTGGACTGGACCTTACACTCTTTCCCTCATATTACGAGCCATGGGGATACACACCGCTGGAGAGCCTTGCGTATTCTGTACCTACCATCACCACAAACCTTGCGGGTTTTGGTCTCTGGATAAAAGATCATATGACAGCCGGGCATCCGGGTGTTGAGATTGTGGAGAGGGGTGACGGCAATTACAGAGAGGCCTCAGTTCAGATGGCAAAACTCATAGGTGAGATGGCAGCTGATTCTCCCCAAGAGAGAGAGACAAGAAGAGAAGGCGCTAAGAAGGCATCAGAAACCGCATTATGGGAAAATTTAATTGATAAATACAAAAAAGCATATTCAATGGCACTTGACAATATATCAGACAACAACACGGGATTTGTACATACACAGGACGACAGAGACAAACTTAGCTTTAAAGTTAATGTTGCAAACTCTCCCAACTGGTCCTCTATCATAATAAATAAACAACTCCCGGAGAGAATCAAAGCACTCGATGATATCTCAAAAAACTTATGGTGGAGCTGGAACGAAGAGGCTATTGAGCTTTTTAAAATGGTAGATCCGGAGCTGTGGAGGGCAAGTCATGGGAATCCCATAATGATGCTCGACTCTGTAACTTTAACTAAAGCCAGGGAGCTTGAAAACGATGCAAAATTCCTTAGGAAGCTGGATTCGGTATACGCACAGTTTAACGAATACATGTCTGTAAAACCAAACAAGGATGAGGCAACTATTTCATACTTCAGTATGGAGTACGGATTGGATCAGTCATTGAAAATATATTCAGGTGGTCTGGGGATTCTTGCAGGAGACTACCTTAAAGAGTCAAGCGACAAACTTGTTCCTATCACTGGAATAGGGTTGCTATACAGATACGGATACTTTACCCAGAAACTCTCTTCATTGGGAGATCAGGTTGCTGAGTATGAAGCACAGGACTTCACCAAGCTTCCTGTAAGTCAGGTGAGGGATAAAGATGGAAACTGGCTCATAGTAAGCGTGGCTATGCCGGGAAGAGTACTCAAGGCCAGATTGTGGAGAGCCGATGTGGGAAGAACTCCTCTTTATCTTCTTGATACAGATTTTGAAGATAACACAAAAGAGGACAGAACAATTACCCATCACCTTTACGGAGGAGATCTGGAAAACAGACTCAAGCAGGAGATGCTGCTGGGTATAGGGGGTATTAGGGCCCTGAGGATGCTTGGAATTGAATCAGAAGTTTACCATTGCAATGAAGGACATGCTGCATTTACAGGTCTTGAGAGACTTCGTGAATACATTAATGATAAAAATCTCTCGTACGGAGAGGCTCTTGAAGTTGTACGGGCATCTTCACTATTTACTACTCACACACCGGTTCCTGCAGGGCACGACGCATTCCCTGAAGACCTTTTAAGGGGATATATGTCACACTACCCCTCAAGATTAAAAATCTCATGGGAGATGATGATGTCACTGGGTAAGATTGACCCTTCTAATCACGGTGAGAAATTCTCAATGAGTAATCTCGCATGCAATATGTCACAAGAGGTAAATGGTGTAAGCTGGCTTCACGGAAAGGTAAGCCGTGATATTCTGGCTCCGCTATGGCCTGGATATCTTCCAGAAGAGCTTCATGTAGGTCACGTTACAAATGGTGTACACTACCCTACATGGACATCCAGTGAATGGAAACAAATTCATTCAGAGGTTTTTGGGGATGATTTCCAGTCTCACAACTACGATAAAAATTGTTTTGAGGGAATCTATTCAGTTGATGACCAGAGAATATGGTCTCTAAGGAATAAGCTCCGCACAAGACTTATCAATAAGATAAAAGAGACGTTGTCTAATCCTGCCTCAACAGCGCACTATACACCTCAGCAAATTGTACAGATAAAGGAGAGTTTGAGAGATGATATTCTCACAATAGGATTCGCAAGGAGATTTGCTACTTATAAAAGAGCTCACCTGCTTTTTACAGACATTGCAAGACTGGATAAGATTGTAAACAACCCTAAACAGCCTGTGCAATTTATTTTTGCAGGGAAAGCCCATCCGGCAGATAAAGCCGGACAGGATCTTATCAGGCATATTGTAGAGATATCTTTGATGCCTCAATTCATAGGGAGGATAATCTTTGTGCCCGGTTACGACATGACAATTGCTAAGAGACTGGTTCAGGGTGTAGATATATGGATGAATACCCCTACAAGACCACTTGAAGCATCGGGAACCAGTGGAGAGAAGGCGGTAATGAACGGCGTGATGCACTTCTCTGTTCTTGACGGATGGTGGGTTGAGGGATATAAGGAGGGAGCCGGATGGGCACTCCCTATGGAAAAGACCTATGAAAACCAAAACTATCAGGACGAACTGGATGCTGCCACTATATACAATATGCTGGAGAACGAGATTGCTCCTGTATTTTACGATTCAGATAAGGATAGCGGTGTACCAAGATATTGGGTAAACATCATAAAAAACACTATTGCAAAGGTTGCCGGAAACTTCACCACAAACAGGATGATTACAGACTATGTGGAGCAGTACTACAAACCTCTTGCAAAAAGACACGCCAGAGTTATATCAGATGATTATGCCTTTGCCAGAGAGATGGCCTTCTGGAAAAGGAAGATGCGTACGGAGTGGCCTCACATAGATGTCAAGAGCATAAACAAACCTGATAACACAAGGTTAAATCTCTCCATAGGCAACGAGTACCATGCAGAGGTTACCCTCTCTCTTGGCTCTCTCTCTACTGCTGAGGTGGGGGTTGAGTTTGTACTGGCAACTTTTGATCAGACACAGAAGAGAATGGTAATTGCAGAAAGACACGAATTCACACCTGAAAAGGCAGAGGGGGGCGATGCAAGATATATATGCAATATGTTTCCTGAGAAGGCCGGTGCATACAGTGTTGCTGTAAGAATGTTTGCAAAGCATCCGGACCTTCCTCACAGACAGGATTTTGATTTAGTAAGATGGTTGTAGCAGCTACCGGTTTTTTTGATGGTGTTCACAAAGGACACCGGGTTGTTTTGGATAAAATCTGTGCCATAGCGGAAGCGCAGGGAGATACCTCTGCCGTGATAACATTATGGCCACACCCCAGGACTGTTTTACAACAGGATGCGGCCAAATTCAGACTGCTTACATCTCTTGAGGAGAAGGTAGCCCTGCTTAAAAACTACGGCATAAATGAGGTTCATACACTGCCGTTTGATAAAGAGTTTGCCTCTCAAACCACTGAGGAGTACTTTAAAGAGTATCTTATTAAGAAGTTTAATGTAAGAACCCTAGTTATAGGCTACGACCACAGGGTAGGAAACGACATTAATCAGACTCAGGAGCAGATGATGGAAATTGCCAGGGGGCTCGGGATAAATCCAATAAGGGTAAATGAGTATACAGAACAGGAGTCCGGCCTTGTGATTAGTTCAACAAAAATAAGGGAGATGCTTCAGACCGGAGATATTGACTCAGCCAACAACCTTCTGGGATACAGATACGGTCTTGAGGGTGTTGTAGTAGAGGGGATGAAGATAGGGAGGGGGATTGGTTTTCCAACAGCAAACATGAGGTTGTACGAGCCACTGAAGGTATTGCCTGCCGATGGCGTATATGCAGTGTGGATAGAGACATCAGGAAGGGTGTACAGAGGAATCACCAACATAGGCAAAAGACCTACAGTAAGCCTGAACAACGAAAGGACTATAGAGACACATATTCTTGATTTTGATGAGGACATATACGGATTGAGTATAAAACTGGAATTTGTGGCAAAAATGAGAGATGAGGTTGCATTCTCCTCTTTAGATGAGTTGAAGGGTCAGCTACACAAAGACAGAGAAAATTCGTACCTTTACCTGCACGAGAATAATATAAGATTCAGATAACATGGATGCCAGCACAATTATTTACATAGTCCTCGGGCTCGGTGCATTAATATTGCAGGGGTACATGGAGAAGAAGAAAAAGGAGCAGGCCAGGCTAAGACGTGAAGATGAATATCATGACGATATTAACCAGGATCTTCACAAAGAACCTTCACTTCAAGACATCTTTCCCTCCTTGCCAAACCTCTTTGCAAGTGCTTCCGAGCAGCATATACCGGTTGAAGAGGAGGAGTCTGTGGAGATAGAGGTCCCGGCAAAAAGGGCTGAATATAAGATGATAGATATACCTGTTACAGGAGAGACAGCAGGGGAGGAGATTACAGGTGAGGGGATCAGTTCTTTCAAACACGAAAACAATGTTGCCAGAGAGTTATCTGAAGAGAAGAGTGATGAGCCGTCAATTATTATTGATCCGAGAAATCTTGTTATTTATTCAGAAATAATGACTCCCAAATTCAGGGAGTAATTTCATTTTTAAGTAAATTTTTTTATCTTTGTAACAAAGAGTCCAGTCCTGCTGGATTCTTTTTTAATTTTTCAAGTTATGTCAAAAATACATTATTTAACTTCAGAGGGGCTGGAGAAGCTCAAGGCCGAGTTCCATCAGCTTGTGTCGGTAGAGAGGCCTGCCATTTCAAGACAGATTGCAGAGGCTCGTGACAAAGGAGATCTCTCTGAAAATGCAGAGTACGATGCGGCAAAGGAGGCTCAAGGCCTTCTGGAACTCAAGATTTCAAAACTTGAGGACATGATTGCCAATGCTCGGATTATTGACGAATCCAGAATTAATACTACCCATGTTCAGATAATGAACAAGGTAAGGCTTAAAAATCTCTCAAACAACACAGAGGTTGAGTATACTCTTGTGGGAGAGACAGAGGCAAACCTGAGAGAGGGTAAACTTGCTGCAGCTACACCTATTGGCAAATCACTCATAGGGAAGAGCAAAGGAGACATCGTTGAGGTTACAGTACCATCGGGAGTTATTAAATTCCAGATACTAGAAATATCTAAATAAGATGTCTACAATTTTTTCAAAAATTGCATCCGGCGAAATACCTTCCTACAAGGTTGCGGAGGATAGTAATTACTTTGCCTTTCTGGATATAAATCCCCTCGCAGAAGGTCACGTACTTGTCATCCCCAAAAAGGAGACAGACTACATCTTTGACCTGGAAGAGGAGGAGATTAAAGGCCTTTTTGCATTTGCAAGGAGAGTTGCAATAGGAATAAAGGAGGCAATACCATGCAAAAGAGTAGGGGTGGCAGTTATAGGAATGGAAGTTCCTCACGCCCACATTCACCTGATACCAATAAATACTGAGTCTGACATGGACTTTAGAAAACCTAAGCTTAAGCTTGACAGCCATAAAATGGAAAATACTGCTGGCTCAATCTCTTCAAAAATACAACTTTGACAACAGCTATGAGAAAACTTCTCTTATTATCATTATCAGCAATTATTGCTGTATCATGCACCTCTGACAAAGCTACCATCAACGCAAAAATAGATGGTCTTAAAAATGGAACACTTGTCATGAAGGTACTTCGTCTCAATACGCAGAGCGTAGTTGATACTATAAAAACAGATGCTGAGGGCTCATTCATATACAGGGCAAAAAATCTCTCCGAATTGCCTGAGTTTTATTATATCTACTACAAGGACACAAAGGTGGCATCATTGATACTTGAAGGTGGTGACAAGATTTATCTTACAACAGATACTCTGGGTTCAATTGTATCAGTTGAAGGTTCTCAGGAGAGTACTCTTCTGAACGAACTTGAGAAAGATCTTGCTGTAAAAGACAGAGAATTTGAAAATCTTCTCATGGAGATGAATAACGCCATAGTAAGCAAGAATACAATTCTTTCTGACTCGCTTAATTACAAGCTGGGCTCAATGTTCGTAAAGAACAAACAGGATGCAATTAAACACCTGTACTTAAATCCTAAATCACTAACTAATGTTTACTTGCTATACTATAAAGTGGCAGGAGATCTTCCTTTGTTTGGAGATATGAGAGACATCCTTCTTTATAGAAGAGTATACGACTCACTTAACGTAGCCTACCCGGGATCTGCATATCTTAATCCTCTTCTTGATGAAATTTCACTTAGAGAGAAAAACGAATCAATAACATCAAAATTACTTGATGCTTCAGAAGTGGGTTTCCCGGACATAAAGCTTCCGGATACAAAGTCAAAGATGAGGGTGCTCTCTGAGCTATCCGGAAAACCATTTATTTTGGTATTCTGGTCATATACAGATGTAAATCAGAAACTATTCAATCGTGACCTGCTTGAGCTTTATGACAAATACTCATCTTCAGGACTAGAGATATATCAGGTATGTGTTGATGCGGACAAGACTGCATGGGCAAGGGCTGTCGAGGAGCAGGGATTGCCATGGATTAACGTGTGCGATGGATTTGGTTCATCATCTCAGGCTGTTACCACCTACAACATAGTAGAAGTTCCATCCATCTTTGTTATAGATAAGAGTGGAACTATTGTAGCAAGAGATATCTTTGATTCAAAATTAGAGAAAGTTATAGCAGGGATCGTTTAGATACTCCTGCAATAAAATCTTTCAGATAAAAAGGTTCGAAATATGCCACATCGGCAAATTCGGACCTTTTGTATTTCTCCATGGCCGGAGCAAGCATGCCTCTTGCAGAGGCATATCCATCAACAAATATTGCATTGGGATGACCTGCAAGTGCCTTGAACTTGTCAGAACCATCTCCTGTGAAAATAACCTTTCCTTCAGAGAGAATATCAGCATAACTCTGCTCAGAGAGTATATGAGCCTCAGTTTTTGTCAGTTGTTTATAATTGTGGTCAAAAATGGCGGTATATACCTCCATCCTTCTTGCATCTATCATAGGAACGATTTTGTATGGAGAGTCTGGAGTACCAATCTTCTCAAGAGCAAGTCTTGCGATTAATTCCAGAGATCCAATGGCAATAAGGGGAATTGATGCCCCGTAACAGATGCCTTTTGCCACAGATACACCCACTCTCAGGCCGGTATAAGAACCCGGCCCTTCACTTACAACAATTGCACTACAATCAGATACTTCCAGTTTTGCCTCTTCGAGAACCTCCTGTATAAATCTTGATATAACCCTGGCGTGTGCTTTGTGCTCTTTTATCTCTCTCTCTGCTGCAATTTTTCCGTCAACAGCCATGGCAACTGAGCAGACCTCAGTGCTTGTCTCAATAAGCAAGAGATTTATACTACTTTTTTTTACCATCTGTGGTAACCTTTGATCCGGATTTAAGAGTTTTACTAATAGCAGAGTAAGGTCCGTTAACAATTTTTTCACCCTCTTTAAGCCCGGAAATAATTTCGATGTTAGTAATATCCTGAATACCTGTCTTAACCTCACGAACTTCAAGAGTATTATCCTCCTTAACTATAAACACCTGTTCAGCAAGCTCTTCACTACTCTTATTAGCAAGTGTGTCTTCAAAGAGATCTTTTCTTGTTGTAATTGTTTGAACAGGTATAGAGATTATGTTGTCTTTTCTCTCCGTCTGGATTGAAGCAGTAGCTGACATTCCGGGGCGAAAAGGATTAATACCGCTTGCGGCAAGGTCAGAATAGGATTCAGGCAGAATAAGGATTTTAACCTCAAAATTTGTAACCTGTTCTATCGCAGAACCTATGTTTTTTGCAGAGTTTGCAATCTGAGTAACAAGACCCGTGAATTTCCTTCCGGGATATGCATCAACCTCAACCATAGCTGTATCTCTCTCCTCAATACGAATAATATCATTTTCGTTTACGTCCACAAGTACCTCCATCTGGTCAAAATTTGCAATTCTTAGAAGTTCAGTACCAGCCATCTGGCTTGTGCCTACAACCCTCTCACCCTTCTCTACGTTCATTTTAGAAATTATGCCATCCATAGGAGCGTAGATTGTGGTCTTAACCAAATTATCCTGAGCCTCCTGAAGAGCTGCGGTAGCACTCTTTACATTAAATTCAGCAGCTTTAATCTGCTCTTTTGTAACATTATACTGAGAGAGAGCATTTTCATAATCTGCCTCTGATATAGCTTTTTGCTCAAACAGAGTTTTGTTTCTGAGATAGGACTGCTCTACCTGACGGAACTGTGCAAGCTGCTGTGTAAGCTGTGCTTTTACGGAGTTAAGAGATGCCTCGGCACGATCTCTCATGGACATATACACATCCTGCTTAATTTTAATAATAAGCTCTCCGCGTTTAATCATATCCCCCTCTTTAAAGTTGAGCTCCACTATCTCCCCTGAGACGTCAGGAGATATTTTAACCTCAACAACCGGCTTAATCTTACCGTTTGCGGGAATAACTTCAGTTATTGTCCCCCTTGCAACAACATGGGTTGTAACTTCAATCCCTTTATTGCTGTTCTTCCTTCCAAAAATTACGAGTACAACAATCAAAAGTACTGCTGCACCGATTATCCATTTAAAACTCTTCTTCATCTTTATAAAGTTATGGGGTTCCCCTTGTAGAAATCAATTATTTTTTGCTGAAATATAAACTGGTATTTTGCCTGCAGATAGTCTGACTTGCTTCTGAACAGATTATTCTTAGCTACTGTGTAATCAGTTGCGTTTAGAACACCTACATCAAATTTCTGTTGAACATATCTGAACGACTCCTCCATAGCCTTGACGTTTCTTTCTGTTGCCTTAAAGCGGGCAAAGTAAGAATCGGAATCATTTATCGCCTGCTGAATCTCCTTGTAAAGTATCTGCTCACGGCTTCTGGCCTCAATACCTGAACTGGCTACTCCTAACTTTGCATTTTTAATAGAAGTATTAGTTCTCCAAGAATTGAAGATTGGGATGTTAAGGCTGAAAGAGATTGATGGGTTTCTGTTTTCGTTAAACTGGTCCATAAATTTCTCTTCACGACTATCTGCGTAATACGTGCCATAACCCGCCCTGAACGAAAGTGACGGATAGGCCTGCCCCTTTGCAATTGCGAGTTGTAACTCTGAATTTCTCTTGTTAAGTCTTGCAACCTCCATTTGCGGCAGGTCCATGGAAGCGGAAAATAGCTCATCCGCGCTCTCTGTTGAATGTTCTCCCACTTTAAGGTTTTCGCCGGGTGAAGAGACATCAAACGGACTCTCTCCTGGTAAATCCAGAAGTTGTTTAAGTGTAAGAAGAGCACCGGAAACCTGGTTAAGAGCATTAGTTTGCTGAACCTGCTCACTTGCATACTGAGCCTCAATCTCTAAAAGAGAACTATATGCCTGACTGCCGGCATCCACAAATTTTCTGGTGCGTTCAACCTGCTCAGCTGTGCTTGCCAGGCTTGAGTTTGCAGACTCCAGAATCTCCCTGGCAAGGAGAACCTGCAGATAAGCCCTTGCTATCTCAATAGAGATATCATTTTTGATTCTGCCCACCTCTTGTTTTGCAATCTCTCTCAGAACCCCTTTGCTCTTTAAGTCATTGTTTTTTACCATACCCTCAAAAAGGACAAGCGAGGCATTTGCTGAAGCATTTGTGCTCTGGCTGAGTTTATTCTCAATAATCTGAAGATCATTCATATTGACTGAACGACCCCAGTTCATACTATGGCTGAGAGATGCGTTGAGAGATGGCAGATAATTCATTTTTGCCTGGAAAAGATTGTTTTCACTCTGCTCAACAGCAAGCTCCTGTTGTTTGATTCTCAAGTTGTTGTCCCATGCATACTTGATGCACTCCTCAAGACTCCATAATTTCTGCTGAGCAGAGATTACTGTAGGGATAAATAAGAGGATAAAAACGGGGAGTTTCAAAATACTTTTCATAGAACACAAAGGTATAATTATTTTTTTTTCAAAACCCCCCGAATATTCACAAATCAAAGCATTTTCATCTATTTATAGATTACCATTGATCTGCCTTGAGATTCATAAAGTTCTTTGCTTAAAAACCGGAGAGCCAAAATGAATTTTTTTGCTCCATAACCTAAGCCAAAACCGATGTATTTTGCAACATCCTTATCCCAGCCGTCACCGCCCCTTACTGCCATGCACTCACTCTCATCCATGGGAGTGAGACAAAGATTATTCAAATTTAAATTTTCCATTACGCTTTCTCCCATCCTTCTTTAAATCCCTCTTTAAAATTTGGCCAGTACTTTTCTGCCTTTTCAATAAGCCGCAGAACCTCATCAATTGCATCAAGCAACCTTTTTAATCTGCTTCCGCCATGTTCAAGAAGCTCCCGCTCATTCAGGGGAGTAACTCCCCACCTCTCCAACTCATTTCTTTCCATAGTCGTATAATTATAATTAATACCCGCAAAAATGGCGTGCGGGCGTCGCCCGGAGTGTGCACACTCTCTTTTTTATATTCTGTATATTCTGTCTGATATCACTTTTGACCTCTCCTTATGAGAAATTATGATTATGATTTTCCCCCTCTCTCTCTCCATCTTAAGTGTACGCTCGGCCAGATACTCCGAATCGATGTCAAGCGATGATGTTCCCTCGTCAATTATTAGTATTGGTGAATCTTTGTAAAGAGCTCTTGCAAGTGATACCCTCTGTTGCTGACCTCCCGATAGTGCGGAGCCGCTTTCCCCTACAGGGCTGTCAAATCCAAGCGGCAGTGAGGCAATAAATTGGTCCATACCCAATTTCTGACAGATATCAATAATTCTCACGGTGTCCGGATCCTCCTCTCCCGGTGCAATATTTTCAATTATAGTTCCAGAAATGAGACCAGGTGACTGTGGAACCACTGCCACCATCTCCCTCCAGCATCTAAGATTTATGTGCTTGATATTTACAGAGTCCGAATAGATTACCCCCACAGAGGGCTCTCTTAATCTTGTAATCAGAGATACAAGCGTACTCTTTCCGCATCCGCTCTCTCCTGTAACTGCCGTAATTTCACCTCTTCTGAACTCCATGTTAATATTCTTGAGAATTGTAGCTCTCCCCGGGTATGAGTAATTCAAATTACAAATTCGGATAGAGTTGGGAACACCGGCTCCATGGACTACTCCACTATCAAGCGGTTCTGTCTCAAGATCCAGTATCTCAAATAATCTGGATGCTGCAACCGTTCCCTCCCTTATCTCTGGACTTGAAGAGACAAGCGTGGCAAGAGGAGAGGTAAACAGAGAGACAATAGTAAAGAAGGCAACCAACTCTCCGGGAGTAAGTTTACCGTTAATCATTTCATTTCCTCCTATCCACAATACCATTACAACAAGTATTTTTGACAGAAAATCTGCAGCAGAACCTGAGAAAATCGCAACCCTTGCGCTCTTTTCAACGCTCTCAAGAAGTGAGGTAAGTGCAGAAAAGCATTTACCTGCAAAATAGGTTTCGGTTGAAGAGTATTTGATGGTAAGGTGTGATTTGACTGTGTCAATAATTTTGTTCTCGAACTTAGCTCCACGCTCCATTATTATTCTCTGTTCCCGTTTGTTATAACTATCGGCAAAGTAAAATAAAACATAAAACAGAGGTATTACACATATTGCCGGAAGTGCCATTGACGGGGATATTGCAAACATGGCTCCGGTTGCAAATATCAACATGAAGGCGGAGATAGCCAGAGTTGAGACAGTAGACGTAAGATAGCTCCTGATTTTGGCTGAATCAGATATTCTTGAGGTAATCTCGCCTGTCTCCCTGGCATCATAGAATAACCCCGGAAGTTTTACAAGGTGTCTGATATATTTTCCCATAAGCTCTTTGTCCATTGATATTCCCGTCTTGACAAGAATAATGCTTCTAAACCAGCTGAGCAGAAGTGATAAAATAAAGACAAGTGCAGCTAAAAGCGATGCAATTGTGAGATCTACCATTTTCCCGGATGGGATAATATTGTCAAGTATAATTTTAATAAAAATTGAAATGGAGAATGATGCTAAAGTGAACATTAGTGCTGCAGCCAGTGCTTTTGTAAGAGCCTTTCTGTTTGACAGAAGAAGATTAAAAAGCCTGGACCTTACACTTATCCCTACATCACCTTTTCTGAAACCATCATCAGGCGATATAAGTATGAGTTTCCCGGACCACTCCTCAATGAACTCCTCAAGCTTAACATTGTGTATCTCTCCGTCAAGAGGGTCCATTATTTTGAGAATATTATTTCTTAATCCGTAAAGCACAACGAAATGAAGCAGCCCACCTTTTTTTTGCAAATGAAGAATTACAGGTTTTTGAATTTTATAAAGCGTCCGCTCCTGGGCTTTAAACCCCTCAGCTTTTAACCCAAAAACTTTTGCAGCATCGATTATTCCCTTAATAGTGGTACCCCTTGAATCGGTATTGCTAAAGAGTCTGATCCTCGCTATGGGTAACTTTAATCCCCAGTATGCAGAAACTGACGCAAGGCATGCTGCTCCGCAGTCACTGAAATCATGTTGTCTGATTTTTATTGAATAACCCATCTCTCTCCCTCCTCAAATTTTTCTTATTTTAAAAAAACAGGTGGCGGCAACTTCTTTTACTCTGCTCCCGGCCTCAAACAGGAGATCACTCGCCACGGCCGCCACTCTGCATTACAAAGATGGGGGTGTAACCGCCGGAATATGGGTTAAAAGGTAAAAAATTGAAGCTCTTTACCGGAAAGAGGGAGATTGCTAAATCTTAAAATAAATTTTCAGAAATCAGATGCCTGAAACTAGATTTTTCAAATAAGGAAAAATCACAGGTGCTATTTTTGAAAGATATCCGTAAAGAATTGATTCTTTAAGTGTCTCTTCAGGCAAAAACCGGAATAGTTCATCAACCGATTCCAGAATGTATATCAGAATACTCAGGATAAATGCATATTTAATAATGGCAAAAACAATTCCTAAAAGTTTGTCCAGCCATCCCAGAAGAACCAGTTTCACCAATCCCTCTATTGCTTTTCCTGCAAGATTAACCAGTATCAATACCCCAATGAATATAACTGCAAATGAAATTATATTAAGAATATTTTGATTTACACTTATCCATGAAATAAGTTTATTGCTTACAAAATCGGAGAAGTGATAACCGGCCCAAACACCCAGTATAAGTGCCAGAACTGCAGCGACCTGCCTTACAAAGCCCTTCATGAATCCTGCAAAGAGAGCCGGTATAAGACAAATGAGAATTATAATATCGGCTGTATTCAAAGACATAGTAATCAAATTTTTTCAAAAGTAGTGAATAATCGTATCTTTGCAAATTCAAAAAGTTTTATAAAATGAGGTTTACCGAGTATAAAAATCTTGATCTTGTAGAGATAAACAATACTGTTCTTGAGAAGTGGAAGAGAGAGAGTTGTTTTGAGAGAAGTGTGACTGAGCGGGAAGGGGCTCCCCTTTTTGTTTTCCATGAAGGGCCACCATCTGCTAACGGAATGCCCGGCATCCATCACGTAATGGCAAGGGCTATAAAGGATGTGTTTTGCCGATTCAAGACTCAGACCGGATTCCAGGTTCAGCGGAAAGCAGGATGGGATACTCACGGGCTCCCTGTTGAACTGGGAGTTGAGAAGAGCCTCGGTATAACAAAAGAGGATATAGGAAAGAGTATATCTGTTGAGGAGTATAATTCTGCCTGCCGCAAGGAGGTGATGAAGTACACAAAGGAGTGGGAGGGGCTTACTGAACAGATGGGTTACTGGGTTGATATGAACAACCCTTATATCACTTATGATAACAGGTATATTGAGACACTGTGGCATTTACTGAAAAACATATACGGAAAGGGGCTTTTATACAAGGGCTACTCAATTCAGCCATTCTCACCTGCAGCCGGAACAGGTCTGAGTACCCACGAACTTAATCAGCCGGGCTGCTACAGAGATGTAAAGGATACAACCTGCGTTGCGCAGTTTAAAGTGGTGCGAAACCACGCATCTGAAGGACTTTTCAGTGAGATTGCAAAGGAGAGGGGAGAGGAGCTTCCGCTCTTTATGCTTGCATGGACAACTACACCATGGACTCTTCCTTCTAATACGGCTCTTTGCGTAGGTCCAAATATTAAATATGTTACAGTAGTTTCAGAGAATCCTTATACTCACGGAAAAGCGGTTTATATTCTTGCCGAGGAACTTGTTGATGCACATTTTAATGCTAAGGGGGCGCCGTTTGAGAAGTTTGGGACAGTTATTTCAGGTTCAAAGCTTTGCGGAATTGAATATGAACAACTGATACCATGGATTAATCCTGCTCCGGGAGCAATGAGGGTTATATCAGGAGACTTTGTAACAACAAGTGACGGTACAGGAATCGTTCATATTGCCCCCACTTTTGGTGCCGATGACGACAAAGTGGCAAAGGCAAATGGTGTTCCTGCCCTGATTGTAATTGATACAAACGGTCAGAGACAACCTCTTGTAGACAGAACTGGCAAGTTTTTCAAGGTTGAGGATCTTGATTCTGATTTTGTTAAGGAGAGTGTTAATGAGTCTTACAGAGAATTTGCCGGTAGATTTGTAAAGAATGCATATGACTCCGCTTTAAATGAAAGCGATGCAACCCTGGATGTTGATATTGCCGTGATGCTGAAACAGCAGGGCCTGGCTTTTAAAATTGAGAAACATACTCACTCATATCCTCATTGCTGGAGGACAGACAAACCGGTTCTCTATTATCCTCTTGACTCCTGGTTTATAAGGACTACTGCAGTTCAGGAGCGAATGATTGAGCTTAACAAGACAATCAACTGGAAACCTGAAGCAACAGGAAGCGGAAGATTTGGTAAGTGGCTTGAGAACCTTCAGGACTGGAACCTCTCAAGGAGCCGCTACTGGGGAACTCCGCTGCCTATCTGGAGAGCAGAGGAGGGTGGCGAAGAGATATGCATCGGCTCAGCAAAAGAGCTGTATGAGGAGCTGGATAAATCTGCAGCAGCCGGATTTATGAAATCTAATCCTCTTAGAGATAAGGGATTTGTTCCGGGAGATTTCTCAAAGGAGAATTACGAAAAGATTGACCTCCACAGACCTTATGTGGATGACTTTATACTTGTCTCACCATCGGGAAAACCGATGAAGAGAGAGGCGGACCTTATTGATGTATGGTTTGATTCGGGAGCGATGCCATTTGCTCAGGAGGGGCTGGAGAATGTTGGCGGAGAGGCCTTTGGAAGAACTGCCGATTTTATTGCAGAGGGGGTCGACCAGACGAGAGGATGGTTCTTTACACTTCACGCAATCTCCACAATGGTAAGTGATAAGGTGGCTTTCAGGACAGTACTGTCAAATGGTCTGGTGCTTGACAAGGATGGTAACAAGATGAGCAAGAGGCTCGGCAATGCAGTGGATCCGTTTAAGACACTTGGTGAGTATGGTGCCGACGCGCTTCGCTGGTATATGCTTACAAATGCTCAGCCATGGGATAATCTTAAGTTTGATATAGGCGGGGTTGATGAGGTTAAAAGAAAGTTCTTTGGGACATTGTATAATACCTATTCATTCTTTGCACTCTATGCAAATGTTGACAAATTTGACAATTCTCAGCCTCAGGTGAGTCTCTCTGACAGACCTGAGATTGACAGATGGATAATTTCGCTGCTTAACACTCTCAAGAGGGATGTAGCGGCAGCCTATGAGGATTTTGATGTTACCTCTGCTGGCAGAATGATTCAGGATTTTGTGAACGACAACCTGAGCAACTGGTATGTTCGTCTTAACAGAAAACGTTTCTGGGGCGGGGTGATGGACAGGGATAAACTGTCGGCCTATCAGACTCTTTACGAGGCGCTTGAAACAGTGGCGATTTTATCGGCTCCTGTAGCTCCCTTCTTTATGGAGAGGCTCTTCCTTGACCTCAATGCAGTATCGGGAAGGCATAAAGAGAGCTCTGTACACCTTACAATGATGCCTGAGGCCGATGAAAAGGCTGTGGACAAGGCGCTTGAGGAGAGAATGGAGCTTGCACAGAGGGCCTCATCGATGATTCTGGCACTAAGACGCAAGGTGAATATTAAGGTAAGGCAGCCTTTGGCTAAAATTCTTGTTCCGGTCCTTGATAACAAACTTCAGGAGCAGTTTGAACTGGTTAAGGGGATTGTGCTGGGTGAGGTGAATGTGAAGGAGGTTGAGTATATACACGATACAAAGGGTCTTATAACTAAGAAGATAAAGCCAAATTTCAAAACTCTTGGTAAGAAGTACGGAAAGCAGATGAAGGAGATATCTGCTCTGTTTGGAACTTTTGATCAGGAGATGATTTTTGCAATCGAGGCTTCTGAGAACTATACATTGAATCTGCCTTCTGGTGAAGTGATACTGGAGAGGGAGGACTATGAAATTATGTCTGAGGATATGCCGGGGTGGCTTGTTGCAGTTGAAGGTAAACTTACAATTGCTCTTGATATTACTGTAAGTGAAGAACTCCGCAGGGAGGGAACTGCCAGGGAGCTGGTAAACAGGATTCAAAATCTTAGAAAGGAGAGCAAGTTTGACGTTACTGATAAAATATCGGTTGAAGTTGAGGAGCTTCCGGAGATAGCTGACTCTTTAAAATATTTTGCCGATTATGTTTGTAATCAAACACTTGCAAAAGAGATTAAGCTGAGTGAGAAGATTGAAGGAGGCACGGAGATAGAGTGGGATGAGGGAACTCTTTCAATAAAGCTGACAAGATTATGAGAGAGAAATTTATGAAAGAGGCCATAGAGCTGGCCGGAGAAAATGCTGCTTCTGTTACAGGAGGGCCTTTTGGAGCACTAATTGTGAAAGATGGTAAAATAATTTCTGCCAGAACAAATAGTGTAACCCCGGACAAAGACCCCACTGCTCATGCAGAGGTAAATGCTATTAGGGAGGCCTGCAGAAAACTTGACACATTTGACCTGTCCGGATGCACCCTTTTTACCTCCTGTGAACCATGTCCAATGTGCCTCTCGGCAGCATACTGGGCGAAGGTGGATAAAATCTATTTTGCTGCAGGCAGAGGGGACGCTGCCGATGCCGGATTCAGCGATGCATTTATCTACGACGAGTTTTCCAAGTCCATGGATGAAAGGAGTATACCTATTGAGCAGATAATGTCTGAAGAGGGTAAAGAGCCATTCAATCTTTGGAAGAAAAATGATGATAAGATACCATACTGAGAGTTGGTAGAAATCTAGATTATATTATTAACTTTACATACTAAATTAACAATTGTGGCTATGACAAAGAAAAGCAACCCTGCAGATGAGGTTAGAGAGAAAGTTCGCTACAGCGACGAGGAACTGCAGATGTTCAAGGAGCTCATTCAGCAGAAGCTCCGTGCTGCTCAGGCAGAATATGAGCAGTTAAAGGCTGCTGTTACGCACAGCTCCAGCAATGACACTGAAGATACCTCTCCTACATTTAAAGTATTGGAAGAGGGAGCGTCTGCACTTTCAAAAGAGGAGGCAGGACAGCTTGCTCAAAGACAATATAAGTTTATAAGATCTCTTGAGGCCGCACTCGTAAGGATAGAGAACAAGTCATACGGAATTTGCCGTGAGACAGGCAAGCTCATACCTAAAGAGAGACTTCTTATTGTCCCTCACGCAACACTCAGCGTAGAGGCAAAGAACAAAAGAGACTAACCAATGCGCCTTACCCCCGGAAAACAGGTTACACTTATTGTTTTCATTCTGCTCCTTATAGATCAAGTGGTCAAGATATGGATCAAGACTCACATGACAATCGGGGAGAGCATTCCAGTGTTTGGTAACTGGTTCCAGATCTATTTCATTGAAAACAATGGAATGGCTTTTGGTATGCAGTTTGGAGGTGCGGTGGGCAAATTTCTGCTTACAGCGTTGCGCCTGGTACTTATAGGAGTGATTATCTACTATATTAAAAAGCTCATAGAGGGTGGCGCTTCAAGGGCATTCCTTTCCGGCATTGCATTGATTCTTGTAGGTGCAATAGGAAATGTAATTGACTCGATGTTCTACGGCCTAATCTTTTCTGAGTCTACATTTACACAGCTGGCAACAATCTTACCTGAAGGAGGCGGTTACGCACCCTTTATGTTTGGCAAAGTTGTGGATATGCTGTACTTCCCTTTGATAGACACTGTTTTACCTAACTGGGTTCCTTTCATGGGTGGTGAGCAATTCATCTTTTTCAGACCCATCTTTAACATTGCCGACTCTTGTATCACTATAGGCGTCTTTTATCTTCTTCTCTTTAAAAGAAAAGAGCTGATTCATGCTTTAAAATAGGGTCTGCTGCTAATAATAGAATATTTCCAACTCTCGATAAAACGAATAAGGCTGACTAAATTACAATTTAGTCAGCCTTCTCATTAATATAAAATAGTTGCAAAATTTTCTATCAGTCTCCCGCAATCTTTTCTTCCGCTCTTATCTCTCGATTTTCTCCATTAATTTCTTACGTGAGAAGTGTATTCTGCTTTTAACAGTTCCAAGGTGCAGGCCGAGCTCCTCTGCAATCTCCTGATATTTGAATCCGTTATCGTGCATTTGGAATGGAATTCTGAATTCAGGCTCCAGGTCATTTACTATTGAAGTAAGTTCACGGAAACCAAACTCCTGCTCAGGACCAAGGTCCGCAGGGCGGTTATTAATGACAAATTCATGAACACCTTCGCTGAATAGCGTTTGACGCTTGCTTCTGCGGCGATAATCGTTAATGAAGGTATTCTTCATTATCGTATATACCCATGCCTTGATATTTGTATTTTCGTTGAACTTATCCTGATTGTTGAGAGCCTTAAAAAATGTCTCCTGTACAAGGTCCTTTGCATCGTCCCTGTTTGAAGTAAGGCTATATGCGTATCTGGAGAGGTTATCCTCAAGTTCCAGTATCTCTTTCTCGAAAGTCTTCAACTTCATAAATTTAAGTGGTGTTAAATGTTATTAGTCGTGGTTGCTGTGGTTTGCAGGGTCAAAATTACAATTAAATAATTTAAATAGCAATCTATCACAATATAGACAATATCTATAAACGTCCACTAGCACCTTTTCGTAATGGATAAAACATCTAGTTACAAAAACCCTGCCTAAATGGTAGCAAACATAGCAAACGACTGCCACCTGCGATGTCCGCTTCAACACCCACTGCGACGCCAGCTAATGCCTCAGAGGAAAAGTGTCAAACACCTTATAATTAAATGATTATGCAAATTTTAAAAATTTTCTACTTAGTTGATTACCTGATGTTTGACACTTTTCCTCTGAGGCATTCTCTCTTTTTTTTGCACACACGGAAAAAATACATATCTTTGCAACCCTAAACAAACGGAGAGGTGGCAGAGTGGTCGATTGCGGCGGTCTTGAAAACCGTTGAACTGAGAGGTTCCGGGGGTTCGAATCCCTCCCTCTCCGCCAAAAACAGAGAAACCCGGCAGCGCAAGCAGCCGGGTTTTTTTCATTTCCCTCCGCGCAAGCTTGCTTGCAAGCGGAAAGGGAAATGAAAAAAGCAGTTTGCCA
>JAVEZL010000026.1:0-20701 GCA_034003005.1 Bacteroidales bacterium
AGATACCTTGAGGCCGCTAACAGTTTTGCTGAAGCGGCTTCTTCTCATAATTGGACCGTAATCTGTGGCGGGAGCCGCAAAGGGTTAATGGGTGTAATTATTGATAGGATGCTTGAACTGGAGGGGAGGATTCGTGGAGTTATGCCTGCCTTTATGAAGGAGGTTGAGTTTGAGCATGAAAGCCTTGAGGATATTATTTTTGTTGAATCAATGGCTAAGAGAAAAGAGTTGCTCAGAGAGGATACTCATGCTGTTGTTGCTCTGCCCGGAGGGATAGGGACCATCGAAGAGTTTATTGAAACCTACACTTTAAAAAGACTCGGACTTTATGATGGTGCTGTTGTTATCCTTAACCTGGACGGATTTTTTGACCCAATGCTAAATATGTTTGACCATCTTGTGAATGAAAAGATGTTGAACAGAAACTGGTCTGAATCGTTAATAATAGCGAAGAGCGTTGAGGAGCTCACTGAGGTGCTTGAAAAAGTGACTCCGCAGAGACTCCAGCCTTCGCACTATGCCCCTTGTTAGACTCAGATTACTGCTACATACCTAAAACCTAACCTGTATTATGGATATTAAAACTATCCGCAAAGATATTGATAGTGAGTGGTTAATGTTTGAAGAGATGCTAAGAAATACACTTGTAAGCAGCTCGGCATTACTTAATTCTATTAATTCATATCTGATGGAGAGCACTGGTAAGCAGATCCGTCCTCTTCTCTCTATTCTGGCTTCAAAGGCCTGCGGAACACCTCACAGATTAACAATCTCATGCGCTGTTGTATCTGAAATGATTCACACAGCTACTCTTCTTCATGACGATGTTGCTGACGATTCAAGATACAGGCGCGGGAAGGAGACTGTACAATCCAGATTTAACCCTGCTGCATCTGTTCTTACAGGAGATTACTGGCTTGCGAGGGCCCTGACTCTTATTGTAAATGAGAAGGACATGGATGTAATGGGGTATTTTACCAAGGCTGTACAGGAGCTCTCTGAAGGGGAACTTTTCCAGATGCAGAAGGCAACTTCACTTGACACAACTGAGGAGGATTACTACAAAATTATTGCTCAAAAAACATCAAGTCTTTTTATTGCTGCGATTCAAAGCGCAGTCTCAACTATGAGTACAGATGAGAGGGTTGTTGAGAGCATGGGAAGATATGCATACCACCTCGGGCTGGCTTTCCAGATAAAGGATGACATCTTTGACTATGCTCCTCAGATGAATACCGGTAAGCCGGCGGGAGGAGATATAATGGAGAAGAAGCTGACACTTCCGCTTATTGCTGCTCTTAAGGAGGCAAGTGCTTCAGAGAGGGATCAACTACTTGAATCTATAAGGGTTGCTGGTCCGGAGGAGAGGGAGCTTGCAGCGAAGGCTCTTGAGCTTGTGGAAAAGTACAACGGAAAACAGATTGCGCAAAAAGCTCTTGAGGAGCAGTGTAAAAAAGCATTGGATTGTCTGGACGTTCTGCCGGACAATATATATAAACAGCATATTATTGCTCTTACAAAATATATGGGAAGTAGGGAGAGTTAAGTATTACTTTGAGCCGAACAGCTCTTTGTGCGCTATCTCAAGCTGATTCCAAAAATCCTCTCCAAAAGCAAAAATAAGGGGTTCCCGTAGAAATACATATACGGGAATCCCCTCTTTTTTACCTTTAATGAATGCATCTTTGCAAATGTGCCACTCATGAAGATTGAGGGCATACATTCCGTTAGAAAGTTTAGAGACCCTTATGGGGTATAACCAGCAAGATACCGGTTTCCTGAACTTAGTGTCTCCTTTAATATGTGCGACCTCAATGCCGCAAAAACAGTTTCCTTCGCTGTCAAATTGTGTATATACACACTCTTCACCATCTACAAGCGGGGTTACAAGGTCACCGTCACTATCCAGAACAAAGGGACCCTGCTCCTCAATGGAGCGGATCCCTTCAGGTCTGAGATGTTTTTTAATATTTTCGTATTCGCTAGTGAGAGTATCACACTCACCCTTTTCAAGAGGTGCCCCGCTATCTCCTATTATGCAGCAGACTCCGTGACAAACAGGATAGTCGCATGCAAATTTCTCAGTGAGAATTGCAGATGATACAAGGTAATTGCCGATTTCTATCACAGGGCTCATACGATACAAAAGTGTTGCTTATTTACTATTTAGTTTCAACTGCCTTACCATTCATTACAACCTCAATCTGGTTGCCCTGAGTAAGAGTTTGCTTGATAAAACTTGTCACCTTTTCCGGGGTCATACTCTTAAGAACGCTCTCATATGTAGAGTGCATATCCTTGCCAATCATAAAGCGGTTGTTGATTACTCCCAGCCAATAGTTGTTTTCACGGAGATTCTGGGTATAAGTCTTCTGCATGTACTCCATTATCTTTGAAAAGTCCTCAGCTGATACTCCCTTCTCCATAACAACACCTATCTCCTTGTGAGCTCTGTTGAGAAGTCTCTCTCTGAGAGCAACATCTGTATCAAAACCAAACAGGAATGTAAAGTTGTCTTCAGGGTAGTAAGAGACAGACATATTTACGCCTACTCCGTAAGTACCACCCTCCTCTTCACGGATTGTACGTGTGAAGACCTGGTCAAATACTTGCTTGGTAATGCTGGCTAAAATAGTGTTCTCAACTGTATAAGGTAATTTGCCTGAGAATATTGTGTAAACAGTAGCCTTAGGTGTTTGCATCTCTTTTTCAAAGTGTGTTACAACTTTGCCCTTAACCGGAGTAAGACCTACATTTGCCCAGTTCTCCTTCTGGCTCTTGTTTGAAGGGAGCGATGCAATGTATGTTTCAACAAGCGGTTTAAGTATGTTCTCGTCAACATTTCCTACGAAAATGAATACAAAATCAGAAGCGTTTGCAAATCTCTGGCGATAAAGTTCCAGGGATTTTGCATAATCAACCTTGTTAAGCATATCCAGGGTCATCCTGTTTGCGTATGGATTGTTGTTGTACAGTACCTTGGTAAGTGTGTCTGAGAAGGCAACCATCGGCTGAACCTCTGCATTTTCAAGCTGAGCCCTCATTCTTCCCACATAAGCCTTAAATGCATCCTGATCTTCTCTTACATCAGTGAAGTTCAGATAGAGAAGCTGCATAAATGTCTCAATATCCTTAGGTGTAGTTGCTCCATTTATTGATTCACTCTGAACACTTATACTTGGTCTGAGGGTTACATTTTTTCCTGCAAGTACTTTGCGGAGATCTGTTACATTGTATTTGCCAAGACCACCTGATGTTGCAACTGTTGTAAGATCTTTTGCATTTATAATGTTTTCTAATCCTATAAGTGACAAACCACCTTTAGAGTTAGCAGAGAAAAGAATCTGATCATCTTTGAAGTCGGTCTTCTTGATAACAACTGTTGCTCCGTTTGAAAGATTCCAAACAGTTGAGCTGCTCATAGGATCCTTTAGCTCTGAAAGAACTTTACCTGCGGCTGGTGCTACCGGTACAAGCGGCTCGTTTGATACGGTCTCCTGATATGCGGCAACCTCCTGGGCTTTAGCAGCTGTAAATGTAGCAAGGATCTCCTCTTTAGAAGGTTTGGCAAGGCCGGCCTTATCTGGCATCATTAGAGCTATGGCAACGTTCTCTTCTCTTGGAAGGCTCATTGCATACTGGTTTACCTGCTCAACAGGAACGTTAGGAGCAACCTGCTGCATCATTGTGTAAAGAGTCTCAATGCCGGGATAAGCTTCACCTGTTAAGAAGTGATTAAGAACCTGACTTACGTAGTAGCTGTTCTTCTGCTTATCTCTGTCATTATAAGTCTGCTCAAGCTTACTCATATATGTAGCTTTTGCACGCTCGTATTCAGAAGCTGTAAATCCGTATTTTTTAACTCTCTCTGCCTCATTTGTGAGGATTTTAAGGGCTTCGGCAACCTTGCCCTCTTTTACACTTGCGCTAAGGCTTAGTGCGTCCTTGGTCTGAGCAATTATATATCCGCCGTAGTCGCCGTAAGCAGAGGTAAATGGTGCATCTGGTTTTTGTGCTATTTCACTAAGTCTTGAAGAGAGCATGTTTGATACTACACTGTTCATGAAGTTCATAACAACACCTATTGCTGTACCTCTAGCCTCAACAGGGAGAATATCATGCTTGTACATAAGCATAAGCTCTGTTGTGCTGGCTTCAGGGTCTGAAGCTATACCTATAACGGGCTCTTTAGTATCCGGAACAGGAAGCTGAATTCTTTCAGCAGGATTTTCGTGTTTAGGAATTGCTCCAAACAGAGTTTTAATCTGGTTCTCGATTGCGACAGGGTCAATATCGCCTACTACTATGATACCCTGATTGTCCGGGCGATACCACTTCTTGTAGTATGATCTGAGATCTTCGTATGTGAAGTTGTTGATAACGTCAATAAGTCCAATAGGCAATCTGTAAGCGTATCTGCTGTCCGGCATAATCTCTGGAAAAACCTTTTCGTACATTCTAAGAAATGCGCTGCTGCTTGTACGGAACTCCTCTCTGATTACTCCTCTCTCTTCGTCTATGTCTTTATCTGTTAAAGATATGGCGCAAGACCAGTCTCTCAGGATAAGCATGCAGGAGTCAATTATACCCTGTCTTTTAACAGGTACGTTTGATATATTGTATACAGTCTGGTCAAATGATGTATAGGCATTAAGGTTTGCTCCAAACTTCACGCCTATTGTCTCCAGGTAAGAGATAACTCCGTTTCCCGGGAAATTCTCAGTTCCATTGAAAGCCATGTGCTCAAGGAAGTGGGCAAGGCCTCTCTGACTCTCCTCTTCAAGGATGGAACCTACTTTCTGAGCGATGTAGAACTCTGCCTGTCCTTTTGGTTCGCTGTTCTGGACTACGTAATATGTAAGTCCGTTTTCTAGTACACCCGAGCGCACCTTTGCGTCAAGCGGGAGTTTTGGAGGCATCTGTGAAAAAGCCGAAATGGCTATAAAGAGTGCCGCCAATGAAGTTAAAATTCGTTTCATTTGCAGTTGATTTAATTATAAAATAAGCAATCACAAATATATCCAATATTTTGCATCGTTTCTGAGTTTTTTATATTTTTGTGAGAATCGTAAATAAAAATTAACAAATGAAACAATTCAAGACATTTTTGGCAATTTGTGCAGTGGCACTGTTGTCTATCGGTAACGTACAGGCACAAGACCTTGCAGCCGCAACGGAAACCTATAACGCAGCAGCAACATCTTTGAACGATGGCAACTATATCTCTGCACTTGAAAATTTCAACAAAGCGCTAAAAATGCTTGAGGGGTTGGGTGAAGAGGGTCAGACAATGCTTGCAGAGGCAAAGAGCATCATCCCTCAGATTCACCTGAGATACGGCAAGGAACTTGCTGCATCTAAGGATATTGACAACGCTGTTCTTCAGCTCAGAAAGGCAATAGAGACTGGCAAGAGTTATTCCGTTAAAGATGTTGTTACCGAAGCTACGGATCTCCTACCTCAAGTATTGATGGCAGATGCAAATGCACTTCTTAATGAAGGCAAATTTGCTGAGGCTGTAGTTGAGTA
Organism: Bacteroidales bacterium; assembly: GCA_034003005.1. Lineage (GTDB taxonomy): Bacteria > Bacteroidota > Bacteroidia > Bacteroidales > UBA932 > Bact-08. Next base: position 5,530 of record JAVEZL010000026.1, read on the forward strand.
CGGCAAAGTTCTAAAGGCAGATCCTGAAAACGGAACAGCTTATCTGAGAATCGGAATGGCACAGAGCCGTCTGGATAAAGAGGCCGAGGCTGTAGCAGCATTTGAGAAGGCTTCTGAACTGGGAGAAAAAGAGAATGCATCAAAACAGCTTTCAGTAATTTATCTTAAGAAATCCGCTACATTCCTTGGTTCAAAAAACTGGACAGGTGCATTTGAGAATGCTTTAAAATCAAATGATTACAACGAATCAGGTCAGTCACTTAAAATAATGGGCCTTGCAGCTGTACAGCTGAAGAAATTTGATCAGGCGATTGATGCTCTTGAGAAGTACTACGCTATGAATACTAATGCGAAAGATAAATCATCTACCCTATATAACCTTGCGACTGCTTACGAAGGGAAAGGGAACAATGCAAAGGCCTGCGGTTATTACAAGCAGATACTTACAGATCCTACTTACAAGCAGATTGCAGAGTATAAGGTGAAAACCCAACTTAAGTGCAATTAAGGAGAGAACTTGAACTGCTGGCTCCGGCCAGAAATTTGGAAATCGGCATTGCAGCTACAGATTGCGGTGCCGATTCTCTCTATATTGCAGGTCCCTCTTTTGGCGCCAGAGAGGCTGCCGGCAACTCAATGCAAGACGTTGAGAAACTGGTAAAATATGCGTCCAGGTACAGAACCAGGGTGTTTCTTGTACTTAATACCATCCTGTATGATAACGAAATAAAAGAGGCAAAAAATATAGCCCGGCAGGCGTATGAGGCAGGCTGTTCGGCTCTTATTATCCAAGACCTGGGGTTGTTAAAGGCAGAGATGCCTCCGATTCCTCTATTTGCCTCTACCCAGACAAATATTAGAACTGTTGAGCAGGCTAAGATGCTTGAGGCCTTAGGATTCAGCAGGCTGATTCTCGCCAGAGAGCTTTCAATCAAACAGATTGAGGAGATTAGGGCAAATACAAATGCAGAGCTCGAAAGTTTTATTCATGGTGCGCTTTGTGTCTCGTACAGCGGGCAGTGTTACATGAGTGAACGGTTAACCGGTAGGAGTGCGAACAGGGGGGCATGTGTTCAGGCATGCAGATCCAGATACAATCTGGTTGACTCAAAGGGGAAGATACTTGTTAAGGATAAGCCACTCCTGTCATTAAAGGACCTGAATCTTGGGGAGCATATTCCTCAGCTTGCTAATGCCGGGGTCTCATCATTCAAGGTAGAGGGCAGGCTTAAGAATATATCTTACATAAAGAATGTCATCAGATATTACAGGATGCTGCTTGACAGATTTATGAACCAGGAGGGGAGCTTTTCTCAATCCTCTCTTGGAAGGCTCCACGGAGGCTTTACACCGAGGCCTGAAAGTACATTTAACAGAGGATATACAAATCTGTTTATTGAAGGAAAGAGGGGTTTGTGGAACAGCGGAGATATAGCAAAGGCATCGGGAGAGCTTGTGGGTACTGTGAAGAGTGTGGCTCCGGAGCATGGCGGGTCTACAAGGATTGAGCTGAAAACATTTGCGAGGATTGAGAATGGGGACGGGATCTGTTTTACTGATTCCAGGGGCGAGGTACTGGGGACAAGAGTAAATGTTGCATCACAGGGTTTTATTGAAATAAATGACAGATTGGAAATTCCTCCTGGAACAAATATCTACAGGAATTTCAACAGATTATTCGAAAGAGAGCTTGAGAATAACATGCCCAAAAGGCTTATTGATGTAAAGGTTAGTGTAACTGCAAGCCTTGATGCTATAGTAGCAAATGCTGTTTCAGAAGATGGAGTATCTGTGTCGGTCAAAATTTCAGGCCCTTTTGATGTTGCGAAAAACAGAGATAGGGCAGAGGAGTCAATAATCACTCAGTTGTCAAAAAGCTCGGGAATTTATCTCTTCTCTGCACAATTAGTTGATGCCGGTATCTTGCCATTTCTTCAGGTGTCATTGCTTAACGGCATAAGAAGAGAGCTTGCAGAAAAACTTGAAGAAGCTGGAGAGAGGGAGTGGGCAAAGATGCTTGACAATAGAGTAAGGCCTGTAAGAGAAATTAATGAAGAAAATTTTAAAAAACCCTTAACGGGGAAAAGGCTCAGCTACCTTGCAAATTCATCAAATTCACTATCTGAAATGCTTTACAAAGAGTTGGGAGCAGATTCTGTGGAGAGGGCGTTTGAAATTGAGCCACCTGCTGAGGCAGAGCTTATGAGATGTAAATATTGTATCAAATTTGAGCTTGGAAAGTGTCCGGCAGAGGGTTACAGGGGTAAGTCGGATGAGCCTCTTTATCTCGAGAATGGGGGGCGTAGGTTCAGGCTCGGTTTTGACTGTGGTAAATGTGAAATGGTTATCTTTGGGTAAATTTTCAGTTAATGAGATTCTCTGATGTTATAGGTCTTGATGGTTTGAAAAGTGAGCTTGTGAGAGTTGCTGATTCAGGCAAGATTCCTCATGCAATGCTTTTTACGGAGGATGCGGGATTTGGTGCACTGCCCCTTGCTCTGTCCTTCATTCAATACATCTCCTGTAAGAGTAAAACAGATGGAGACTCATGCGGTAAATGCCCTTCTTGCAGTAAGATATCTAAGATGATTCATCCTGATCTTCACTTTGCATTTCCTGTATCGGCAACATCCTCAGGCGGAGCAAAGCAGACAAGCGACAACTTTATCTCCACTTGGAGAGAGTCGGTTTTGTCAAACCCATACATGACTGAGCAGCAGTTTAATGAAGCGTGCGGGGTGGAGAATAAGCTTGGCCGGATTTCAGTTGCTGAGGCATCGGCGATATTCAGGAAGCTCACGATGACCTCATTTGAGGGAGGAAATAAGTATCTTGTTATCTGGCTTGCCGAGAGGATGAATCAGGAGACATCAAATAAGCTGCTCAAACTTCTCGAAGAGCCGCCTGCGGGAACATTCATTTTACTGATAAGTCAGTCACCAGAAAGAGTACTTCTTACGATTCAGTCCAGGTGCAGACTGGTGAGGGTAACGCCCGTTGAAACTAAAGCTCTTGCCCAATACCTGGAGAACAAATACTCGTTTAAGGATAGCGAAGCTGTTTTATGGTCGAGAATTTCCGGAGGCAGTGTGAGTAAAGCCGAGTCGCTCATTGCTGAATCAAAGGAACACAGCAGAAATGATGAGCTCACTGCCATGCTTATAAACGCCTCTTTGTCTAAAGATCTGAGCGGTGTAATTAGTGCGTGGGAGGAGGTTGCTCAACTCACAAGAGAGGGTCAGCTGGGCTTTTGCAGGACTCTGCTTGAGTACATACGAAGAATTTACATGTTAAGCATTGAGGCCCATGATTTATCTTTTATTCCGGATAACCGGAGAGAGATGTATCTGCAGTGGGCAAAACGGATAAATCCTGCCTTCTTCCAAAAAGGGGCAGACATAGTTAACGGAGCCATGGCTGATATTGAGAGGAATGTGAATCCTAAATATATCTTTGCAGACCTCGGTAACCGCTTTTTTCTAACTTTGTAGCAATTATGGATACTACTAATATTAAATATGACTGCACCAGGGGAACCACAGCTCAGCGTTCAGAAGAGGGAGAACTTGCATGCTGTTTCAATGGAGGGTGCTGTAAGTTAAATGTTTTTGACTGGTTGTGCGGTATCCCGGATCTTGATAGAAATGAGATTTACGAGATAAGATTTAAGAATACAAGAAAATCATTTTTTAAAAATGAATCCGGGGCATCTCTGTCAGTAGGAGATATTGTTGTTGTAGAGGCCACAAACGGCCATGACGTGGGCCTCATTACCCTTAAGGGGCCGGTTATAGGGAAGCAGATGAAGAGGCACAACATTAACCCGGCAACCTTTGAATTCAAAAAAATTTACAGAAAGGCACGGGTTCTTGACATTGAGCGTTGGCAGGAGGCTATCGCAAGAGAGCATAAGACAATGATTCGTTCAAGACAAATAGCTTCTCAGCTTGAGCTGAACATGAAGATTGGGGATGTGGAGTTTCAGGGTGACGGAACAAAAGCTATATTCTACTACATTGCAGACGAGAGAGTTGACTTCAGACAGCTGATAAGAAATTTTGCCGAGGAGTTTAAGATCAGAATTGAGATGAAGCAGATAGGAGCTCGTCAGGAGGCGGGTCTTATAGGAGGTATAGGTGTTTGCGGTCAGGAGCTTTGCTGCTCAAGATATATGTCTGACTTCCAGTCAATCACTACACAGGCTGCAAGAAGTCAGGATCTTTCACTCAACCCTCAAAAGCTTGCAGGACAGTGCAGTAAATTGAAGTGCTGTATAAATTATGAAGCTGCAACATATCTTGATGCTCAGACTAATATGCCTTACGTCAGAGAGCCGCTTGATACTTTGGATGGACCGGCTTACCTTGTTAAAACAGATACTCTCAAGGGAATTATGTGGTTCTCGTATGAGAACAATAGTATGACAAATATGTTTCCTGTAGAGGGACAAAAGGTTAAAGAGATCCTGAGAATGAATTCCCGTGGAGTAAAGTGCGAAAGCCTTCTTCCGGATGTGCAGGCTAAAGCTCCTGAATTTGTTACAGCGGTGGGTGATGACAGTATTACAAGGTTCGATGACAGAAACAAGAGTAATGCAGGGAAGAAGAGCGGCAAACGTACAATTAAGAAAAACGTCAATAAAAATAACAACAACCAAGTCTAGAGTGACCAGAATTCTCTTTCTGCTCATATCTCTTACTCTTTTAACGTCATGTAAGGAGAGGAGGGAGCTTTATATTTTCAACGATAATCCATCTGACGAGTCTCTCTCGCATGGTGAGTTCCTTGAATACAGAATCCCGTCGAATGACTCATTGACCATTTATGATATTGACGTGTATGCAAGGATTCACACAAATGAGGAGGCAATTTCAATCCCTGCGGTATTAAGAATTGTCTCTCCATCTGGTCAGAAGTACACAGATACTCTTAACCTTGATCTTAGCAAAGCTGCAAGTACCGGAATGTTTGCACGATCCGGAATATGGAAGGATTTCAGATGGAGTTACAGACGGGGAGTTTCACTGCCAGAAAGAGGAACGTGGTATCTGAGACTTGAATTAAAAAAGGGGAGCACTGAGGTGCCGGGAATGGCGGAACTCGGATTTATTTTAATAAAAAAGTAATATTCTATTATATACATGGGAAAGGATAAGCTGAGAAGATTTGAAGAGAATAAAAGTTTTAAATGTCTCTATCAGCCTGAATTTGAAGAGGTGTTCAGAAAGGATCACTTCATTAAGGGGAGATGGCATAAAGATCACTTTGGAAATGTCAATCCCATTGTGCTTGAGCTAGGATGTGGAAGAGGTGAGTATACAGTTGAGCTTGCACGAAGATATCCGGATAAAAATTTTATTGGGGTGGATGTGAAGGGAGCCAGATTGTGGCGCGGTGCCAGAACGGTCACAGAAGAGGGACTTGGAAATGCAGCGTTTCTAAGAACCAGAATAGAATTTATTGAGGGGCTCTTTGCTCCGGGTGAGGTTGCAGAAATTTGGGTAACCTTTGCTGATCCTCAGATAAGAAGGGATAATAAGCGTCTCACAGCCCCCATGTTTCTTTCAAGGTATATGAATTTTCTTCAGCCGGATGGAATAATTCATCTAAAAACAGATAGTCCTTATCTGCACGAATATACTCTTGCCCTCGTTCAAAAAAACAGCCTGGAAATGCTGCACATGGTGAAGGATGTTTATGGATCAATTAAGAACGGAGATATATCAGGAGAGATGGCTGAACTACTATCAATCAGGACTCATTACGAGGAACAATTTATTGCTCAGGGACACCCCATTACATATTTGAGTTTCAGAATGGCTGCTCATAAAAAAATCGTGGCCCCTGAGTGGGACCACGATAAATATCCTAGATAGATTAAGCTATAAAAGCAGCTATTTAGTCATCTTTGCGATCATCTCTTACATGCCACTCTATTGTTCTGGCTATTCTGTACACATCTTTTCTCAGCCCCTCGATTACAATAGGATTGTCAATCTTGGAAACGGTAATCTTATCTTCATACATTCTCACAATTCTCAGGAAGGCTGAGTTGTGTTTAAAAACTATGGATTCCCCAGTCTCTGAGTCAACAGAATATTTGCTGTTTTTGAAAATTTCCAGAATCTTTTCCCTGTCATTTTCAAAACCATTATTAAGGTATACTTTCTTCTTTGCGTAACCGAACAATGGATAGATAAGTGAGATTACAACAAAAAAAGTAACTAACTGATAGCCTGTACCCGGACGGAACAGGTTTTTGTAATCAAATCCATTTGATGAAGTAAGAGAGAAGATTGCAACTATAAGAACAAATACAACTGCCAAATAAACAGCATATTTGACGGCTCTTGTTGCATACTGACTAAAGTTAAAACCTGCCATGGGAGTGTTATTATTATGTTTATAATAAGGCAAAGCTACTAAAATTTTCTATTTTTGTAATTGGAGTTATTATTAACACGAAACATCAACATTATGGAAAATGAAAAGAAACTGAAAACCATTGTAATTGTATTGGCAGCAGTTGCTGTGGTCCTTGCGGGAGTCCTCGGGTGGCTATGGATTGAGAGAACCGGTGTTATTGACGACCTCACAGTTGAAAAAGAAAAACTTACAAATGAGATGGTTCAGTTGCAGTCTGATTACGACGGACTCTCCTCAAATAACGACTCTCTTAATGTCCAGCTGACAGTTGAGAGGGAGAAGGTTGCGCAACTGATAGACCGTGTAAAAAGCACTGAAGCTACAAACAGGTCAAAGCTCAGAGAATACGAAAGAGAGCTTGGCACCCTGAGAAGCATTATGAGAGGTTATATTAAACAGATTGATTCATTAAACACGCTCAATATATCCTTGAGGCAAGAGGCGACGCAGGCAAAAACAGAGGCAAAAGAGAACAAGGAGAAATTCCAGGAGCTACAGTCAACTACAGATGAATATGCCAGACAGGTTCAGATAGGTTCTGTACTTAAAGGGAGAGGAATTGAAATAACAGCAATTAATTCATCAAACAAGGATACGGACAGAAGCAGCAGGACAAAAAAACTCAGAACATGTCTGAGTTTGGTTGAGAACTCTATTGCAGTCAAAGGCCCGCGCAGAGTATTTATTAGAATTACAGGCCCGGACGGAATTCTGCTAACTTCCGGATATGAGCAGATTTTCACATTTAACGGAGAGCAGATGATTTACTCTGCATCCCGTGAGGTTGATTATCAGGGAGAAGAAATTGAGATTTGTATCTTCTATCAGGGTAATCCTCCATATCTGAAGGGGGTCTACTCAGTAGAAGTATACACTGAAGAGGCTAAGCTTGGTGCTGCCGATCTTCAGCTAAGATAACCGTCAGTTGGCCGGAATTTACATACATATCCCTTTCTGTTCTCAGTTCTGTACATACTGTGATTTCTATTCTGTAAAGGCGGGTAAAAGGGGGGATGCGTTTATTCAGGCACTCAAATCAGAGAGTGAAAGTAGAAAAGAGTTCTTCCGGGGGGTCTCCGCATCTCCCGGAACTCTTTATTTTGGAGGGGGTACCCCCTCTCTTGTAGACCCGGTTCTGTTAGGAGAGGTTGCAGAGATTATTTGCGATAACCATGGTTTCTCAAAGCCATATCTGCTTAAGGAGTTTACTGTAGAGGTAAATCCGGATGATGCTTCGCCCATCTATTTAAGGAGGCTTTACGAATCTGGAGCCAGAAGGTTAAGTATGGGCGTTCAGTCATTCGTTGACAGCCATCTGAAATGGATGAATCGCAGACATGACAGCCATACGGCGGTTAATGCGTTTTATAACGCACGGGAGGCCGGCTTTACCAACATTAGTATTGACCTTATTTTTGGATTCTCCCTCCTTACCATGGATGAGTGGAGATATAACCTGGATAAGGCGATTGCACTTAAGCCTGAGCACATCTCATCCTATCAGCTCAGTATTGAGAAGGGGACAAAACTTGGCAGAGATTATGAAAAAGGGAGTTATATTCCTGTTGAGGATGATTTCTCTTACATTCAATACTCATTATTGCAGAGAGTTCTTGCGGAGGCCGGATATAAGCAGTATGAGGTTTCAAGTTTTGCCCGGGAGGGAAAAGAGGCCATTCATAATAGCAGATATTGGGACAGGACTCCATATCTGGGGCTGGGCCCGGCTGCCCACTCATTTGACGGAGCCAAGAGATATGGCAATAAGCCATCTCTGGGGGCATACCTTAAAAGATATTCTCCTGATGAGTTTGAGCGTTCAAAACTTCCCGGCTATAAGGAGGAGTATGTAAAGCAAGAGATGCTTAACCATATTGATATATTTAACGAGATACTGATGCTCTCTTTAAGAAGAGTTCAGGGGCTGGATGTTGATAAACTATTCACCATTTCTGATGGAATTGATAAAAAATCCTTTATGGATGATGTCATGAGACTTGTATCGTCTGGCGACCTTGAGCAGTCCGGTCCGGAAATAAAAATCCCGTCCGGGAAGTTATTCCTTTCAGACGGGATTATAAGGGAACTTTTCAGAGGCTAATCTCCTAGCCTATATATCCGTTAGCTCTAAGATATGCTGTAGTTGCAATAATTACAAATCCGCCGCATACTATAGTTGCATATACATAAGAGACTGCCTTAAGTCTCGGAATCCATTTCTGGTTGTTCGCACCTACAGTTTGCAGAGCACTCCAGAAACCGTGTGTAAGGTGAAACCAGAGAGCAACAAACCATACCAGATATGCAATATATATGTAGATATTGCCAAATGTAAGGTGCATGAGGTCGTTTACATCTTCAGCATGTCCGCCTGTAAATTCAGGCAGCTGCATTTTTGCCCAGAAGTGAGTAAGGTGAAACACCAAAAAACCCAATACAATTACTCCAAGTACAAGCATATTCTTAGAAGCCCAAGAGTCAGCCTCACCTTTGTGAGTAACTGCGTATCTCTCTTTGCCTCTTGCCTTGTAGTTCATTCTGTTAAGGATAAGGGCATAGATAATGTGTACTGCGAAACCACCGGCAAGTACAGGAACCATGGCTACAACTACAGGTGAGCTCATTATTTCAATTATGGTGTTGAAAGCATCCGGTCCAAACAGATACGCCGAATTTGCCAGCAGGTGGACCAGGAGAAATAGGATTAAAAACAGTCCCGATAAGCTCATTATGAGCTTTTTGCCAATAGAAGAGGTGAAAATGTTTGCCATATTTTTTATCTTTTGATTACTCTTTCAAAGCCGCCGCAAAGATAGCCCCTAACTTGGTATTTTCATAATATTTGGCTATTTTTGTTTGATAAAACCCAGTTATGAAATACAAAAGAGTTCTGCTGAAATTAAGCGGAGAAAGTTTAGGAGGGCCGGATGGCCAGGGCATAGATGAGGAGATGTTTGCAAAATATGCCTCTGAAATTGTCGAACTATCAAAGATGGGGGTTCAGGTAGCCGTTGTTACAGGCGGTGGAAATATTTTCAGAGGACTATCGGGAGTGAAAATGGGATTTGACAGGGTAAGGGGGGATCAGATGGGGATGCTCGCAACTGTTATCAACAGCATTGGACTCTCTCTCGCGCTAAAGGGGGCAGGTGTTGATGCAGAAGTTTACAGCGCTACACCTATGGAGCCTTTTGCACGTTATTATGTGAGAGATGCCGCCCTCAGACTTATGGAATCTGGTGGGGTTGCCATAATAGCCGGTGGAACAGGGAATCCTTTCTTCACAACAGACTCGGCTTCTGCACTAAGGGCCGTTGAACTCAAAGCAGAAGTTCTTCTTAAGGGTACAAGAGTTGACGGAGTATATGACTGTGATCCGGAAAAAAATCCTAAAGCTGTTAAATACGAAACCCTTTCATATGACAAGGCATTGGCAGATAATCTTAAGATAATGGATATGACTGCGTTTGCTCTGTGCAGGGAGAATAAAATGCCCATAGCAGTTTTTGATATGAACAAGGAGGGTAACCTCCTAAGGATTGTAAAGGGCGAGAATATAGGCACAATAGTTTCCCACAATAGCATATCTTTGCAAAAAAAATAACAACAAGATTATGGATATTAGCAAACAGAAAGAGGTAATTGACGTAGCAAAAGATAAGATGCATAAAGCATTGCTACACCTCGAAGAGGAGCTGAAGAGCTACAGGGCCGGCAAGGCAAATCCTGCAGTCTTCAATAATATTATGGTAGACTACTACGGCAATCCTACACCAATTCCACAGGTTGCCAGTGTGACCACTCCTGATGCCAAGACCATGCTCATCCAGCCTTGGGACAAAAAAATGATCCCTATGATTGAAAAGGCTATCATGGTTGCAAACATAGGATTTACCCCTTCAAACAATGGTGAGCATGTACGTATTAATGTTCCGCCTCTTACTGAAGACAGAAGAAAAGATCTGGTTAAGCGTGTGAAGGCTGAGGGTGAAAATGCAAAAATCAGCGTAAGAAATGCCCGCAGAGACGGCGTTGAACTTCTTAAGAAGTACCAGAAAGATGGTCTTCCAGAAGATGTGGCAAAAGATGGTGAGAGCATAATCCAGAAAGAGACAGACAACTACAATAAAAAAATTGAAGAGGTACTGGCTATTAAGGAGAAAGAGATACTGACTGTTTAAAATTCTGTCGTAACTATTTTGATGTCCCCGGTTAATCCCGTAATAACTCTTACAGCTCCGGGTATCATCTCAATATGAGAAACTTTAATGGCTTCAAGATTGCCATCTAGATATACTCCCTCAGCGAGGGAGTATTTTTTTAGCATATTGTCTGCCTCCACCCTTACTTCCTCAAGGATAGTCTCAATGTTATAAGTTAGGTATGGCTGTAGCTTCTTCAGAAGCATTCCGTGCAGCAGCCAGTTTGCAGATTTAACCAGTGCATTTCTTGTGCGGATGTCAAAGTCGGCATTTTGAATGGAGACAGAGAGCGAGTCCGGGTTGTAAACCATATTCCCGGTCAAAAAGATTCTCCCCTTCAAAGAGCCCTCTACATCCATTGCAAGAACTGCTTTACCGGAGCTGCTGTATAGCTTCATCTCTTTGACAGTAATGCTTTTGCCACCCTCTTTAAACTCCATGCCTGAGAGTTGCTGCATGGCGGCTTTGGTTATCTGTTCAAAGGTAATGTCGGCCTTTAAATTGATATTAAATTTATCTGGGTTGGATGGGCTTTTACCCAAAGGAGGGAGAGGAACCGTTGTGTCAAAAGGGATGCTGTCTCCGGCAATAGTCTCGACCTCGCCTGTGAATGTAATGGGAATCCTCAGTTTGCCCGATGAGGAGGAGAAGGGGGAGAGGGTAATATCCTTTGGAACAATTTTTACCCAAACATCATAAGTGCTGTCTGCCCTTACAGGTTCCTGAACATCTTGCCAGAACTCCTCAACATAGCTTCTTAAATTAATTGATTCAGATATTGCCTGGTCAATTCGGCTGCTAATCATTCGTTCTGTTCTTGAAAGGGCAAAATCTGCAATGGGTTTTACCGGAATATTTACACCAATAACATTTATTCTTGGAGTCTCAATCCAGCTATATCCGGAGGATGTTGTTTTTGTAATGAGGTTCCAGTTGTTGTCTGCATCAAGTTTAGTTTTGTAAACAAGAGCCAGGCTCCCTGTAACATCGTATTTATCACTTACGCTCAGGCCGAATTTCTCAATTTTCCAGGTGAAACGGCTCCAAATCTTTAGTGGAATTCTGTATGTTATCTCGTCGTTATTCGCGAAAACTGAAAAGTTGCCGGCCTTCCAGACTTTAATTTCAAGATCCCTGGTGCTTACCCCATTATCTTCATAAAGAAGCCCCTCGAATCTTTTATTTATTGATTTTTCAAGTCCCCTGATATCAATCTCGGCAACGATGGGAAGTACAGACGGAGAAGGAAGAAAGGCCACAGGAGTATATGACTCCTGTGGCCCCTCTATCTTTAGCGCACTTCCGCAACTACCTGCCACAAACAGGGTCAGCAGAATTGAGAACCCTGTTATAATTCCCGGCCTTTTCATTGCTTTGCGTTAACTGGTTGTTACTCTCTTACAGCCTTGATTCCCGGTAGTTCAATACCTTCAAGATACTCAAGCATAGCACCACCACCTGTTGATACATAGCTTACTTTATCTGCAAATCCCATCTGTGTAACAGCTGCAACAGAGTCACCTCCGCCCACAAGTGTGAAAGCCCCTTTTGATGTAACATCTGCAAGTATCTCTGCAATTTTAAGTGTACCGTGAGCAAATTCAGTCATCTCAAATACACCTGCAGGTCCGTTCCAGAGAATCGTTTTTGAAGAGTTAAGGATATCCTCCCACCTCTTAAGGGTCTCAGGAGCAGCATCCATTCCCATCCATCCTTCAGGGATGTTCATAATGTCACAAATCTGCTTGTTTGCATCATTGCTGAATTTATCTGCAGCTACAACGGGTCCGTCGTAGTACATCTTAACACCTTTTGCTTTTGCTTTTTCAAGTGTTGCCAGAGCAAGTTCCATCTGATCGTCTTCGCAAAGAGATTTCCCAATTTTACCTCCGTTTGCTTTTGCAAATGTGAAGGCCATACCACCGCAAATAATCATATTATCTGCCACGTCAAAAAGCTTTTCAATAATGGCGATTTTTGATGAGACCTTTGCACCGCCAATTATTGCAGTCACTGGTCTTACGGGAGATTTAAGCACTTTGTCGATTGCTGTTATTTCGCCCTCCATTACGTAGCCAAACATCTTATCTGCAGGGAAATATTTTGCAATAAGTGCGGTTGAAGCGTGTGCACGGTGTGCAGTCCCAAACGCATCGTTAATATAGCAGTCTGCGTATGAAGCAAGTTTTTTGGTAAACTCCTTCTGCTTCTCTTTTGTAGCTGCTTTTGCTGCTTTTTTTACCTCTTCCGATGCATCCTCTGCAAGTCCGCGTGGTTTTCCCTCCTCCTCTTCGTAGAAACGAAGGTTCTCAAGAAGCAATACCTCTCCCGGCTTTAAAGCAGCAGACATCTCCTCTGCCTCTTTTCCCATACAGTCCGGTGCAAATTTGATCTTTGTTCCAAGCTTCTCTTCAATTGCTCCTGATATGTGTTTAAGAGAATATTTATTTGTAGGGCCCTTTGGCCTTCCAAGGTGTGACATGATGATTAGTGAACCGCCCTTCTCAAGCACCTTTTTGAGTGTAGGAATGGCTGCGCGGATTCTTGTGTCGTCTGTGATCTGGAACTCCTCGTTCAGTGGCACATTGAAATCTACTCTTACAATGGCTCTCTTTCCAGAAAAGTCGTAACTGTCAATCTTTTGCATTTTCGTAATTGTTTATTGTGTCTTATATCAGGGGGCAAATTTAGAAATATTCTTACAAAAATAGTTACCTTAGAGCCCTTATTGATAACTAAAATTCTTGAAAAGGTGATACTGCTTGAATCCCCAATGGGTTGGAAAGATTACGAATTGTTAGATTCGGGTGAATTTGAGAAGCTGGAAAGGTTTGGAGATTACATTCTGATTAGACCGGAACCCAAGGCTTTGTGGAAAAAATCTATGTCTGCTGCAGAGTGGACAAAAATGGCTCATACCAGATTTACTACAGGAGCGGGCTTTGGAAAAGCAGGGAAGGAGGACTCCGGCACCTGGCATAAACTCAAAAAAATGGATGAACAGTGGCCCATCGAATACAAGAAGGGCTCTATGAGGTTCTCCATGAGGATGGGACTCACATCATTTAAGCATGTGGGCATTTTCCCGGAGCAGGCCCCTAACTGGGATTTTATTTATAACGAAGTTAACAGACTCAAAACAGAAACCGGTGCGGCTCCCAAGGTTCTTAACCTGTTTGCCTATACCGGTGCAGCCTCTCTTGCCGCCAGATGTGCCGGGGCGGATGTAACACATCTTGATTCTGTAAGACAGGTTGTTACATGGGCCAGGGTAAATATGGAGATGAGCGGGCTGGAGAACATTCGCTGGGTGATTGAGGATGCTTTGAAGTTTGTGAAGCGTGAAGCTAAAAGAGGAAACTTTTACCAGGGGATTATTATGGACCCGCCTGCATATGGTCACGGTCCGGATGGGGAGAAGTGGAAACTTGATGAGCTTCTTTACGAATTTCTGGCAGAGGTAAATACAATAGTTGATAAAAAGAGAAGCTTTGTAGTTCTTAATCTCTACTCAAACGGATACTCGGCCGTGCTGGCTGAGACATTGATGAATACATCATTCGGCCTCAAAAAAGGGGAGAATGGAAAGAGTTATAATCTCTCATTTGGGGAGCTGATGTTAAAGGATAAATTTGAAAAGGCTTTGCCACTAAGTGTTTTTGTAAGACTAAGCAGATAATTATGATTAATATTTTAGCCGTAAACTGGGCACCCTCACCTGAGATTTTCTCAATAGGTCCCCTCACAATCAGATATTACAGTTTGTTGTTTGTATCAGGATTTATAATTGGTTACTATATTTTTTCATGGTTCTTCAAAAGAGAGGGGGTTCCTCCCCGGATTCTGGAGAATCTGTTATACACGCTTCTGATTTCAACTATGGTGGGTGCCAGACTTGGTCACTGTCTTTTTTACGAACCGGAATACTATCTTGCCCGCCCGTTAGAGATACTTAAAGTGTGGGAAGGGGGACTTGCCAGCCACGGCGGAGCAATAGCTATATTGCTTGCTATGTGGTGGTTTGTAAAGAAATATGGCCGTAAATATGATTTTGATTTTCTGTGGCTGATGGACAGACTCGGCATCGCAACAGCTCTGGCAGGAATGATGATAAGGCTGGGGAATCTTATGAATTCTGAGATTTACGGAAATCCTACTGACTTGCCATGGGGCTTTATCTTTACACTCAGGGGGGAGACTGTTCCAAAGCACCCAACACAACTATATGAGGCTCTTGCCTATCTTTCACTTTTCCTCATTCTCCTCTTTGTTTACAAACAATTTTTACCCAAGCTTAAGCGGGGAACTCTGTTCGCGCTTTTCCTGATAGGTCTGTTTGCAGCAAGATTTTTCATTGAATTTGTAAAGGAGCCGCAGGTTGCATTTGAGCAGACAATGTCTCTTAACATGGGCCAGTGGCTTAGCATTCCTTTTATACTCGGGGGAGTTGCCCTTTTGATTTATAGCATTACCAGGGGTAAACCGGCTATGATAAAAAACAAAGCCTAATCCTAAAGTTTGCCTCGTCTGCTAAAGCATCCTTC
>JAVEZL010000027.1:0-20579 GCA_034003005.1 Bacteroidales bacterium
TGCTCTACTATAAGTTTATGGAGCTGAACCAGGTGATTTGCGCCATCCTCAATTTCTTTGCTACCAAGCTTACATTCAATCAGGGCATATCGTCCATCACCAAGATGCAACACAACATCCGCCACGGAAAGCAGAGAAGATGATATCGTTCACATCCATATAAGAAACAGCTTCCGTATTACTAATAACAAGGAGATTGCAAAATTATTATGAACAATTGTGGCGTTTCATCAGGAATATTTGCGGTATTTCATCCAGATGTCGAACCCCCTGAAAATCGGGCTTAGTTTCAAATTTCCATGTAATAAGAGATATTGAGCAAAAATGGAGCAAATCGTTATTTTTTATTTAAACTAATAAAAATAGTTTGCAAACTAAAAATATTAGTTTAAATTTGTCTCAGGTTAAATTCAAACATTACCACTATGATTAAGCTTACTGCTAAAGAGGATGAAATAATGGCTTTTTTCTGGGAAAAAGGGGCCATGCATGTTAAAGAGCTGATAGAACTATATCCAGATCCCAAGCCTCATTTCAATACAATTTCAACGATGGTCAGGGCGCTAGAAGCAAAAGGGTTTTTGGGTCATAAAAAATTTGGCTATACATATCAGTACTATCCTGTAATTACTCCTGAAGAATTTGGAGAAGGAAAGATTACAGGTGTTATCAGCAAGTATTTTGAAAATTCATATCTGGATGTTGTGTCAACATTCGTTAAAAAAGACAAAATCCAGCTTGAAGAATTAAAGAGGTTAATTGAAGAGATTGAACAGGCAAATAGTAAAAAGTTATGACAGAACTAGTTCTATATCTTGTTAAATCGGGCGTATGCCTGGCCCTGCTGTACTTTGTATATAAGTATTCATTATCGGGCGAAACACTCTTCAGGCTTAACAGAGCAGTTATTCTATCAATAGTTTTATTGTCAATTATACTGCCTGTATGGACAATTACAATATTCAAAGAGATAATTGCTCCTGTAGGGCTCAATCAAAATGTTATAGTGGCAGACTCATCAACTCCTATTATTCAAAATCAACAAATCAGTCAGAATGATTGGTTTTCAGTGATTCAAATAATTGCTATCTGCGTCTATATAATAGGTGCCTTAAGCTTACTTGGCAAAAACATCTATGGTGTTTTTCAGATTTACAGGATAATGAGGAACTCATACCAAGAGGCAAATTCTGTTGAAAAATTATATATCAGCAATAAACAAATTATCCCGTTCAGTTGGTTTAATAATATAATTATCTCAGATGAGGACTATAGGTCTAATAAAGAGATAATTATTGATCACGAAAAAGCTCACATTCAACTTAAACATAATTATGACTTGCTCTTTATTAATACTGTCGCGATATTTCAATGGTTTAATCCCATATTCTGGCTATTAAGAAAAGAGCTTATCACCATACACGAATATCAGGCTGATAGTTGTGTACTCAAAAATGGCATCGATGCAAGAAAATATCAATATTTACTAATCTCGAAAGGTACCCAGCAGAGTTTTTCCATACCGGTAGTGAATCACTTGTGCAGCGGGAACTTTCAAAAAAGAATTAAAATGATGCTAAAAAAACGATCGAGTCCAAATAAAGCAATCAAGGCATTATTAATATTGCCAATGGTTGCAGCAGCCGTAGCTGTATTTGCTGAAACAGAGTATGTGGTATCATATCCGGATGTTTCATTGCCAAATGATAGTATGGAGTCACCTCTGAATGTATCACCAACATCTGAATCTGTAAAAGAACCACAAAAAGACAAAAAAGTTAACAGAGACCAGGTTGTGCCGGTAACAATATTCAAAAACGGTACATATCGTTTAGGCCAATGGTCCTCTTATACAACTAATAAAAACATTAATGAGGCAAGTCAGAATAACATTGATCAAGTTATTAAAGATATTGTCTCAAAAATGAAATATTCTAAAGATTCAATCTATTTTGTAATCAAGTATGAGGAGGGTGATATAACAACTGTAAATATCAGTCATCACAATACACTTCAGGAAGCTTTAAAAAATAATGAAATAAAAAATATTTCTGCCCAGCGTTTAGTAAATCCGATTCAGAAAAAAAATACATTATCGATAAAAATTAATGACAATGGGGTTTTTTTGGTAAATGATGGAATAGTTACTAGTGATAAGAACTTAGAATTGTTAATTAAAAAACAAATTGAAAAGCTTAAATCAGTTTCAAATGAACCAATTATGGCCGAGATTCTTACTTCTCTCAATACACCTTATGAGTCAGTAAGTCTTGTAAAGGAAATTCTTAGTAAAGAAAATGTGTCGATAATACCCAATTCCCCTGAAGTGCAATCGTCAGATATTAAGGTCTTTCCAGAGGATCTTGAAAGTCAGATTGCGAAATTAGTGGCTTCAAAAGTTATTTATCCAGAAGAAGCAAAATCTGCCGGATTACAAGGAGCATTCATTGTTAAGATTAGTACTGAAAAAGGAGTAATAAAGAGTACCAGGATTATTGAAAAAAATGATGAACTCAATGTTCCTTTGCTTGATAAGATTATTGTAGTTGCATATGCAAAAAGTGACAGCAATATGAGAGAAGCAAATCAGAATAAGAATGATGGCAATATAGCGATTAAAAAAGAGCTTCTACGGTTAAGTGAACTTTTATCTCAAATTGAAAGTACGGATTGGAAAAACTCAGATCTTGATTTTGCCATAGAGATTGTATTTCAATTAAGGTAGAGCTTTTATTCACTAATTTCCTAAGCAAAGTGACTCTCCCTCTCCACTAAGTGGGCCGGGGGGTGGGATAAATAAAAGGAGCTTGCCGAATCCGGCTAGCGACGGTACGAAAAAAGCAGGTAGTGATGCCTGCTTTTTTCGTATCCCTGAGAGGAAAAATTTCCGAATTTTTTATAATGGATATGGAGATGATTCAAATGTTGAAATTGATCTTAATAATCTAAAATACGGAATAAAAATGCGCCATAACACGGAGTAAGGTGTCGAAATCCCCGTTTTGTCAGACCTCCTGAAAAGTGGACATAGATTCACTCTACAAATTCATTTGTTTTCAAACTAAAGTTGACCTACTTAAAGAGACAAATTCCGGGAGACATTACGTCTAAAATTTCCTGTCTTCAGAATTATGGCGCAAAAATGGCGCAAATCATAAAACAAATAACCCTAACTGACAGATAATCAATTAGGTTTGTTTGTTCAGGTACCCGCAGAAGGAAAAATATCTGAACCTTTTCTGAGGGATTTGGGGTTAATTGTAAAATTGAAAATGTTTACAAGATTTGTTTGAAAAGGCACTTTTACAAATGATACTGGGAAGTTGAGACTAATTTTATATATTTGTTATATAGCGATTTATATGTTTAAGTAAAGAAATCAATAAAAACTGTTGGAAAGAATTGGTCCATTTGAAATATGGAGCATTATTCAATTACTTCCCAAGGAAGGGTGTAAATAGGATAAACTACCCTGAAACTTTTATAATCTAATAGCAATGAGTAAACTTACATATTCTTATATAGCAAGAGTAATAATAGCATATGTTTTCTTTGTTTTAGGATGCTATGCTCTTGATAAACAGGCCCTATTTGAAGTGCTGTTACCAAATTTTAATAAGGCCCCGGAGTCATCATTCTTATTTTTTCTAATAGTATTATACATTTCTATAGTTTATATTTTTAAAATGTATAAAATAATGAGAAAGAAATAAGGTAGCAAAAGCCCCCTGAAAATCTGTCATGGACTATTTGCTTAAATTCATTTGTTTTCAAATAAAAGTTGACATTCAAAAAGAGAATAGTTCAGGATAATATTACTTTCAAATTACCCTGAAAAATGATTTATGGCGCAAATCTTAAATGAGAAAACCCTAAATGATTGATAAATAATCGCGCTACCATCGGGAGCGTAGCGACACTCCCCCTCTCCGGAGGGAGCAGGGGGGTGGGACAAACCCAAGGAGCTTGCCCGCATCCGGCAAGCGACGGTACGAAAAAAGCAGGCATCACTACCTGCTTTTTTCGTACCCCTAAGAGGACAATTTTACGAACCATTCTTAAGGGATTTAGAGCTGATTCGGAAGTTGGAATTCATATTAATAATTGAATAACCACCCGTGCAAAACAGTTGAATCTGGATGTAATTCACGATACTGTTCATGAAATAGGCAAAGACGAAGGCCGTTATGGCAAAGGCTTTTAAGGTCTGTATAACAGGTACTTCAAATAGATATGACGATCTTCTGATATTAAGGTTTAAAATCTCAGCTTGTCTGTCATCAGCCCGAAACGGATTACATCTAATCTATGGTTAAAATAAACATTATAATAATCTGAACCGTGATAATATTGAACGAATAATCCCACTTCTTCAAGAAATTCTGGATGGTAATAAAATGTGAGTTTCAGATTTAGTCTTTCAAGCGAATAATTGTTTAAACCGTTATAGTTACCGAATTTCCAGGTGGTCTCGGCCTTTAGTGAAATTGCTGCTTTGCTTTTATCGGGATTTGCTTTGTCCTTTACAGGAAGTTTGAAAATGGATAGCGTATTGTGCCAATTAACCTGACTATAAATACCAACAAGTTCATCACTTATCATTCCGGGAGGATGAATCTCCAGTGATGTTTTAAAAAACTGGTATGCATTCAGGCGTTTATTTATGTTTGTAAGTATATACCCTGGTTCAATGAAATTAGTAGAAAAATCTCCTGATTTCAAGTTTATATCTCCATTTTCCATAAAAAAACTATCCTCTTGACCATTAGAATGATGGGCTAGTCTCAAATATATATTTTGTGTTCTTGAATGAGATTGGTTTTTAATTTGATAATAGACAGTTATTTGGGGTATATAGCTAGGAGTTTGTACTGGAAATGAATTTTTACGGTACATTCTCATGATGATCTGCGGAGTCAAAACCCCCATAAGTCTGGAGTTTTTACTTTTTCTGATGTTAAAATTTGGAATTATATTTCCTTCAAACCACAATGGCTCTATGTTACCCAAATCTATTGGAAAAGTGATATAGCTGTTACCTAGGTTTACCTGAGATATTTCGGAAAGAGTTATATCATGTAATTTGTCATTTTGCTGACTATATGCATTTTGTCCTAAGAACAGTAATAGCAATACTGTGATTTTAATTTTTTTCATTTACCCGCTCTGTTTTGAATCGTTGCTTTAATTGTATCTACAACAAAGTAAACCATAGGGACCAAATAAACAGTCAGAATCATAGATGATAGCAAACCACCTATGATTACCCATGCCAAACCATTTTTCCATTCGCTGGCTGTGCCTTTTGCCAAAGCAATAGGTAACATTCCTATTGCCATAGAAAGTGTTGTCATCAGAATAGGTCTCATGCGTTCTTTACCTGCAATTATTAATGCCTCTTTAAAGTGCATACCTTTTGCTTTTAGTTGATTAGTAAAATCTACAATCAATATCGAATTTTTAGTTACTAGCCCCATAAGCATTATTAAACCGAGTTGGGCAAATAGGGTCAAGTGGTTTAAAGACAAGTTTAACGCTAGAAAAGCGCCGATTGCTGCCATAGGAATTGCAAATAAGGCAACAAAAGGATAGATATAGTTATCGTAAAGAGCGACCATTATAAGGTAAATTAAAATGAACGAAATTAGAAGAACATATCCCAGTGCTCCAAAGCTTTCATTTTGTGTTTTAATATCTGCTCCCCATGTAAGTCTGACTCCTTTTGGCAAAGGTTTTGTTTCCAGATATTTGATAACGTCGTCTGCTAATGTGCCAGATGGTCTTCCAAACGATTCAGCTGTTATTGTGATTGAGGATTGCCTGTCAAGTCTTTCAAGTAAAGAAGGTGATCTATCTTGCTTTACTATGGCAAACTGAGAGACTTCTATTGGTATGTTAGCAGCATTAACTATTGACAATTTCTGTACATCTCCAAAATTCTTTCGGTTAAAGTCGTCAAGCCAAATCCTTACCGGGTATTCTATGCCATTCTCATAAAGTGTAGCATCGTCATTCCCTGCAATTGCTGTCCTTAGATTTAATCCAACATAGGTTGTTGTAAGTCCTAATCGTTGCATTTTATCCTTGTCAGGAATAACTTTATACTCTGGGTTACCTTCTTTTACCGACAATTGAACATTATCTGCGCCTTGTATTGTTTCAATAACAGATTTTAAGTTGACTCCTGTTTCAAATACCAAATCAGGGTTATTTCCGCTTATGGTTATTTTTATCGGCGATGATTTTGGCAGTAATCCCATAACTGCCATAGAAAAGGTCACACTTGGGAATTCCTTTTTCAACTCTTCGCGAAGCGTTTTCATATATAATTCTGTATTAATTTCTCGCTCGCTGGAAGGTTTTAATTGAATTGTTAACTCAGATAAATTAGCTGAGCCAACTCCCAGGCTTCCTATACCGGTACTTGGACCTGCTACATTACTAAAAATCGTAGATACTTCTGGTTGTTGATATATATAGTTTTCTATTTGCTTTGTAATTATATTATTCTGTTGAACTGTTATCGTTTTATCAAATTCAATATTCATTCTGAACTTTCCCTGATCTCCGGTAGACATCATTTCCTTACCAATTATACCTTGTTTCATAACAATTACTGTCATTATTAGCAATAACAGTACAATTCCGGTAAAAATCACTTTGTGATTCAGTACCCATTCAAGCTGTCTGCCATACCAATGTATGAATCTATCCAGTTGTATTCCAAACCATAATAAAAAAACATTGAAGTAATTGGACGGCTTTAAGTCGTCTTTTTTACCTATCCGGGACGCCAACCAGGGAGTCAGTGTGAAACCTACAAGCAGACTGGTTAGAGTGGACGTTATTACTACTATTGCAAATTGTTTAAGCATGTCGCCTACAAATACTTGCAAAAATAAAATAGGCAAAAACACTACAACATCTACCAGTGTGATAGAAATTGCGGAAAATCCGATTTCCATACGTCCGTCCATTGCCGCTTCTCTTTTACCCTTTCCCATATCCAGATGTCGCTGAATATTCTCAATTACTACGGTCGCATCATCTACCAGTATCCCAATTATGAGAGACATGGCAAGTAAGGTCATGAGATTAAGGGTGAAACCCATAAGCCACATTACAGCAAACGCTGTAACCAAAGATGTCGGAATTGCTATCAATACGATCAGGGAGTTTCTGTAGCTTCTAAGGAATAACAACATAACAAGTGAGACCAGTATGACCGCTAATATCAAGTCAAATACAACGGAATCAACTGCCGCAATTGTTTTATCTGTAGAATCATCTGCAATAACAAAGCTTACTCCATAGTTAATATTCTGCTGTTCAATACTTTTAAGTTTGTCGCGAACAAGTTTAGAGACTTCTACGGCATTAGCATCACCTTGTTTTTTAAGCAATAGACCTATACCGTTTTCTCCGTTAAAACGACTTACAGATGCTATTTCCTTCACACCGTCAACAACCAGTGCCACATCCCTGACATATACCGGATTACCCGGAAAAGGCATTGCTATCTGAACATTCATAATGTCCTCTATTGAAGTAAATTTTCCAATTACTCTCACAGCGTTGTTTTCTTTAGAGCCTTGTACCTTGCCAGCAGGAATATCAACACCGGAGCGAGTAATGGCCTCAACAACTTGATATAGTGATATCCTGTTAAGCTTTAGTTTATCTTGGTTTACTTTTATCTGGACTTCTCGTTCTTCTCCACCCAGAAGACTAATCTCTGCAACCCCTTTGAGTTGTTGGAGCTGAGGCAGATAATCATCTTTCATTTTCTGATAGAATTCAGTTGAAGGCAACTTGCTGGTTGCGCTAATAGATATAATTGGCAAGTCATTGGGCGAAATCTTACTCATAACCGGACTTAGAATGTCTGCCGGCAGATCTTTTCTTATGTTGTCTATATATCGCTGGGCATCCTGCATAGTGTTATCAATATTTGTCCCATATTTCAGATTTGCTATAATGACAGACGCATTAGGCATAGACTTTGTCTCAAGATAATCTACACCTTCCAGATTTGATAAGGCATCTTCAATTTTTCTGGAAACAGATGTTTCCACTTCTTGTGGTTCTGCTCCCGGATACATTGTTTTTATTACAATTACCGGCTGATTAAAATCGGGTAATAGTTCATATCCCAGATTCATAAACCCAATTATACCCAATAATGTAAATATGCTGAAAAGAACAATTATAAGTGAGGGACGTTTGATTGATATGGATGTAATATTCATATTAGCTGTTATTATAAGAAATTAACGTTTGCTCCATTATAAAGATTCACAAAACCGCTTATTATGAGAACGTCACCTTCCGACAGCCCATGTGATACTATTGCTTTATTTCCAAATCGAGAAGAAACTATTATATCTTGCAGTATCGCTTTTCCTCCTGTAATCTTATATACTTGAGGTCGAATATTTGATCCAATTATTGAAGAAGCAGGTATTATTATAGCCTTATCTTTAGTTTCATTTTTCAAGTTTACTTTACCAAACATTCCAGATTTGATTTTTAAGTCAGAAGTGTTTTTAACAAAAAACTGAATGGGAAAACTATTTCCTATGTTGGCTTTACTGCCCGACATAATAATTTTCCCGGATAATAAAGTTTCCGGATATGCATCTGCTATGAGATTGGAAAGTTGATTTAGTTTGAAATAGCTTAATTCATTTTCTGTAACATTAACTGTGAACCGTAAATTGAAGATATCGATTATTTGAATAAGAGGAATCCCTGGAGCGGCAAAAGCCCCTTCTTCTGTAAGTTTTGCTATAACAACCCCGTTGAAAGGTGCGGTAATGAGGGTTTTGTTAATTTGTTCTATCAGTGTTTCCCTCTGCACATTTGCAGATCTTAAAGCCAATATTGCTTTTTCTAGTTGAATGCCCTGTATTGCGTCGGCATTAGCAAGTACTGTGAACCTCTTGACATCTGATTCCAGCCCCTCGATTTGAATGTTTATGGCTTGAAGCTGCAGTTTAAGCAATGAGTTATCTAATTGCAACAATGCCTGCCCTTTTTTTACTATACTTCCTGCATCTACAAAAACGGAGTGAATCTTGCCCTGTATGTCTGAACTTACTTTAGTTTCTTTATTGGGCTCAAAAGTTCCTGTATAAACTTTTTCATTCATTACACTTTCTTTCTTCAAGGTTATCGCTTCTACATTTATAGACTGTGATTTGTCATATTTGTAAACTCTGGTTTCTGTTGTTTTTTTATTGCTTACGAGGCGTAATACAACTAAAGCAATAAGAGCAAAAAGGGCAACTATAGATATTATTTTTTTCATTTGAGGTTACTTGTTTTTTTGATTATTGAAACTAATATTTCCTGTCAATTTTTTCAGTTCCAAATCTGCTTTTAAATATTCAATTATTGAAGACAAGTATGATTGTTGAGCCTCACGCAGAGAGTTATCGGCTAAAATGACATCTGTTAAAGAAGCAACTCCCTCTGATTGCTGTAATAAGGTTTGTTCATATACTTCCTGAGCTAGTGAAATCTGATTATGAGTTGTTATTATTGTTTTGTAAGCAACATTTTTTTGTGATGTAGAGTTTTCTGTAAGCATTCTATTTTGCTCACTAATAAGACTTAACTGTAAGTTACTGTTTTGCAGTTCCACCTTTTTTTGATTGATTTTTCTTCTGATAACAGTACCGCTAAACAATGGAAATGATAATTGTATACCGGCAAAGCTAATAGGGTAGAATTTAAGGAAATCATTGGGTTTCTTGTCATAGCCATAGCCATTTTGCCCATAAGTGGCATATAGCGAAAGTGTTGGTAATCGGGAAGATTGTAAAGTGTTAAGTTCGGAAGACACCAATTTTTTTTGAGTTTCTGCAATTCTAATATCAATTGTAGTAAAACTAATATAATCATTACCATTTGGAAGAGTTATATTATCATCAATTTGAATATTGTAGTCAAAAGGTATTCCTATAGAGAATTTCAACGCGTTCACCACTTGATGATATTTATTTAAAATCACCTCTTTTTGAGTATTCAACAGTTCTACCTGCAAACGAACCTTATTTACATCAGTATTCCTTGCAAGCAGATTTTCTTTTAACAATTCTATGTTTTTTAAGAGTTTATTTGAATTGATAAGATTGCTGTCAATAAAACGTAATTGATAATTTAAAATTTGTGCATTGTAATACAGGTTGCATACATCAAAATATACTTGTTCTTCGGTTTTTTGATACTGTAATTCGGTAATTTCATAAGCGATTCTTGTCGTTTCAATTGCTCCGTAAATCTGAGGATTGTAAAGAGGTGCCATCAATTGCAAGCTGGCATTTACATTATGCGGAACGCCAAACTGAGCCTCTTTAAATGTTCCGGCAGGACCACCGAAAACAGCGGCAGGCATAAGCTGATATGGAAGCTCTATATTATAACGGTAGTCTGCCGTAACATTAAGTTTTGGGATTAAATTAGCTATAGCCTCTTTGTGTTTTTGATCGCCTATTATAATCCAATTTTTGCTCATCTGCAAGTTCTTATTGTTAATCATTGCAGTATCTAAGCATTGTTTTAGTTTCCAGACCTGAGAAATTGCAAGGGTTGGGGTTAATAAGATAATTAAGGCAAGAATCTTGTATCTATGTGAGTGAATATTTACAAACATAATTGTATAAATTTTTTTAATCATTTATTGAGGAAATTTAAAATTACATGATTTTTACTGATGCGGATTTACTTTAATAATTGATAAAATAGAATTAACCATATTTTCTCCATGCAACATTATATCGGATTTAAAGTTCTCTACCTTCCATTTATATAACAGCATGCGAAAAGCACCCATTACTATATTGGTAAGCTCTTCACTTTTGACATTGTTTGTAAATAATCCGTTTTTCTGACCTTCAATTATAATTGGCATTAAATGCTTTATTTTTGTTTCCGTCAATTTCTTTATGGTCTCATTTATTTGTTGGCTTTCCTCTAGTAGGCCGTCAGAAAATACAGCAACCACAAAATGGGGATTGTTTTTGAAATAGTTGATCTGGCTCCTAAAAAGAGACTTGAATTTTCCCTCTGTATTATCGGGGTTGTTAAGAGATTTAAGCAATCTTTCATCAATACTATCTGCCAAATAATTAAGCATTGTAATAATAATTTTTTCTTTGCTAGGAAAGTGGCGGTAAATTGCACTCTCAGAAAAATTCATTTCTTTGGCCAAGTTTTTTATCGTAAGCCCGCTAACACCGGAAACCGTTAGTATTTTTCCTGCGGACTCAATGATTTCCAGTTGACGTGAAGTAATATTCATGGTCAGATTTTATATCTTTACTTAAAGTACCTTCGTTTTGTTTTCTGGTCTTGGAGCTTTAACGACCATAATCCTGGCAAGGTTGTCAGAATTATTAGAAATATAGTGAGTAATATCTGCAGGACTTTCTACTAATGCATTTTCACTACATACCTCACTCTCACCACCAATTATGATTGTAGGATTTCCCTCTATTATGAAGAAGAACACATTAACAGGTGTTTTATGAGGTTTTAAGCTTTCACCAGGCTTTAAAGCAATAATCATTACTTGAGCAGATTCCTTATTGTACATCTCGCGTACATCAACTTTGTGCGGAGTGTCTTTGACAAGCTGCTCCTCATATTTCGTTATTTTCATTTATTTTTGTTTTATGTAAGTGAACATTCACACACAAAGCTGCAACTTTAATATTTATAAAACAAATAATACTGAAGAAATAGTATTATTGGAATAGCCGGTCAACTTGACCCCATTGTGCCGGTCAATATTGGCCATTCAATATCTCTGCTAACGATTTAATTCTGAAAAACAGGCTAGTTGATAAAAATTCCGGCACGCATTGGTCAAAACTACTATTAGTTTCACAAAAGTTGACCAATCAAAAAGAGATAAATTCTGATAGATATTTCGGTATAATTTATCCTATTTGAGAGATGTGGCGCAAATCGTAAAACAAAGAACCCTAACTGACTGATAATCAATTAGGGTTTGTTTGTTCTAGTACCCGCAGAAGGAAAAATTTCCGAACCTTTTTTGAGGGATTTGGAGTTGATTATGAAGTTAAATATATGTTGTCTAAATATTCAATGTCCGAAACAATGGGGTTCCGACAGGTCCGACATTTAACAATTATGCTTCGCTATACTGGCAAACTAAACATGAATTTTGAGCCTTTTCCGGGAGCTGATTCGGCCCATATCTTTCCTCCATGTTTTTCAATAAGTTCCTTGCAAAGTTTGAGGCCAAATCCTGTACCGGGCTCACTATTTGTTCCTGTTGTTGTATAATTGTTTTTTATCTCCAATATTTTGGCCATAACATTATTGTCCATACCTATTCCATTATCCGAAACGGTAACCAATAAGCCTTGCTCCTGCTTCTCTGCGCTAATTGCTATATGCCCGTTTCGGTTAGTAAATTTTATGGCATTAGAAATAAGGTTTCGCAATACTGTTTTGAATATGTTCAAATCAGCCAGGAATGAGATTTTGTCGGCTTCAGTTATATCTATCTGGATATCTTTTTTTGTCGCCATATCCTCAAATGTCCTAACTACATTAGTCGCTTCCTGCAGAAAATCAAATTGCTCAGGATTTAGTTCTAATCTACCTGATTGAGATTTAACCCAAAGGAGAATCTGTTCTAATAATTCATGTGTCTTTAGTGATGTATTGTTTATTATTTCTACCTGTTCTTTAATTTCCTGCAAATCGTACTCGTGAATATTCTCAAGCAATAAAGCAGAAAAACCGATGAGTGAATTGAATGGGGTACGTAAGTCGTGCCCCAAAATTCGTATAAATTGGTCTTTATCGGAATTAAGTCTTCTGAGCTCGTTTTCCAATTCAACCTGCTTGGTTATATCGCGGGCTTGCACAATGCGCTGTAAAACTTTCCCGGAGCTATCATAAGTAGCAGTTGTATTGTTTTGAAGCCATTCATATTTACCCTGGGGGTTGAGCATCCTAAATTCTATAGTATACTGCTTTTTTTGTTCGGCTAACGCTAATTGCATTTCACGTCCATAATGCTCTATATCGTCGGGGTGTATATGCGATATTATGTCAGGAACAGTGAGTTTGTCAATATCTTCTGGTTCAATACCTACATATTCACAAAAACGTCGCGAGGCAAAAACCAGCTTTTCACCTTCAAATATGAGTATGCTGTCTGCAGCAATTTCGGCTAAAGTCCTAAAACGTTTTTCACTTTCAATTAATTTCTTGTCTTGAAACAACAACTGGTCAACTAATTCATTTCCTGAAATATCATGAGTAATTTTCAATGATTGAATCATGGCCATGTCTAGCTCAATAACATTTTTGAATTGCATCAGCAATTGCTCATGCTCTTCAGAATAACTGTTCTCGTTCCTGTCTAGGACGCAAATGGTACCAAAGGGCTCGCCATTTGGGAAATTTAGTGGAAAACCTAAGTAGGAAACCATCCCCAATTTAATATCGGGGTTATTGTTCCACTTTTCATCTTTTAATGCATTTGTTACTTTTAACTTGTTCTGCGATTTAATTACTGTTTCGCAATACAATCCGCTCCAATGTTCTTTGTTTCCAATGCGGTATGGATTATTATCTGATTTACTTGAGATAAATACCTCCATTACATCGTTCTCCACTTTCATTAACAGGGCAGCCGGTATTCCGATTATTTTTGCGAGTATATCGACAATATCCTGCCATTTTCTTATGAAGCTCTGTGGTATTTGATCAAACGAATTTTTCATATCTTTATTTTATCAGTGTAATAAAGGTATGAAAATGAAATGATATCTGAAAGTGTGTCGGACCCCCTGAAAAATGGACATAGATTCTCTGGACAAATTCATTTGTTTTCAAACTAAGGTGAGTTGATTAAAATGAAAATTTTTGGGATGTTTTTCAGCAAATTTCATCGGTATTTTGATTATGGCGCAAAAATGGCGCAAATCGTAAATGAGAAAACCCTAACTGACTGATAAATAATCGCGCTTTAGCATTGGGAGCGAAGCGACGCTCCCCCTCTCCGGAGGGGGCCGGGGGGTGGGACAAACCCAAGGAGCTTGTCGGAAACCGGCAAGCGACGGTACGAAAAAAGCAGGCATCACTACCTGCTTTTTTCGTACCCGGAGCCGGGGTCGAACCGGCACAGCCTTGCGGCTACTGGTGTTTGAGACCAGCGCGTCTACCGATTCCGCCATCCGGGCTTGTATTTTCAGGCGGCTGTTTGAAGCGGCCTGCTGTTTCGGTAAACAAGGGTGACAAAGGTATGTAAAAATTTAAAAACCCCAAAAGTAATTAAATGCTTTTGGGGTTGTAGTTTAACTGATTTATGGGTGATTATCTCTGAATCAGTACAGGTTTGCCAAGGCCGAGTTGCTCAAGTGGTTTCATCTGGCTCTTTGCATCGCCTACAACTACATAAATCATATCGTTTATGTTCATGTGTTTTGTTATGATCTCTTTGAGCTGGTCAACTGTGATATTGTTGATTGTATTCTCTTGTTGCTTAACATAATCAAACGGCATATTGTAGTTTGCGATGTCGTTCAGCATGCCAAGAATATCGCCAATGGTTTCAAATGAAGATGTCTTGGATTTAAGAAGCGAGTTCTTAACAGATGCCAGCATCTCATCATTAATCATATCGGCATAACCGCCTATCAGATCCTTGAATGTCTTAACGGCATCCATTGTAACGCTTCCCTGTACGCTGGACTGAGCCATAAATACGTTCTGATGCTCGGCAGCCATAAAGTTTGAATATGCTCCGTATGTGTAGCCCTTCTGAAGGCGAAGCACGTCAAACAGCATACCTTGTGAGCCAGAGCCCAGTTTGTAGTTTGCAATTACTGCAGGGTAGTAGTCCGGGTTATTGAAAGGCATTGCTGTCTTTGCAAGGATAATCATTGACTGAGGTGCGTTAGGGTAGTCAACAAAGTAGATTGTTCCTGTTTTAGCGGCAACTCCAGCAACTGGTTCAGGTATTACAACATCTTTTGCAGCCCACTTATCGGCAAGAGTTGTAAGAGCTTTAACTGCTCTCTTCTGGTCCGGAGATCCTGCGAAAGTAATGTTTGCAATAGACGGGCTGTAGTTTGCAGCATAGAAAGCCTTCACATCATCCAGAGTAATTGCATCTATGCTTGAAGGTGTTCCGTAAGCCATCCTTGATAGAGTCCCATCTTCACCATATAGTAATTTGCCGGCTGTTTCGGTAGCAATGGCCCTTGGGTTGGCAGACATCTGGCGGATAGTTGTCTTAACTTCATTTTTAAGACGGTCAAAAGCTGCTGAATCAAACCTTGGCTGAAGCAACATCTCTTCTGCAATAGCTACAATCTTTTCGTAGTTCTTAGAGAGGCCGGAGATACTGATTCCCATTCCTTCTGTTCCTGAGTAGAATCTAACTCTTGCACCAAGCAGGCCAAGAGCACTTTCTAGCTCTTCAGGTGATTTAAGTGCAGTGCCTTCATTCATCAGCTGAGCAGTAAGGCTTGCAAGACCCTCTTTTCCTGCTGGGTCAAGAAGCATACCACCCTTCATATTTACCGATGCCTGGAAGAGAGGGAGCTCTTTATGCTGTATTCCGTATAGTTTAATTGCATTAGGAAGCTCTGTGTTCCATATTGCAGGTACTGTAATGGTAGGTGTGTTTGCAAGGAAGTCCGGCTCAACAGAGCGGTCAAATGCAGATGGTGTACGCACGTACTCATCGTCAACAAGTTTACCTGTTTGCGATTTCATTGTTTGATCAGCAACATTCTCCATTGCTACAGTTGCAGGTACCGATTCAGCCAGTGCAAGTTCTGCCTTGCCTGCCGGTACCATACTGAGTGCAAAATATGGACGGCCTTTGAAGTACTTTTCGTAAACTCTTATTATGTCCTCTTTGGTAACAGCCTGATATTTTTTGAGGTCATCAAATGTAGCATCTGGTTTTCCGCCAAACTCATTGTCGCGGGCCATCATCATAGCTTTGCCCAGAATGCCTGACATTCTGTTGTAGATAGATGCCTCCTGGCTCACTTTAAGCTTTTCAAGTTCAAGTTCGTCAACGCCATCTTTTTCAAATCTGGCAAATGCCTCTTCAACAGCAGCATAAACATCATTAAGATTAACATCGTTAAATGCCCTTATCTGAATCTGGGCCTGACCGGCAATCTCTCTTGTCATGTTGTAAGCTCCCACAGATGGGGCAAGTTTCTTCTCCTCAACAACCACTTTGTAAAGCGGAGCCTTTTTTCCGTTTGCAAAAAGAGAGGTGAAGAAATAGAGCGGATAAGCATCTTCATTGTACTGCTCTACTGTAGGGTAGGCAAGTGACAATTGAGGAAGTTTTGCGTACTGGTCTTCGAATACCAGTCTTTTGTTCTGTTCAAAAACCAGTGGCTGAACCTCAGGTTTAGGGACATCATTGCCCTTTTTAATCTCTCCAAAATATTTTTGTATCAGCTCTTTTGCCTGTGCCGGATCAAAGTCACCGGTGAGAACCAGAGTTGCATTGTTTGGAACGTAGTACGTGTTGTAAAACTCCTTAACATCATCAACAGTTGCAGCTTTGAGGTCTGCAATCTCGCCAATTGTTGTCCAGCTGTATGGGTGTCCTGCAGGGTACATCTGTCCTGCCATGATAGTGCTTGAGTGGCCGTATGGCTGGCTGTCATAATTCTGGCGCTTCTCGTTTGAAACTATATCTATCTCTCTCTCAAGACCGCCTTGTGTAACAGTATTGATAAAAAATCCCATTCTGTCCGACTCCATCCATAGCACCTTCTCCAGGGCATCTCTTGGAACTACTTCGTAGTAGTTAGTTCCGTCTGAGTTTGTGGAACCATTGAATTCACCGCCAAGTTTGGCGATTTTTGTAAAGAATGCGTTTCTAGGAAGATTCTCTGAGCGCTGGAAAAGCATATGCTCAAAAAAGTGAGCAAATCCGGTTCTTCCCGGCTTCTCTCTTCCTGAACCTACATGGTACTGGATAGCAATAGCTACAATAGGATCTGATTTGTCCTGGTGAAGTACAACCTTGAGACCATTGTCCAGTGTATACTGTTCATAATTAAGTTCTACCTTCTCTTTCTGGGTAGAGCAGGCGGCCATAGTGAAGGCTAAAGCCGTAATTAGCAATAATTTGAGTGATTTAGACATAATGACTGATTATAGTTAGTGAGTGAAAACTACCAAATTTAACAAAAATTTGTCCGTTACGTATAAAATAAGTTATCTTTGTGGCGTTCCAGCTTCAGGGAATCCCGTGTAATCCGGGAACAGTACCCGCTGCTGTAAAGCTCTCCCCATCAATTTGGGGTTTTCTTCAGTCGGCCACTGCCATTAGGTGGGAAGGCGAAGATGCAAAAGCTGAGTCAGAAGACCTGCAGGGACAAAACATATTTAATCGAACTTTCGGGAAAAAGAGAGCGATGAAAAACTATTTTTCATTATTTGTATTTATATGTGTTGTTGCCGTGCATCTTACTGTACCGGCCACCTCTCTT
Organism: Bacteroidales bacterium; assembly: GCA_034003005.1. Taxonomy (GTDB): domain Bacteria; phylum Bacteroidota; class Bacteroidia; order Bacteroidales; family UBA932; genus Bact-08. The sequence continues at coordinate 17,520 of JAVEZL010000027.1, forward strand.
TTTGCACAACAGAGAGACTCTTCAAAGACGAACAAACTAGACTCTATAACGGTTACTGCCTTCAAAAAACAGGGCCCTGCAGATTTTAAACGTTTCTCTCCGGGTACAAATATCATCTCCTATTCAGGCGAGTCAATAAGGAAGATGCAGAGTGCTAGTCTGGCCGATTTCATCAAAGCAGAAAATGCCGCCTACATCAAAGAGTATGGAAGGGGAATGAACGCATTTCTCTCCATCAGGGGCACCTCATCTTCACATACTACTATTGACTGGAACGGGCAGAATATGTCTCTCCCAACCATGGGTCAGGCGGACCTTTCACATATTCCGCTATACTTTTTTGATGCTATGGATATCCATATTGGAGGAGGCTCTGCTCTTTATGGAGATGGAAGTATAGGTGGTACTGTGAAACTTAAAACAGGGGCAAAGTGGATTAAGGGTCACAGTGGGGATGTCTCACTGTCACTTGGAAGTTTTGGCTCTCTCTTTACCGGAGCCACATACCGTTTCTCTGGAGAGGCGGTGGAGTCAAGAAGCTCGGTGCTTCTCAACAGGGCTTTGAATAACTATACATTTGAAAATAACACAAAACCCGGGAAGCCTGTTGAGAGGCTGAATAATTCGGCAATATCAAACTGGGGAGCTATCCAGGAGCTTCATGCAAAAGCGGGTAAACTGGGAATATTTACAGCGTCCCTTATGTATCTGGATTTCAACAGAGAGATACAGCCGTCTGTCTCTCTGAATGACAGGCCGGAGACGCATAATTCAATTTACGACAATAATCTAAAAATATCTGCATCACTTGAGGGTAGTTCGGCCGCTCTGTCATGGAGGTTCTCGTCTGCTTATGCATTCGATATGGAGAGGTACAAGGAGGACACAATCTCGGCAAACAGGGTTATGGCAAATGCAGATATTGAGTACAGATTGTCTGGTGTCTCTCTGCGGGGAGGGGTTAACGGGGAGATTATTAAGCCTGATGTGGAGTCATATATTGTTGATGCAACAGAGAAGAGGGCTGGTGGTTACCTGATAGCAAAAATGGAGGGGGTAGGTCTGCTATCGGGTTCAATAGGTGCCAGATACCTTTACTCGACTTCAGGCTCTCTGCCCTTGATGCCACTTGTCAATGCAAGGCTAAAGATTCCTACAGGCGGTGGCCATTCGTTATATATAAGAGGTTCCTGGTCTGGTAATGCAAAAATTCCATCTTTGAATGACAGATATTGGGGTGGAAATTATGTATATCTGAAGAGTGAAAAATCCAGAAGCACAGAGGCGGGTATAAACTGGGGGTGGTACGAGGGGGTGTGGAGTGCATCGGCCTTTGTAACCGGATACAGAAGCGTTGTGAGGGACTGGATAAGGTGGCTTCCGGCAGGGGAGGTGTGGAGGCCGAGGAATATTCCTGAGGTGCTCTCTCGCGGGGTAGAGGCTGGAGCGGATGCAAACTACTCGGCAAGCGGAATTAAGCTCTCTCTTAAGGCGAGCTATGCCTTTACAGATATAAGAACCATTACTCCTTTGTGGGCAGAGGATCCTGCAAAGGGGGAGCAGCTGGCATATCAGCCAAAGCACTCGTGGAGGGCTACTGCTACAGCCGAATATGCAAAGTTTACTGCTCACATCTCGTTAAACCACACAGGAAAGAGGAGTACCCTTGATATTTATGACATTCTTCCGGATTATACATTGACTGATGCCGGAATATCATACAGAGGTAAAATAAAGGAGAATGAATTTATTGTGGGGGGTATTCTCAAAAATATATTTAATGTAAGTTATCAGAATGTCAAGTTTTACGCAATGCCTGGCTTTAACTGGCTTATAAATTTCCAATTCAGATTTTAACTAACTCATAAATAACATTAATTGAAATGAAAAAAGCGTTCCATTTATTTCTTATTGCTGCCTTTGCAGTTGTATTTTTTTCATCTTGCGAAAAAGATAATCCTATTCCGGAGATAACCTTTGATCAGAAGGTGCTTATTATCAATCAGGGTAATTTTACAGAGCACTCTGCAAGTCTTTCACTATTTGATGAGAAGACAATGACAATCACAAACAGGGTTTATGAAACGGCTAACGGAATCTCAATAGGAGCAACTATTATATCAGGCACAGTATCTCCTCAGAAGGAGGCCTATCTTGTTTGCAACAATCCGGATAAAATAGATATTGTAGAGGCAACTACAGGCAAACTAAAATCTACAATCACAAACTCGCTGGCCTCTCCCAGAAATATGATTTTTGCAGGAGACAAGCTTTATGTGACAAACTGGGATTATGACCACATTGTGAATGATTCAGGCTGGTGGGAGTATCCTGAATCTTTTATTGCAGTTTATGATGCTGTTACAAAGGCATTTATTAAGAAAATTCCTGCAGGAACAGATGCAGAGGGCATAGCGATGTTTGGGACAAGGCTCTTTGTGGCGGTTAAAGAGGGGGTAAGGGTTTTTGATGCCTCAAGGGAGGACTATCCTGTAATTACTACTATAAGGCCATCGGGGGTTACCGGAAATGCAAAGCATCTTGTTTTTGACAGCTCTTATAAACTGTGGGTATCTTTCCCTGATAAGGGGCTAGTGAGAATTGACCCAGTCACCATGGTTGCTGATAAGGTGGTTGACATACCGGTTGATTCAATGGACGGATTTATAACTTCAGATGGGAAGGGTAAAAAGATATACACTTATAAAACAGAGTATGATGCAAACTACAATCCGGTGGGTGCCTCTATATTTTCTATGGATGCTGCTACGTTTAGCATATCTGAAGTTGTGGAGGGCACTTACTTTTATGGTGTGGGAGTAAGCCCGGCTACCGGTAATATCTTTACAGCTGAGACAAGCTTCTCTTCAAACTCACTTCTTAAGGTTGCAGGACCCGATGGTACTATAAAGACAACGGCCGGTGCAGGAATTGGCACCAGCCGCTATCTCTTCTTCTGATTATTGAAAGTTGTCGCTGAAGAGAGGGGCCCGGTCAACTGCCATTGACCGGGCCCTCTTTTTTTTACTCTTCTGGTTGATGGTATGTAATTGTCTTGAT
>JAVEZL010000028.1:0-19674 GCA_034003005.1 Bacteroidales bacterium
TGCAGCAGCACCTACCGCAGCGAAGCCTTACTGAACACATGCTCGGGAATCGTAGCATCAAACTGAATCCTGGTGATTCTGAACTCAGTCCCTTTGCCCTCTTTAAGCATATCCTTGTATATCATGGTTTTTGGGAACCATCGGCCCTGGATGCGCTCTACATCTGAAAGTTCCATGCGCTTAAGAAGCTGGCCGCTCTTTGCGTACATCTCCTGACGTAGGGGGACAAAGCGCTCGGCATCAATCCACATCTTCTGGCGATGGTAGGCGACGTCGGTAACACGTGCAGTTAGTTCAAGGACAATAACATCTCTACCCTGCAGGGTATCTTTACCGGTAACTTTGCTGTCGTAAATATCCGTGAGCTTGCGGTCATCCATCATATCTTCGTAAGACAGGTCTGACCCCATGACGGATTGCCTGAGCATATGACCAGATATCTGGATGGTTCTGTCTGCAGCAGGGGTGTAAATCCATAGCTGACCTTCTAGTTTGAGCATCTTGGTACCGGCCTCTGCAGCGGGCGAGAGGTATTCACTGAAGGATTTTTTGTCTCCTTCGCTCCAGCTTTTTGAGGTGATGTTTCTGGTGGAGCGCCTTCCGTGAATAATCATTGTTGACTCAAAGACTCTGTTTTTTGAAGAGAGGTTTTGGTCTACTTTGCGGAGGATTGTTTCGCCCGATTGGGCGGGCTGCTGAGCTGCAGGCTGCGAGCTCCGGGCGGAAGCCGGGAGCGAGCCTCCGAGCAGGATTGTGATTAATAGAGCGTGTGTAAATATTTTCATAATTAATTTCTATATATATCAAACTTCCAATTCATTAAATAGCCTTGCGGTCTCCCTTTTATATATCCCGATTCCGGCCAGTGCATTGCCCAGCACCATAGAGAATACACCGGGGATAAAGCCGATATACCACATTACAGGAGTAACGGCGGGCCTCATAACAGAAGGCATAAGCATTGTGGCATTTTTCATCATTCCGGAGATGTCTATTCCGTGTGAATTCAAAGCGTAAACTATTGTAACTCCAAGAGCGGTTCCTATTACAGAGCCTATAACTCCGGTCATAAGGGCCTCCCACAAAAGAGATCTGTAAATATGCCCCTTATCCTCCCCAAGAGCTATTCTCACTCCAAACTCGGTATATCTTCTCAGCCCCCCGAGCAGCCCTGCATTCCACAAAACAATAGCCATTGCAGAGACAAAAAGGAATATCATAATACCACCTATGTAATTGCTGTATGCAAGAAAATCGGCCATACCCGGAACATCCCTTAACGATTGAGCAACTGGTGCAAACTCATCATTATCAGAGGCCCATACAGCATTCAATCTGCTCTTAACTGCCTCAGCCTCCTCCTCATTAAAATAGTCGTATGGCAGAAAACCGAGTATCTCTCCCGATGCACCACCCATTGCAAATGAAGCTCTTACATCTTCAATATCTGCAATAACCGCCCCCCTGTCAAGCGCCGGAGAGCCAAATCTGATAGTTCCTGAAACAATGAAATTTGTAAAGGAGAATCCACCCTCCATTGTTGTTCCAAATAGTGTAAACTGCTCTCCCGGAGAGACACCGTATCTAGCAGCAAGATCCTCAGATAGCAGACACTCTCCTCCCTTTTCCGGTAAACGGCCCCTCTCCAGAGACTCTTGCAAATTAAATCTCTGAGGCTCATTAGACCCTTCACTCAAAAGGTCAACCGCCCACCCCACAACAGCCCCCTGCCCTCTGGTCTCACCCAGAGAGTCAGGAAAATCGGCCAAAGCCCCAAACCTAATCCTCTCTGCCCACTCAACAGAGGGCTCAAGTTTTTTAAGCTCCTCAACAAGCACTGGCGAGTCCAGAATTGCAAGATCATTAGGGAATTGCTCCTTGTCAGCAGCATAAGCCCTGGTCATCACACGTACATCACCTGTGTTATAGTTTGAGCTCAGCTCAATAGATTCTCCCATAACTCCGGTAAGCCAGCTGTGAAGAAAAATGGTGAGCATACTCCCGAGTGTCACGACAATTATTGGAAGCAGGCTCCTCCCTTTGTCGTTCAAAATGCCTTTAAGTAAAAATTTTATCATAGCAATTTCCCCCTTAAAGCCTCAGTAGGTTTCATCTTGGCAATTTTTCTTGCAGGTATATAACTTACAATAAATGAAGAGACAACAACCAGGAGGACAGATGCCAGTATCATACCCGCACTGTAGGCAGGCACAATCTTATCGGCAATAGCAAGCCCCACCTGGTCCGTACCGGCAGGCATCGGTAACCCCACATGCTGAATCAGTTTCAGAAGCGGCATCCCCCATAAAAGTCCCAGCAGGATAGCCAGAATTGAGTGAACAGTACCCTCAATCGTAAAAATCCCCACAACCCTTAACCTTGTCATCCCCAATGCAATGTATGTACCTATCTCCTTCTGCCTTCTAAAAATTGAGAGTATCTGCGTGTCAAAAATTGCCAGCAGAGCTATGCCAAGCAGAAGCATCGACATAATCATTGAACTGGCCCTCTTTGTCTTGATAATATCATCAATCTCCTTCATCAGCGCATCCTCATCCATATACCTCCACTCCTGCGACAGAGCACCTGCAGACCCAAAATCATCAGAAGCAACAATCTCATCAGAAAGCACCACATAAGTTGCCTCTCCATACAAAGAGGTCATCTCCCTCAGATCCTCAAGAGGAATCCAGAGCTGACCTCCATCCACAGTAGGAACGGTGGTTTTAAATACTCCTGCAATCCTTACCTCTCTGGCATCAAAAGTTCCGTTCACATCCCTCCACCTCACAATCATCACATCCCCCTCCTTAAGTTTTGCACTTTTAGCAGTTCTGTCACCCACTATCACCGGTATAGCCGACCCATCTGCCTCACGGGCTGAGTCAAGCACCGCAGTAGGAAGAGTGAGTGTCTTTTGAGCAGGGTCAATCCCCTTAAGAAGGACATTAACCATCCTTCCATTTGGGTAGGCCGAAGCCTGAACAGCCAGTACAGCCACCGCCTCGCCACTCTCAATCTCAGCCTTAAGCATTTCCCCCAGCGGTGCATGTGCATCCACCAGCGACAGAGGATCAAATTGATCATAGAGAGCGTGGTCTATCCTGCCACTCCCCGTTTCCCACGCCTTTGTATCTCTCTTTGCCTGCAGATTCCATCCATCCAGCAGCCCATTATAAAAGACTATAACAACAAAGGCTATAGAGAGAACCGTAACATTAAGCCAGGTTCTCTTCCCTGAACCAAGCAGGTTCCTAAAGGCCAGTTTGATTGATAACCATTCCATCTTGCAAGTGTATTATTCTGTCCAGATATTGCATAACCTTCTCATCATGCGTTGAGAAGATAAATGTTGTCCCCAACTCCTTGTTAAGGCGCTTCATAGTCTGCACTATGTTATGAGAATTCTTAGAGTCCAGATTTGCCGACGGCTCATCGGCCAGAACAAGCTGTGGCCTCTTAACCATTGCCCTGGCAATAGCCACCCTCTGACACTCCCCGCCGGAAAGCGCAGATGGTTTTGAATTTACCTTATCTGTTAAGCCGACCCACTCAAGTGCCTCCATAACAGCCTTTTTCCTATCGGCAGCACCCCTGTTCTGCAACAGAAGGGCAAACTCAACATTATCATAAACCGTATAGACAGGAAGCAGATTGTATGTCTGAAAAATAAACCCTATCCCCATATTCCTTAACAGAGCCGCCTCCTTATGAGAAAGAGTATTGATTCTTTTTCCCAGGACATCCGCCGTACCCTCAGAGGGAGAGTCAAGAGACCCTATAATATTCAGCAAAGTAGTTTTTCCCGAACCGCTCGGCCCCACAAGGCCCGCAAACTCCCCCTTTCCAAAGGTGAGATTGATGTTATTAAGCGCGGTAAACTCTGTTTTACCAGCCGGAAATCTTTTGTAAACACCGTCCAGCTTTACAATTTGTTCTGTTTCCATACTATTTTGTTTGATGATTAATTACCAACATAATTTGAACACCCTTTCCCGATAGCGGATTTACCCCACCACCCATCCCGGGAAGTGGTGAACCGGAAATAGCCGATCCGTTCAGACCCGAACTATCCGGGTTTACAAAAGCCGTCACATAAAGATCTCCAAACGACAGCATCCTCTTCCATCTGAGAAGATTATAAACTCCACCACCACCCCACACACTGTATAACATCCAGCTCAGACTATTCTCCATATTAACAGGATAATTCACATTTAGTGCCGATATATTTGCCCCCTCCGCCCACATATGCTCCACCGCCACACCAAGCCCATTTCCAAGACCAAACGTATAATCCGCCCCCACCGTAACCATCCGCTGATTGACCGGAAGTTGCGACTCAAAAAACGGATTTGCAACTGACTGATTTAATATAGTGTTTGTTGTCCCCCGCCTGTTTATCCACACCGCCTCCAGCCAGAACCCTATCTCATAATCAAACCTCATATCCAGACCATATCTGTTTTCGTAATGACTATTGAAGCCTGTCGTTAAAACCTCAGAATCAAATCCTAATACAGAGTCATATCCAAATGCTGATAAATCGGCCTTACGCCTGTGAAAAGTAAAACCCATCTCACCCTTTCCCATCGGAACCTGTATGCGACCTCCAAACTCGGGGACACCCCCGTCAGATGGCAGCACATCCAGCGCCCTTCTCGTACTGTTTCCAAGCAACCCCCACACCCAAACATTTGCATTATTATTAAAATAGTACCGGCCCATAGCACCCCACACACCATCCGTCATCTGCAGCGGATCCCTCGGGTCCATAGAATCAAACCACATAAGAGGCCTCAACATCATTGCCGAACCAAAATTTATCTTCTGAAGCCCCACCCTCAGCTCCGCCCTGTCAGTAGAGATCCTGCCCCACCCCCGGTAAAGCTTAACCTTTCCATCCCACCTTGCATCCCAACTCACCTCTCTCCTTGAATCTCCAATCATCCTTGAATCTCCAATCATCCATGAATCTCCACCAGAAGACCTTATCATTTCACCACCTCCATACATATTTCCAGACACCTCAGCATCAAACCTCAACCCTCCCCAAAAGCCGCCACCGGAATCTTCTCCCGGCGTACGCCAATTAATTGGCACCTCCAGATTCAGCTGCGGCAAATACCTCGCCCCCAGCATCACCGGCCACTCAGACCCCGACGCATACCCACCCCAAGCACTAAACTGCCCGCGATATTTTAACTCAGCTCTCTTCTGCTTTAGCGCCTCCGTCTGTGACATCGGCTGACCAAAAGCAACATTCCCGGCCAGCAAAAACACAACCAATATGAGCAACGTAAGCAACCTAGCCCAAAGATGCCCTTGAAGGTTGGGCTGTGTCTGCCGGGGTTGCGTGCGTTTTTGCGTGCGTTTTTGCCTCAGAGGAAAAGTGTCAAACATCATATAATCAACATTTTAGCGAAATTTATAAATTTTTATAAAGTACTATCTATCAGATGTTTGACACTTTTCCTCTGAGGCATTTGTTGCCGTGGCCACCACTTTTGTGGCGGTGGGCACCAAATTTGACACAGTGTCCTGGTCTCTGGGAGCAATGCCAAATGTTATCAAATTGACCCACTCAACAATAACCTCCTGGGTATTTGCATATAACGAGTTAAGTGCCGGATTTGTAACAATCTCGGCAATATCTTTACTCATTGCAAAAAGAATCTCCGGTTTAAAATCAGGCCTAAACACCCCTCTTGACTGTGCAGCTCTGAATTCGTCCAAAACACTAACCCATGCTTCAGTACTAAGCTTAGCCATAAAAAGCTGAAGATCCGAACCTTGATCTGTATACAAATCTTGAACGAACTCCTTGCTGATATCGTTTGTCCCCTCAATCTTCAGCAAAATAAACCTGTGCATCTTATTTGAAATAGTATCATCATCTGTAAGAATAACTCTAAACTTCTCAACACCATCTGAAATTACCTTATCCAGTACCCTCTTTGCTAAATCGGTTTTATTATCAAAATATCTGTAAAACGACATCTTGCTTACACCGGCCTTTTTACACACATCCTCCACAGTAACCTTTTTGAACCCGAATTTCCAAAAAAGCTCATGCCCAGCCTCAATCAAAAGGTTTTCAGAACTTTTCTTCGCAACTTTCGCCATAATCCTTACTATTACACCGCAATACTTACTATTACATCGCAAAGTTACTTTTTTTGTAATATAACGCAAATATTGTAACACGAATTTTTTTACAGGCGTGGGTAGAACGAACCTCCATGGCCTTCATTTTGATAGTGTTGCAAATCGCATTTTGTTGATATTGTGTGATTTGTGTTTTGAAACGGCCTGTAAATCAATCCCGTGAAGGTTCGTCCCACCCAACACCGCAATCTCCGGCACCCAACACCGCAACCTCTCAACCCAGATAACCGGCCAAAGGCCGTATAAACCGCGCAGCACCATATAAATCCTCGGTAGGCGATGTGTATCCGCAAATCTGCGCAGTTCAAACTGCACCCGCACGGCTGTAACACGCAGATTCAGAGTTCTTTGACAATCAACCCCTAGGATCATCCCAGGGGTAAAGTGTCAAACCCCTGCTATTCAGCTCTTCCCCAGTCATCCGCTGCCACTCCGGAACGATTACTGGTGTTTGCGGATGACTAGCAAGAATTACTGCATGCCCTTTCACAGAGTAGTCCGCATAACTGAAGGAGTCTCCGCCACAGCGAATGAAATGAGCGAGGAGGAAAAACTCCGGAAGTTATGCGGATACTCTGTGAATGCAGTAAGATTGCCAGATATTAACTGAAGGAGTCTCCGCCACAGCGAACGCAGTGAGCGAGGAGGAAAAACTCCGGAAGTTATGCGGATGCTCAGTGAATGCAGTAAGATTGCCAGATGTAAATTGAAGGAGTCTCCGCCGCAGCTAGCTAGAACAACCAGATCTTAAAGAAATAGAATGCAATCACAAGAGTAACCATCAGCTTAAGCCCCACTCCAAGCAGGAAGCCGATGAATGAGCCGATGGCAGATTTGAATGCTTTGTCGCCGGGGGTGCCGACTAGTAATTCTCCGGCAAGAGCTCCAAAGAAGGGGCCTATAATAATTCCTAAAGGGCCCAGAAAGAGCCCCACAATAACACCGGCTATTGCACCTCTTTCGCCCGCCTTACTTCCGCCAAACTTTCTGGTGCCCCAAACCGGAACAATATAGTCAAGTACAGTTACCAGAAGGGCAAGCCCGGCCATTGTCCATAAAACTTCAGTAGAGACATGAGCAACGGAAGTAAAGTGGAGCAATATAAGAGCTCCAAAAGCAAGAGGTGGGCCGGGAATAACCGGAAGGAAACATCCGGCCAAAGCAACAACAAGTAATATAATACCGGCAACTATAAAGAGTATGTCTAGTCCCATAAGAGTAATTTTCAAGTCAGCTTTTAGGGCAGATTTATTATATTTACATTCTGCTAGAAATATAACTAACAGCAAGTAAATTTATGAAAAAAAATAAGAGGTTCTCAATATATACAATTGTAATTGCGCTTTTGATGACACTGGGGGCAAATATCCCGGCAGCCTCTCAGGGCAATATCAAATATGATCCTGCACTTGCAGCCAAATATGGTGCAGATGATTATGGGATGAAGAGCTACACATTTGTGATTTTGCGCACCGGCCCTAATAAGACAGAGGACAAGGCTCTTCTGGCAGAACTGTTCAGAAGTCACATGGAGAACATCAACAAGTTAGCCGGAGAGGGTAAGCTTATCATTGCCGGCCCCATGGGAAAGAACGACAAACAATACAGAGGAATTTTCGTGCTCAACACAACTGACCATCAGGAGGCACGGGAGATGCTTAAGGGAGACAGAGCAATAGCAGAGGGAGTTTTTGAGGCAGAACTGTTTACCTGGTACGGATCGGCAGCACTCCCTGCCTATCTTGAAGTCCACGAAAAAATAGCAAAGAGCAATCCGTAAAAATTCTAGAATTAGCAATTTCAATAAATAAAAATTAGCAATTTCTACATATATGATAAAAAGCGACAGAAATAAGATAGAGCACCTTATTGCATTCTCCACCGGGATGATGAGCGGCGGAGATGGAAAGGAGCTGATTGAGAGACATAAAGAGGCACTCAACGGTATTACCCCTTATGACATGCTTTATCTGGAAGAGTACCAGATGCAGATGGGGATTACTGTTCCTGAAATTAAAAGGGATATCAACAAAATTCTGAATGTCCTTTACGAATACCTGAAGGCCTATGAGTGGGAGCGTCCGGAGGAGGGGTCGTTTCTGTACTACCTCATGCTTGAGAACAGAGCATTTGAGTTCCGCCTCAATACAATGAAAAAGATCCTCAAAGCCTACAAAGGGCGGGAGCTTGATGAACTCGGTTCTCTTAAGGCCGAACTTCTCCCCCACCTGGAGAGCTTCGCTCAGTTTGAGCCACACTACATTAAAAAGGAGAATATACTTTTTCCATATCTGGAAAAGCACTGGAAGGAGTACAAACCGCTCAAAGTTATGTGGTCTCTCCACGACGACCTCCGCCGGATGATAAAAGAGCTTATCGGCCTTGCAAAATCAGAGCATAGCGAGTGGATGACCATGAACCGGGCAATCGGCAACTACTACTTTGGGGCATTCGGTATGATTCAGAAGGAGGAGATAATTGTCTATCCCATTGCAGCAGGCACAATACCTAAAGAGGATTGGGCCGAGATGCACCGGCAGAGCTTTGAGTACCCATTCCCATTTATTGACAGCCCCAACCCGCCGGCAGGGGAATCGGCCTCAGAGGCAAACAGAGTGGCAGCAGAGCTGAGCGGTCCCGTATCTGACCAGTTCCTGCAAAGGGCCACAATGATCTTTGACAGCTTGCCGCTTGACATCACCTATGTTGATGAAAATGACAAGGTGAGGTATTTTAACAGGGCAAAAGACCGATTTTTCCCTCGCTCCCCTGCGGTAATAGGTAGGGATGTTAGAAACTGCCATCCGCCTGAGAGCCTTCATGTTGTAGAGGAGATTGTGAATAAATTCAGAAAAGGCGAGAGGGATGATGCCGAGTTTTGGATTACCCTGAGAGGAAAGTTTATTCATATCAGGTATTTTGCTGTCCGCGACGAAAAGGGAGAGTACAAAGGGGTTCTTGAGGTGAGTCAGGATGTAACAGAAATCAAGGCACTTGAGGGGCAGAAGAGATTACTGGACTGGAGTTAGAGAGAGTGTAAGAGATATATAGGGTTTATTTAAAAGATACAAAAATGAGATTAATTATTATTGCCAACAGATTACCGTTAAAAGCCAGCAGAGAGAATGGAGAGTACTCTTTTTCTCCAAGTGAAGGGGGCCTGGTAACGGGCCTGAACTCTATGGACTCTGATATTGAAAAGGTGTGGATAGGATGGCCCGGAATTGATGTAAAATTTGCAGATGATAAAAAACTCATTGACAAAACTTTACTTAAATTTAATTACCATCCTGTTTATCTGAATAAAAAGCAGATACGAGACTACTACGAGGGATACAGCAACAGCAAACTCTGGCCTCTGTGCCACTACTTTTACACACTTGTAAAGTATGAGAAGAAGCACTGGGAGGCATACAAAGAGGTTAATGGTCTGTTCCTTGAGAAGGCAGCCGAGGTTATTCAACCTGGTGACATTGTCTGGGTTCAGGATTACCACCTGATGCTTCTCCCGTCTATGATAAGAGGGCTCGGCAAAGAGGTTAGTATTGGCTATTTCCACCATATTCCATTCCCTTCATACGAACTTTTCAGGGTTCTGCCTGAACGAGATGAGATTCTAAACGGACTTATGGGTTGTGACCTTATAGGTTTTCATACCCACGAATATATGAGACACTTCATAAGCGCATGTGAAAGGGTTCTGGATGTGGACTTTTCACTTGACAAAGTGTGGTCAGGGAACAGAGAGGTTTATGTTGACACCCATCCAATGGGGATAAACTATAATATGTTCCACGATGCCATAAATGATCCCGAGGTGGCAAGGATGGTCGAGAAACTCAGGCTGTCACACATTGAGAAAAAAATGATGCTCTCAGTTGACAGACTTGACTACAGTAAGGGGATACTTAACCGGTTAAAGGGATTTTCATCCTTTCTTAAAAACCACGAGGAGTACAGAGGCAAAATCAGCCTCAATATGATTATTGTTCCATCCAGGGATAGCGTCGAGAGCTATGCAGACCTTAAGACAAAGGTAGACCAGACAATCGGAGCCATTAACGGAGAGTACTCAGATCTTGACTGGACACCTGTAAAATATTTCTACCACAGTTTTGATTTTAAAGAGCTGGTTGCAATGTACCATGTTGCAGACATAGCGCTGGTTACCCCACTCAGAGATGGAATGAATCTCGTTGCAAAAGAGTACGTGGCAAGTAAAAGAGATAATCCGGGAGTCCTGATTTTAAGTGAAATGGCAGGAGCCTCAATAGAGTTAATGGACGCTGTTATAATTAATCCAAACGAAATTCAGGAGATTGAGGATTCAATTCTGCTAGCTCTTGAGATGCCGGAAGAGGAACAGAAAAAGAGAATTGAGAGAATGCAGGCGGTAGTCTCCAAACAAACCATAGATAAATGGACCGGAGATTATCTAAAACAACTTCAATCTATAGGTTTAAACAACAAAAAACTACACAAAAAGCTACTTACAAATGAGAGGCAGTCAGAACTTAAAAACAAATATAACAAAGCTAAATCAAGACTAATTATTTTAGACTACGATGGCACACTTGTGGGATTCAAACCAAGACCTGAGGATGCATTCCCGGATGAGTCTCTTTTATCACTTTTAAATAAACTTACAAGTGATTCTAAAAACAGAGTGGTAATTAGCAGTGGACGAGACCACAAGACACTTGATAAATGGGTGGGCCATCTAAACCTCGGCCTTGCTGCCGAACATGGTGCATTTTATAAAGAGAACGGAAAGTGGTTTGAAAACTTACATCAAGAGAGCTGGGACCAAGAGATTCTCTCAATTTTTAACAGGGTAACTGACAAAACCCCCCGCTCCACTCTTGAGACAAAACAAACAGCCCTGGTGTGGCACTACAGAAAAGTAGACCCATGGCTGGCCTCCATTAGGTCACAGCAACTAATCAACGAACTGATAGGCCCTTGTACCAGAAAAAATCTACACATTGTCAAGGGTGACAAGATACTTGAAGTAAAGTATCCGGATTGCACAAAGGGTTCTGAGGTAAACAGACTTCTTGAGCAGGGAGAATATGACTTTATTATGGCAATAGGAGACGACACAACAGATGAAGATATGTTCAAAGCACTTCCGGATGGTGCCATCTCAATTAAAATCGGCAACATATCCGAATTTGCAAAATACAAGCTGCTTAAACAAAAAGACAATCTTGAGTTCCTCTCATTCCTTATGGCCTGATAAACCTTGAACGTTCGGTCTCTTTTGCAAATAGTTTTATAGTATTGATAATTGCAAGGTGTGAATATGCCTGAGGGAAATTCCCAAGCTGAGCCTTTGTTTTAAAATCAAGATCTTCGCTAAAGAGCCCCAGATGGTTTGAATAAGAGAGAATTCTGTCAAACATATCTTTTGCCTCTTGTTCACGCCCTGTAACGTACAGCGCCCGGATAAGCCAGAATGTTGAGATTGTAAAGGCAGACTCCGGCTCTCCAAAATCATCCTTGTCCTTATATCTGTACATAAGGCCATCTTTCATGAGATTTTCCTTTATAGAGTCTACTGTTCTTATAAACTTAGGATGGCTGGCAGGAAGAAAACCGTACGCCTCCATCAGCAAAACAGAAGAATCGTACTCATCATTTTCATATGCCTGAGAGAAGGCTCCTATCCCCTCTTTCCATCCCCTCTCCATTATATCATTATGGATTTCGTCTGCCACCTCCCTCCACATGGATGCAGTATTTGGTTTATTAAGATAATCGGCAATCTTTGAAGCTCTGTCCATTGTTACCCAGCACATAACTTTAGAGAAGACAAAGTGCTGCTCCCTGTTTCTGTACTCCCAGATTCCCTGATCTGTTTTATGCCACTCGCTACGGACTGTATTAACAATATTCTTAACCACCTCCCACATATCCTCAATTTCATCCAGTGTACCCGTGAAATATTGATAATATTGATATATAACATCCATCAGGTATCCCAGAGAATCGTTCTGCTTCTGATGATAAGCAGCATTGCCGATTCTTACCGGTTTGCTCCCCATAAAGCCGCTTAAATGTGGCAGCTCCTCCTCAGTAAGTTTTCTCTCTCCGTTAATTCCATACATTATCTGGAAAGTATCTGACTTATATTTTAAAACCCTTTTGATAAACATTAAAAACCTCTTTGCAGCTCCCTGGTGGCCCATAGATATAAGGGTATCAATCATCATTGAAGCATCCCTTAACCAGCAGAACCTGTAGTCCCAGTTTCTCACATCTCCGGCAGTTTCCGGAATACTTGTGGTCAACGCTGCAAGGACTGCCCCGGTGGGTTGAAAAGACATAAGTTTAAGTATAAGGAGGCTTCTGGTTAGCTCCCTGTTGTACAGCTCATATTTTTTTGAACGGTTTACCCAGTTTAGCCAGTAGACCTTTGTCCTGGAGTATTCAAGATACACCCTGTCTATATCAGTAGGGACCAGTTTCTGATTATACGAGAGTAACAGAAATTCATCTTTTTCAATGGTAACCTCCCTCTTTGCAAGAATCATTTCATAGTCAATGCTGGAGTATAGATACACCGAGTTATTCCCATCACTTTCAGGCACTGATTTTACATAACCATCCATAATTTCATGAGATGCAACCTCTCTTGCATAATTGAAAACCGGATTATAATTAACGGCAAACTTTGGATTTCCGCTCACCAGCCTGATATACCTGTAAATTTCAGCCGGAAGATAGTAATCATCACCCGAGCCTGTTTTGTACCTTGGCATAAAGTCAAAAACCTCAAATGCCCCCTCCTGAGACGAGAATTTAGTACAAAGAATATTTGTCTCTCTGAAATATGACTGCTCAATTTTATAGCTGTCATCTACCACAAAACCAAATTCTCCTCCTATCTCTTTATCAAGTATAGCTGCAAAAATTGAGGGTGAGTCAAATTCCGGAAAACACAACCATTCAATATTTCCCTTTTTGGATATTAATGCTGCTGTCTGACAATTTCCAATCACTCCGTAATCCAGGTTTCCCATTATCTTATCTTTATGTGCTTCAAAAACAAAAATACTAATTAATTTTTTGTTAACTTGGTTGATAATTTAATATGCCTTATGGAAACCAAGAAAGCAAGTGAGGAGTTTCTCTCCATTTTATTAAAAGGGGAGAGACAAAAGGGCCTGGATTTGGTAAACGAATTACTAGCTGACAACAAGGGTGTTCAACAAATCTACGAAGAGGTTATTAAGCCGGCTATGTACAAAGTTGGAGAGCTTTGGGAAAACGGGACTATAAGTGTAGCATCCGAGCACCTTGCCTCTGCAATTGTTGAATCCATTCTGGGTCAGCTCTACTACAGAGTTATTACCAGTGCAGGACATAAAGACAAAGTGGCGGTGATTTCATCTGTAGAACAAGAGGTTCACCAGATAGGAGCCAAGATGGTCTCTGATGTTTTTGAGCTTAACGGCTGGACATCTCACTTTCTAGGTGCTAACACCCCCATTGACGAGTTAATTAAGTTTATTGATAAGATTAATCCAAACACGCTGGGGCTCTCTATCAGCATTGACATGCATATTGATTATCTTGAGAGAACTATCAAAAAAGTGAGAGATAAATTCCCGGAAATCCCAGTGCTCATAGGAGGCCAAGGTCTTATAGAAGAGGGAAAAGATATTATGCTTAAACATCACGGAGTACTCTATCTTAAAGATTTGTCTGCACTTGAGAGTTTCCTAAAACAGCCTCTATATGACAAAACAGGGGTTAATTAATCAGATTCTTGACAATTGGCACTTAGAATTTAAACTCTCCATTGCGGAGAGTCCATCAATCTATCTTGCTCTGTTTAGTGAAACCGGAGACCTCATTTTCGCAAACAAAACACTTAAGAAGACTTTTATATCAAAACTCTCACCCAAAGATAATTTCCTCAATCCATCATTCTCCAAAATCCTTAAGACACAGCCCAAAGATTCACTAATATACAGCGGCTACATAACATTGGGCAGCTATGACACCGAGAACATCTCACTTCTTGGAAAAATTTACAGGAAAGGGTCAGAAATTCTGTTTATTGGGGGTGTTGATTCGGGGCAACTGCTGGAGCAAAATAAATTACTCTTCAACCTTAATAATGAAATAAACACTCTTCAGAGAGAACTTACTCGTGAGAAGGCCATGCTTGAAGAGGCAAACGCCACTAAAGACAAATTCTTTTCAATCATTGCCCACGACCTTAAGAATCCTTTCAATGCTCTTCTGGGTTTTTCCGATTACCTTCTGGAAAATTTCAGGGAGATGGAGCAGGAGGAGGTTGAGGAACAACTTGAGATGTTGAGCAATACCAGCCGGCAAACTTTCAGCCTCCTAGAAGATCTGCTCACCTGGTCCAAGACACAAAGGGGTAAAATTGACTGCAAACCAGAGAAAATTAACATTCAATTTATTTGCAATGAAATAAGAGGTGCAGTTGGAACTATGGCAAAGGAGAAGGATATTAATTTACAATATGTTGCAGAAGACAACCTGGAATTGTACGCAGACCCTAACATGCTTAAAACCATTCTCAGGAATCTGGTTTCAAATGCAATTAAATTCTCCTATAGAGGTAAAGACGTAGTGGTTACATTTATCAATATGGGGAAATTCACAAAAACAACAGTTTCAGACAGCGGAACAGGAATATCGGCAGTCAACCAGGGACGGTTGTGGAATCTGGCCGGGCAATATACAACCAGAGGAACAGAAGAGGAGTCGGGAACAGGGTTAGGACTACTTATATGTAAAGAGTTTGTTGAGGCCCACGGTGGGAAGATATGGGTTGAGAGTGAAGAGAACAAGGGAAGTAATTTTATCTTTACTCTACCTTCAAAAATTTAATTCTAACTTCTAACAAATATTCTAATGAACACAATATCAGGATTTCTCGCACCTCTCCTTATTATTGCGGTAATAACTCTACTACACGTTTTACTTCCCGGAAGATATGTTAAAGGTTACATTAACATCCCGGGCACAACTGATAAAATGTTGTACAGACTAAATGGTCTGCTTGTACTGGCATTTTCAGCAACTATCTGGTTTTCTCTGGGCAATTACGGAAATTTGCCATACAACTGGCTATACCTTCACAGATGGGAGGGGCTTGCAGGTGCCTGCTTACTTGGGCTGATTTTTTCTGCAGTTGTTGTATTTAATTATAAACCCGTACGGAAAAACATACTCGCAGATTTTTTTCTGGGCCGTGCAGAGAATATCTCAATCAATAAAGGCAGAATTGACTTGAAGATGTGGCTCTACATGGTGGGAGCAATACTCCTAGAACTTAACGTATTGAGTTTTGCCGCTCACCACAACATGACATACGGCAGCGAGGCCTCACCGGGAATTCTCATCACATCGCTTTTGCTTACCTGGTTCGTTACCGAATATCTCTTTTTTGAGAGAGTTCACCTCTACACTTACGACATTTTTGCCGAAAGGGTCGGCTTTAAACTTGGCTGGGGATGTATTGTTTTCTACCCATACTTTTACACAGTTCCGCTATGGTCAACAGTCCATCTGCCTGATCCCGGACTCTCTTCATTGTACTACATTCTTCCCGTCATAATCTTCTTCACAGGCTGGGGACTTGCAAGAGGAGCCAATATGCAGAAATACCACTTCAAAAGAGATCCAGACAAGAGATTTTTATGGATTAAACCGGAAAGCATAACCGATGGCAAAAACACCCTCCTTGTAAATGGCTTCTGGGGTACCTCCAGACATATTAACTATTTAGGAGAGATTCTTATGGCCTCAGGCATCGCCCTTGCAACAGGCTATCCTGAAACCGGCTGGCCATGGCTCTATCCTCTCTACTATGTGATTCTCCTCTTCACCCGCGAATGGGACGACGACCGCCGATGCACCGCAAAATACGGTGAGCTTTGGGCCGAATATAAAAAGCGGGTTAAATACAGAATTATTCCGTTTGTTTATTAAGCGCTTGTATATTAAGCGTCTGAATATTAGTCGTTTGACACTTTACCCCTGGGGTAATCTCGTGCTCCCTGGGTAGATTCGTGCTGTGTTGTCACCCATTATCTTAACTGCGAGTTTGCGGGGAAGGAGTCTGTGCATAAAGAGTGAGGCGATTCTGTTTCCTCTGCCACAAATAAATGACGGCGTTTTCCCCAGTCTTTTCAGGCACTCCCTGACAACCTCTTCAGGCTTTTGAACCTTGGGGGCAAACATTGAACTCTTTGCCGGATTTGATTTTATATAATTGGGCGTAGCTGTGGCTCCTGCACAACAGGCAATAACATCCACCCCCTTGCTCCTCCACTCATACCACAAACCCTCGGCCAATACCCTGCCAAAGGCTTTGGTTGCCGAATAGAGTGAAATTCCTCCGCTTCCCTGCAGCCCCGCCATAGACGAGACCACAATCACCGCTCCCCGCCCCCTCTCTGCCATTTGGCCACCCAAAATATGCAATAGCTTTGACTGGGTTGTGATGTTTACCTGAACAGCCCTGTCAATTTCAGAAAACGCCATCTCAAGATATGGTCCTATGGGCGAAACAGCTGCATTGTAAACCAGAATATCCACCTCCAGAGAGTTCCCTGTCAGAAAACAGGAAATGGCATCTGCCGCTCCGGCATCACCTAAATCGCACTGAAAAATGTGGCATTTGACTCCCTGCACCCCCTCAATTTCAGCTGCAAGCGCAGTCAGCTTATCAAAACCCCTTGCCACCAAAATCAAATCCATCCCTTTTGCGGCCAGCTCCTTCGCGAAAGCCGCCCCAATCCCCTCAGATGCACCCGCAACCAGTGCGGTTTTTCCGTAAGATTTCATAGGTATAAATTTTTATCTTTTTCTAACTGCTATAAATGTACATATTATTTACTGACCAATAAGGTTTTCTGATACACCTCCCCGTTACACGGGTGCCCCTCCCTCCTCGGGCGCGAGGTATCTGAAAACCTTATTGGTCAGTAAATTCCGATATATTTACACAGATTTTTCAGGTAAAAATCTACACCGCCGATGCTTTACGGAAACCGTCCATCAGGTTGCGGATGGTCTCTTTTACTGTGACGATTTTGTCGGCCTTAAAGGCATTGCTTCCGGCAAAGGCGTACCCTTTTGAGAAGTTTCCTTTGTAAGCGTTGTATAGTGCTTTGATTATGCAGTAAGGACTTTTTGTGTAGTCGCATGTTCTGATGCAGTGGTAAGGGCAGCCGTTTGGTTTTTCGTGGCCCTCCTTCACGCTCTGGATAAATTTGCTTAAGATGGCGCGGCCGGGCATACCTACCGGGCTTTTGATAATCTCAACATCTTGTTCAGTTGCGTTTATGTATGCCTCTTTAAAAGCAGTGGAGGCGTCGCACTCCTCAGTTGTAACAAATATGGAGCCCATCTGTACTGCCGATGCACCCATGTCAAGGATTCTCTTCATCCCCTCTCCGTCGTATATTCCACCTCCGGCAATTATAGGAATTTTGCAGTTATTTTGCTCCTCTACAACCTTTATTGTTTGAACCAATTCAGGAAGCAGATGCTCAAGTGAGTAGTTCTCGTCAGTAATCTGATTCTCTTTGTAACCCAAGTGACCGCCCGCTTTGGGCCCCTCAAGGACTATTGCATCCGGAATATAGTTGTAATTTTTAATCCACTTTTCGCAGATGATAAGTGCAGCCCTTGCAGAAGAAACTATGGGAACCAGCTTTGTTTGTGAGTCTTTCGTGAGAAATGAAGGGAGATCGAGCGGAAGCCCGGCACCGGAAAAAATTACATCCGCCTTGGAGGCGATTGCCGTCTTTACCATGTCGGCAAAATTTGTCAAAGCCACCATTATATTTACACCGATAACACCTTTTGCCTTCTCTTTTGCAAGTCTCAGCTCCTCTTTCAGGCCTAGTATAGAAGCTTCAGCAAAATCTTTTGACATCTGCTTATAAAGAAGCCCTATTCCGGCACATGAAATTACACCCACGCCACCTTCGTTTGCCACAGCAGATGCTAAACCATTCAAAGAAATTCCAACACCCATTCCTCCCTGAACAATAGGGACAGACAATTTTAGGTTACCAATAGAAAAATTGTTCATTCAGTTTTTTCCCGGCAAGATAGTGCAAAATAATTACACTTTATCTTTTTTCTCGCTTCTCAGAAGTGTTTTCTTTCCTCTCCAGAGGAAGTACTCCTGCCATCTCACCAATAACATTCACTATCTCAGAGCCTGCAGGGATAATAATTTTTGAATTTTTTTCAAGGGATGCCTCAAGAGTCTCAAGTTTTTTAAGAAGTTGGGCATTACCAATAAAATACTTATCGGCGGCCTCGTTTACCAATCTAATAGCCTCAGCATCACCCTCGGCATTAAGAATCTTAAACTGCTTCATACCCTCGGCCTCTTTAATCTTTGCCCTCTTGATACCATCGGCAACAGTCTCGGCAGCCGTAGCCGAATCTACTGCGGCAATCTTCTCATTCTCGGCCTTAACAACCTTGTTCATAGTCTCCTGAACATCCTTAGGCGGGTCAATCTGCTTAAGCTCAGTTCTTACTATCTCAATTCCCCAGTCCTTTGTTTCAGTATGCAAAGTCTTGTATAGCTCAGCATTGATTTTACCCCTCTCGCTGTTTGCAGACTTAAGTGTTAGTGTACCGATTATATTACGCAGTGTAGTCCTTGCGAGGTTTACAATCTGCCATCTGAAATTGTTAACATTATAGATTGAGCCCTTAACGCTCTCCTCATCCGACTTAACCCTGAAATAGACCTGAGCATCCACGCTTGCATTCAGATTATCGTTAGTAATAATCTCCTGCGGCTCAGCATCCACCATCTGCTCCGTCACATTTACAACATAGATTCTGTCAATAATAGGAATAATCCAGTGAAAACCAGGCATTGCAAACCTGTTGTATTTACCAAGCCTCTCAATAAGCCCCCTTTGAGTAGGTCTCACGATCCTGATCCCGGCTGCCAGTATAAGCAGCACAACGGGAATAATTAAATACCAGTAGTTCATTGTAGAAATAGTTTAGAGAATTTTAATTAGAAACGTAAGGTACGGAAAAAACAGACACAACAACTCTCGCTTTGCCTTTAGCCGCCTCTCGCCTCAGAGGAAAAGTGTCAAACAATTAATAGTCAGACAAATGCAATTTTTTATAATTTTCCAGAACACTTTAACTATCACGCGTTTGACACTTTTCCTCTGAGGCAAGAGCTACAGAGTAGCTGTATGTCATTGCTGCAGATTGTATCCCTGTTCTGGTTAGGGCGGTTATGTTACCATTAGAGTCGTAGGTTATCCCCTGCTCGTTGTTTGAACCGCTGTGTATGCCATCCGTCAGGCGGCTGTATGAATCGTAATTATAACGGTAACTCTGTTCGCCGCCTCCGTTGTGTCTCCATTTTACGGCACTGATATTGCCGGAGTACTGGGCTGTCGCTCCGCTCACATTTGGAGCATTGTACTGTAGCTCCATAGCGAAAGGCTTTGTACCCAGCGA
>JAVEZL010000029.1:0-11031 GCA_034003005.1 Bacteroidales bacterium
CTAAGATTACAATATTTAATTATTCAGATACAAGTTTTATTAAAGAAGACTCTTTTGATGATGAGCTCTACCTGGTCTTTAACCATGGTAAATCTTTAACCGTAATCTCGGGATGTTCTCACAGGGGAATTACAAACATTATCCGGTCTGCTGAGGAGTATTTTAATTTACCGGTTTTCAATATTATTGGTGGACTTCACACAAAGAGTGCATCTGAAAGCAGGCTTAAGTTTCTATCAGATGAGTTTGCCGGGAGTAATTTAAAAAATGCATTTCTGTGCCATTGCACAGGAATAGATAGTTATTGTTACTTTAAAAGAAATCTGAAAGATATAAGAATAACTTACAATAGCTGCGGAAGCAGATTGAACATTAAGAATTAGCTAAAATTATTAGTCTTATTGTTTGCTCCAGTTGCAGACAAGTGTTTTTTGCAGGTCTGTAAGTGCAGCCTGAGGATTTTTCCTTAAAAATGACTTGGGAGGCATTTTCCCGGTAGTTATAGTTCTGCAGATTGCCTCGGCTTTTTTAGCCTGTTTTACTGCGTCGTAATTATCCCACTTAGTAAGGTTGAGATTTGCAAGAGCAGCACCGCTTCCTCCTTGATTGTGACATTTACCGCAGGAGTTATTCAAAACAACCAATACATCCTCTGGAACAGGCTTGGGTGATTGTTCCGATGTAACAACAGCATTTATGCTCAGCAAAACCAGAAGTGACATGAAGATTGTGGCTGCAATAGCCTTACCCGATAAAAGAGATATCTTTTTCATAACGGATGCCATTAAATATTCTTACCAAATGTAATAAAAAAAAGACGACTATCTGAAAGATACTGGCTAAAAATATCAGTCCGTATTCATTAACCAGAAATAATCCAGCCAAAAGAGGTTAGGAACAAAGTTGAGGAGCTCATAATCTGTATTACTAACTTCCGATTCCATCACAATTTCCTTCGAAAGTTATTATTTTTTTCTTCAGAAGTCCATATTGGCTTGCCGTAATTATCTATGGTATTGCCTCCAATTATTGCGGATATGTCTTTCCAGCGCCAGCGGCGTTCTGAACCAATCATTACCGGGTGCAGATAGTTATATTTTGTATCCCATCTCCATAAAGTGGTTTCGCTTACACCCAATAACTCCATAACCTCTTTTTTAGTAATAAGAGTTTCTGGTAAGATTTTCTCCCTTTTCTTTTGTTCGTTTAGTGATACAAGATCCTTCGCAAAAACATGAGCGGCTTCTATTAAGTCTACAACTTTTACCTGAATGACTATATCAGGATACTCTTTAACTAGAGTAAAAACATCAATTCCCATAATCAGAATATTTAGGAATTGCACCTCTCCCCACTCACCTCCAAGTAGTGGTTTTGTTCGGTGTATGGGGTCAAGTTGGTAACTTGGATTTTATCAATTGACACACAACAAATGTCTTAAAAAAATAAAAAAATAAACAATCTATCTATTGGATCTGCTTATAATATTGACCAACGTGTACGGGGTCATCTAATTATTACCTATGATATATCACACGGATATATAGTAAAGTTTTGGGCGGTCATATTGCGTCGGCAAGAGTTGATTAAATAATCCGACTTTTCCAATAATGTCCATTTTAATTTTTTAATTAAACAGGGGATATGGTAGGGATTTTTTAAAAGAGAAAAGCTATAAATAGTTAAAATTAACTATATTACAGCTTTTTTTGTGCCCAGAACAGGACTCGAACCTGCACAACCTTTCGGTCACTGGTCCCTGAAACCAGCGCGTCTACCAATTTCGCCATCTGGGCTTGTTAGTATTTAGGGATTGCAAAAGTAGTGAAAAATTAATTATTTGCAATTTTCATTAAACTTATTCGTCTTATAAACGTCAAAGTATCATTTAACTTTATTAAAATATGAAAAACTATAAGAAACTATTGTTTGCAGCCATTCTGGTTGCCGGTTCTGCTTTGTTTTCAAACGTTTCAAACGCTGCTGAAAATAAAGAGGCCAGATTGCTTAGATTTCCTGATATTAAAGGAGATATGATTGTCTTCTCTTATGCAGGTGATCTCTATCTGACATCACATAACGGAGGAATGTCTATGAGATTAACCTCTTCAGTTGGTTACGAGATGTTTCCCAAATTTTCTCCTGATGGAAAAATGATTGCTTTTACTGCTCAGTATGATGGTAATACTGAAGTTTATGTAATTCCGGCAATAGGAGGGGAGCCAAAAAGACTAACATTTACTGCAACTCTTGGCAGAGATGATATAGGAGACAGGATGGGCCCAAATAATATTGTAATGGACTGGACTCCGGATGGCAAAAAGATACTATACAGGACAAGAAGTTATACATTCAATGACTTCACCGGTCAGCTTATGATGGTCCCTGTTGAGGGTGGCTTATCTGAGAGAGTCCCTTTAAAGAATGGCGGTTTCGCAAATTTCTCTCCAGATGGAAAAGAGTTGGCATACAACTATATATTCAGAGAGTTTCGCTCATGGAAAAGATATGAAGGGGGAATGGCAGATGATATTCGCATATTCAACTTTCAGACAAAGGAGTCAAAGAAGATAACTGATAATGTTAATCAGGATGTGTTTCCAATGTGGTCTCCTGATGGTAGCAAGGTTTTTTATGCTTCAGACAGAGATAGTTATATGAATATCTACGAGTACGACGTAAAATCTGGCAGCACAAAACAAGTAACAACATACAAAGAGTATGACGTGAAGTTCCCATCTGCAGGTGATAACTACATTGTATATGAGAATGGAGGTTACATCCACAAGCTGGATATGAATTCCGGAAAGTGGGAGAAGTTAAATGTTTCAATAAACAACGATATTACCTGGTCACGAGCTGAGTGGAAAGATCTTTCAGGAAGTTTAAGATCTATGTCTATCTCTCCTAATGGTGAGAGGTTATTGGGTGTAGCTCGCGGAGATCTTTTCTCAATTCCGGCAAAGGAGGGTATTACATATAACCTCACAAATTCATCTGATGCAAACGATAAAATCGCTGACTGGTCTCCTGATGGCAATGGTTATGCATACGTATCAGACAAGGATGGCGAATTCAATATCTGGTATGTTGATTCAAAAGGGAAGGAGAAAAGACTTACAGATGTAAAAACTCACATTCTGGGATTTGAGTGGTCACCTGATGCTAAGCATATTGCATGGAGCGAAAAGATGAACACACTTAACATTTTAAATGTTGCCAGCGGAAAGAATATAGTAGTTGAGAAGTCTGATATCAGTCCCATGAACGACTACAACTGGTCTCCGGATAGTAAATATCTGGTATTCACCCGTCCGGGTAAGGATGTGAATTTTGTAATGGTGTACAACACTCAGAATGGTGAAAAACATCAGATTACAGATGAGTGGTACAACTCTTCAGGAGGGAACTTCAGCAAAGATGGTAAATACCTGCTCTTCTCATCGGCCAGAACATTTAACCCTACTTATGGTCAGACCGAGTGGAACCATGTTTATACAAACATGAACAAGATATATATCCTTCCACTTGCAAAGGGTGCAGCTATTCCGTTTGCCCCCAAGAATGATACAGTAGCCCTTACGGATACCAAACCGGCAGCAGATCAGAAGAAAGCCGAAACAGCTCCTAAAGCTGAAATTGAGTACGACTTTACAAATCTCAAATCAAGGGTTATTGAACTACCTGTTGAGGCTGGTTTTTACGGAGGATTCCACATGATAGGTAATAATATCTACTACAGCACAAGGGGTGGTATGAAGATGTACGACCTGGACAATAAGAAGGAGACAGAACTAAAGGCAAATCTTATATTCTCCGCCGGTTACAAAAAGGCTCTGGCAATATCTGGAAGAAATATGCAGGTAGTTGATGTACCTAAAGCTGCTGTAACTCTAAGCACTCCAATATCAATGAAAGGAGTTAAGAAACTTGTTGACTACCATCAGGAGTGGATGCAAATCTATAACGAGAGCTGGAGGCAGATGAGAGATTACTTCTACGCAAAAAATATGCATGGTGTTGACTGGAATAAGATTCAGAAGAGATATGCACAACTGGTTCCACATATTAACCACCGCTCAGACCTTGCATATGTAATTGGTGAGATGATAGGTGAACTTAATGTAGGACATGCATATTCCCAAAACGGAGAGCATCCGGAAGCACCAAGAGTACAGACAGGACTGCTTGGAGCTGAATTTTCAAAAGATAAATCCGGATTCTTTAAGATCGAGAAGATTATTGAGGGTGCAAACTGGAGCAAAGAGACACGCTCACCACTATTAATGCCGGGGCTTGACGTAAAAGCAGGTGATTTTTTAATATCGGTTAACGGCCGCTCCCTTAAAGAGACAAATGACATATTTGAATATCTCGCAGGTACAGCAAACACAATAATCGAACTGGAGGTTAATTCAAAACCTGAGTCTGCCGGTGCCAGAAAGATTCTTGTTGAGCCAATAGCAGACGAATCGGGCTTGAGGTACTTTAGCTGGGTTCAGAATAATATCAGAAAGGTAAGTGAGGCAACAAACGGAGAGGTGGGCTATATCCACATTCCGGACATGGGAGTACCGGGTCTTAATGAATTTGTAAAACATTACTATCCTCAGCTTTCTAAGAAGGCTCTAATTATTGACGACAGAGGAAATGGCGGTGGCAACGTTTCTCCTATGATTACAGAGAGACTTCAGAGAACTATTACATATTTCTCGATGCACACTAACCAGAAAGAGGGTGACGTAAACCCTGTGGGAACATTCCATGGCCCTAAAGTTCTTCTGGTAAATGAATATTCTGCCTCTGACGGAGATTTATTCCCGTACAGATTTAAACACAATAAGCTGGGCACAGTAATAGGCCGCCGCACATGGGGTGGGGTAGTTGGTTACAGCGGTTCAGTTCCTGTTGTGGATGGCGGTTCAATAGTAACCCCTTCTTATGCTCCTTTTGCTGCCGATGGTAGCGGATGGATTATTGAGGGCACAGGAGTAGCGCCTGATATTGAAGTATTTAATGACCCTTACAAAGAGTTTATGGGTGATGATGAGCAATTGAACAAGGCCCTTGAAGTTGTTAAGCAGCAGATGAAGGAGTTCAAATACCTTCCTGCAAAAATCCCAGCTTTCCCGGATAAGAGTCCAAAGAGATAGTTTTTTGTTAAGTTAATTCGCAGGGCAACTCAAATGGGTTGCCCTTTTTTTGTTTTTTTACTTATTTTTTACTTAACTGGCAGAGTATTTGTGGCACATTAACTTATTAAATACTTAATAATTATGAAGAATATCTTAACTCTTCTGCTATTATTCTGCATATCTAAAGTTTCCTTCTCACAGAATGCACCTGACACCTCTGCTTTGAGTACAGATCAACTTATGATTGTTGCTGATGAATTCAGAAATCAGTTTGAGCATTTAAAGGCTCTTAATGCGTATAAAGCTTTGATAAAGAGAGATTCACTAAATTTAAAGGCTATAGAATATGCATCAGACATGCACGCCTCTTTGGGAGAGTATGGAAGTTCAATAAAACTCTTGAGAAGACTTAATTCAAAAGATACCTCAAATACCCGGATACTTAACAAACTTGCATTATCACTACAGTCTCACCAACAATCAAGAGAGGCGGCCAATATATACAAACGTCTGGTAAAGCAGGGGAATTCAAACTTCAGTACTTTAAAAAACCTGGGAGATTGTTACTGGATGCTAGGAAAACGAGATAGTGCGGAGATCTATTATAAAGTAGCCGACTTTGTTAACGGAAAAAGTCTCATTACTAAGCTTAACTTAAGTCAGATAGCATATTTAAAGAAAGACTTAAGTTCTGCTAAGATTTATGCTTCAAGAGGAGTAGACCTTGACTCTTCATATGTCCCTCTTAGAAAACAACTCGGATTGATTCATTACAGACTTGACGAATATAGCAAGGCACTGGAACAATATAATTTTTTAATTGAGAGGGGAGATTCATCTGAAAATATTTTAAAATACGCAGGAGCTTGTAATTTTTTTCTGGGTGATTTTGATAAATCAATTCCACTTTTATCAGAGGCCCTTAAAACTGACTCAACAGACACTGAAACACTCTTCTACCTGGGCTCTTCACTAAGTCATAAAGGAAAATCAGAAGAGGCTATTGAGATTTTTAATGATATTCTTTACAAGCTCAGACCTGATTCATCCTTATTGTACAAATTGCACAATCAGCTGGGGATTGCATACTCAAATATGAATAAGAACATGACTGCCTATAACTCATTTTCTGAGGCCCTTAATTACAATCCCACTGACAGTAAATTGCTATTTCAGATGGCAATGGTGAGAGGTGGAACAAATGATAAATCGGGACTGGAAGAGTCTAAGAGGCTTCTCGAAAGATATCTTGAGGCTATACGTCCAAAGGGGGATGGCCTTACAGCTGAGGAGGTGATACTTAGAGAGAGGGCAAAAATGTATATTGAAAGATTGACAGAGGAGCTCTTTATGATTGAGTAAGTCTTTCTATGATGTGTCTTACCGGATACATGATTCTTTTTAAGATGCTTACATCATTGGTTATTATCTCGGCAACACCTGTCATCTCTTCATTTCCGGGCAGTTCAATCTTGTAACCGGTTACCAGCTTTCTTGGAAACTGTACTGTGACAACATATACATTTTTGTTATCGATAATAACAGGAACTTCAGATATCTTTTCAACCGAATCAGTTATCATACCAAATTCAAGATATGGGTAGTTATCAATTTTAATGTTTACCCTCTGTCCACTCTTGACTTTCCCGGCTCCGTTTACGGGCATGAATATCTTCCCGATAATCTTTGTCTCTCCCTCAGGAATCACAGTTGCAATTACATCTCCAGTGTGGATGTTCTGATTTACATCCCAAAATTTTGATAAAGAGATTCTTCCTTTAACCGGACTTCTTAGCAGATATCTCTTTTCCCAGGCAGCCATCTCAGCCCTTAGGTTATCAAGTTTTGATTTCATGACTCTCCTGAACTCCTGCAGTCTGTTTAATCTCTCCTCTTCAAGGTTAAAAACCTCTTGCTCCGCCTGTTCAAGTGCTATTCGTAAACTGTTAAGGTTACTCCTTTGAGATTCAAGTTGCTGGATAGAACTTAATAAACCTTTTTTACTCAGCTCCATATCCGATGCTGATGTTGCCTGTCTGGCGAACAAACTGGAGTCCCTCTCCCAAATTTTTCCTGATATTCTACCCGCCTCTTCAGATAAGGATACTTGTCTTGACGCGGTTATAACCTGCATTTTTTGATACTCAATCTGATTTTTTATCCTTGCAATCTTTTTTCTGTGAAAGTCATTTTTTACAAATGTTTGGTATTCACTTACACTTTCTGACAGAGATGTGTACTCCTCCTGAAGCTCTCCCAATACAAGGCTTTGCGGAAGTGGCAATTCTGAAATATTATCGCTGAGAGAGAATCCGGCAGATAACGAATCACAGATATTTTCAATTCTGGAGTAATGTTCAATATTTGTTGTATTCTCAATTACTGCAATCAGCTGGTTTTTCTGAACAGTTTCGTGATCACTTACAGGAAAATATGTGATTCTGCCGCCGCTAAGAGCTAAAACCTTAACCGGCATATTTTCAGATGTGATAACAATTGGAGCGGTCACCTTATCCGGGTATTTAAATATAACACTTCCCGCAAGAAGAATTACAACTATAAATAATATTACAGAAATCCCCCATCTTACAATCCATGCAGGAGGTCTTCCCAGAATATCGTTTACTTCGTCTGACCTCAGTTCAATGTTTGGTTTGTTTTCCATCAGTTTCCCAGTTCCAGCTGGTTTTTGACCAGCCTGTAATACTCTCCTCTCTTTTCTGTGAGCTCTTCATGTGTGCCCTGCTCAATTATCCGTCCCCTGTCCAGGACTACGATGTTATCTGCGCTCCGCACAGTGCTGAGCCTGTGCGCCACAATTACTACGGTTCTACCCTTGAAGAACTCTGCGAGATTCTCCATGATTACCATTTCATTGTTTGCATCAAGTGCATTTGTGGCCTCGTCAAAGAACAAAAACTGCGGATTCTTGTAAACAGCTCTCGCTATTAGTATTCGCTGTTTCTGTCCCTGACTTGTGCCATTTCCCTCCTGGCCGATTTTTGTATTGTAGCTAAGCGGCAAATTCTCTATAAAGGTACTGATATTTGCTATGGAAACAGCCTTATAAAGCGCCGCTTTGTCTACATACTCATCGCCCGGAGCGATGTTGTTTGCTATGGTGTCTGAAAAAATGAATCCTTCCTGCATCACTACCCCGCATGTTCTCCTCCACTCTTTCATGGAAAACGAGGTTAGTGGTGTGTTCTCAATCTCTATCTTACCCATAAGTGGCTGATAGAATCCCAGCATAAGTTTTATTAGTGTTGTCTTCCCGCTTCCGCTTGCTCCTACTATTGCGGTAGTTTTTCCATGAGGAATTTCGAGATTTATTGAGTTGAGGACTGTAGGAGAACCTGCCCCCTCATATTTAAATGATAAATCTGTTATTCTGATGCCGCTCTCCTTAGGAATCTCTGTAATAAGCGGAGTAGACGGGTCATCTTCATCCTTTTTTGTATGTATCTCAGCCAGCCTCTCAAGACTTATCCTCGCATCCTGCGTTTGCTGTATAAAGCCGATAATCAAATTAACAGGAGAGTTTAGCTGTCCTATTATGTACTGAACACTGAGCATCATACCAAGTGTAAGATCACCGGCAATAACGGATTTGGCCGCAATAAAAGTGACAACAATATTTTTAAGCTGATTTATAAGAGTTCCTCCTGCCTCCTGATACTGTCCCAGAGCCAGTCCTTTAAGACTCAGATTGAACAACTTTGCCTGAATTCTTTCCCATTCCCATCTCTTCTGCTTTTCGCAAGAGTTGAGTTTAATCTCCTGCATTCCCGTAATAAGCTGAATTAAAGAGCTCTGGTTTGCTGAGTTCTGGGCAAAAGTTCTGTGGTCTAGCTCTCTTCTTTTCTTCATAAAAAGAGTGACCCAGAAGATGTAAAGTGCCGATGCACCAAAGAATACCGCGAATATTGTAAAGCTGTAGAAGAGCAAAACTGCTCCAAATACAACAATATTCATCATAGAAAAGAGGATGTTCAGTGAAGAACCGGTAAGAAAGTTCTGTATTCGTTTATGGTCGCTGATTCTTTGAAGTAAATCCCCGGTTGTCTTTGTGTCAAAGAAACCTATCGGAAGCTTCATCAGCTTTATTAGAAAATCGGAAATAAGAGAGATATTCACCCTTGTTCCCAAGTGTAGAAGAATCCACCCCCTTATAAACTCCACAAATACCATCCCCAGCGTCAGTGCCAGCTGGGCAGCAAGCACAAGCCAGATAAACTTTATGTTTTGTGTCCCAATTCCTATGTCTACAATGCTTTGAGTCAGGAATGGCAATATAAGCTGAAGCAGGGATCCTGCTACCAGTCCTATAATAAGTTGAGCTGCAAGTTGTTTATATGGTTTTACATAAGAGAGGAGAAATCTGAACTTATTTCTGTTCATTGTCTCTCCCGGAGCCAGTTTAAATTCTGGAGTAGGCTCAAGCATTAGTGCAGCCCCAAGCTCCTTTCCTCTTGAGATGGTGCTTATCCAACCATTTCTGAATTCTCTCTCAGAAAACTGATTAAGTCCGGCAGAAGGGTCGGCAACAAGAACCTTAAGTCTCTTTCCCCTCCCCTTAAATCCATAGACCACCAGAAAGTGATTCTGGTTCCAGTGGATTATGCAGGGTAAATTTGATTCCTTCAGGTCTTCAAAAGTGATTTTGACACCTGTGCTTCTTAGTCCGATGCTTTCGGCTGCCTGGCTTATACCCAGCATTGAGACACCCAACCGTGAAAATTCACATCGTTTTCTTAACGTCTCTAGCGAGTAATGTTTCCCAAAATGCATTGCAACCATCCGCAAGCAGGTAGGACCGCAGTCCATGGAGTCATGCTGATAAAAGAACGGGAACGATTTCATGCATTAAATTAATAACTGAGCACTATTTGTTTTCTTGGTTAGTCTAAGATAACTCTGATGGTTACATGTCCGTCCTTATCTAGGATAATATCATAACGTACACCGCCACAAAGTTGAGCCATCTCTTCAGGAGTCATTACATTTTCATTTGTTTCCATAGCAATTGTTTTTTTGAGTTTGTTTCCAATACAAATATCATATGTAAAATCTCCTAAATCCTTTCTGGTTACTTACATTTTACTTACTTTTACCTTAATTTTTAAGCCATGATACGTAAAGCGCTGACATTGTCAATTATAGTCATTTTTTCTCTATTAATAGTACAAAGTGTATGGCTTTATAAGGTTATTCTAAATGAAAGAATCTCCTTCAAAGCTGAAGCTGAGCAGGTACTATTAAGTTCAATGACATTTGAGCTAGACAGTCGTCTGAAAAACAGCTCGTCAATAAGTTCATTTAACGTTCAAGTAGTTAATTCTGGAAGTTTAAATGAAAATACTCAAAATGTTAACCAAAGATTCACCTTAGATACTGTAAGTCTTGGTTCAAAATCAACTTTAAAATTATCTATGGAACAGGTGTTTCAAGAGTTTTTAAGAAAAACACATCCAATTAATATAGATTCACTGGCGAACTTTTTCAATATTGAACTTTCAAAAAAAGGTTACTCAACAGATTTTACATTAGAATATTTAGATATTGATAATCCTGATTTAAATAAATCTTTAAATTACTCTTCGAGTTCGTCCTCATTCGGAAATTTTGAACTAACAAATTATCTTAATGCATCAAATTCAATAGTTTTAAATGCAAAAATATACTATCCGCTTTTTGTTTACAAACAAGATTTTTTATTAATTGGTTTGGCGTCGATTATATTACTAATATTTATAGTTGTTGCAATTGTCCTTCAGTTTAAGATGCTCTCCAGGCAGATTACGCTGGCTCAACTGAGGGAGAACCTTACAAGCTTCTTCACTCACGAATTGAGGTCGCCACTTCAGAGTGCGCTCTCTTCAATAGAGATGGCAGA
>JAVEZL010000029.1:11131-18554 GCA_034003005.1 Bacteroidales bacterium
TCCTTCAGTTTAAGATGCTCTCCAGGCAGATTACGCTGGCTCAACTGAGGGAGAACCTTACAAGCTTCTTCACTCACGAATTGAGGTCGCCACTTCAGAGTGCGCTCTCTTCAATAGAGATGGCAGAGATGTACAGTGAAAAGAAGGAGGTGAACAGTTTTCTTGAGTTGTCCAGAAATAAGGTTATTTATATTAATAAGCTGATTGAAAAATTGCTTGATATTAATAAACTCGAGAAAAATAAGGTGAATCTTATAATGGAGAGATTTCTTCTGAAGGATTCGATTAGTCAATATCTTGATCACTATTTTGCAAGGACCGATAAGAAAATTGAAATTGAGGCTCTTTTTAGCCCTGAATTGTCAGTTTATGGAGACAGAGTTCACATATCAAATGCAATTGGGAATCTTATTGAAAATGCAGTTAAATATTCAGGTGAAAGTGTGAATATTAAGATATTTGCAGAGGAGAATTCACAAGATATAACTATAATTGTAGAAGATAATGGTATAGGTATTCCGCCGGCAGATCAGAAGAGGGTTTTTGAAAGGTTTTATAGAGTTAATTCTGCCGAACATTCAAAAAAAGGGAAGGGATTTGGCCTTGGTCTCAACTATGTCCAGTGGGTAGCCATTAGCCACAAAGGAGGCGTAAGGGTTGAGAGTGAGCCGGGAAGAGGAAGCAAATTTATTTTTACTATCAGAAACAAATGATTAGAAGAAGAATTCTTATTGCAGAAGATGAAAGAGAATTTGGGCAGATAATGTACCAGTTCCTTACTTTCAACGGATATGATGTCAGATATACAGATAATGGTCAGTCAGCATACGAGCAGTTCATGAATTTTAAGCCTGAGCTCATGCTGTTTGATGTAAATATGCCTGAAATTGACGGATTCAATCTGGCAAAGGTTATAAGAATGACCAGTAATGTTCAGATTATCTTTATAACATCGCTTTCAGACGAAGAGAGTGTGGTAAAAGGTTTGGGTTTGGGTAATTGTGATTACCTTCGCAAACCTTTTGGGCTTAAAGAGCTTCAGCTGAGAATTGTAAGAGCCTTTCAGTTAATTGATGCAGTTGGAGGTCCGCCTCAGGTGGAGAGTGAGTACTATTTCCCTGATAAGTGTTGTATTAAGAAAGGGGAGAGGTTGATTACATTAACTAAGAACGAGAACAAACTGTTAAAGGTTCTTTTTGATAACGAGAATAAAATCTGCCCGGTTGATGAAATAATAATTAAAATCTGGGGAGATCATAATATTGACAATATGAATAATCTGGATGTACTCCTTCACAAAACCAGAAAAAAACTTGAAGGGACACCTCTGTCAATTGAAAACATAAGAGGCATTGGTTATTCTATTGTTACTTTAAAATAGAGAGGGATGAAGGCAAGATTCGGGATTCTTCTTACTGTATTAATGACAGCAATAATGCTTATTGCGGGATCGTGTGAGAAGATAGGTATTGGTAATAAGTACGATAAGGTAGTGTTGCTTTATCTGGCTGCAAACAACAACCTGAGCAGTTATGCTCTTGATAATATGGTTGCTTTGAAAGAGGGTTTTTTACCTTCTGTTAATGATAAAAGCATATTGCTTGTTTATAAACACATCAGTGGCCACAAGCCTGAACTTGTCAGGCTTTTCAAAGACCATAACGGAGTTCCTGTTGAGGATTTGGTAGCGGTATATGAAGATCATAATTCTGCCTCCCCTGAGGTGTTAAAGGGTGTTCTTAATAAAATGAAGGCAATCTTTCCCGCAGATGAGTTTGGTTTGATTTTGTGGTCTCACGCTACCGGATGGCTTCCTGAGGGGGTTTACGGTGCCTCAAAGGCTCCCGGTGCTCCGTTTGCAGATCCTTATGCATCTATAGTTAAGTCGTTTGGAGAGGATAGAGGAGAGGAGTTGGAGATTTCAGAACTTAAACTTGCAATACCATACAAGCTGGACTTCTTAATTTTTGACTGCTGCTTTATGGGTGGTGTTGAGGTTGCCTACGAGCTCAGAAACAGTGCTGAATATATTATGGCA
This sequence comes from Bacteroidales bacterium, assembly GCA_034003005.1. Taxonomy (GTDB): domain Bacteria; phylum Bacteroidota; class Bacteroidia; order Bacteroidales; family UBA932; genus Bact-08. Next base: position 13,170 of record JAVEZL010000029.1, read on the forward strand.
GCACCCACAGAAATACTAGCGACCGGATTTCCTTACGATAAGGTGATAAGGCCTCTGTTTGAATATAAAACAGACCTAGAGGAGGTGGCAAATATTTACTATCAGCACTACGCACCTCTTGATCCCTCAAGCTCTACAGTTTATAACTCTGCTACTATTGCACTTTATGATACCGATGAACTTGACGAACTTGCAGATATTTGCGGAGTCATATTTTCAGGTAACAGAACAAAAATGGCTGAGTTAAACAGATATTCAGTTCAGCCGTACTATAGGTTTTCACAAGACTATTTCTTTGATCTGGATCACTTCATCTCAAAAATTGCCACTCCTTCACAACTTATAAGTTTCAGAGATGCACTAGATGATGTTATTGTTGTTAAGTGGACAACTGACAAGTTTATTGATATTCCTATTGAACACTACTCAGGGATTTCCGTCTATATCCCTGAAATTCCATCGGGTGAGCTTGAAGATTCTTACAGAACACTTGAATGGAATCAAAGAACAAAATTGGTTAATTGATATTTTTAGTTAACTTTGCGCTCCCAAAATTGCCCCCCATAACTTTAAAAAGTTTAAGCTTTTTGGTGCGATGGGATCCGAATATCGGATTGAGTAACACATTTTAAATTATTTTTATGAAAACAATTCAATTATCAGGCCTTCCAAGAAAGGTGTCAAACAAACAAGCTGTAAAGACTCTCAGAAGAGAGGAGCGCGTTCCATGTGTACTTTACGGAGAGAACATCAAAGAGAACATTCTGTTTTCAATTGATAAGAAAGAGTTGGGACAAATCATTTACACTCCTAATGCTTACATTATTGAACTTAGCATTGATGGTAAAAATTATCTTGCTACTTTCCACAGTTCACAATATCATCCTGTAACTGACGAGCCGCTACACGTTGACTTTTTAAGTATCGCAGAAGGCAAGCCTGTTACAATTCAAGTTCCTATCCTTCTTAAAGGTAACTCAGACGGAGTTAAACAAGGTGGTAAGTTGATGCAGTCTACACGTAAAGTAAAAGTTTCAGCTACACTAGACAAGCTTCCTGATACAATTGATGTAGATATTACTAATCTTAAACTCGGAAAAACAATTGTTGCCGGTGAACTTTCTTATGAAGGTATTCAGATATTGACTCCTAAGAGTACAATTATCTGTGCCGTTAAGATGACTCGTGCTGCAATTGGTGCTGCTGCCGCTGCTGCTGCCGCTTCCAAGTAATAAACTAATACGGGAATGAGTTTTCTTATAGTCGGTCTTGGAAATATCGGCATTGAATACGCAGACACCCGTCATAATATAGGTTTCAACGTGTTGGATGTCCTTGCCGGGGCGTCCAACATCTCTTTTGAGAGTAAGAGGCTTGGGTCTGTTGCTGAATACCGTTATAAAGGGAAGAGTTTTATTCTTCTAAAGCCGTCTACTTATATGAACTTAAGTGGAAAGGCTGTTAATTACTGGATGCAGGCAGAAAAAATTCCGGTCGAAAATTTACTTGTTATTGTGGATGATCTTGCACTCCCTCTGGGAACTCTCAGGATGAGAAAGCAGGGTAGTGATGGTGGGCATAACGGGCTTAAAGATATAGCTGCTACACTTGGCCATACAAATTATGCAAGGCTCAGGGTGGGGATAGGTGACAATTTTGGCAACGGAGGGCAGATTGATTATGTACTTGGTAAATGGAGCGCGAGGGAGAGACTTGAGCTTCCCGGCGTTTGCGACAGAGCGGCCGATGCTATAAGGTCATTCGGCCTGATAGGAATTGAGCGCACAATGAATTTCTACAATACTAAATAGCCATCTTCATGAGCAGAATGGATAAATTCTTGTGGTCTGTAAGGTTTTTTAAGACCAGATCTGAGGCTGCCGATGCTTGTAAAAGCGGCAGAGTAAAGGCTAACGGTACAGAGGCCAAATCCTCCAGGGAGGTAAAGAGTGGAGATGAAATTTCGGTAAGAAAAGGGGTAGTAACGTACTCTCTTAAGGTCAAGACTCCCATTGATAAAAGGCAACCTGCCAGATTGGTTGAAGAGTATGTGGAAAATACAACACCTCAGTCTGAGCTTGATAAATTAACTGCGCCCAGAGAGACAATGCATATGGTAAGAGAGAGAGGAGCCGGAAGGCCCACAAAGAAAGACAGAAGAGAGATGGACTCTGTTATGGACAACTTATGGTGGGAGAGTGACTCTAACTAATTAACTCTTCCCTGGGTTTCCCGGTGATTTCCAGAAGGCGGCATTTAGGTGTCGCCTTTTCTATTGTGTATTCACCCAAATTAGCAGGAATAATTGCACACTCACCTCTCATAATTGAAACTTCACCATTACCCCCCTTAATTATGGCCTCTCCTTCAATAGAAAAGTAAATAATAAAACTGTTGAAATTATCACTTTCAAGAATCTCTTTTTGATTAATTTCAACAAGATTAACTTTAAAATATAATCCGTCTGCTAAAGTTGCCCTGTTTTCAATCCGGGATATGTTTTGACCTTCATAGAGATAGAGTGGAGGCTTAATTTCAAATTTATTGAAATTAATACAATCAATAGCCAGATCAAGGTGCATCTCTCTGGCAGTCTCTGGATTGTGCTCTCTTCCCCAGTCGTAGACCCTGTAAGTTACATCAGATACCTGTTGAATTTCTGCAACGGTTATCCCTCCGGTTGCTGCATGAAGTGTACCGGGTTCAATATATATGAAGTCACCTTTTTTAGGTGTTATAACATTCATTATCCCCTCAACTGTTTCATTTTTACAATGGTCGTAAAACTCTTGTGGAGTGAGCTCTTTGTTAAGGCCGAGATAGATTTTTGCTGTGGGTTTAGCCTCAAGAATATACCAACACTCAGTCTTTCCATATGAATCATGCCTCTCAAGTGAAATCTCATCAGAAGGATGTAGCTGAAGCGAGAGGGAGTCATTTATCTGGAGGATTTTCACCAAAACAGGGAAAGTATTACCAAAGGACTCATAGATAGAATCACCAGTAAGTTCACCCAGGTATGTCTCTACCAGTTCATTTATTGAGTTATCCTTAAGAAAGCCATTAGAGACCAGGGAGGTGTCACCCTCAATTCCGCTGATCTGCCATACCTCTCCTCCCCATACTCTCTCCTTGAGGATGGGTTTAAATTTTAGTGGATATAGATTTGTCATAATTTTTGTCAAGAAACAAGAACGCTCCTAATGTAAAAATGATTGATGCGGCCAAAACAATAACATATATTTTATTTGGCATTAATGATGCAAATGTAACATCTGCTCCCAATTGTGGGAACAGAATAGTTATAAGGAACGATGAGGCGTTATTAACAAAGTGAATAAAAATTGTAGCCCACAATGATCCTGTCTTCCAGTAAATCCATCCCATGAACAATCCCACCATAAAAGCAGGAAGAGCTTGCCATGGGTTCAAATGCATCACTGCAAACATAAATGCAGACCACAATATTGCCCTCATTGGGGATGTGTGTTGCAGAAGTCCCCTTAGAATGATTCCTCTGCACAAAAGCTCTTCAAACAGCGGTGCAAATATTGCTACAGTTAAAAATGTACTCCATGGATTTAGCTTCATGTTTTCATAAAAATCTCTTAAGAAATCCGGGACACCCATCCATGTATAAAGTGGCTCAGTAGCAATATTAAAGGAGAATATTAGTAAAAAAATTATTAAGAAACTTAATGGCAAGCCAACTTTCCCAAAGTTGTTTGAATTAAGGGGAACTGACTTAAAATCAGTTATGTTCTGAAGCCTGTAAAGATCTCGTCTGTTCCTTAGTTCTCCGAATATATATAATGCAGCAGGAAGGAAGACCAGAGGATATAAAATCAAATCTGCCCAAAGAGAAGCAGATGGAACCGCAAATGTAATTGCCAATGTGCCAAGTGCAGCTACAAGCATCCCGATAATCGCTGTTAAACCCAGCAGAATCCAGCTTTGTCTTAGGTTTGGCAAATAGGATTCAAGAAGTTTTAAGTTCTTTTGATACTCCATATATTTAACGATTAAACAGAGGCGTTGGATACTTACCTTCAGCAACTAACCTTGAAAGACTATCAACAACTTTCTCTCTGTCCTCCCTGAAAGTTACACCAAACCATTTATCCGGAGTTGAGAGAACCTTACAGTTTGCTTTTCCTGAGGAGATAAGTCTGTTAACCACAAACGGGATGTAAAACTCTGCTGTTAAGTGGTTTAGGTTTTTGTTCAGAAATTCAATAAACAGTTGATCACTCATGGTGAAGTAATCTGGGGTAAACCCCCACATATTCATGGAAACAGGAGCTGATTTATCAATTTCAACCCTCTCTCCGGATGAGTTGTCTCCCATTATCCGTATTTCTCCGTTTATCTCTTCAGCTATGATATTGTGGTGCTCCTCAACTGTGCTGAGAAGCGACTCTTCGTTTGCACTGCAAATACCCCTTGATACTTTTCCCGCCTCTGAAAGGGTATTGGCAGTCTGAAATCCCACCATTGCGTATTCTCCACTCTTCCCCGCTACACTTCTTAAAAAATCTGCTAGTATTTTAAAAGAGTCTTGTCCGTAATAATCATCTGCGTTAATTACTGCGAAGGGAGTTGTAATTGCGTGTGCCGCCATCATCACTGCATGCCCGGTTCCCCATGGTTTAGCCCTTTCAGGATTAAGCTTAAATCCTACCGGAATATTGTCAAGCTCCTGCTCCACAAAATTAAATTTGACAGCATCACCATATCTGCTTCTTATACTCTCTTCAAAATCTGAGCGAAAGTGCTTTCTTACAACAAAGACCACCTCTCCGAATCCTGCCTGAATCGCATCATAAACAGAATAGTCCATAATAGTTTCACCTGACGGACCCACTCCGTCCAGCTGTTTAAGCCCGCCGTACCTGCTGCCCATGCCGGCTGCCAGTACTAATAATGTCGGTTTTGTCATAAATAAATGTAATGATTCTATAATCAACAAAAATAACAAATTATATTTCTATTTTTGCATAACAATTCCTTTGTTACCATCATATGTTCAACAAATTCAAAGAGTCAAGATTTTGGAGGATAATCAGGAACAAGTATCTGCTTGTTTCTGTGGTTTTTTTTGTATGGATAACATTCTTTGACAGCAATTCACTCATTAAATGCTCAAGGGTAGTATCTAGTATTAATTCTCAGGAACGGGAGAAGAGATACTATAAAAATGAGATTCAGTCAATCGAGGAAAAATTAAACGAACTAAGTTCAAACAGAGATAGTCTTGAGAAGTTCGCCCGTGAACAGTACAAGTTTCACAAGACTAATGAAGACATCTATATTATCCTGGAAGAGAAGAAATAGGAAAATCTTCCGGCAGATTCATTCAGTTTACATCTGGCAATCTTACTGCAT
>JAVEZL010000030.1:0-17916 GCA_034003005.1 Bacteroidales bacterium
GAGGCTTACATTATCCCTCAAGAGCAGATTGAGACAATAGAGCTGCTAAATGTGCACGGTATAGGATATGAAAGATTGAAGGCAGACAGAACCCTCGAGGTAGAGACCTACAGATTTCACAATCCCAAATGGTCACAGTACCCTTACGAGGGAAGATTTATGCTTGCTGTTGACTATAAGGTAAAGAGAGAGAGAGTCGCTTTCAAAAAGGGCGACGTTTTAGTTAAGACATCCCAGCCAAAGGTAAAGGTTATAGCACATCTTCTGGAGCCAAAATCACCCACTTCGCTTGTAAGCTGGGGCTTTTACAACAACTGGGCAAGACCATCAACCGAGTTCTGGATTCGTCTAAATTATATGGAGGTAAAAGGTCGCGAAATGCTGGCGGCAGACCCTAAAATCAAAGCAGAATTTGAGGAGAAAAAGAGGACAGATCCTGCTTTTGCAAAAGACTCCAATGCAATCCTGCAGTTCTTTATGGCTAAAGTTCGTGAAAATGTTGAGCCAAACGTAAACAGATACCCTGTAGCAAGGGTTATGGATCAGTTTTAACTTACTGATGTGCTGGTAATCAGATAAACATCAGATCAGTAATTGCGAATAGTGCAAATATTGCCGATGCCACACCGTTTGATGTAAAAAAGGCCGCATTAAGCCTGCTTATATCAGACGGTTTTACTATCAGGTGCTGATAAATCAAAAGTGAAGTAAACAATGATGCTCCCACAATATAGAGGAAACCAAAATCCCCCGCAAAGTACAGTAAAACAATAAGAGGCAAATCCAGCGCATGCCCCCCTGCTGAAATTGCCAGAGACCACCATCTTCCTAAAGATTGCGGAATAGAGTGCAGACCATGCTCTTTGTCAAACTCCTCATCAGAAAGAGCATAAAGAATATCAAAACTTCCGGACCAGAAAAAGACTATAACCGAGAGCAACAGTGCAGATAAGGATAGTGTACCGGTAACAGCAATATAAGCTGCAGAAGGGGCTATTCCCAGAGCAAGACCCACCCCATAATGACAGAGCGCAGTAAAGCGTTTGAGATAACTGTAACCAAGCAGAATTATCAAGGCCGGGACAGCTAATATCAGAGCAAGATAGTTTATAAATCCAGCCACTATAACAAAGAGAACAGAGTTAACCACAACAAAAGTTATAGCCGATTCAGGAGAAATTTCTGATGCCGGAATCTCCCTCATTGCCGTTCTTGGGTTTCTGGCATCAATCTCTCTGTCTGCCCATCTGTTAAAACCCATCGCAGCATTCCTTGCAAACACCATAGCAAGAACAATCAGCCCAAGCAGACTCCATGTAAACTCCCCTCCACCCCTCTCGGTTCCCAGAAAGAACCCAATCAGAGCAAAAGGCATTGCAAAAACAGTATGCGAAAATTTTACGAGCTTTAAATATTTGTATAGCTTCTCCATAAAATGGGTAACTAACGAAGTTGAGCACCAAAGTTACTCTCAAAACTCTTAAGCAATTTTGACATTGTCTCCTCAACATACTTGTCTGTAAGAGTCTTCTCTGCATCCTGCAATACAAAACTTATTGCGTATTGCTTCTTACCCTCAGGTATTTTCTCTCCCCTGTAAACATCAAACAGAGTTACACTCTTCAATATTTTCCTTTCAGCTTTAAAAGCACTCTTTCTGAGATCAGAGAAGTTTACACTCTCATCCAGAAGCAGAGCCAAATCCCTTCTTACCTCAGGGAATTTAGGCATCTCTTTGAATAATACCTTCTGCTTTTTCACCAGCTGGAACAAAACATCCCACGATATCTCCGCTGCAAAAACCTGCTGCTTTATTCCAAATCTTTTTAATAAACTCTGCGATACAGAACCCATAACTGCAATTTCCTTCCCCGATTGAGTTTTATACACTAACCCTTCAGAGAATATATCTGCAGGGGCAATTGAAAACTCAAGGTCAGCCGGTTCAACTCCATACCTTTTTAGCATTAGTTCAAGGTAACCCTTAAGTAAAAAGTAACTCGCCTGATTTGCTCCTGCCCTCCACGACTGAGTTCCCGGACCGGAAACAAATATCGATATTTTTGCACTCTCTTTATAAGACTTCAGATTAGATGAATTTTCACCATCACCTTCACCTGAAGGTTGAAGCGAATAAACATTTCCCACCTCAAAAATTTTAAGATCAGGCATCTGCCTGTTAATATTATAAGAGATGACCTCAAGACCGTTAAGTATTAGAGTCTGTCTCATAACATTAAGGTCTGTACTAAGCGGATTCAGTATATGCACAAGATTCTCCTGAGGAAAGGTCTTAAGCTTTGAGTAATACTCACCCTTGGTGAGAGAGTTATTCATAATTTCATGGAATCCATTTGCAGAAAGGAATGCCGATAGCCCCTCCTTTACATTTTCAGGATCAGGTTTACGCCCGGGAGTGATTGATGCAACCATCCTCTCCGGAATCTCAACATTGTTATATCCATAAATTCGCAGAACATCCTCCACAATATCACACTCTCTTGTAACATCAACCCTGTAGCACGGAACAGAAATAGTTGCTCCAGTTTCATCCGACTTAACCACATCATACTCCAGGAACGCAAGAATATTCAGTATACTCTCTCTTCCAATTTTTTTGCCGATCAGTCCCTCAACCCTGTCAAAAATGATTTCTACAACCGCCCGCTCAATCTTTTCAGGATAAAGATCTGCAATTTCACCCACTACCGTGGCACCGGCAAGCTCCTGAAACAGGATTGCAGCCCTTTTAAGAGCATAAGGGACCATCTCCGGATCCGCACCCCTCTCGTATCTGAAAGATGCGTCAGTCTTAATCTGATGCCTCTTTGAACTCTTACGTATTGACACTGGATTAAAATAGGCACTCTCCAGAAAAACCCTCTTTGTAGAAGATGTAATTCCCGATTCAGCCCCTCCAAAAATTCCCGCAAGAGTCATCGGCTTCTCAGCATCACAAATCATCAAATCCTCAGAGGTTAATTTTCTCTCAACCCCATCTAGAGTTGTAAATAATTCTCCCTCCTTTGCCCTTCTTACAACAACCTCCTTACCCGCAATCTTATCATAATCGAAAGCATGCAGCGGATGACCCGTTTCGTGAAGAATAAAGTTTGTAATATCTACAATATTATTGATAGGTCTAAGTCCTATTGCTGTTAATCTCTTCTTAAGCCAGTCAGGTGACGGAGCAAGAGTAATATTATCAAACGTAAGCCCGGCATATCTTGGAGCTCCGTCGGTTGCTACAACATTCACCTTTACAGAAGCTATTTCCGAACCTCTTTTTAAAGAATCAAACTTTTCAACTGACGGCTTTACAAGTCTTGCGTCGGTTCCGTTAAACCTGAGCCAGGCAGATAAATCCCTCGCCACACCTATGTGGGATGCCGCATCAACCCTGTTAGGAGTAAGCCCTATCTCCATCAGGGTATCGGTCTCAAGGCCGAGATACTCCTTTGCCGGAGTACCCACAACAGCCTCAACCGGAAGAACCATAATTCCATCATGAGATGTTCCTATTCCCAGTTCATCCTCTGCACAAATCATCCCTGCACTCTCCACTCCCCTTATCTTTGCTCTCTTAAGCTTCACCTGCTCTCCCGAGGTAAAAGTAAGAGTAGTACCCACCTTTGCCACCAATACCTTCTGTCCTTTGGCCACATTGGGTGCTCCGCAAACAATCTGGAGAAGTTCGGCCTCACCTGCATCCACCTTTGTAAGGCTCAACTTATCTGCATCCGGATGCTTTCCACACTCCACAACCTCACCCACTACCACTCCGTCAAGAGATCCCGGAATCTCTTCCACACTCTCCATTGCCTCTACCTCAAGCCCTATTGAACTTAGCACCTTTTCTGCTTCAGATGGAGACATAGATGTCCCAACATACTCTCTGAGCCAGTTATACGAAATTTTCATATCTATACTAAAATTATTACCTGAACAATGATTCTACAAACTCCCTCTTATTAAAGACCTGAAGGTCTTCTATCTTCTCTCCCACTCCTATAAATTTTACCGGAATTTTAAACTGGTCCGATATTCCAATTACCACGCCTCCTTTTGCAGTACCATCAAGTTTGGTAACAACCAGAGATGTGACATCAGTAGCCTTAGTAAACTCTTTTGCCTGCTGATAAGCATTCTGACCAGTAGAGCCGTCAAGGACAAGAAGTACATCATGAGGAGCATCTGGGATAAGCTTCTTCATAACATTTCTAATCTTTGTAAGCTCATTCATAAGATTCACCTTGTTGTGAAGCCTTCCGGCAGTATCAATCAACACAACATCCGCATCAGCTGCTATTGCACGTGCAATTGTATCATAAGCAACAGAAGCCGGATCTGCCCCCATCTGCTGCTTTACAATCTCAACCCCTGCCCTCTCGCTCCATATTGTCAGCTGCTCAACTGCCGCAGCCCTGAATGTATCGGCAGCACCTAAAACAACTCTCTTTCCGGATGCCTTTAACCTTGCAGCAAGCTTCCCTATAGTTGTAGTCTTCCCAACTCCATTGACACCCACAACCATTATCACATAAGGTTTATTTGAAAAATTAAACGGCAGGCCATCCCCCTTTTCATCCCCCGCGCCTAACAATCCTTCAATCTCCTCTCTTAAAATTGAGTGAAGTTCTGTAGTGTTCATGAACTTATCCCTGGCTACCCTTGCCTCCAGTCTTTCAACTATCCTGAGTGTAGTCTCTACGCCAATATCGGATGCAATAAGTGCCTCCTCAATCCCGTCGAGTACCTCATCGTCAACCTTTGATTTTCCGACTATTGCTCTGGAGAGCTTGTCAAAAATACTCTTCTTGGTCTTATCAAGCCCCTCGTTAAGCGCCTGCTTCTCCTCCTTGCTCTTTGACCCAAATAATCCGAATAAAGCCATTTTTTTGTTTTTAACTCACAAAGATACAAATATTGTGTTTATTGATAAGCGTTGCATCAAGAAGTTCATACCTCCTGGTGATCTCGTGGATGACTATAATAAGCAAAAAAAAGAGATCAATTTTTGATTGACCTCTTCTTTATATAATATTTTGTAAGAATTATTTCTTCTCGAAGAATTCTTTAGCTGTCTCGGTAGGAACCATCTCCTCAAGGAAGGCGTAGGCACCACGATCCGATTTAACCATGCGGATGCATTTAACTTTTGTTTTTGATGTTCCTTTTCCGCCGCCGAACGATGCAACTGCTTTCTTTGCCATTTCTTAAATCTTTTTAATGTTATTTAATTTCGCGGTGTAAAGTTACCTTCTTCAGGAAAGGGTTGTACTTTTTGCGTTCAAGACGCTGAGTAGTGTTCTTCTTATTCTTGGTAGTGATATACCTCGAAATTCCGGGGATACCGCTCTCTCTCTGCTCTGTGCACTCAAGAATAACCTGTATTCTGTTTTTATTTGATTTCTTTGCCATCTTAATTCAGTATTAAACAAGTTTAATTAAACCATTGGCCTTTGATTTCTTGAGCACAGCGCTCAGACCGTTTTTATTGATTGTACGCATCCCTGCGGCCGAAACCTTGAGAGTTACGAATCTCTGCTCCTCTTCCAGCCAGAAACGCTTGTTCTGGAGGTTAAGGGCAAACTCGCGCTTAGTGCGGCGCTTAGAGTGGGAAACGTTGTTTCCTATCATCCTCTTTTTTCCTGTAACTTGACAAACTCTTGCCATCTCTTATATATACTTTTTATAATTATCGTGATGTCCCCTTTTTAAGGGTTGCAAATATCGGGAATCTTTTTTTATAATCCAAAATATTTACACAAATTTAAATATCCTCTTCCACCTGATATTCTTAGGGAAAGACTTGTTGTTATCCTTGGAAAACCATATTACCGAAGGTGTTCCTACAATGTGTGACTCCGGAACAAAACCCCAGTATCTTGAATCCAGGGAGTTGTGTCTGTTATCACCCATCATGAAGTAGTAATCCATCTTGAAAGTATATGAATCTGCTTTCTGGCCGTTAATGAAAATCTCTCCATCTATTATCTCAAGCGAGTTGTTTTCGTATGAAGAAATTATCCGGCTGTAAAGTGGCAGATTAGACTCTGTAAGCTGAACAGAAGAACCTGCCTTAGGAATCCATATAGGTCCGTAATTATCCTTAGTCCATTCAAAGTTCTTAGTGAATGGGAAAAGAAGTAATTGCGAATCAGGAAACTCCGGCGGGAAGATGTCAATGTTAGGTCTTACCTCTGCAACATTAGGAAGGGCGGAAATTGTTCCAAGCTCATCCTCGTTAAGCGGCAGCATGTTGTAACCTGGCAGTGTGGCATCAAAATAGATCTCTCCAATATTCAGTCCAAGCTGATCAAATACTCTTTGGTTAATCTGGGTTCCGTTTGTATAGACGGTGTAAGTATTTTGTATTCCAGGGAAGTTCTTTTGAGGAACACTGTTTACAATCACCTTACCGTTCACTATAGAAAGAGTATCGCCTGCAATTGCAACACATCTCTTTACATAGTGATCTTTTTTGTCATCCGGTCGTACAACTACAGGTCCGTACATCTTGTGAGTGTACTCTCTTCCGTTAAGCCTTACGTGGGTATAGTAGTCGTCTGTGGGTGCCCCCTTGAGAACTGTGTCTCCGTGAGGGAAATTAAAGACAACCATATCATCTCGTTTAACAGTAGAAAAACCTTTTAGTCTTCTGTACGGATTCTTAATCCATTCAAGGTAAGATTCTCCTCCTGTTACAGGCATTACATTGTGAACAAGTGGAAAAGATAATGGAGTCTGGGAGATCTTGGGACCATACCTCATTTTGCTCACAAAAAGGTAATCTCCGGTAAGGAGAGACCTCTCCATTGAGGAGGTAGGAATCATATAAGACTCAAAGAAAAATGCCTTAATAAATGTGGAGACTACAAGAGCAAAAATAATTGCATCAAGCCAGTCAAGCCACGGATTTCTCTTTTCGTCTTTTTCATATCTCTTTTTCCAGAAGGCCCATTTTACCTTTTTAGTGATAAATAAATCAAATATCACTATCATTCCCAGAAGGAACCACCAGTTGGCTAACCAGATAACCCATAATAAGTATAAAATGGCCCAGAGAGAAAACCTGAACCACTTGTTACCTATTATGTTTTTTATATTCAAGACTATAACTATTTTACAGAGTTGATAATGGCCTCAAAAGCCTGCGGATTATTCATTGCCAGATCTGCAAGAACTTTGCGGTTAAGACCAACATTGTTTTTTGCGAGTTTACCAATGAACTGAGAATAGTTCATTCCATGCTCTCTTGCAGCTGCGTTTATCCTTTGAATCCAAAGCGCGCGGAAATTGCGTTTTTTGGTTTTACGATCACGATATGCGTAGGTAAGACCCTTTTCGTAGGTGTTTTTTGCTACCGTCCACACGTTTGCTCTTGCGAGGAAATTACCTCTGGTGAGCTTAAGAATTTTTTTGCGGCGAGCTCTTGAAGCTACCGAATTTACCGATCTAGGCATCTTTTTTTGTTTTGCGAATGTCAGCGCTCTCCTCTTATGAGAAACTTTATCTGCTGTGCATCCTGGTTAATAAATTGTACTAAGCAACTAACAAAGCTTTGATTCTCTTCTCGTCAGATGTGGAAACAAGAGCCGAGTAAGTCAGATTCCTCTTTTGCTTAGTAGTCTTTTTTGTGAGAATGTGGCTTTTGTAAGCGTGTTTTCTCTTGATTTTCCCCGATCCGGTAAGCTGAAAACGCTTTTTGGCACCGGAGTTGGTTTTAATTTTGGGCATTGTGTTTATTTTAAAGTTTATAAATAAATCTCTATTTTTTCTTTGCAGGTGAGAGCATCATAATCATTCTCTTACCCTCAAGCTTAGGAAGTTGCTCCGCTTTACCATACTCTTCAAGCTCAAGTGCAAATCTCAAAAGAAGTTTTTCACCCTGCTGAGAGAAGAGTATTGATCTTCCCTTGAAGAATACGTACGCCTTAACTTTAGATCCCTCTTCAAGGAAAGATTGGGCATGCTTCAGCTTAAACTGAAAATCATGCTCATCTGTGTTAGGGCCAAATCTAATCTCCTTAATGGTTATCTTACTGGCATTCGCCTTCATCTCCTTTGCTTTCTTCTTCTGTTGGTAGATGAACTTCTGATAATCAATAATTTTGCAGACAGGCGGATCTGCGCTTGGAGAGATCTCTACAAGGTCTAGTTCCAACGCCTCTGCCATTGCTAATGCCTCTCTCAGTGAAACTATTCCCTGATTTTCAACGTTGTCACCAACAACTCTAACTTTGGGTGCTGAGATTTCGTTGTTTACGCGAGGTCCGTCATCTCTTTTCGGGCCGTTGTACGGATACCTTCCCTGGGCATCTCTTCTAGGTCCCGATGATTGCGGATGTGGTCTGAATCCGCCAGGCCGAGGTTTAAAAGGTGTAGCGATAAATTTGTCCTCCTATTTTAATTATTACTCAATTTGTCTTTTTATCTCACTCTCAATCAGTTCTCTGAACTCGTCTGTCTTCATTGCTCCTTTGTCTCCATCTCCCTGCTTCCTTACAGAAACTGTACCGTTATCTGCCTCCTTCTCACCAACAATTAGGAGGAATGGAACTCTTTTTAGCTCATTCTCCCTGATTTTCTTGCCGATAGTCTCGTTACGATCGTCAATTGAGGCGCGAATATCGGCATTATTTAGAAAATCTGCAACTTTTTTAGCGTAATCGTTGTATTTTTCACTAACCGGTAATATCACTGCCTGCTCTGGAGATAGCCACAATGGAAATTTACCTCCAGTATGCTCTATCAGAACTGCTATAAATCTCTCCATGGATCCAAATGGTGCCCGGTGTATCATAACAGGACGGTGTTTCTTGTCATCGGCACCTACATACTCCAGTTCAAATCTTTCTGGTAAGTTATAGTCTACCTGTATTGTTCCAAGCTGCCACTTCCTTCCTATAGCGTCTCTCACCATGAAATCCAGCTTAGGGCCATAGAAGGCTGCCTCACCTGTCTCAACAACTGTATTAAGACCCTTCTCAGCTGCTGCTTCAATAATTGCTCTCTCCGCCTTCTCCCAGTTCTCGTCAGAGCCTATGTACTTCTCTCTGTTCTCAGGGTCCCTTAAAGAAATTTGTGCAGTATAATCTTTAAAATCAAGAGTTCTAAAGATATAGAGAACAATGTCAATTACCTTGATGAACTCCTCTTTCAACTGATCCGGGCGGCAGAAGATGTGAGCATCGTCCTGAGTAAATCCGCGAACCCTTGTGAGTCCGTGAAGCTCTCCGCTCTGCTCATACCTGTATACAGTGCCAAACTCAGCAAGTCTGAGCGGCATATCTTTATATGACCTTGGTTTAGTCTTGTAAATCTCACAGTGATGAGGACAGTTCATGGGTTTAAGAAGAAACTCCTCTCCCTCTTGCGGTGTATGAATCGGCTGGAAAGAATCCTTGCCGTATTTTGCATAGTGACCGGATGTTACATAAAGCTCTTTTTGTCCAATGTGAGGAGTCATTACAGGAAGATATCCATGCTCCTTCTGTACCTTTTTCAGGAAGTTTTCAAGCCTCTCGCGAAGCATAGCACCCTTTGGAAGCCAAAGCGGCAAACCCTGACCCACTCTTTGTGAGAACGCAAATAACTCCAGCTCTTTGCCCAGCTTTCTGTGATCTCTCTTCTTAGCCTCCTCCAGCATTACCAGATACTCATCAAGAAGTTTTTTCTGAGGGAATGTCACTCCGTAAATACGTGTGAGCATCTTGTTATTCTCATTGCCTCTCCAGTAAGCACCCGCTATAGATGTAAGCTTAACAGCCTTAATAACCGATGTGTCTGCCAGGTGTGGTCCTCTGCAAAGATCGGTGAAGGAGCCGTTTGTATAGAATGATATTGTTCCGTCTTCCAGATCTTTAATTAGCTCGCACTTGTACTCATCACCCTTCTGGGTATATGTCTTCATAGCCTCATCCTTGCTCACCTCTCTGCGAACAAAGTGCTGCTTCTCTCTGGCCAGTTCAAGCATTTTATCCTCAATCTTCTTGAGGTCTGCCTCTGTTATGCTCTGTTCTCCCGTATCAACGTCATAGTAAAAGCCTGTTTCTATGGAAGGTCCAATTCCAAATTTGATACCCGGATAAATAAGCTCCAGCGCTTCTGCCATAAGGTGTGAAGATGAGTGCCAGAATGTACTTTTAGCCTCCTGGTCATCCCATTTGTGTAATTTTATAGCAGCATCTTCGTTAATGGGCCTTGTGACCTCTACGACGTTTGAATTGACGGACGCGGCAAGAACCTCAGCTGCAAGCCTTGGACTGATTCCGTTTGCAATCTCCAGAGGAGTTGTCCCCTTGGGATATTGCCTGATATTTCCGTCGGGAAATGTAATGTTTATCATGATAATGTACCTCTCTAAATAAATCCCGCAAATTTAAACATATTTTTCTAAACCTCATTATTTTTGGAGAGTGATGATTTTTAGTTAAATTTGAATCTTACAACCTTAATTCATAATCCTAATAATTAAGCAATTATGCAAAGCAATAAATGGAGTGTAGCTGCTCAGAATGCAATTATACTCGCACTTGTAACAATACTGGCAACATTGATTCAGGCAGTATTTCCCTCAATGCCCGGTTTTATGGGTATAGTAATCTGGCTGGTGAAGCTTACATTGAGCGTTTACCTTGTTTACTATTTCATTAAAGAGTACAGCAAAAATTTTGAGACATTCACCTACAAACAGGGGTTTCGTTTTGGAACAATTCTCTGTCTTCTTTCATCAGTTATAGGTGCTGCATATCTATTCCTTCATATGGGATTTTTATTTCCTGAGGCCACAACATCTCAGATGGAGCTTGTTGCTCAAAGTATGCAGTCTTCAAATCCGGACGGAGCAGATGCCGTTATGGGAGTTATGGAGCACCTGCCTAAGCTGGCATTCGTGTTTGCTCTAATCTATTATACACTCTTTGGAATGATTGTCTCTGCTATAGTGGCCAACTACACAAAGAAGGGTGATATTTTTGCTCAATAACGCTTTAGGATATTAAGATGGATCTTTCAATTGTCATAGCACTTTACAACGAGGAGGAGTCTCTTCCGGAGTTGCTCTCCTGGATTGAGAGAGCACTTGCCTCTCAGAAACTGCAATATGAAGTTATTCTTGTAGACGACGGCAGCACAGACCGGTCATGGGAGGTTATTGAAAGAGAGTCAAAACATTATACCACCATTCAGGCTATTCGTTTCAGCAGAAACTACGGCAAGTCGGCAGCTCTGTATACAGGATTTGAGGCAGCTGAAGGGAGAGTTGTCGTTACTATGGATGCTGACTTACAGGATAACCCGGAGGAGATTCCTGAACTTTACGAGATGATAGTTACTCAAGGTTATGACCTTGTTTCCGGATGGAAAAAGAAGAGAAGAGACAACAGACTTGCAAAAAATCTCCCATCAAAAGTTTACAACAGAGTTGCAAGAAGGGTTACCGGGCTAAAACTCCATGATATGAACTGCGGTCTCAAGGCGTACAGGCTTGAAGTTGTAAAAAACATTGAGGTTTACGGAGAGATGCACAGATATATCCCTTATCTGGCAAAGATAGCCGGTTTCAGAAACATTGGAGAGAAAGTTGTAAAGCACCAGGCCAGGAAGTTTGGTAAGAGCAAGTTTGGGATGGACAGATTTGTTAACGGCTTTCTGGATCTCATCACCCTATCCTTTCTTGCAAAATTTGGTAAAAGGCCCATGCACTTCTTTGGCACATTTGGGACGCTTACATTTTTCATCGGCTTTGCTACGGCTGCATATTTAGTGGCAGATAAGCTTATTTCCCAGGCAAACGGACTCAAGTTCAGACAGGTCACTGATCAGCCTCTTTTCTACGTCTCACTTGTTGCACTTATTATTGGGATGCAGCTGTTCCTTGCCGGATTTGTAGGAGAGCTCGTTTCAAGAAACAGCACTGAGAGAAATAGTTACAAAATAAAGGAGCGCCTTGGTAAAGGCACTCCTGAAGTCTAGTTACCTGATTTTTCAGTTACTTGTGTTTTCTTGATGAACTGTTGTATTTCTCAACCATTTCGCTGTACTCGGCCTCACTGATCATTCGGCATGTTCCATTGAAAGTAGCCCCATCCTCAATTGAGATTTTATTGCATTGAAGAGCTCCCTCAAATTTAGCTTTGCTTTTAAATCCTGCCTGATGTCCCGTGACAAGGTTACCCTCCATTTTACCCCATATATCTGCACTCCCGCAGAACAGGTCTCCAATAAACTGGGCGTTATCACCAATAACTACTTTTCCCCTTGTCTGAATCTTGCCTTCGAAAAAGCCGTCGATTCTTATGTCGCTTGTGGTTATAAGAGTTCCTCTTAGCTCTGTGCCACCGGCAATTCGGTTTACCTCATTTATTTGCGGAACTACTTCATTCTTTGCCATATACAAACTATTAAATATGTATTACCTCACCGTGTGAGGCTGCTGCTGCCTCCATAATAGCCTCGCTCATAGTTGGGTGAGGGTGTACCGAGTGAATTAAATCTCGTGCAGTAACTCCCAAATTACGTGCCACCACAACTCCGGAAATCATCTCGGTAACGTTGGCACCAATAAAATGTGCACCCAAAACCTTGTCTGAATCAGCATCAACAACAAGTTTAATAAAACCATCTTTGTCGCCTGCTGCTGCCGCTTTTCCTGAAGCTGTAAAAGGAAACTTGCCCACCTTAATGTTAAGTCCTCGCTCCTTTGCTGCCTTTTCTGTTATTCCCACAGAAGATATTTCAGGAGTTGTATAGGTACATCCCGGGATATTTTCATAGTTAACAGGAGGAGGATTTAGCCCTGCAATCTGTTCAATGCAGTTGATACCCTCTGCCGACGCTACGTGTGCAAGTGCCGGAGTGGCAATTACATCTCCAATAGCAAATATGCCAGGTACATTAGTACAATACGCCTTATCTACAACAATCTTACCTCTCTCTGTTTTAATTCCCATCTCCTCAAGACCCAGGTTCTCAGTATTTGGAATAACTCCTACTGCAGATAAAACTTGTTCGGCCTCAACTATCACCTCTCCCTTTTTGGTCTCAACAACCAGTTTGCACAAATCTCCTGACGTATCTACAGACTTAACCTTAGAAGATACCATCACCTTCATACCCATCTTTCTGAAAGATCGGCTTAGCTGTGCCGATACCTCTTCGTCCTCAAGAGGAACTATGTTGTCAAGGAATTCAATCAAGTGTACCTCAGTTCCCATAGAGCGATAAAAGTATGCGAGTTCGCTGCCTATAGCTCCAGACCCTATTACAGCAAGACTTGCCGGTAGTTTTTGAGGTACAAGTGCCTGTCTGTATGATATTATTTTCTTACCATCAATCGGGGCAAAAGGAAGTGAATTAGCCCTCGCGCCGGTAGCAATTATTATGTTCTTCGCCTCTACAGTGGTAACATTTCCGTCGTTTGCAGTCACTTCTACCTTACCGGCAGATGCAATCTTTCCGCTTCCCTGTATTACTGTAATCTTATTCTTTTTAAAGAGGTACTCTATCCCTTTGCTCATATTAGCTGAGACACCTCTGCTTCTCTCTACAATCTTTGTAAGGTCCGGATTGACACTCCCCTCAATTTCAAATCCATAATCTGAAGCATGTGTTGCATAGTGAAGCGCCTGCACACTTTTAAGCAGTGCTTTTGTAGGTATGCAACCCCAGTTGAGGCATATTCCACCCAGCTCACTTCTTTCAATTACAGCTGTATTCATTCCCAGTTGAGATGCTCTAATAGCAGCCACATACCCTCCGGGACCGGAACCGATAACTATCAAATCAAACATTGTCAAATCTTTTTAAGTTCTACATTATTCGTTTGCACCGTGGCAGTTTTTAAACTTCTTGCCACTGCCGCACGGACATGGGTCATTTCTCCCCACCCTCTTCTCAACATGAACAGGGGCCTGAGTCTTGGGTTCACCGGAAGAAGCCACAAGGTCCTGTCTTGAAGTCTGCATTCTGCTGAGATCTGTCTTCTTCCTTTGCTCCTCTCTTACGCTTACTGGCTCCCTCCTTTCAGTAAGAGGAATCTGAGACTTAAGCAGGAATGCCAAAACATCTCTGCTCACTTTGTCAAGTACCCCTTTGAATAGCTGGAAGCTCTCAAATTTATAAATAAGAAGCGGATCCTTCTGCTCGTAAGTAGCATTCTGCACAGATTGCTTTAAATCGTCCATCTCCCTTAGGTGCTCCTTCCAGTGCTCATCAATCATGAGCAGTGTTATCATTTTGTTGAGTGCGCGCCCAAGCTCTTTGCCGTTGCTGTCGTATGCCTTTTTGAGATTAACAACAAGCTGCATTATTTTGTTTCCGTCGCCTACAGGAATTGCAATATTTTCATATGTGGCACTTTGTGTCTCATAGATTTGCTTCATTATAGGCCATGCTCTCTCCACAAGCGCATCTACTCTCCTTTTGTAAACCTGCATCACATTTTCCAGGAAAGCATCGGTCACAACATTCAGAGACTCTTTGTTGTACATCTCTTCACTTATGCCCGGCTCAATTGAGAGCTGTCTGATCACTTCATACGAGAATGTTTCATAGTCTGAATTGCCATGGTGGGTGGCTACCAATGATTCACAGTAGTCATTCAACATATTCTGCACATCCACATCAATTCGCTCACCATTGAGAGCATTCTTCCGTCTGGTATAGATAACCTCTCTCTGTGAATTCATCACGTCATCATACTCAAGAAGCCTCTTTCTGATACCAAAGTTGTTCTCCTCAACCTTTTTCTGAGCTCTCTCAATAGATTTTGAGAGCATTGAGTGCTGAAGAACCTCACCCTCCTTAAGTCCCATTCTGTCTACCAGAGATGCTATCCGCTCAGATCCGAACAGACGCATAAGATCATCTTCGAGTGACACAAAGAAACTTGATGTTCCCGGATCACCCTGCCTTCCCGCTCTACCTCTCAGCTGTCTGTCAACCCGCCTTGAGTCGTGCCTTTCAGTACCGATGATTGCAAGACCGCCTGCCTCCTTTACTCCGGAGCCCAGCTTAATGTCTGTTCCCCTACCCGCCATATTTGTAGCAATTGTTACTGCCGATGGCTGGCCTGCCTCCGCAACAATCTCAGCCTCTCTTGCGTGCTGTTTTGCATTGAGGACATTATGCTTAATCCCCCTTATCTTAAGCATCCTGCTTAATAACTCTGAGACCTCTACTGATGTTGTACCCACAAGAACCGGTCTTCCTGCCTTTGTGAGATTTACAATCTCATCAATTACAGCATTATACTTCTCTCTCTTGGTTTTATATATGAGGTCATCATTATCTTTTCTGGTGATAGGTCTGTTTGTGGGGATTACAACCACATCCAGTTTGTAGATTGACCAGAACTCACCCGCCTCAGTCTCGGCAGTACCTGTCATACCTGCAAGTTTGTGATACATACGGAAGTAGTTCTGGAGAGTAATTGTTGCAAAGGTCTGAGTTGCAGCCTCTACTTTAACCATCTCCTTAGCCTCTATCGCCTGGTGAAGTCCGTCTGAATATCTTCTTCCTTCAAGGATACGGCCTGTTTGCTCATCTACAATTTTGATTTTGTTATCCATCACAACGTACTCAACGTCCTTTTCAAACATTGTGTATGCCTTCAGCAGCTGATTAACCGTATGAACCCTCTCACTCTTAATTGCATAATCTGCAAGGAGAGCATCTTTGGCTGCAAGCTTCTCTTCTGGCTGCATCTCCCTCTTATCCAGTTCTGCTATCTCAGAACCTATATCTGGCAGAATAAAAAATCTGTTATCGCTAACACTCTTTGAGATAAGTTCGTGTCCTTTATCTGTCAGTTCTACCGATTTCTGCTTCTCCTCAATTACAAAAAACAGATCATCGGTGACAATATGCATCTGTTTGTTATTATCCTGCATGTAGAAGTTCTCGGTCTTAACGAGAATCTGCTTCATGCCCGGCTCACTCAGATACTTAATGAGCGGGTTGTATTTAGGCAAGCCTTTATGAGCCCTGAGCAGGAGTTTTCCACCTTCGCTTTCATCTCCCTCGGCCAGCTTCTTCTTTGCTTCGTTAAGCAATTGGGTTACCAGATTTCTCTGAGCACTATATATCCTCTCTACAAATGGCTTGTATTCATTAAATTGCTGGTCATCTCCCTTAGGAACCGGACCGCTTATGATAAGTGGAGTTCTGGCGTCATCAATGAGAACCGAGTCAACCTCGTCCACAATAGCGTAATGGTGCTTTCTCTGAACAAGATCCTCCTGGTTTATCGCCATATTGTCCCTTAGGTAGTCAAAGCCGAATTCGTTGTTTGTACCAAAGGTTATGTCGGCCTTATAAGCCTGCTTTCTTGAATCGCTGTTTGGTTCGTGTTTGTCAATACAGTCTACTTTAAGTCCGTGAAACTGATAGAGAGGGCCCATCCACTCCGAGTCCCTCTTTGAGAGGTAGTCGTTCACGGTAACAACATGTACCCCTTTTCCGGCCAATGCATTAAGAAATACAGGAAGGGTTGCTACCAGGGTTTTACCCTCACCGGTTGCCATCTCTGCAATCTTACCGCTATGCAGGACAACACCACCTATAAGCTGAACATCGTAGTGAACCATGTCCCATTTAATCCGGTTACCACCAGCCATCCAGGTACTTTTCCATATAGCCTTGTCTCCTGATATCTCTACAAAATCATGTTTGGCAGCTAAATCCCTGTCCAGCGCTTCAGCTGTAACTTCAAGGGTATCATTCTCCTTGAACCTCCTTGCTGTTGATTTCATTATTGCAAAAGCATCAGGAAGCACCTCAAGAAGAACCTCCTCAATCTTTTCGTCAATTCTCTTTTTAATTTTGTCAGTTTCTGTGGCAAGCTCCTCTTTTTCTGAAACATCTATCATCACATCCTCAAGCTTTGCCTTCAGCTCCGCTATTCTGGATTCATCTTCTGCAATTCTTTGAGCAATAGTTTGTTTCAATCTTGCTGTCTCTCCCCTCAACTGGTCATTTGACAAAGTGTCAAACTTCGAATATACCTCCTGGATCTTACCTACGTAAGGATTTATCTCCTTGAGGTCCCTCTCTGCTTTGGTCCCGAAGAACTTCTTAAGCAGACTGTTAAATAGTGCCATCTATGTGATTTTAATTTTATGTTTCAACGACTAACTTGCAAAGATAAAAAAATAGAGTTAAAGATTGTAAATTTGCTGCCATAATAGATAACCACATAATGAGAAGACGGGTAATAACTAGTGAGGATGGCTCCAGAACCCTGGCTTTGGAGGAGTTTGTTGAGTCATATCACTCCATACACGGAGCACTATCTGAGAGCTTACACATCTTCATTAGTGAGGGTCTCAAATATTATTTTTCCAAATACCCGGAAAGATCAGAAATCTCTGTCCTTGAGGCGGGTTTGGGCACGGGGCTTAACTGCCTTCTTACTGCATTAGAACTTAACAGTCAGCCTCAAATAGATAAAATTAACTACTTAGCTGTTGAAAAATTTCCGGTTACAATAGATGAGGCTGAACTTCTGGATTATCCGTCTCTCTTTCCAGAGAATTTGGGAGCAAGTTCTGTTTACAAAATTATTCACAGCTGCCAATGGCAGGCTAGAACGGCTATATGCAACAGAATGATTCTTGAAAAAATTGAAAACTCATTTGAAGATGAATTTCCAAAAAACCCTGATAATACTCTAGATATAGTTTACTATGACGCATTCTCTCCAGAAACTCAGCCGGAATTATGGAGTGTTGAAATTTTCAGAGACCTTTACAGAGCCCTTAAACCTGGTGGAATTCTTGTAACATATTCATCAAAGGGAATTGTAAAAAGGGCACTAAGAGAATCGGGGTTTGAAGTAAAGCGGCTTCAGGGTCCTAAAGGCAAAAAACATATTGTAAGAGCTGAGAAACCTCTTCCTTAACTGAAGTCTCC
>JAVEZL010000031.1:0-2497 GCA_034003005.1 Bacteroidales bacterium
GAGCTAACGGGTCTCATTACTATTGCATAATCTTGAGATGTAAAATTGCTTTTCTGACTCCATGCAAAGAGCAGTGAAGCAATTCCCAGAAGTAATGCTGTAAATCCTGAGAAGAAATAGAGTTTCCTTTTACCTGATGTTGTAGCGTATCGGAAAAAGAGCATCAATAATGCAAACATTGCTGCAAAAACAATAGATGCCCACGCCCATCCATTTGAAGACATCGTGAAGCTAGCCCTCCTGATCCAGGTTGTAAGAATAAACTCAGGTACGCTTTCAATTTTGTCTAATGTATACTCCCTTGCCAAAGCAAGATTTCTCTCTGCATCACTGTCAGATGGATTAAGCTTTAGAGCTCTCTCAAAATAGAGTATCGCCCTCCCGTTCTCTCCCAGTTTAAAATATGTATTTCCCAGATTGAACAGAAGTTTAGGAGAGTTATAACCCATCTCCTCTATCTTCGAGTAGTTCTCCAGTGCTGCCTGATATTCGCCCTTTGTATAATGGTCGTTGCCCAAACTCCACAACTCTTTATGACCGATTGTCTCTGAAGCACTTAACAAACTTACTGACATTAGTGCGAATGCAGCCAGAAGCAACTTCATCTTAGCTGCACGTTTGATATTTTTACGTCTCTCGAGGGATGTTATCATTTTTATGGCCCGGTTATAGTTATTCTCCATCTCGCCACCACCTGGATTAGGTGAATATCTTGCAAACTCACAAGCATCCATCAACTCCAGGAACTCTCTGGAGACATCATTTTCAACAGCAGCACTTTCTAGTGCCTGCTTTATCTTTTCTCTGGACAGATCTGCCTGAGAGAGTGAAAATTTATCAGATGCATATCCCAGCAGAGCTTTATAGAGCTCCTCATAGAAAGCCGAATAAATATTCTGCTTAAGAAGTGATTCAGCAAGTTTAAGCCTCCCTCTAGCCACCTTCTCTGCCCTTCTGTTTTTCACACCCGCAACATCTCTGTTTCTCTCAATATGCTTATCCAGAATAGTTCTTGCAATAAACCACAGTATTGCCACTGAAAGTAGTATTAAAATATAAAGTATGGAGCCAAAGAACAGGTAATTGCCTTTAGTTAGTCCCGATGCCCCTGTCTTAATAAATCTCACATCGTCACCCAGACTTTTCACTGCCTGTTTGTTTACACCCGCAGGGAGTGCCTGTCCGGAATATGATGCATTTCCGCCGGCATCTCTTCCTACTTTTACTGTCATCTCTCCCGATGATAGAGTAACGTATCGTTTTTTCGCAATATCGTAATAACTAAACTCCACAGGGGCAATTTTGAAATCGCCAGGACCTCTTGGAATCAACGGATATTCAAACTCCTTGGTTCCTGAAGAGCCACCTCCACCCCTTGTACTTTTGTCAGAGGTTTTTGTATCGTATTGCTCAAATTCAGAAGGGAAAACAACAACCGGCGCCTCTACCAGATTTATATTACCACTACCTGAAATCTTAATAATAAGTGATAATGCCTCGTTAGCATTTAAGCTATCTTTTGTAAACGATGCATCCATCTTGTATTCACCCACAGCCCCCTTGAACGAAGCCGGAGCTCCGGCAGGAAGTGCATCCACTGTTACTCTGTTTGCAGGTGCAATAATTCTCTTTTTAATGTTCTGGTAATCACTAAAAAAATCATCAAAAACAGATCTGGGTGAACTTGACTGAGCTCTTACCTGAACAATACAAACCATCTCAGACGGGTCAATCTGTATCTGGCCTGTCTGCTGAGGAATAAGCATATATCTTCTTAAAACGGCTGCATTGTATATTGTCCCGTTCACGTTCTCCCTTACAAACTCAATACTTTGCGGTGTCTCTATCTCCTGACTCCAGAAACCGTTAAACGAGGGGAACTTTACATCTTCAAACCCCGATACCGGAACCTTTGTGTACAGCTTTAATGTGGCAACCAGCGGTTCTCCTTTAACAACCCTGGTCTTACTTAAAGACAGCCTTAGCATAACATCATTACTACCAACAGTTCCTGTCGCAGAGGTCTGATTCTTATTACTCTCACCACTCCCCTTTACCACCTCTATAGAAAACGGATGACTCGAATATCTCTTTCCATCAACAATTATTGAAGCAGCCGGAATTGAAAATTTACCCGGACTCTTTGCCTGAAGAACGTATGTATAACTAACCTCAAACGACTCACTCCTTTTGCCGTTGATTATCTGAGTAGAGCTCATTCTGGAAGAGGTGGGACCAGCAAGAATATCAAAACCAGACATAGCCGGAGGGTCAAAAGATGATGGATCTGCATTTGAGATAAATACCACTCTGAAACTCTCATCTACCTCCACAACCCTTGGAGCATCTATATAAAATGAAACTTGTGCAAAAGATGTAAATCCTGCCATCATTAGCAGAAGTATAGCCCAGTATCTCTTCATCTTATTGTGTGATTTATTCATTACCAATTTTTTTCCCGCTGCTGCCGTTCATAAAGTTTTGCCTTCTCCCTCTT
>JAVEZL010000031.1:2597-16830 GCA_034003005.1 Bacteroidales bacterium
CTTATTCTTGTCCTGCTCATTCTTAAGCATCTTCTGAGCGTATGCAAGATTAGACTTAGTCTCCATATCAGCAGGATTTATCCTTAATGAATTTTTATAGGCCTCTACCGCCTCGCTCCATTTTTTTTGCGAAACCGAATAGTTTCCAAGATTATGGAACGCCTTAGAGGCATCAGACACAGGGATTCCTGTACCGGTGGAGTCAGACAAAACCCTGGTGATCTCCTGCTCAGCAGCAGCCGGATTTTCATTCCTGAAGTTTACATTGGCAAGATTATATCTGGCCTTCCAGGAGAGAGAGTCCTTCTCCAAAGCACCTCGATATTTAACCTCCGCCTTCTGGTATTCACCCTTTTCATAAGATCGGTTACCCCTGCGGATGTCCCATCTCTCCTTCTGAGCAGAGAGAACATTAGTTGAAAAAAGTATCAATAACAGAATGGTCAATTTTTTCATATTTCCACTTCTGATGCTTTTGAACAGATTTCTTCCCTTTCGCTCTCCCACCAGAAATTCAAGAAGAAGAAAGAAGAGTGCAATGGCGAAGAAGTACATATACTGCTCATCAAAATCTTCAAAGACAACAGATTTATACTGTTGTTTATCCATATCATGAATCTTATCTACAATTGCCTCCAGTCCAAAGTCTGAATTACCAGCCCTTACATATGCACCTCCACCAGCCTCAACAACCTCAGAAAGGGTTTTCTCATCCAGCTTTGTCACTACAATATTACCCTCCTTATCTTTTAACAATTCTCCGTTACCGGCAGGAATCGGTTTACCCTCATCTGTTCCAATACCTATTGCAAAAACAGGAATACCCAGATTTTTTGCTTCGGTTGCAGCCTGAACCGGGTCATCTTCGTGATTCTCTCCATCAGTTATAAGAATAACTGCTCTGCTATTTGCACTTTCAAGACTGAACCCTCTTATTGCCGTAAGTATCGCATCACCCATTGCTGTACCCTGAACAGGAACAGAAGATGTTGAGATTGAATTAAGAAATATTTTGGCAGATATGTAGTCAGCTGTTATTGGTAATTGGACAAAAGACTTTCCGGCAAATACAATCAACCCGATTCTGTCTTGCTTCATCTTATCCACAAGCCTTGAAATTGCAAGTTTTGCCCTTTCAAGTCTGTTGGGCGTATAATCCTCTGCAAGCATTGAGTTTGAGACATCGAGTACAATCATTATCTCCACTCCGGTAGTCTCTACCTCCTTTAACCGTGCTCCCAGTTGTGGCCTTGATAGTCCTATTGCAAAAAAGAACAGAGCAAGTGACCATAGTGCTATTTTCAGCCATCCGCGTCCTCTCGAGGCATCGGGGATAAGCTTCTCAACGAGAGACCTCTCTCCAAATTTTTCAAGTCTTTTACGTCTGACCCTTCTGGATAAACCGTAGAAAAGAAAGAGAAACGGAATAACCAGAATAAGTGCAAGATATTCTATTTGTGCAAATTGTATCATATTATGGTAATCTTCTCAATACAAACATTCTTAAAAACAACTCCAGAGCAACTGCAATCAGAGCAATCAAGGCAAATTTCATAAAGAGCTCCTTATAAACCGGGAACGAATCAACTGTGGTTCTGCTCCTCTCCATTTTGTTTATCTCTCCGTATATCTCAAGCAACTTTGTGTTATCAGTTGCCCGGAAATACTTCCCTCCTGTCTGATTAGCAATATCTTGTAGAAGTGGCTCATCGATTTCAACCTTTACCTGCTGTATATCAACACCAAATGGTGTCATCACCGGGTAAGGAGCCATACCCATAGCCCCCACTCCTATAGTGTACACTCTTATTCCATAAGTCTTTGCAATCTCGGCGGCCATAAGAGGTGTTATCTCACCCCTGTTATTAACTCCATCTGTGAGCAGAATGACAACCCTGCTCAGCGCCGGAGAATCCTTGAGCCTCGCAACAGCCGTTGCAAGGCCATTGCCTATTGCTGTTCCATCCTCAATGAGCCCTGTCTCAATCTCTTTAATAAGATTGATAAGAGTAGGTCTGTCTGTAGTAAGCGGGCACTGGGTAAAACTCTCTCCTGCAAATACAACAACACCCATTCTGTCAGATGGCCTTTGTGCTATAAACTCAATTGCAATATCCTTTGCTGCGCTTATCCTGTCCGGTTTAAAATCCCGTGCGAGCATTGAGGTAGAGATATCCAGTGTAAGAACAATGTCTATACCCTCAGTGTCCACCTTTTCAAAATCTTCCGAGCTCCTTGGCCTGGCAATAGCAGCAACAATTGAGGCAATAGCAATCAATCTTAGTAAAAAGGGGAGGTGCCTTGAGTACTTTTTAAAACTTCCACCCTTGCCACTCCATGGAGACGCATTGGAAACTCTAAGTGCAGGGGTGCCACCTCTGAACTCCCTCCACAGGTAAAGAAGAATCACAGGTATGAGCAGAAGCTCCAGAAACAGTATTTGCGGATATTCAAAAAACATCTCTACTCCTCCGTTTTTATTGCAGTTGAACTAATAAATCTTATTGCACGAGGAATTGCATTCTCGTTTTCAAGCTCAGATGCAACATATTTTGCGAATTTGACTAAGTCCGCAACCTCAAGCAGCTCCTTTAGCGAATCATATTCAGCCTTTTCAATTCCGGCCGGTAACAACTCCTTCAAAATCTCAGCAGATGTCTTCTCCATTGCCTGGAGTCCAAACCTCGCCTCTATATACTCTCTCAAAACATCAGTAATCCTTGTATAGTAAAGCTTCATCTGATTGTTCTGCCACAACTTCTGATTTCTGATCTTTTCAAGCTCTTTAAGAGCTGCAATGTATGGAGAATCTGGTTCAGCCGGTTTCCCAAACAGAGCGTTCTTACTCTTACGGTTTTTCCACCATCTAACTACTAAAATCACAAGAGCAACAAAAGCAATCAGGATTCCCGCCCAGGGAAGAAACTCCTTAACTGTGTAAGGATAGTTCATCTGATCTTTAACATCAAATGGTTTATACGATGTTGTATCTATCTGAATGGTAGTCACCTCAAGCTTTCCTGCATCAAATGTCACAGTGTCAATGGAGCCGTCCAGATTCTCAAGATATCCGCTGATAATGGGAATAACATGAGAGCCGCTGTCAAATGATGTAAAGGTAAATGAGGTCTGTATCTCAATCCCGTTTGAATCTGATTTTAATGTATCTAAAACTGGAGATCCGGCAAGTTCTACTCCGTCTCCAAGATCTCTCTGAAGATTTTGCAAATAAAATTTTGACCCCGCAGGAACCTTTGTCTTAAAAGAGAAGGTCGCCTGGTCGCCTATAAGCATTGTATCTCTCTGAATCATCTCACTCATCTGTTTTTAAACAGTGTTACAAGTCCTTTTACAAAATCACCATCGGTGGGAATCTCTACTTTATCCACTCCATATCTTAGCAGAGTTGAATTTATATTTGCCGATGCCCTCTCATTCCATCTGTAGAAATTCTCCCTCACCTTTTTGCTGGAGGTATCAACCCACATCTCCTCTCCGCTCTCAGAATCCCTAAGCTTTACAAGACCGATGTCCGGAATATTTCTCTCTCTGGGGTCGTAAACAGAAATTACAGATAACTCATGTCTGTTTACAGCAACCTTAAGCGCCTCATGCCAGTTTGGATTTAGCTCACTATCAAGGTCTATAAGGTCAGAAATAAGAAAAGCAGTACATCTTCTCTTAATAGCATTTGTGAGATATCTGAGAGCCTCACCCACATTTGTACCAGAATCCTCCGGCTCAAACTCAAGGAGTTCCCTGATTATCCTCAACAAATGACTTCTCCCCTTCTTTGGAGGAATAAACTTTTCCACCTTTGAGCTGAAAAAAAGTGCCCCCACCTTATCATTATTTGCCGAGGCAGAGAATGAAAGCACTGCCGATATCTCTGTAATCAAATCCCTTTTGCTCTTGATTTTTGTCCCGAACATCCTGGAACCGCTCACATCCACAAGCAGCATTACGGTAAGCTCACGCTCCTCTTCAAATACTTTTACATAGGGAGTATTTAGTCTGGCTGTTACATTCCAGTCCATACTGCGCACGTCGTCGCCCGGCTGGTATTCCCTCACTTCACTAAAGGCCATTCCTCTCCCTTTAAAGGCCGAGTGGTACTCTCCGGCAAATATCTGCCTTGAGAGTCCTCTGGTCTTTATCTCAATCTTCCTAACCTTTTTTAACAGATCATTTTGCATATTATGGAACCTCCACAGCGTTCATTATCTCTGTAATGATGTTTTCAGAAGTAATATTTTCCGCCTCAGCCTCATATGTAAGGCCGATCCTGTGTCTGAGAACTTCATAACAAACAGCTCTGACATCCTCAGGAATCACATAGCCTCTTCTCTTGATGAATGCATAAGCCTTTGCAGCCATTGCAAGATTTATACTCGCCCTTGGTGAGCCGCCATAAGATATAAGATCTTTAAGCTTTGGAAGACCGTACTCCTCTGGAGTTCTTGTAGCAAATACAATATCAACAATGTATTTCTCAATCTTCTCATCCATATAGACCTCTCTCACAACCTCTCTTGCCCTCAGGATGTCCTCCGGTTTAATCACGGAGTTTGCCACAGGGAAGGTGCCACTGTTGTTCATCCTGATAATCAGCTTCTCCTCCTCTTTTTTAGGGTAGTTGACAACCACTTTTAACATGAATCGGTCTACCTGTGCTTCAGGAAGCGGATAGGTTCCCTCCTGTTCAATAGGATTCTGAGTTGCCATAACCAAAAATGGCTCCGGCAGCTTAAAGCTGTTTTCGCCAATTGTTACCTGCCTCTCCTGCATAGCCTCAAGAAGCGCACTCTGAACTTTCGCAGGAGATCTGTTTATTTCGTCTGCCAGTACAAAATTTGCAAAGATGGGACCCTTCCTTATTTTGAACTCCTCATTTTTCTGACTATAAATGAGCGTTCCTATCAGGTCTGCCGGAAGAAGATCCGGTGTAAATTGTATCCTGCTGAATTTTGCATCTACTATGGATGCCAAAGTATTTATGGCAAGAGTTTTTGCAAGCCCGGGGACCCCCTCCAGGAGTATATGCCCGTTTGCAAGCAGGCCTATCAGCAGATTTTCAACAAGTTGTTTCTGACCAACAATCACCTTGTTCATCTCAAGAGTGATTATGTCTACAAATGCACTCTCTCTCTGAATTTTTTCATTGAGCTCTTTGATGTTGACGCTTTCCATACTGGTCTCTCTATTTTTTGTATTTTTGTATCAAAATTGTGTATCCTACAAATTTAACTATTTAATTGATGCGTCTCTTCATCAAATTGTCATATAACGGAAGAAACTACAATGGCTGGCAAGTTCAGCCGGAGCAACCCTCCGTTCAGGCTCAGCTGGAGCGTGCTTTAACCATTTGGTTTAAAGAGCCGGTTGAAGTAACAGGCTGTGGCAGGACCGATTCCGGTGTACACGCCATCAATTATATAGCACACTTTGACCTCGCCTCTGACAACATGACATTGTCTGAAGATATGCAAAAGTCAATTTTCAAAATTAATGCCATTTTACCATCTGACGTAGTTGTTCATAAAATTTGGCAGGTTCCGGATGATGCTCATGCACGTTTTGACGCAATATCCAGGAGATATAATTACTATGTCCACTCAGACAAGGCTCCCTTTCTTAACGAATATTCATTCTTCTATCCCTATGATTTAGATTTAGATAAGATGAACAAAGCAGCTAAGCTGATTACGGGTACTCACGACTTTACCTCAATGGCAAAGCTGCACACAGATGCAAAGACAAACATCTGTACTGTCACTTTTGCATTATGGGAAAAGGGATCTCCCCTAACAATTACAGGGAGTGAATCGGTAAAGTTTACAATTTCTGCAAACAGATTTTTAAGAAATATGGTGAGAGCACTTGTAGGAACTATGCTGGAAATAGGCAGAGGCCGTCACGAGCCCGAGTGGATTATTGATGTCCTTAATCTAAAAGACCGCTCCTCAGCCGGAAACTCCGTCCCTGCTCACCCGCTGTTCCTTACAGACATAGAATATCCTGACTACAGTCTATAAGCTTTTGCGCTGCTTATAGATATCATTCCCATTTGAATCTATTGCAACAATAACAGGCATATCCTTTACAACAAGTCTTCTCACAGCCTCTGTACCCAGTTCATCAAAAGCAATAACCTCGGCACTCTCAACACATTTAGCCATGAGAGCGGCTGCTCCTCCTATAGCTGCAAAATAGACACCGGAACTCCTTACTATAGCATCCACAACCTCATTACTACGGAGCCCTTTCCCTATCATGTATTTAAGCCCCTTATCAATCAGCTTTGGAGAGTATAGGTCCATTCTACCGCTGGTTGTAGGGCCTACTGAGCCGATGGGTCTGCCCGGTTTGGCCGGACATGGTCCCGCATAAAAGACTATAGCTCCTTCAAAATCAAAAGGCATCTCGCCACCCTCATCAATGAGCTCAGCAAGTTTTTTATGTGCAGCATCTCGTGCTGTATATATTGTGCCGGATATATAAACCATATCTCCGGTCTTAAGACTCTTTACTGAATTTCCATCCAGAGGCGTTGTCAGTTCAATTCTCTTTTCGTTCATTTCACTTCAGTTTAAACAATTGTTGAATGGTTACAGCGCTCCCTCTGCATGTCTTGTTGCGTGGCATCCTATATTTACCGAGACAGGCAGCCCGGCAATATGTGTGGGATATGAAAGGATATGAACCCCCATAGCAGTAGTCTCTCCGCCCAGGCCTGCAGGTCCTATGCCAAGTGCGTTTACTGCGGCTAAAAGTTCGGCCTCAAGTGCAGCTAAATGTGGCTTTTCGCTGGGAGTTCCCACTGGTCTGAGAAGTGCTTTTTTGCTGAGTATTGCACTCTTCTCCATTGTACCGCCAATACCTACACCCACAATAATAGGAGGGCAAGGATTAGGGCCTGCCTCCTCTACTGTCTTTATAACAAAATCCCTTACCCCTGCAATGCCCTGGCTCGGTTTAAGCATCTTAAGCTGACTCATGTTCTCACTGCCAAAACCTTTTGGTGCAACAGTTACATGAAACTCATCTCCTGGCACTAATTCATAATGAATTACAGCCGGAGTATTATCCTTTGTGTTTACCCTTTCAAGAGGATCATTAACAACTGACTTACGGAGGTAACCCTTCTCATAACCTCTCCTTACGCCTTCATTAATTGCATCTTCAATGAAACCCCCTTCAATTTTAAGATCTTGACCCATTGTTACAAAAACAACAGTCATCCCTGTATCCTGGCAGATGGGACTCATTTCACTTGCAGCAATTTCTGCGTTATCAACAAGCGTCCCCAATATCTCCCTGCCAAGGGGGGAGCTTTCACTCTTCATGCAACTACCCAGACATGTTTTGATGTCTTCTGTAATCACACAATTTGCCTCAATGCAGAGCTTTTCGATGAGCTCTGTTATGTCAGTTGCCTTTATGGTTCTCATACTATTTGTTAATCTTTACGTTTAAGGAAATGGACTGTGTTTCTGTTCTCCAAATCCTCAGAATTGTTGTCAATCAATCCCACAAGACACCACGTAGATGTCTTGGGATCTGCAATAAATCTCTTAACCAGAGAGAAATTCAGAATCTTTGATGTATTGCTAACGTGCAAACGCGGTCCGTCGCAAACTACCACCTTATCACCTATTTGAATATGGTTTTCATCGTAATATGATACCGGCATTGAGAGTGCAAGCTTTTCAGCAATTCTCACGGATAGCTTATTCAAATCAATATCGGGCTCTTTCAGGAACTTCAGAACAAACCCTTTACGAATATCAGAGCTAAAGTAGCAATCCTTGCAAACGTTAAACTCCTCCTCCAAAATTTGCATGGTAACATCCTCAGCTGTATGAGCCATCTTTCTATATGTTAGTGACTTGTGCACAATCTCATATATACTTCCGGGAAGAGGACCAAACACACTCGGCCTCGTAACAATTATCTCCTCCCCAATCCCCACAATTATGTCTGCATTTATGCCAAGAGCCGGATAGAGCAGATCAAAATGCTCCACAATTACTCTTCGCTTTTTTGACAGAAGGTTTGTCACAAAGTCAACTATCTCATACATCTGTGTAAAGGCAGTCTGAAATCTCATGTCAATATGATATGAGCCGGAGTCTTTGAGGTCTTCAAGACTCTCCCTTACCTGCATGATTTTTCGCGGATTGACTATATCATCATCATTTGAGAGTTCAAGACCGGGAAACATCCCCTTGATAAGAGAGGATTTTCCCGACCCTGCGTCACCCACAATTCCTATTAGCCTGTCGCCAAAATGCAGGTGCCTCTGCGCAATCTGCTCGCCCAGAAACATGATTCTCTCACGCCCTCTGGGGGCAAAATATTGTGAAGAGACCGAGTATTCCTGTAGTAGATTTTGCATAAGGCTTCGATATTAAAGAGTAAGTTTCATCTTCATAAGAGGTGCGTGCTGCTGAGCTCCGTATACATCTGTCTCACCAAGTGCCCCAGAAGGTATTGGGCGCACTATGGTAATCTTAACAGCTTTTGCCGGATCAAAATAGACCAGGCTAATTATGTCGCTCTCATCAATCTCATAGAGGGATGCAAATAGTTTGCCGTCAATGGCCTTTGCCTCTTTTACTCTGTTGTACATCTCAACATCTTTGAAAATAATATCAAATGTGAGTTCGTACGGACCTGAGTTTTTGCTCCTTATTACGGATGCAATATCAATTAATTTGTATTCCATGATAGTCTCCTTTTTTAGCAGCCCTTTGTGAACTGAATATATTTAACAGGGAACAATTCTGCAGGATCATCCACCCTCATAAGATGATAGACATTAAACTCAAATACCTCTCCCACTTTGCAGTCTGAAGGAGAGAAAGGGAAGGCGAGGTTACCGGCAGTTGAGATTCTGCCCTCGTAACCATAGTGAAGCATTGTACTTCTTGCAAAACCGCAGATAGTATCTGCCTGATCTTGTGTAGGAGCAACCGCTTCAATTATTATCATCAGTTCGTGAGCAACCTGAGTTTCAAGATTAGGGAACATTGCCATTACACCATTCTTACCGTAGATTTTAAAATCAAGGAAAAAATCGGTTATACCGTAGTGTTCAAAGTTGTTTTTCACCCTCTCCTTTACACTCTCCACTATCTTGTCAATCTGTGAGATCATTACAGGATCCTTGGCTGCGGCACAAGAGATTGTTCTGAATCCCACTCTTCTTACACCCTCAAGCTTCACAAAATACTCATCAGTAGGAACAAATCGGCTACCCTTAACCTCAACCATATTATCAGAAATCTGGGTGAAACTAGAGTTGTGAAGGTTGATTGCACCTCCGGGGCCCGGAAGAATATACGGGTTAGTCTTCTCATAAAGAGTATGTGCTGCAACAGACAGAGTTGTACACTTTCTTAACGGAGAGAGAGGCTCAAGTACAAAACCATCTTTTCTCAAATAGCCAAACATACAGTCGCTGCCACTTCCCGGAGATGCTGCAATTGCTGCGCACTCCAGAATTTTGCCAAGATGTATTGCCAGCCCTTTGTCAAATCCCTCTTTTATGGCCAGTGCAGAGAAGACCGACGGGTCGTATGAACGGCCTGCCAGAATCACATTTGCGCCACCCTCAAGAGCTTTAATAAATGGCTCCTCACCCATCTGGGCTACTATTCTTACAGACTCTTCAACATCAGCTTCTGAAATCTCTTTTGCGGGGAAAAGCGGAGAGATATCTCCCTTGCGAATCTTCTCTTTTATAAACTCCTTGTCAAATTCAGACTGAATAACAGCAAGTTTAAAGGTGAGTGACTGCTCCTTTGCAATCTCTTTTACAATCTCCAGGGTGAGATCTACGTGAGGCCTTCCGCCGCTTCCGCCTGCTGTTCCTATTATAACAGGTATCCCCGCTTCAAGTGCAGCAGGAATCATTATTGCAAGGTCTCTTTTAACAGAGTTTTTATCTGTAAATGATTTCCCTGCTCCTAAATAATAGGGGCCCGGATCGGTTGAACCGGCATCCACCGCAATAACATGAGGCTTGCGCTTCATTCCCTCCTTGAAGGACTCCATAGGGAATCCGTAACCAAGTATCGCCGTAGGCGACAGAATTCTCATCTCTTCCATACTAAAGAATATTTTTAAGAGCAGCTATTCTGCTCATTTCATTGAATACAATCATATATCCCTCATCTACACCCATACCCGGTTTTGCCAGATATTGAACAGGCGAGGTTGCCATAGCTATGTGAGCACAAACCTCGGCAGAACGATTTGTCTCGTTGCAAGTTCCCCCTAAATATGCTCCCATTCCGTGGCTCTTGCAATAAAGTACCGCCTCAATAGAGTTGTTTATACCTCCAAGGTCCGGAGTCTTAATCTGAGCCATGTGACCGGCCTTTGCCTTAGTAAAATCAATTATATCCTCAAGGGTGTTACACCACTCATCGGCAACTATCTCGGCCTTTATACCCTTTCTCTCCATATGCTCTCTTATCACCTTAAGTGCCTCAATCTGAGCCTCTCTCTCCCCCATATCCACTGGCCCCTCAACTCTGAGATGGAACGGCTCTGCAATTTGTGAAAGCTCTCCTACGTAGTCGGCGATTTTCTCAAAGTCATTGTTGAAAACCTGACTAAGTGTCCCGTAAACATCAATATGAATTGTAGGATGATATGACTCAAAAGGTTTAAGTTTAATTATCCTGTCTCTCAGCCACTCAATATATGCTGCAATTTTCTCACCCTTAAGACCCACTTTTCCCTCAACGTGGTTAAACAGAGCATGAGGAAGAACCTGAGCAGCCTTCATTATCATTTTGTCTGCATTCAGATATCTATCATCGCCAGACTGAGTGAATATTGGAATCATACTCTCAGAAATCTCTGTACCATATTCGTCAGCAATAATCTGAGCCATAAGTTTTGACTTACTTTTTGCGACTGCATCAAGGCAGGCTTGTGTAATGCCATAACGTATTGCAGTATGGTATTGTTTACCTGTTGACGGGCTTTTACTCTTGTCAACAATATTTGCAAGCTCTTTGAATGAGGTTATCTCTTTTCCCACGTATAGTGGTGCTATCTCTTTCTCAATAAGAGGAATAAAGTCTTTTGCAAGAAATAGCGGATCCCTTCCGCCTGCACCCGAATACTGAACAGCTGCACAATCTCCGTGAGCTACTGCTCCGTTCTCAAGAACAAACATAACTGAAATTGATTCACCCGCCTGTCTTACAGCTGTGAAACCTTCAGTTGCAGGTGCTCCTTCATAGAATGCACCATCATTTTTAGCCCCTTTTTTGATGGCCTTTTGGTCGTCAAAGAAAAACCCTGTCTTTCCGGCTGAACAAATTACCTTTGTTATTTTCATACTAATTCCTTTTATACTATTTAGGTCTTCCTACAAGGAATCCTTTGCCTATTGCGTAAACGTCATCTATAACCATCTGGAAACTTACAGGGCGGTTTTCAAATGCAGCCCTCTGCTCTAGTTTCTCTCTGTGGAAATCCTTCAAATCCTTTGTGAAAGGAATATTTCCTATTTCAAGAAGTCTTACGGCTCCTGAATTGTCTCTTGCAGGCATTACCTTACCGGCATTGAATCTGCTTGGTGCAAAAGGAACATCAATGATACCGGCTTCAAAAGCCGCAACAGTTCCCAGTGCAAAGTCTCCCTTGCCCAGCTCCTCTACCTTGCCAAGAATACATCTCATCTCCTGCATAATAATATTGCTCTCGGCAACAACAGCAGGTATCTCTGTAAAACTCTGGTCTTTAAGCATTGACGTAAGCTGTTTTGTAGCTCTCAGGCCCGATGCGTTTGCCTCCTTTGTAGGGACACCCATCGCCTCGTGAGGAGTCTTGACAATCACCTTTGTTGCCTTTGCCAGAACAGCTGCTGCTGCTCCCCATGAAATTACCCCAAAAGATTTTGACTCATCCTGCGGGAAGCCACCCATCCACTGATGGAAAACAGTTGTAACCCTTACATCTCTGTATCCGAATTTATCCAGATACTCCCTTGTCATCATCTTTAAAGAACGAACAGCGGCTACATCCTGAATAAGATTTCCACACTGACCGTATCCTACGGTTATATCTTTTACTCCCTGCTCTGCTGCAAGAAGTGATTCAAGTACTGCAACCGAATTTGAGATACAAGGCGCCACAAGTGTACCTGTAAGTGGTCCAAAAGGCTCCCTGTTGATAGAGACTCCGGCCTCTTCATACATCCCAACGAGTCTGTCTGCATACTGCCAGTGAGCAATTGTCTTCTCAAGTGAGTGATTCTTTGAATATGGAATATTGTATGAGATTCCGCCCCCTTCATAAGATGTAAATCCTCCAGCAATTGAAATCTCTGTAAGCAATCTGGCATCGGGTGTTCCGTGGCGTACCTGAACAGGCGAATCAAGAGATGATGTAACCATTCGGCACACATCTACTCCATAGTTCACGATAGGGAAACCATTAAGCATAGAGCGTCCTGTCTCCTTGCTCTTCTCTATACCTGTCTGAGCCTCGGTGTATCTGTTAAGCCTGGTGTAGCTATCAACAGTGGTAGGAAGAAGATCAGCCTCTCCCTCTGTCTCCAGATACTTGAGAAGTTTGATGTGCTCTTCGTAAAGTGCAACACCTGCCCTTGGCTGGATTAGGGTCTCACCGCTATTGTCTGCCTCTGCCATTTTA
Source organism: Bacteroidales bacterium (assembly GCA_034003005.1). Lineage (GTDB taxonomy): Bacteria > Bacteroidota > Bacteroidia > Bacteroidales > UBA932 > Bact-08. The sequence goes on from JAVEZL010000031.1 coordinate 15,276, forward strand.
TTGCCGAATCTTCTCTTTTCTGCAATAGCTTTCTGGTATTTAACAGCCTCATCAAAATCGACTCCCTGGCCTGTAGGCCACTGCTGAAGCACCTCTTTGCGCTCTGCAAAGAATAAATCATCCGGGATTCTTTTGTTTCTGATTTCCATTTTTCTCTTGAATAATTATAATTTTTTTAACTCTCTCTTTAATAATTTTAATGCCATATGTGGGTCAACACTACCCAGCATACCCATTGAGGCAAATATGTATTTTGCATCCAGAAAGTATTTGGGATTTCTGGGTTTTGCATACATGTACCTCTTACTGTTATACCTTGCTCCGTCAAGTATTGCTGCCGGATTTGAGCTGTTAATCAAAGCCCCTCCTATTCCTATTACAGCAGGAACCTCTGAAAGATCTTTTCCTGTTAGTGAGAACATCTGACCCAGTGGGGTATATACACTCTCAACAACACCTGAATGTCTTTCTGTTGCTATGTCTACAGCCGCTCGGGCAATGGCCTCTTCAATTTTTTGCTCGGGCGAATCCGCCTCAGCAACAGTATCGGGATTGGTAATGCATCGTGAAATCCAGTTCCCTGCCTCTTCAGCTGTTACACCTGCGTAAGCCGATATTGTTTTTATATCGGTCTCATCAACCAGTGAGGCGAGGCTATACCTCATCCCAAGATCACCCTCTACGCTTCTCTTTGCATATGGCTCCGGCAAACCTTTGCATAACATATTCTCAAGAGATGGGTGCCCCTCACTCATTGAGTAGATGTCTGTTGTTGCCCCCCCCAAATCAACAGCCATAAGATCTCCTATGCCCGGCTCAGACTCTGTACCTTTGCTCAGAAGTTCACATGCTCTCATAACGGCAAGTGGGGTTGGAATAATCTCCTGACTGCTCATTTTTTGTAAGGCAGAGAGCCCCTTGGCATCCACAATCCTGCTTATAAAAAGCTCCTCAATACATTTTCTGGCCGGTTCAATATTTAGTTTATTGAACTCAGGCATGACGTTTTCTGTGATGACAAACTGCTTGCCTGACCTCTCAAATATATCCTGCAGCTCATGGGATGCACTCTTGTTTCCGGCAACCACAATTGCAAAATTGCACTTGAGGTCACAAAGACGTTTTGCATTAGCAGTAATTACCTCTTTGTTTCCACCATCCGTACCTCCGCAAAGAAGTACAAGATCAGGGGATATCTCTTCAATTTCTGACTGTTCAGCTTTTGAAATTTCAAAGGAGTATGTCTTGACAACTTTTGCCCCTGCACTTGATGCGGCTAACCTGGCAGCCTTAGCTGTGAGCTCAGGCACAAGACCCAGTGCCACCATCTTAAGGCCACCCGCAGCACTGCTGCAACACAGTAAACGATCATACTGAAGATCTCCTGTCACCTCTGTGAGTTTACGCAGAGCGGCGTGGAAACCTTCTCTAACATCTGTTTGAATGGTAGTGAAGGCGCACGCCGTTCCCTTTATCTCGCCGCTTTGAGTATCAATCGCGACCAGTTTTGTATAGGTGCTGCCGATATCTGCAGTTAGGTAGATCATCTCTATCC
>JAVEZL010000032.1:0-3999 GCA_034003005.1 Bacteroidales bacterium
CCGGAGTTTTTCCTCCTCGCTCACTGTGTTCGCTGTGGCGGAGACTCCTTCAGTTATGCGGACTACTCTGTGAAAGGGCATGCAGTAATTCTTGCCAGTCATCCGCAAACACGACGGAACCCCCGCCGGAAGTAGCGGAGCGGATGAGGAGGAATCGTTCCGGAGTGGCAGCGGATGACTGGGGAGGAGCTGAATAGCAGCCCTTTGACACTTTATCCCTGGGATGATCCCAGGGGTTGATTGTCAATGTGCTCTTATTATGAGTGTTATAGCCGTGCGTGTGCAGTTTGAACTGCGCAGATTGGCGGATACACATCGCCTTGCGAAGATTTAAATGGTGCTTCGCGGTTTATACGGCCTTTGGCCGGAAATTTGGGTTGAGAGGTTGCGGTGTTGGGTGGGACGAACCTCCACGGGGTTGATTTGCAGGCCGTTTCAAAAAGCAAGTCACACAATATCAACAAAATACGATTTGCAACACTGTCAAAATGAAGGCCATGGAGGTTCGTCCCACCCACGCCTGTTTAAATTTTCCATAAAAAACAAGGGCCGACCTTAATTGGTCAGCCCCTGTGTCTAAATCAGCAAAAAGTATTGCTGTCAGTGCAAAACTATTGCTGTCTGAATTTTGCGAATTCGATATCTTTCTCAGAGCGTTTTCTGAAGTTGTCGTTTTCGTAAACTTTGGTAAGTTGTTTTGCAACTTCAATCATTTCGCCTTTACGTGCGTGAACGATTGCTCTCATGTATGCTGCGTGAGGGCAGTCGTGTGTAATGACAGGAAGTGCTTTGTCAAGCTGATTTGTAAGGATGTATGCAAGGCCTTCGTTTGAATCACCGGTTCCGGCAAGTTTTGCTGCAGCCTCTTTGTATCTTCCTTCGAGGATGTCAATGATAGCAGTGTTTTGCTTAGAGACCTTAAGGTCTGATTTTGCAAACATCTCTGATGCCTTCTTGAAGTCCTTGTCGCGAAGTGCAATTACACCTGCGTTGTTGTAGTAGAATTTGCTGTTCTTGTTTGAAACTTTTGCAAGAGCAGCTTTTGCCTCTGCAAGTTTACCGTTGTCAAGGTGAATAGCGGTAAGGTTGTTGTATGCACGGTCACAGTTGAATTTATCACCTGCTTTTGTATAGAGTTTAACCTTTGTAGGATAATCGTTTACAAGAGTAGCAGCATAAAGCAGAGCCTCAACATCCATAATTTCAATGTTGGTTCCTGTTAGTTCAACCAGCTCTTCGTCACTATAGTTTGTGTAATCCACGTTTGCAATAAATCTTGCTCTGCGAAGTTCCGGAAGGATTTTGCTTGAAAGGGTTTTGAATACGTATGACATATTCTTAATCTCTCTTTCGCGAACAGCAGGGTCGCCATACATTGACAAAACGCGAAGGATAAGCTCCTTATCCTGAATATCAGAAGCTGCAACAAGCTCCTGGAAGCCTTCCCAGTCTTCAGCAACTGTAGTAACATTTACTGGAGCATCTACCGGAGTCTTCTTTGTAATTTTGTCAAATGCAGCCTTTGCTGTTTCACTTCTCTTATCTGAAAGTTTGTTGTTCAGTTTCTCAGGTCCGTCCGGAGATGCGTAGGCAACAATATTTGTCTCTACAATCTCTCTGCGCTCATCCTCTTTTATACTTGCAAGGAATTTTTCAAACTCTTTTATCTCTTGCTTAGTAAGTTCTTTTGGACGAACAACATGGCTGTTGATTGTGTAAAGAATTTGAGTCTCTTTCTTTTCTGAAATAATCTTTTTGTAGTTGTCTTCTGTATAAGCAGTACTGCCATATCCGTGAACAAGCTTATAGGTGATGTTAGCACCATCTGCAACCTTGTAAGGAGAAGGGAAGTCAATCTTCTTCAGATCGTTCCAAACTGCAATGCGAAGTTCAAGGTGAGATTTTTCCATCCCTGGAACGTAAGCGAATTTTACTGTGTTTGTAGCTTTTCCGCCGGCAACAGGAACAACATTAAAGTTATCAGTCACCTTTTCTCCCTGAAGTTTGTGGGTAGGGGCAGCTGCTTCGCCACCTTCATAAACCAGTACTGGTACTACTTCAAGAATTGCTTTAGGGTGGAAGTAACCTTCCGGAAAAGTAAGGGTGTAGGATGCTGTAATTTCATCAGCTACTACTTCGAGTACTTTTGGGTTGCCATCTACTCCCATGAGCACGGCGTCTTTTGCCATTTTTGAAGGATTGCTGCAGGAAACAACTGCAAAACCAATCATTGCAAAAGAAAAAAGCTTAAGGAATTTCATTTTCATTATTACGTTGTTTTGGTGTTAATTTCGTTTGGTGTTCCGCAAATATAAACATTTTTAACTATTTTTGCGTTCATGGACCTGAGAAGTTTAAAGCAGCGTTTTGATATTATAGGTAATAGTCCTGCACTTGATCTGGCTCTTGAAACAGCCGTTCGGGTGGCAGGTACAGACCTCTCTGTTCTCATTACCGGAGAAAGCGGTGTAGGGAAAGAAGTTGTACCTCAGATTATCCATTCATTCAGTCCAAGAAAACATAAAAAGTACATAGCCGTTAATTGCGGAGCCATTCCTGAAGGAACTATCGATTCTGAACTATTCGGCCACGAAAAGGGAGCTTTTACGGGAGCGGTAGAGACCAGAAAGGGCTATTTTGAGGTTGCAAACGAGGGCACACTCTTTCTTGATGAAGTAGCCGAATTACCCCTCTCCACACAGGTGCGGTTACTTAGGGTTTTGCAGACCGGGGAGTTTATGAAGGTGGGCTCGTCAAAAGTTGAGAAGACCGACGTAAGAGTTGTCGCAGCCACAAACAAGAACCTTCTGAAGGCCATTGAATCAGGTAAATTTAGAGAGGATCTCTACTACAGACTCAACACCGTTCCTATTTCCATCCCTTCTCTGAGGGAGCGTAAACAGGATATTTACCTGCTTTTCAGAAAGTTCGCAGTAGACTTTGCGGAGAGATACAAGATGCCCGCTATTCGGCTTACAGACCCGGCAAGGGTGATGCTTGAATCATACAGGTGGCCCGGAAACATAAGGCAGTTAAAGAGTATAGCAGAGCAGATATCGGTAATTGAACACAACAGAGAGATAGGTCCGGAAGACCTTACAAGATATATCCCTGCGGAGGGCCCCGAGTATCTGCCGGTCAAGACGTCGGATGGCCACACTTCTGACTATCTTACAGACAGAGATATAATATTCAAGGTTCTTTATCAGTTAAGACACGAGGTTGAGGAGCTTAAAAAGAAGGTGGATTCAAAACAGACAGAGCAGGTGTCATCGATGCTTGATATAAATAAGAGCTTTTCAAACAGTGATGCAATTGTTGATTACGAAGAGGACGTGGTTCTCTCAATTCAAAATGTAAACGCGGAACTTATTAAAAAGGCGCTTGAAAAACACGGAGGAAAGAGAAAGCTTGCTGCTGCAGAGCTGGGTATATCAGAGCGAACCCTGTACAGAAAGATAAAGGAGCTTGAATAAGATGAAGAGATCTTTATATATAATCATAGCTGCTCTGTTTGCCCTTAATTCATGTGGCATCTACTCCTTTTCAGGGACTTCCATACAACCAGATGTGACCTCCATCTCTGTTGCAAGGATAGAGAACAGGGCTATGAGGGTAAATCCGGCACTCAGCAATCAGCTTACAGAAGGCCTCAAAGAGAAGTACAGAAAACTGACAAAGCTCACGATCGAGGATATGAACGCCGATCTTGAAGTTGAGGGAGAGATTACAAATTACGAGATTACTGCACTTGCCGTTACAGCAAATGAGGTGGCCTCAATGAACAGATTAACAATAACCGTAAAGATAAGGTTCACAAACAAAAAGTATCCTAAAGAGGATTTTGATCGCTCTTTTGCTGAATTTGAGGACTACCCCTCATCATCATCACTCGATGCCGTGGAGGCAAGCTTAGTTGATGCAATTACTGAGAAACTGACTGAAGCAATATTCAATGCAACCGTTGCAAACTGGTAATAGTATGAATGACAATGACAT
>JAVEZL010000032.1:4099-16805 GCA_034003005.1 Bacteroidales bacterium
TCAGGTTTCTATACAGAGACACTGGCCAGGATATATGCTGAACAAGGCCTTGTGAAGAGAGCTGTGGATGTGTATGCTAAACTTATTTTGCTATATCCGGAAAAAAGTACTTACTTTGCGTCCCTTGTTAAAGAGTTAAAGACCAAACACAACATATAAAATTATGTATACAGCAATATCCATTATTATTGTAATCGCAAGCATCCTGCTTACTATTATAGTATTGGTACAGAACTCAAAAGGCGGCGGACTTGCTGCAAATTTTGCTCAGGGAAACCAGACTTTTGGAGTGCGTCAGACAGCTGACTTTCTTGAGAAAGCAACATGGACTCTGGCTATAGGAATCATTGTTCTTTGCGTTCTTGCTACTGCATTTGTATCAACAGGCAAGTCAGAAAGAGCAAATACAATTCAGCAAAGAATAGAGCAATCTGCGCCCGTTCAAGGTCAGCCTGAATTCCCTGCACCGCAGCCTCAAACTCCTGCAGGAACAGAGCAGACAACTCCGGCAAACTAAAAAACAGAAAAATTTTTTAAAAATTTTCTCGCAGTATATCAGCCCGTTACGTATGTAGCGGGCTCTTTTTTTAAATTATTTTACTACTATGTGATACAAGGTAATAAAAAAAGTATATATATTTGCAGTACCAAATTCTAAAATAATAAAAGTACTCGCAAAATGAAAAAAGTGGTTACAGTAGGTATAGGAGGCAGATCATTCGTAATAGACGAAGATGCTTATCAGAAACTAGAGCGCTATCTTGGCAAATTCCGTCAGAAAACCGGAAATGGCAATGAAGCTGCAGATATCATGGAGGATCTCGAGCAGAGGATTGCCGAGCTTTTCTACGAAGAGCTCTCCGGTAAGGGAGAGGTTGTAAACATTTCAAGTGTAAACAAAGTCATTACTCAACTAGGTATGCCTGACGGCTCACCCGCCGATGACTCGGCAGATTTCACATCTGAACCGTCACCTGCCGGTGTAAATCTTAACGTTTCAAAGAGGCTGTACAGAGACCCGGACAATAGAGTTATTGGCGGTGTCTGCAGTGGTTTGGGACACTACCTGAATATTGACATGATCATTATCAGGGTAATATTTGGTATAAGTCTCTTTATGGGAGGTCTGGGATTCTGGGCTTACATCATTTTCTGGATTGTTGCTCCTCAGGCAATGACTGCTGCTCAGAAATGTGAGATGAGGGGAATCCCCGTTACTGCAGAAAATCTAAGGAAGTTTTCATCTTATAAATAGAAATAATCATGACAGATATTAATACAGACAATGTAAAGTCACAAATGCGAAAAGGTGTACTTGAGTACTGCATTCTGAGTATTCTTAATAACAACGACGCATACGCATCATCTCTCATAGAGGAGCTGAAGGGTGCAAAAATGATAGTGGTAGAGGGAACTCTCTATCCGCTGCTTACAAGACAAAAAAATCAGGGGCTCCTTAGTTACCGATGGGAAGAGTCGCCTCAGGGACCGCCAAGAAAATACTACTCAATCACTGAGAGGGGCAAAGAGCTGCTCGAAGAGATGGATGGTGCGTGGAGGGAGCTTGTTGAGACAATTAACCTAATCAGAAACAATAAAATCCAGTAAATATGAAAAAGGTACTCAAAGTGAGCATTGGCACAATTGCCTTCACTGTAGAAGAGGATGGATATCTTATTCTCAAAGGTTATCTAGAAGAGCTTAATGACCACTACAGAGGGATGCAGAACGGCAACGAGATTGTCGAAGGCATCGAGGAGAGAATTGCCGAACTCTTCCTGGAGAAATCCGGCAGAGACTCTGTAATCACATCGGCAGTGGTAAACGATGTAATAAAACTACTGGGAAGGCCTGAGGTGATTGACGAAGAGAGTAACGAATCAAGCTATACAAGAAGAGCTCCGTCTCCTTCCGGCAGGGCAGAAAAGAGGCTTTACCGTGATCCAGACAATAAGATGATAGGTGGAGTTTGCTCTGGTATTGCAGCCTATTTTAATATTGATACTGCAATTGTAAGGGTGATATTCCTTGTTCTCCTGTTTTTCTCGTGGGTTCCGTTTGTAATTATCCCATTTGCCGGAGTTCACGGAGCGGGCGGCTCTTTCATCTTCCTGGCATACATAATAATGTGGATAGCTATACCAGAAGCAAGGACTGTAAAACAGAAGTTTGCAATGAGAGGCGAAAAACCGGATCTTTCAAATATACAGAGAAATGTAGAGAGAGGAGCGCAGAGAGTCGGACGTGATCTGAGAAGAGCCGGAAGAAACAGCGCGCCTGTGGTAAACGATATTTTCAGAGCAATTTCTAAAGTATTTGCCGTAATCCTTGTTCTAATATCTATAGGTGGAATTCTATTATTCTCATTCCTGTTTCTTGGTATTGAAATCTTCAACGGATTTATTCCTGCGGATGCTATGAATTATGTAGAGATAGGTCTTACAAACACATTCTGGCTAAAGTTGTCAACGCTGGCATTTCTCTTCCTGCCACTTTTAGGAATGTTATACGGAGGTATTCAGATTTTGTTTGAATTCAGAAACCCACGTTTCCGTCCGGGTCTCATAATGTTTATCCTCTGGATTATTTCAGGATTTGCCTCGGCAACACTTGCCGTTAAGGCATCCAGACCATACTGGGAAAATGCAAGAGAGATTTCAGAAGTTCCTGTAACAACAACACACGATACCCTTTACCTGAATATGGAGTATGATTCTCCTATGCCTGATAAAAACCTTATTATTGAAGGCGATAAAGACGAACTCTTTATCTTCTGGGCAGACAACATGGGACGTGATAAGAAATTTGTAGTGTTCCCTGAGATTCGCATCGAAAGACAAATTGCGGATAGCTCAAGATACATCAGATTAAGGACAAATTCATTTGGTCACACTAGTGGTGAGGCGATTATGAAAGCACAAAGGAACCTGCCTTTGGTTGAAATGGCAGATTCCCTTATAACTGTTCGTCCCGATGTATATACAAAAGCTCAAAAATGGGACGGTACAAATAAAAGAATTACTCTCTATATCCCTGAAAACGTGAAAGTGATGCTCAAAAATCCTATCAGGTTTGGCTTTGACGGAGAGATAGAGATTCAGGAAGGTTTTAGCTTTTCAAAACACCGAGCTCCTTACCGACCTTGGTAAAGGCTGCAATTGCCCTGTCAAGATGTTCAGGCTCGTGTCCGGCGCTTATCTGAATCCGGATGCGGGCCTGGCCTTTAGGGACCACAGGGAAGTAGAAACCTATTACATAAATCCCCTCCTCAAGCATCTTTGCTGCAAAATCCTGAGAGAGTTTTGCATCATATAACATAAGTGCGCAGATGGCAGACTGTGTTGGTTTGATATCAAATCCGGCCGCCAGCATCTTCTCCACAAAATATTTTGTGTTGTTGTGCAGTTTGTCCTGAAGCTCGTTGGTCCTTGACATCATGTTAAACATTGCAATTCCGGATGCAGCTACCATAGGAGGAATTGAGTTTGAGAAGAGATATGGTCTTGATCTCTGACGGAGCATTGATATAATCTCTTTTTTCCCGGTTGTAAAGCCACCGATAGCTCCACCAAAGGCTTTGCCAAGGGTTCCGGTAATGATTTCCACTTTGCCTCTCAGATTGAACAATTCGGTTGTTCCTCTTCCTGTCTCTCCAACAACTCCGGCAGAGTGAGACTCGTCTACCATTACCATAGCATTGTATTTTCCTGCAAGTTCGTATATCTTATCAAGAGGGGCTACGTTTCCGTCCATTGAGAAAACACCATCCGTAACAATCAGGCGGAATCTTTGCGCCTGAGCAAGCTTAAGGCACTTTTCCAGTTCATCCATATCCGCATTTGCGTATCTGTATCGCTGAGCCTTGCAAAGTCTTACGCCATCAATAATAGAGGCATGGTTAAGAGAATCAGATATAATCGCATCCTCCTCACCCAGAAGAGGCTCAAATACTCCTCCGTTAGCATCAAAGCAGGCTGCATAAAGAATTGAATCCTCTGTCCCAAAGAATTCAGAAATCTTCTTCTCAAGTTCAATATGAAGATCCTGTGTTCCGCAAATAAAACGGACACTTGACATCCCAAATCCGTGAGAATCAAGAGCCTCTTTGGAGGCTTTAATAAGTTCTGGATTATTTGAAAGGCCCAGATAGTTGTTTGCGCAGAAGTTGAGAACCTCCTGACCGGTACTTACTTTTATTGAGGCCTGTTGAGGAGTGGTTATTATCCTCTCTTTCTTGAAGAGTCCTGCTGCTTCTATGCTCTCAAGTTCGTTTGAGAGAAAGTTCTGAAAATCTTTGTACATATTTCTGATTATTAAATTATTTAGCACACTGCTATACAAAATTAACAAGTAAATAAGATATTTTTAAATAAAAATTTAAAAACTATTTTCGTTTTATAAGTTTTCTGCATACCTTTGCGCCCCAATAATTAGTTAAAGTATTAACCAAAAAAATATAAATGGAGTTAAGACAAAGGATAATAGAGGTTTCATCAGATTTATTTATGAGTAACGGCTGTAAAAGCGTTACCATGGATGAGGTTGCTGCTGCAAACGGAATCTCCAAAAGGACACTCTACGAGCACTTTAAAGATAAGACAAACCTGCTTGAAGAGTGCCTGATCATGATGGAGGCGAAAATGATAGAGGTGGGTGAGAGAGCTTTCAATGGCTCCAAAAGCATTTTAGAACTTGTGTGCATTGAGCACGAAAGTCAGACAGACATGATGGTCAATATGCGAATAAGATTCTTTGATGAGCTGAAAAAATACTACCCGGCACTTTACAATAAGATGTATTCAAGGTTTACAGATTATCATAAGGTGACAACAAGAAAATTTCTCGAAAGGGGCCAGCAAGAGGGACTCTTTCTTAAAAATATTGACATGGAGCTTGTGGGTAAAATGGTTTTCCAAATTGCCAGTATGATACAGGATTCGGAAATATTTTCTCTTGCAAACCATTCAAGAAAACAACTTTTCAGGGAGTCCATGGTAATGTACTTCAGGGGGATATCTACTGAAGAGGGAATTAAAATGATTGATAAATATTTAAATATAAAGGAATGAAAGTCTTAGCAGTTATTTTTATGTTACTTTCAGCTACGGCCATGAGGGCCGCAGACTCTGCCGATACTCTCAGGTTAACGGTTGAGCAGGCACTTGAGATTGCCCTGAATGAGAACCTGAATATTAAAATAGCCGGAGCAGAGCTCGAAAGGGTAGATTACCTGAAGCAGGAAAACTGGTATGCTCTTTTGCCTTCTGTAGCTGCCTCCGGACAGTACTCAAACAACATTATGAAGCCTGTATTCTTTTCAGATTTCTTCCCAGGAGGAAAGATGGAGGTAGGTTCAACTCATAGTTATACTCTGGCCGGTACAGCACAAGTGCCCATCTTCTCTATGGCTCTTTACAAGAACATTGAGATGTCTGAAATAGAGATAAGGGCAGCACTGGAATCGGCAAGAACAACAAAGCTGGATCTGATTCAGCAGGTAAAAAATAGTTTTTACGGAGTGGTGATGATGGAGGAGTCTCTTAAGGTTCTTGAGCAGAGTTTTAAGAATGCAATGGAGAGTGCAGAAAATATAAGAAAGATGTATGAGCAGGGTCTGGCAAGTGAGTATGATAAGATTCGCTCAGATGTAGCTGCCAGAAATATATCACCTACACTAACTCAGGCAAGAAACGGTCTGGAGCTTGCCAAACTTCAGCTGAAGATTCTGCTGTCACTGCCTCTTTCTCAGGAGATATCTGCTGACGGTAGTTTTGAGCAATTTTCCGGACAGATGTTAAATTACTCAGCAGGAATATTGGATGTAGATCAGAACAGTAATCTCAAGACTATGGACATCCAGCTGGAGAGGTTAAACAAGAGCTTTGAGCTTATTCGTTCACAGCGTCTGCCTATGCTTGCAGGTTTTGCAAACTACCAGATGCAAATGCAGAATGAGGAGTTTAAATTCAACAAGCCGTGGGCAAATTCATTTGCACTGGGTCTCTCTCTTCAGATTCCCATTTTCAACAAACTCTCTATCTCTCTAAAGGAGAAACAGACAAAAGTGGGTATACGACAACTTGAATATCAAAGGACATTGCTAAAAGAGTCACTTACACTCTCTGCAATAAATTCGGTAAACGAAATGAAGAGGGCGGGCGCTCAGCTGAAGTCGGACCGAGAGGCTGTAGAGCAGGCAATGAAGGGTTACGAAATATCAAAGGTTAGATATAACACAGGTGCCGGGACCGTTCTGGAGATGAATGATTCAGAGGTGGCGCTTACCAGGTCAAGGCTAAACTATACTCAGACTCTTTATGATTTCATAAAGGCTAGAAACGAGTATGAGAAAGTAATAGGAAAAGAGAACTTAGAAAAATAATATTTTAAAATAATCATATGAAGAGATCAACATTTTTGATTGCACTTGGGCTGGTATTGTTCAGTGCTTGCAACTCCTCCGGTAACGCCGTTGTTGAGGAGAAAGAGCTTCCGGCCGTGAAGGTTGTTGAGGCAAAAGAGGAGATGGTTAATCAGATAGCTGAGTACACCGGTAATATTGAGCCGTTTGTAAAAAATAATATCTCCAGCTCTACTGCTCAGAGAATCGAGAAGATATATGTAGAGGTGGGAAGTAATGTGAAAAAGGGGCAGCTTCTTGTACAGATGGAGAGCATAAATTATGCAAATGCAAAAACTCAACTTGAGAATATTAAGACTGATCTTGCCAGAACAGAGGCTCTTTATAAAGCAGGAGGGATATCACAGCAGCAGTATGAGCAACTAAAGACTCAGGTAAAGGTTGCAGAAGAGAATATCTCAAATCTGGACAGAAACACAAAGCTTCTCTCTCCTATTAACGGAGTGGTTACAGCAAGAAATTATGATAATGGTGACCTGGCTGTGGGCCAGCCGATTCTTACCGTTATGCAGCTTCAGCCGGTTAAGATAATGGTTGCTGTTTCAGAAGAGTTCTATCCAGTTGTTAAGAACGGAACTCCTGTTGAGATAACACTTGATGTTTATGACGGAAAAAGATACTCCGGAAAGGTTAGTCTGGTCTATCCTACAATTGATCCCACAACAAGAACATTCCAGGCTCAGGTGAGTATATCAAATCAGAGTATGGAAATTCGTCCGGGAATGTTTGCAAGAGCAAAGGTGGAGCTTGGAGCAAAGAAGAGAGTGGTAATTCCGGATAAGACAGTAATCAAGCAGCAGGGAACAAACGATAAATATGTGTTTGTTCTTGACGGGGACACAGTAAAATATGTCAAAGTTGAACTTGGAAGAAGAGTGGGAACAAACTACGAAATTCTCTCAGGGCTTGAAGCCGGCCAGAAGGTTGTTATAGCAGGAATGAACAGCCTCATAGACAATACAAAAGTAAGAGTAACAGAGGGTGGGCTTGACCTGACTCTCTAAACATAAATAGTTTATTAATATGAAAATATACGAAAGTGCAGTAAAGAAACCGGTTACCACGGCCCTCATATTTGTGGCTCTTGTGGTGCTGGGACTTTTCTCCTTCTCCAGACTTTCCGTAGACCTTTATCCGGAAATTGAGCTCAATGCCGTTACGGTGATGACCACCTACTCGGGAGCGAGTACAATGGATATTGAGCAAAACGTGACAAAGAGGCTGGAGACATCCCTGAGTACTGTAACAGACCTAAAGAAAATCACCTCCACATCAAAAGATAACATCTCCCTTATCACAATTGAGTTTGAATACGGGACAAACATGGATGAGGCAGTAAACGATGTCCGGTCAATTCTGGACATGCAGAAAAATTATATGCCAGAGGAGTGTGAAGACCCGGTGGTCTTCAAGTTCAGCTCAGACATGATGCCTATTATGTTTATATCTGCAAACTCAGATGTAAGCTCAAAAGGTCTGTACAAAATTCTTGAAGAGAAGGTGGCAAACCCCATAAACAGAATTGACGGAGTAGCCTCAACATCAATATCAGGAGCACCTCAGAGGGAGATTCAGATTTCTACTGACCCAAACAAGATGCAGGCATACGGAATAACCGTAGAGCAGGTTGCAAACCTTATTGCAATGGAGAACAGAAACATCCCGGGAGGAACTATAGATGTGGGAACAAACACATACTCTCTCAGGGTTGACGGTGAGTTTAAGGAGAGCGATGAGATAAAGAACCTCATAGTGGGCAGCTACCTTGGAAGAAGCATCTACGTTAGGGACATAGCAGTAGTTAAGGATACACTTAAAGAGCGCTCAACAGAGGTCTATACAAACGGTGAGCGTGGGGCAACACTTGTAGTTCAGAAACAGTCTGGGGCAAACGTTGTTGATATAGCAGAGAAGATTCTTGAGGAGTTGCCTGTTATTCAAAACTCCCTTCCTCCGGATGTGAAACTAGAGGTTATCCTGGATACATCGGAATTTATCAAGGACAGTATAGGATCTTTAACAGAGACAGTTCTCCTTGCAGGTCTGTTTGTAATGATAGTTGTGCTCTTCTTCCTTGGAAGGTGGCGTGCCACATTCATAATTATTCTGACAATACCTGTATCGCTTATTGCGGCCTTTATTTATCTGATGATTACGGGCAACACCCTTAATATCATATCACTGAGTTCGCTCTCCATAGCAATTGGTATGGTAGTGGACGATGCCATTGTTGTTCTGGAAAATATCAATACCCATATTGAGAGGGGAAGTAAACCTAAAGATGCAGCCATCTACGCCACAAACGAGGTGGCAGTGGCAGTTATAGCATCTACTCTTACAATCATATCGGTATTCTTCCCTCTTACATTGGTTTCCGGACTTGCCGGTATCATGTTCAAACAGCTGGGATGGATTGTTACAATTATCATAACAGTCTCTACAATTGCAGCACTTACCCTTACACCTATGCTTTCATCAATGATGCTCAGGCAGGATGCAAAGAGGTCAAAAGCATTTATGTTCTTCTATGCACCTGTTGAGAGAGGGCTTGATGCACTTGATAACTGGTATGAGAAGCTGTTAAGACTGGCAGTGAATTACCGGTTTGTTGTAATTGCACTCTCTGCAGGAATCTTTGTAGCGAGTCTTGTTCTGCTCTCAAAAGTAGGAACAGACTTTTTCCCTGAGTCGGATAACTCGCAGATAGCCATTACAGTGGAGCTTCCTGTGGGTTCGAGGGTGGAGCAGGCAAGGAGAGTCAACGAGTATCTTTACCAGAAGTGGTCTGAGAAGTATCCGGAGATTGAGTTACTGCAGGCCTCGCTTGGTCAGTCCGATGGTTCAAACGTCTTTATGGCTATGAGGAATTCGGGAACCCACATTGTGGAGTTTACCGCAAGGCTCAGCGATCCTCAGGACAGAAAAAGGGATATGTTTGAAATAGGTGACGAGATGAGGAAGGACCTTCAGGAGCTACCGGAGCTTTACAGATATACCGTTACGCCTGGTGGCGGAGGCGGAATGGGTATGGGAGCAGGTGGAACTACTCTTGAACTTGATGTACTTGGATATAATCTGGAGAGTTCTGAGGAGGTAGCCGGTCAAATCGCGGAAATAATGAAGAACACAGAGGGCCTCAGAGATGTGAAACTCAGCCGTGAAGACTACATGCCACAATTCCAGGTCATGTTTGACAGAAACAAACTTGCCATGAACGGTCTGAATATGACATCTGCCGCAACTGTGGTAAGGAACAGGATTAATGGTGTTACTGCCTCTTACTTCCGCGAAGATGGTGAGGAGTATGATATTGTTGTAAGAAATGATGTAGAATTCAGAACAACAGTCGATGATATTAATAACATTTTGCTTTTTAACCAGCAGGGAAAAGGTATAAGATTGAGCGAAGTGGGAACAGTGATAGAGAGCTTTGCCCCTCCTTCAATTGAGCACCTGGACAGAGAGCGTGTTATTAAAGTAACCGGAACTATTTTCAAGAGGTCTCTGGGGGATATCGCTGCTGATGTAAATAAAGAGGTGGCTAAGATTGAGATGCCTCAGGGTGTTGCAGTTGAGCTTTCCGGTTCAATTGAGGAGCAGCAGGAGTCTTTTGGTGATATGTTTACCCTTCTTGCCCTTGTTGTCCTGCTTACATATATTGTTATGGCAGCTCAGTTTGAGTCATTCAGGGATCCTTTCATTATCATGTTCTCTTTGCCGTTTGCATTTAGCGGGGTATTTATTGCCCTGTGGCTTACAGGTACAACATTGAGTCTGATTGCACTCATAGGTGCGGTTATGCTTGTGGGGATTGTGGTGAAGAACGGTATTGTGCTTATTGACTACATAAATCTGAATAAGGAGCGTGGAGCAACAGTTAAGAGAGCCGTAATCTCAGGAGGTAAGTCTCGTCTTCGTCCGGTGTTGATGACAACCCTTACAACTGTCCTGGGTATGTTCCCAATGGCAATGGGACTGGGAGAGGGGTCTGAAATATGGCAGCCAATGGGTATTGCAATCATAGGCGGTCTTACCCTTTCTACAATTCTTACACTCATTGTAATCCCGTCAATCTATACTGCTTTCCATGCGGGAGATATTAAGAAGGGAAGAAAGAGGTGGGCAAAGCAGTTAAAAACACTTAAAACAGCATAAGATGAAATCAGTGATGATAATATATAATCAGGCTCACAGCTCTCTTGTACAGGAAGCGCTTGACAAGTGCACTGTAAGAGGTTTTACAAAGTGGCCGGAGGTTCAGGGAAGGGGGAGCCATAAGGGTGAGCCTCACTATGGTACCCATGCGTGGCCTTCAATGAATATGGCTATAATGGCTGTTGTTGAACCGGAAAAATTGCCTATATTGCTTGCCGAATTAAAGGCAATCAATGATTCAGCCGAGATGCAGGGGCTCCGTGCCTTTGTGTGGGAAGCTGAATCGGCAATATAGAGATGGAAAGTATAAAAGAGATCTTCAAAACAGGTCGCGGGCCTTCAAGCAGCCATACAATGGCTCCTGCCCGTGCCGCAGCAATTTTTATGGAGAGGCAGGAGGCTGCCTCTTCTTTTGTTGTAACCCTTTATGGCTCCCTGGCTGCAACCGGAGTGGGTCACATGACAGATGTAGCAATACTGGAGGTGCTTGGAAAGGAGCGAACAAAAATTGAGTTTCGTCCGGATATATTTTTACCGGAACATCCAAACGGAATGAAGTTTGAGGCCTTTGACCCGATTGGGAAAAAGATGGGTGAGTGGATAACCTTTAGTATAGGTGGAGGTGATTTAAGTGACTCGGGACAAAGGAGTCCAAAGGATAAGATTTATACCCATTCCAAGATGGCTGATATTCTGGAGTTTTGTCAGAAAAACGGAATCTCATTCTGGGAGTATGTGGAGATGCATGAAGGGAGTGACTTATGGGATTTTCTTGCCGATGCATGGCGGGTCATGCAGGAGGCTGTTGAGAGAGGGCTGGAGACCGAGGGGGTACTCCCGGGAGGATTAAAACTTCAGAGAAAGGCTGCCTCTTTTTACATAAAAGCAAAGGGTTATCAGGGTTCAATGCAAAGAAGAAGTATGACATTTGCTTTTGCTTTGGCAGTATCTGAGGAGAATGCGTCGGGAGGCCTTGTTGTAACCGCGCCCACATGTGGCTCATCAGGAGTAATTCCGGCTCTGCTCTACCTTAATAAAAAGTTCTACGACTTTTCAGATAAGAGAATTATAAGGGCCCTTGCAACAGCAGGCCTGATAGGGAATATAATAAAGACAAACGCCTCAATCTCCGGGGCTGAGGTGGGTTGTCAGGGGGAGGTGGGCTCTGCATGTGCAATGGCTGCCGCTGCGGGCGTTCAGCTATTTGGAGGGACTCCGGCACAGATAGAGTATGCCGCCTCAATAGGAATAGAACACTTCCTCGGCCTTACATGTGATCCTGTTTGCGGCCTTGTTCAGGTTCCTTGTATTGAGAGAAATGCATTTGGAGCAACAAGAGCAGTGGATGCAAATATGTATGCACTCCTCTCTGATGGCAAGCATCTTGTCTCTTTTGATACGGTAGTAGAGGCAATGAAGCGTACGGGACATGATTTACCACGTCTTTACAAGGAGACGGCAGAGGGTGGACTCGCAGGATTAATGGGTTCAGTATAGGTTTTTTAAAAAAATGGTGTTAATTTAGCACTCCTGAAAATAGAAATTATAACATTTAAAATTATTAATAATTATGGCAATAGCAGTTAACGATTCGAATTTCAACGAAATTGTAATCAAATCAGACAAACCGGTACTTGTGGACTTCTGGGCTCCTTGGTGTGGTCCATGCAGAGTAATAGCCCCTATAGTTGAGGAGCTTGCTGCAGAGTACGAAGGTAAAGCTGTGATTGCAAAGTGCGACGTTGATAACAGTTCGGAGGTACCTGTAAAATATGGAATCCGCAATATCCCTACTCTTTTGTTCTTCAAAAACGGAGAGGTTGTTGATAAAATCGTGGGTTCTACTTCAAAGGCTAATATTATAGCAAAGATTAATTCCTTAATTTAATCAATTATGAAAAAAATTCTTTCTCTGGCAGTTATCCTTTTATTTATAACCTCTGTTGCCGGAGCACAATCAAGATTTGGAATAAAAGCGGGTCTGAATTTTAACACTCTTCAGGATGTAACAGAGAGCGGCTCTGTAGAGAATGCCTGGAAGGCACAGACCGGATACCACTTTGGAGTTGCATGGCAAATTAAGGTTCCGCTTCTGGGACTTGCAATTCAGCCTGAGCTTATGTATTCAAA
>JAVEZL010000033.1:0-16708 GCA_034003005.1 Bacteroidales bacterium
GGTCATGACCACGGTCTAGGCGGTGGCGGTACAGTATAATCGCAGAACCCATCTCTGAATGAGATTAAACAGTTTTAAAACTAAGTTGATGTTGGGAGCAGTTGTTCTGCTCCTGACATCTTCTTTTTTAAGAGCACAGACAACTCTTGGAGTTACAGGACTTTTAAATAGTCCCACAGCGGAGATGTCTGCAGACAGAACCGTAAAGATTGGAGGTAATTTTCTTCCTAAGCAGTTTACAACTGATACCTGGGATTATCACACCTTCAATTTCTTTATTAATATTACATTTCTCTCCTTTATGGAGGTCTCCATGAACAACACTGCTTTTGACCTGTGGAATGCCGGTTATTTCAGCAATGTTGACAGATCTATCTCAGTACGATTCAGACCTCTTAAAGAGGGTAAGTATTGGCCAGCTGTTGTAATCGGCTCAAATGATGTGGTTTCTACATCAAGTCTGTTTGGTTATGCAGAAGGGAATAAGTTCTTTGGAACGCACTATATTGCATTAACAAAGCACTTTAATATTGGAGATAATTCAATAGGTCTTCACACAGCCTATAATATTCCGGTGAGTGTTCATGTAATGCAGAAATTTCCAATATCAGGTGGTATCTCATTCTCTCCATCATTTTATAAGGATTTGAACATTATAGCTGAATATGATTCAAGGGATTTTAATATTGGAGCAAATGTGCTTTTGTTTAAGCATCTCTATTTCCAGTTTTTTATGAACGAACTCAAGTATCCCGTCTTTGGGATGCACGTCCAGTTTACAATTTAAATCAGGCTTGTAGAGATACAGGCTTTTTTTTTATGAAAACATTCCAATCAATTTTAATCACTTTGGTTTTATTTCTCTCCGGAGGATTTCATTCATTTTCCCAGACTCAATCAGGACCAGAGGGCTCTTGGTATGGCGTTTTAAATATTCAGGGAATGGAGCTGAAAATTGCATTTCATCTGAGTACTGATGGAAATGAGTATTCGGCAACAATGGACAGTCCTGATCAGCAGGCGTACGGGATTCCGGCTACTTCTGCACTATATTCAAATTCAATTGTGAAAATTTGGATAGATGGCGCAATGATTGAGTATTCGGGAGTTTATACCGGAGATAAGCTTATGGGGACATTTAAACAGGGAGGAGCATCTTTTCCCCTTAATTTGTCAAGAAGATCATTTGAGGTACAAAAAAGGCCGCAGGAACCAATTAAACCATATCCATACACATCTGAAGAGATATATTTTGCAAACACACAGGATAGCATTGTATTGGCCGGAACACTCTCTCTTCCTGCCAGTGGTCAAATTAAGGCTGCTGTTGTTATGATTTCTGGAAGTGGAATACAAAACAGAGATAGTGAGATAATGGGGCACAAACCGTTTCTTGTTATATCTGACTATCTTGTTAGAAGAGGGATAGCTGTCCTGAGATTTGATGACAGGGGAGCAGGTAATTCAGGTGGTAATCCGGCATTATCAACAACGAAGGACTATGCAAGGGATGTTAAGGCTGCATTAAATTACCTAAAAGGAAGAGAGGAGCTTTGGGGTGTTAAACTTGGAATGATTGGTCATAGTGAAGGGGGAATTATTGCACCCATAGTTGCCTCTGAAGGCGATTGTGCCCAGTTTATGGTGTTACTGGCAGCTCCTGCAGTATGTGGCTCAGAAATTATTATTAAGCAGCAGAGATTGATTGCTTCAGCATCTGGAGTATCAGGAAGTGAACTGGACTCGTATGAGAAAATTTCAAGAGAGTTATTTGATTTAACAAAGAATAATATACAAAGTGATAATCTTTTGGATATTGTTAGCAGTTTCATGAAAAAGAACGCACCTGAAGAGAGTGACTCGAATATTAAAGCTCAGGCTAGAAGTATTGTAAATCCGTGGATGCTTGAATTTTTATTCTATGATCCACTACCTGCATTAAAAAAGTCAGTAATTCCTGCTTTGGCACTAAATGGGGAGATGGACTTACAGGTCTCTCCGGATAATCTCAATATAATTTCAGAAGCGTATGGTAACAAAGATTCCATAACAATAATGAAAGTTGATGGGGTAAACCACCTTTTTCAGAGTTCAGCTACTGGTCTTCCTTCTGAATATTCAAAAATTGAGGAAACATTCTCTGAAAAGGTATTAAAAATCATTGCGGAATGGATTCTTGCGCTCTGACAGTCAGTTTTTTAACTGAATTTTTGTCAGGATTTTTATCAAAATAATGACATAGTGTCTTATTAAATATTAAAATTCTCCTTTGGTATTTACTTTGATATAGATTGAGGTAAATTAACATAAATTAAAAAGGAGGCTACTATGACACTTATAAGAAGAAATCAATCACAACCGGTCTTTACAAATTTCTTTGACGATTTTTTGAACAAAGAGTGGAGTGATTGGGGATTAAAGAACTATTCAAGGACAAATACAACAATCCCATCTGTCAACATCAGTGAAAACGATGAGAACTTTCTGATTGAGGTTGCTGCACCAGGTCTTGATAAAAGTGATTTTTCAATTGAGGTAAATCAGGGAACACTTAAAATTTCGTCTGAGATTAAGTCTGAAAACCAGGAAAAAGAGGATCGCTACACAAGAAGAGAATTTAGTTATCAGTCTTTCTGCAGATCGTTCAGCTTGCCGTTAACAGTGGATAGTGATAAGATTGAAGCTAAATATGACAAGGGTATACTTCTGGTTACTATTCCAAAAAGAGAGGAGGCAAAGCCAAAGCCTGTTAAAATGATTGATATAAAGTAAATCGTTGGTGATTAAACTGGTTAAAATCAGAAGAGGAGATTCAATGAGTCTCCTCTTTTTATTTTCAGAGGCTCTTGTAGCTGAGCAATCAATTCAACAGAGTAGGGGTAAGCAAACTCTTTGTGATTCTCTCCGCGTAACCATCTTTGCTCATCTTCCGGTTTGAGTATAACTGGCATACGTTGTTTTGTGTTGTGTATTTCACTCATAAATTCGTTTGCCTGTGTCGTTAGAATTGAGAATGTGCCTTTTAAACCTCCTTTAAAAGGATCTTTCCACCACGAACAAATTCCTGCAAATGCAAACAGAGACTCATCAGGAGTTGTTACCAAATATTTTTTCTTTGAATTCTTGCCTGATATTGTGATGTGTTGCCATTCATAAAATCCATTTGAAATTATCAGACATCTGTCAGAAAGATGATCTTTAAAAGATCTTAACTTATCTACAGTTTCAATTCTTGCGTTAAGAGTGTTCTTGCTGATTTCATCTGATGCAGACCAAGATGGAATTAGTCCCCATTTAAGGAGCGATATTGAATCAGGATTGATATTTGTGATGGTTTCGCAAAGGGGATGATCAAATCCGTTGTATTCGCCTAAAGCTTTATCTGGATAAGATTCAAATTTTTTAATTCTGAATCTGTTTGCAACTTCAAGAGCTTGCTTTGTTTGTCTGAAGTAGAAGCACATTAAGTTTAAGAGTATTTTTCAATAATCCTGAAGAGCTCTGTTTTGTTGATAGGTTTTGACAAATAATCATCACAACCTGCTTTTAGAATCTTTTCGCGGTCACCTGAAATTGAATAGGCAGTCTGAGCAATTATCGGGAGATGTGGCTTCTCTTTCTTGATAATCTCTGTTGCCTCAAAACCGTTCATATCAGGCATATTAATGTCCATAAGGACCATCGATATATTGTTGTCCTCAAGTGCAATATTGACAGCCTCTTTTCCGCTCTTTGCCCTTACAATCTGGATGTTTGTTCTTTTGAGAATTGCCTTAAGCAACAAAAAACTTGGTTCGTCATCCTCAGCAAGGAGTAATCTCTTTCCAGAAAAATCGTATACTTTAGTCTCCATAGAATCTTCTCCTCTCTTTATTATATTTTTATCCGGTTTTCTCAAAGGTAAAGTAAATAAAAAAGTACTCCCTTTTCCCTCTTTTGATTCTACCCAAATTCTTCCACCTAAATTTTCAACAAGTTTTTTACTTATTGAGAGTCCAAGTCCGGCCCCGGAAAAATTCTTCACCTGAACTGCATCTCCCTGATGAAACTCCTCAAATATAAGCTTTAATTTGTTATGTGGAATTCCTATCCCTGAGTCTTTTACAAAAAATTTAAGATACTCTGAATTGTCTTTAATCATCACTTCATATCCATACTCTATGTATCCTGATTCTGTGAACTTAAGAGCATTCTTGAGTAAATTTACTAATATCTGTTTTAATCGTTTCTGATCTGTGTAAATTATTCTGCTGTCTCTTTTTAGTTTTGAAGGAGAAGATATTGAGATTTTAACCCCTTTTCTACCCATCAATTTCTGTTCTCTTGAAATGACTGCAAATATTTCGTTTATTATATCGGCAACCTCAACCTCCTCGTAAAATAGTTTGATTTTCCCTGATTCAATCAGACTTATATCAAATAACTCTTCAATCAGGCTTAGCAGATGTCTGCCGCTTTTATTAATTGTTGTAGCATATGAGTCTATATCATCTTTGTTAAGGTCATCGGTTATAAGATCAGAAAATCCAATTATTGCATTAAGAGGAGTTCTAAGTTCATGTGACATCGTTGCAAGGAAGGTTGTCTTAATTTTGTCACTCTCTTCTGCTCTGTTCTTTGCTTCGATTAAGTCTTCAATAAGCTTTTTCTCTTTTTCCCTGGCTTTGATTATTTCTGTGACATCTTTTGCTGTAACAAGCCTGGCTTGGAATCCTTGATATATAAGTTTATGAGAGTTAATTTCCACATTAATCAACTCTCCTGATTTTAGAATGTGTCTCCACACATTTTGGCTCAAGCTAACCTCTTCCTGACTGTTTTTTACATCTCTGATTAAATGAGTTATATCTTCCAAAGGACGAATGTCCTTAATAGTCATATTAAGAAATTCGTCTCTTGAATAACCATACTTAGCTATTGCTGAATTGTTTACTTCGATAAAACGTAGTGTTTCAACATCATAAATCCACATTGGCTGTGGATTTTTTTCAAATAATAAATCAGCAAATTTGGAATTGTCCATATGGCTAGTTAAAAAACCTGGCCCCAAATTTATAAATTATTCTCATACAGATGAGGTATTCAAAATATTTTCTATCCCATTCATAATAATCTCTCTACATTGTGAAATTGATAGATTGTACCCTTTTCCATTTAAAGAGGTGATGAATTTAGAGTGATCTCTCCCTTTTCTGTAGTCTGGCTCTCTTGATGGGTGTTTAATATATTGAGAAATGAAATCTGGCTTTTCAGATATATTCAAGACAGCATGATAGAAATAGACATTATCTTTGAGATACATAGAGGATCCTAAAATCTTTTGTTCCCCTATTGATAGATCAGATATTCCTCTTGAATGAACATCAGAAACACCTTTGTTAGAAAGCTCTGTTATCAATGAGCTGTTAATTGTATTGAATATTGATTTTGGATGTTGTAATTTTTCAGCAGATATTTTAATTGAAAACACTAACATATTTGGTGTTAACACAACTGTCTCCCCGCCTGAAGGCCTTTTTAAAACTTTTACCTTGTCCTTTAAAACTAAATCTTCTTTAAGTGATTTGTCTGGATAGTTTGATCTTCCCAAAACAATGTAAATATCATCAGGTTGCCATATAATATAATCCTCTCCGCTTTCAGAGGAGAGAATTTTTAAATCTGGAAGAGAATAGGGTAGTGTCTCTATCATTGAGTGTAAAAAATAGTTAAACAGGCCCTGCAAAAGGGCCTGTTATATAGGAAAAATTATTTGTGAATAGCTTTGTCTACTGCTTCAAATCCCGCCTCCATAAATACTTCTGAAACTGTAGGATGGGTATGAACAGTTTGTGCGATATCATATACAGTTGACTCAAGTTGTATATATGCTGCCGCTTCGTTTATCATATCTGTTGCATTAGGTGCAACAATTTGAACACCAAGCACCTCTCCCAGTTTATTATCTGAAAGAATTCTGACAAATCCTTCAGCTGAACCCTCTGTCTGGGCCTTACCGTTTGCAGAAAGAGGGAATTCACTTACCTTATAATCATAACCCTCCTCCTTTAACTTGTCTTCAGTAAATCCTATCTGAGCTGCTTCAGGTACTGTATACATGTTCATCGGAAGCTTAGATATATCAAGTTTCCCTTCAATCCCTTTAATTCTGTTAATTACAAACAGTCCCTGAGCAGAACCTATGTGAGCAAACATAGCCAACCCATTCACATCTCCTACTGCATATATCCCTTTAACAGATGTCTCACAATTCTCGTCTACATATATATATCCATCTTTGAGATCAATTTCAACGTCAGATTGGATTAGATTTGCCCTTCTGTCAGATGCATTTATTATTAAATCACATGGAATCTCTTTTCCGGATAGATTTAATACTCCATCTTTCCAAAGATCTTTTGTTGTCTTAATCTGAGTGTTATAAATTATCTCAATCTTCTCTTTTTTAATTTTAGACTCCATATAGTTTCTAATATATGAGTCGGCCTTTGGCATTATTACTGAAGTATCAGAAACTAGTGTAACTCTTCTCTCCATCATACTGAAAAGTTGGGCAAGTTCAATTGCAACGGGACTCTTACCTACTACAACAATGTTCTGAGGAATATCTCTTTCTGCAAATAGCTTCTTAGGTTCAACTACAAGGTTTTCAACAGAGTTCTCAATCTTTACTGAAGATGAGCCGGTGGCAATTATTATGTTCTTTGTCTCTAGTAGTCTTTTATCTGCAAGGACAGATGTGGCAGAGATAATTTTTGCTTCACTTTTAATTATTTCCACACCGTTTTTCTTTAGTAAAAACTCAACTCCACCTGTAAGTCTCTTTACAATAGTGTCTGCTCTCTTTATTCCCTTGCTCCAGTTAAAAGAGACAGATTTCTTATCAATGCCTTCAATCCCAAATCTTGCGGAGTCTTTTGTTATCCTTTGGTAGAGCTTTACGCTCTCCATCATTGATTTAGAAGGGATGCAACCCCAGTTCAGGCACATTCCGCCTATCTCGTTCTTTTCAATTATGGCTGTCTTTAAGCCTACCTGTCCGGCTCTGATAGCTGCAACATATCCGGCAGGACCTGAGCCAATAATTATTAAATCATACATGTTTATCTCCTCCTAACTTTATTCCATTATAAGACTTACCGGATCTGCCAGGTAACCCATAATTGTGTTTATAAATCTGGCTGTCTCTCCACCATCTGCGATTCTGTGGTCAACACTAAGGGAGAGAGGAAGAACAAGTCCTGGAACAACTTGATTTTCTTTTACTACAGGCTTTTTGTCTATTCTGCCAACTCCAAGAATTCCAGCTTGTGGGTAATTTATAACCGGTACGGCAAATAACCCTCCAATGCTCCCATAGCTAGTAATTGTAAAGGTTCCATCCTTCATCTCATCAAGAGTTAGTTTACCATCTCTTGCTTTGTCTGAAAGTACCTGTATTTCCTTTGCAATTTCTTTTATTGACAGCTTATCGGCATCTCTTATAACAGGAACAACAAGCCCTTTAGGTGTGTCAATTGCAATACCAATATTATAGTATCTCTTGTATATCATGTTCCCTCTCTCAATGTCCATCTCTGCGTTTAGAGCCCGGAACTTCTTCAGGGATGCAGCTGTAGCTTTAATAATAAAGGCAAGATAGGTTAGTTTAACACCCTCTTGACTGTAGATCTCTTTGTATCGCTTTCTGACTCTTTCAAGCTCACCTATCTCAACCTCCTCGAAAACTGTCATATGAGCAGCGTTGTGCTTGCTCTGGATCATGTTTTTTGCTATGGTTTTTCTCATTTGAGACAGAGGTTCAATTTCTACTTTATTCTCATTTGAGATGTTCTTTATTGTAGAAATTGAAGCAGACGTGGCAGCTTTAGTGGAATCAGCGACAAATCGGATGATATCCTCTTTAGTTACTCTGCCTGCTGGGCCAGTTCCCTTAACATCGTTTATTTCAACTCCGCTCTCTTTTGCAAGTGCCCTTGCAACAGGTGTTGCCAAAACTCTTGTCGGTTTTTCTGATGCACTTGAACTGGCAGCCACACCCTCTTTACTTGCAGATAAAACTGCACTATTCCCGGCTACTTCAAGTGTTCCTACAACTCCAGCACCCTCTTCTTCAACCGGTTCTGGCTTCGAAACCTCAGCAATTGCTGCCTCTCCATCTACTCCTGCAATATCTATTTCAACAAGTGCTGATCCAACATGAATAGTCTCTCCAACTTTTCCAAATTTGGCTGCAATAATACCATCTCTGGGGGAGGGGATAGCCGTTACTACCTTATCTGTTTCCATTGTAACCAAGGAATCACCCATTTTAACTGACTGACCCTTCTCAACATGCCACTCTACAATGGTCCCCTCTTCTAAGCCTTCGCCGATATCGGGAAATTTAAATATATATCTCATAATACTAATACTTTACAATTTTTTCAATCTCGTAGAAAATTTTAAGTGGATCCTGCATATAATGGTGCTCTCCCTTAGGGAGGGGAACAATTACGTCAAAACCGGATACTCTTACAGGAGGTGCTTCAAGATGTAGAAAAGCCTCTTCAATTGCTATCTGACTTATCTCAGCTCCCAAACCAAATGATTTAGGCCCTTCAGTTACAGTGATAATTCTTCCTGTCTTTTTTACTGATTTTGCTATTGTCTCCTTATCAATTGGGTAAATCGAACGGAGATCTATAAGTTCAACGCTTATTCCTGCCTCTTTAGCCATTACTATAGCCTTTTGAACCTCACGAATCATTGCGCCAAATGAGACTACTGTTACATCCTTTCCTTGCGAAAGTACGTTTGCCTTGCCTAACGGGATTGTATACTTGCCTTCTGCAACCTCTTGTTTAATAGCTCGATATATTCTTTTTGGTTCCATAAACAGAATAGTATCGTCACTCTCAATAGCAGAGATAAGCATCCCTTTAGCATCATGAGGAGTCGACGGGGCTATAACTTTAAGTCCTGGTATGTGTCCAAAAATTGCCTCCATGCTCTCGCTATGGTGCTCGAGTGCGTTTATCCCTCCTCCGTATGGCATTCTAATAACCATAGGTGTCTTGTGTTGTCCCCTTGAACGGTTGTGCATTCTTGATGCGTGGCTGATTATTTGGTTAAATGCAGGGTAAACAAATCCACAAAACTGCATCTCAACTATGGGCCTCATACCTGCTATTGACATCCCGATTGCTGTGCCGACTATACCGGATTCGGCAAGTGGAGAGTCAAAAACCCTCTCTACTCCATGTTTCTTCTGAAGACCCTCTGTTACTCTGAATACTCCTCCCTCAACACCTACATCCTCTCCGTAAACAACAACATTCCTGTCCTCGTTCAACTTAATATCCAATGCATCATTTATTGCATTGACCATATTCATTATTTTCATTACTCGTTCTCTTTAAGGTTTGTTATTATTTAACTCTTGCTGCCTTCCACTCCAGGAATCTTTCGTACTCCTTCTCTTGCTCTTTCAAATCATCCGGCATCTCGGCGTACATATATTTGAAAATATCCTCTTTAGGATATGGACCGTAGTTTTCAGCCTCAATAAACTGTCTGTCTACTTCAACCTTATATTGTTCAATTACCTTCTCCTCCTCTTTTTCGTTCCATAATTTCTTACTTATAAGGTAGGACTTAAGTCTTTTCAATGGATCTTTAGCATCCCAGAGATCCTCTTCCTCTTTTGTCCTGTATTTAGTTGGGTCGTCAGAAGTTGTATGTGCCCCTTTGCGGTATGTAACAGCTTCAATAAGAACCGGTCCTTCACCCTCTTCGCAAATTTTAATTGATTCCTGAAGTGTTTTGTACATTGCAAAGTAATCGTTACCATCTACCTTAATCCCCTTTACTCCATATGCGATTGCTTTTACAGCAAGGTTTTCAGAAGCAGTTTGCATCCTGGTAGGAGTTGAAATTCCATATTGGTTGTTCTGGATAATAAATATTACAGGTATTTTCCATACTCCTGCAAAGTTTATCGCTTCATGAAAGTCACCTTCCGATGTCCCCCCGTCTCCTACAAATGCATAAACAAGATCTTTCTCTTTTTTATATTTTATAGCGTATCCCAATCCTGCTGCATGCAGAAACTGAGAAGCAATCGGTACACTTATAGGAAGTGTCTTTTTTGCTTTACTAAATTTTGATCCATCTTCGTAACCCATAAAATACAGAAATAGCTCTTTAAGTGTTACCCCTTTAGCAAGCATTGCACCCATCTCTCTGAATGCTGGCACTAGCCAGTCTTCATCTCTTATCAATGTTCCTACAGCTCCGGAGATAGCCTCCTGACCATAATTGGGAGGATAGGTGTATATTCTACCCTGCCTTTGATATGATACAATCTGAAGGTCTGCGGTTCGTGCAAAGAGCATATCCTTGTATGCCTTTAGAAGATCATCATCTTTGATTGCAGGCATCATATCTTTGGCCACAACCTTTCCTTTGTGGTCAAGAACCTGAAACTCCTTATTGTTAATTGGATTATATTCGTTAAACATAAATATTTAGTTAATGATTTGATAATAGAACAAATAATTTTAAATATTGTTGACTTTGACAAATACCAAAAAGGAGAGGGTGACCTTTTGGGCCACCCTCAACATGTAAAACAGACTATATTATTATAAGTCGTGCCGAACGAAAAGCTCTATAGCCTGGTACTCTGCCATGCCAAGCTTATCAAACAATAGAGCAGTGTTATGATTTCTCTCTTCTGCCCTTTGCCAGAATTCTCTTTTATCTGAACCAGGAAAGAGTGGTCTGTCTTTCTGTGACTGGTGTTTGAAAATCGCCTCTCTTTTGATTATAACCTCTTCAGGACTAAGTGGAACGGCCATGTCTGAGTCAGCCACATCCCACTCTTGCCAAGCACCTCTATATAGCCATACTCTGCAGTCTTTCATCCATTTCTCCTCTTTTAATTCATCTAAAGCTGCAAGTATTGCCTGAAGGCAAACTCTATGAGTTCCATGAGGGTCACTAAGGTCACCAGCAGCATAAACCTGGTGAGGTTTAATCTTCTGGAGAAGATTTTTTACAATTTCAACGTCTGCACTGCTGACTGGTTTCTTCTTTACACCTCCGGTTTCGTAAAATGGTAAGTCAAGGAAGTGAACTCTGCTTTCAGGAATTTTGAGATATCTGCAGGCAGCCTTAGCTTCGCCTCTTCGTATAGCTCCTTTGACGGCCCTTATACTTGGACTATCCGGCTCTCCGGGATGTTTCACGCTAAGTTCTTTAAGAGCAGTCATGTAAATATTGTCACTCTTAGAAGGATCAAAATCAAATATCTTTGAACTATCCCTGAGGAAGTCCAGGAATCTTACTGCGTCGTGGTCAAATACTGCAATATTTCCAGATACCTGATATGCTATGTGAACTTCGTGACCATGTTCTGATAGTCTGGCCATAGTTCCACCCATTGAAATTACATCGTCATCAGGGTGGGGGCTGAAGATTATTACCTTTTTAGGAAACGGTTTTGCTCTTTCCGGACGAGTAGAATCATCGGAATTTGGTTTTCCACCCGGCCATCCTGAAATAGTGTGCTGAAGATCGTTGAAAACCTTAATATTTATCTTACTGGCAGGTCCCTTTTCAGTGACAAGGTCACTCATACCATTATCGTTGTAATCTCTGTCAGTAAGTTTTAGAATAGGTTTGTCAAGTTTTTTGCAAAGCCAGAAAACAGACTTACGTATCATAAAATCATTCCACTCAACAGATCCAGTAAGCCATGGAGTCTTAACTCTAGTAAGTTCAGCTGCAGCTGCAAGGTCAATAATAACCTCTAGATTATCGTGTTGCTGCAAATAGGATAGGGGGGTCTGTTCATTTATGGGGCCCTCTACCATTTTTGCAATAGAAGGGGCCTTACCCTCTCCCCATGCCAGGAAAAATACTTTTTTGGCAGACAAGATGGTTTCTATACCCATTGTAAGGGCGTGGAAGGGCACGAATTCAACCCCGAAGAACTCAGATGCGGCTGATATCCTTGAAGAGTAGTTAAGCGTTATAAGCCTTGTTTTTGAGTTATAAGGAGAGCCAGGTTCGTTGAAGCCCATTCCTCCTGTTATGAGAGCATCAATCCCTCCAAGTTTTTTTATAAGTAACTCATAATTTTCGCAATAATCGTGAACCGCTTCCTTTTTAATCTCACCATCAAGGAAATGAATGTTCTCAGAAGGTATGTCAATACCATCTAAAAGGTATTCCTGAAAAAATCGGTAATGACTCTGGAGCTCTTTCTTGTTTAGTGGCCAATACTCTTCAACTGAGAACAGATGCACATTACTGAAAGATAAGTCTTTCTTTTTATGAATGTTAACTAGTTCTTCATAAACTTGAACTGCAGATGAACTAGCGCTTAAAGCCAAAATACAATTCTGACCTTTTCTTGATTTGCTTCTTATTAGTTCTGCAATACTCTCGGCAACGAGTAGCGATGCTGCGGAAGAATCCTCGTAGATATCTACCGGGATTTTCTCGTACCTTTTTGTGAAATCACCGTGAATTATCATATCATTAGAATTGAACTACAAAAATAGCTAAAAATTGTAATTAGTACCCATACTTTTTCCACAGATGCTCAAGCAGAATGCGTATCTCTCTTTCTTTTGGATTGTTAGACGGGTCGTAAAATTTTCTTCCTGATAAAGAGTCTGGTAAAAATTCAAGGTCTGTAAAGTTGCCCTCATAAGTATGTGCGTATTTATAGTCTTTACCGTACCCTATACTCTTCATTAGTGAGGTAGGGGCGTTTCTAAGGTGTAATGGAACGGGTTGATATCCAGACTTTTCAATTTCAGAAAGTGCCTCTTCTATAGCCATATATGCAGAGTTGCTTTTAGGTGAGGTCGCTAGGTAAATTGCTGTATGCGAAAGTATTATTCTAGATTCAGGCATCCCGATCTTGCTTACCGACTCAAAGCAAGAGTTAGCCAAAAGTAAGGCGTTGGGGTTTGCCATACCGATATCTTCTGAGGCTAAAATTATCATTCTCCGGGCAATAAACAGTGGATCCTCACCACCGGATATCATTCGTGCCATCCAATAAACAGCTGCGTTAGGGTCTGATCCTCTGATGCTTTTGATAAAGGCTGAAATAATATCGTAGTGCTGTTCACCGTTTTTATCATAAATTGCAATGTTCTCCTGTAATTTTTCAGTAACTAAATGATTGGTAATTATAATCTCTTCATTTGAATTAATGGAGGAGGAGATCAATTCAATTATATTCAAGAGCTTTCTTGCGTCTCCGCCGGAAAATCTGAATAATGCATCACTTTCTGATACTGAAATTTTTCTCTCTTTTAGATATGAATCTTCAGTTAAGGCTCTTATAGTCAATTTATCAAGATCTGAAGCATCCAGAGATTTAAGAATATAGACCTGACATCTTGATAAAAGGGGAGTGATGACCTCGAATGAGGGATTTTCTGTAGTAGCGCCAATCAATGTTATAGTGCCATCCTCAACAGCTCCTAATAGTGCGTCTTGTTGTGATTTGCTGAATCTGTGAATTTCATCTATAAAGAGAATCGGTCTTCCTTTTGAAAAAAGAGATCTTGATTTTGATTTTTCTATAATCTCTCTCACATCTTTTACTCCTGCATTAACAGCAGATAAAGTATAAAAGGGGCGTTCAAGTTTATGAGAAATAATTTTTGCAAGAGTTGTTTTTCCAACGCCCGGAGGGCCCCAAAGAATAAATGATGAGATATTTCCGCTTTCAATCATTTTTCTTAAAACAGCTTCTTTACCTACAAGGTGATCTTGGCCTACATATTCATCAATGGAAGTAGGGCGTAAGCGCTCGGCCAAGGGAGGTATAGATGATGAAAGAGCTTCTTCGGGGCTATTTAACATAATATAAATTGTGTTGTGATTATTGATTTTCTTTGTCTCTTCTGTTTAATTGTCTTATAATCCGAGATATAACGCTTTCAATTGATGCATCTGGTTCAATAATATTATACCCACCCCAGAAATTTTCATCTGTAAAATCCTGAACTTTCGCTGACATTATATCTCGTGATTTGATTCTGTTTTCATTCTCAATTTTTCTCTGACGATCAGAAATTTCAGTTGACGCTAGTTCAGACATAATTGTATAACTATTTTTAAACCACCTCTTATCCCACTTTGCATTGAATTTAACTTCTGTTCTGGAGTAATCAAAATGCCATATTCCGTTAATCTCTTTGTAGTTTATCATGTAAGCAGCTGAAACTACTTCCATTTTAAGATTTGAGGGTTTTTTCCTTATAAAGAAATTACTTGCCCTGGGATTGTCTTCCACATTCATGTTAAATTCAACTCTGGCTATAGCCATAGATTCAGATTCAATATATGCCCTTCCCCTGAACAATATGTCAGTTAAAAATGGTTTCTGATTAAATTCTATGACATAAAAGTATTTATTGTCAATTGTAACAGGTGTAACGAGTTCAAAATCATAGTATTCTTTTAATATTAATGGTTCTACACCTAAAAATGGATCCCTGGCAACATCAATATCAAGAGCTGAATGAGGTCCACCTTGAAATTTAACCATCAGTGTATCAATTCTGTTTGAATCATAGTTTCCTCTGGCTTTATAAATTCCTAATTGATCATTTCTGAAACTTCCATACCCTGACTTGTTAATATCTAATACTGCTTCATTTATAGATACATACGTATTGCCTTTTTTAATCATTTCTCTATAAAACGCAGTAATTTGCTTAGCTTCAACGTGATTATTCCTGTCAATCCTGTTTATTGCCATAAGCATAAGCTCTGAGGCATCCAGAGGCCTTATTGTTATGGGGGAAAGGTCTATTTCAGATGGAAAAAGAGAAATATTTACCCTCTGGTTGACTCCTGGTTTAATTACAATTTTCTGTGTTTTATAGCCGAGATAAGAAATAAGTAATGTGTCTGCCCTGAGAACAGATGGTACTTTTAAAACAAAGTTTCCCTCAGAGTTGGTTACATTACTTATATTTGTCGATATCAATTGGATTGATGCGTAGCTCAGTTGTCTTTTACTTGAGGCGTCTAGCACCTTGCCCGTGACGGAGTAAAACTCCTGAGCATTCATAATATTGAATGAAAAAATCAATATTATGATTGTAAGTCTGTAAAATGCCTTCATATTTAAAGATGTTTAAATGTTTCTTTCACGAATTTACGAAAAACCTTAATTTCGCGACATATATTAACAAACAATGAAGAAAAAAGTTAGAGAGATTTTAGAGGGAGTTGTTATTGAATCCGTTGCAGCAGAAGGACGTTCAATTGCAAGAGTTAATGGTAAGGTTCTGTTTGTCCCTTTTGCAATACCTGGTGATATAGCAGATATAGAAATTCACAGAAAGAAAAGTGGTTGGATGGAGGGCGTTATCAAGAGGATTGTTACCCCCTCTCCAGATAGAAATAACCCATTCTGTTCTCATTACGGAACTTGTGGTGGTTGTAAGTGGCAGCCCCTTCCCTACCCGCTTCAGTTGAATTATAAACAACAGCAGGTTGAAGATCAGCTTAAGCGCATTGGAGGGCTGGATCTTCCGGTTATATCTCCAATTTTAGGTTCAGAAAGAACTACAAGATACAGGAATAAGCTTGAATTTACATTTTCAAATAAGCGATGGGTAGATTCTCTAGCAGAGGCAGAAAATCTCTCTGAAACTGAGCGATATGGTCTGGGTTTTCATATTGCCGGGATGTTTGATAAGGTACTTGATATTGAAAAATGTCACTTACAAGATGAGCCATCAAACGAAATAAGAAATTTTATTAAACAATTTGCTCTGAAAAACGGATACTCATTTTTTGATCTTAGAGAGCAGTTCGGGTTGCTTAGAACCTTGATTATAAGAACTACTTCTACAGGTGAAGTAATGGTAATTGTTGTTTTTTCATATTTTGATAAAGAGAAGATAGAGAGTCTTTTAAATGCTCTAATCTCAACATTCACTCAGATAACATCGCTCAATTATATTGTTAATGGAAAGAGAAATGATACAATAAACGATCTAGAGGTTGTAAATTTCCATGGTCAGGACTGTATATATGAAAAGATGGAAGAGCTAAAGTTCCGTATAGGGCCAAAGTCATTTTACCAAACAAATAGCCAACAGGCATTTAAACTTTATTCTGTTGTTAGAGATTTCGCAGATTTTAAAGGGGATGAAGTTCTGTATGATCTATACACCGGAACTGGTACTATTGCTTTATTTCTCTCATCTCACGTCTCTAAAGTTGTTGGTATAGAATATGTCCCGGAGGCAATTGAGGATGCTAAAATTAACGCTTCAATCAATGATATCCATAACTCCGTTTTCTATGCAGGAGATATGAAGGATGTTTTGTCTGAGTCGTTTATTGAACAAAATGACAAGCCGGATGTCATTGTACTAGACCCTCCAAGGGCTGGAGTTCATCCTGATGTAATTAATGTTATTGTTAAGGTTAGACCATCTAAAATTGTTTACGTCAGCTGTAATCCTGCAACACAAGCAAGAGACATATCATTAATGAAAGAGTTTTATAATATTATCAAGGTACAACCAGTCGACATGTTTCCTCACACTCATCATCTTGAGAATGTAGTTCTATTAGAGTTAAAAAACTAAATGAAAGAGCTTTTTGATGTATACTATAAAAACAGAGATGATGCCAGAAGCGTTCAGATGGCTTCATATATGAGGAATCAATTTCC
>JAVEZL010000034.1:0-4411 GCA_034003005.1 Bacteroidales bacterium
ATGGCTCCTATAGGAAAGAATCAGATTAGCGAATATCTTGACAAAGGTTATACACTGACTCAAACAGTTGGTTGGAACTAGTCTTATAGATTATAATTTTTCACTAAGTGGCTTCGTTTTCGAGGCCACTTTTTTTTTGTATAAAAAGTAGTAAATAACCACTTTATTGGATTAAAGTTTTGAATTACATCAATGTATCAATATATATAACAATGTTGTATTAGTGGTATTTATTGTTCATTTTGTAGGTTTTAAAATGAAATATCTAAGCCATATTTACTTAAAAACCATAAATTATATTATATAAATGATTACGATGTGATAGTGAAAACAAGTTTTTGTTGTTTTATTTCAATAATCATAAAATATTTTATAGTTTTACATGATAATAAAATGTACTATTTACTAGGGATTTCAGAGATTTTTAAAACAGAAATTCAATATTAAGTTAACATTATTAACCTAAAAATTAAATTCATGCATTACTCACAAAAAAAGGCCGGAATGATGAAAGTGATCATTCTGTCGCTATTGGCCATTTTCCTTGTGTCTGGGAACATGTTTGCACAAAACATCAGTATACGGGGTAAGGTGGTTGACAAATCGGGGGAGCCCCTGATAGGTGTAACTGTTGTAATTGACGGAACAAGGACAGGAGTTGCTACCGAACTGGACGGCACCTACTCGATTAGTGCTCCGGCGAATGCAGTTCTTCGCTTTACTGCAATCGGTATGGAGGACATCAGAGAGCAGGTAAATAACCGCTCAGTTATTAACGTTACTATGAACGAATCTTCAATATTTCTGGAGGATGTTGTAGTAACCGCTCTCGGTATTAAGAAAGAGAGAAAGGCACTGGGATATGCTGTATCTGACATCAAGTCTGAGGAGTTGATGAAGAATAAGACAGCTAACCCTATCTCTTCGCTTTCTGGTAAGATTGCCGGTGTAAATATCACTCAGTCTTCTGGTGCGGCAGGATCTGGCGCGCAGATTATTCTTCGTGGTGGTACTTCTGGATCTGAGGGCAAAGACAATCAACCTTTGTTCGTAGTGGATGGTGTGATTTATGATAACTCTTCAACTCTGGTAGGTAACTCAGCATTTGATGGTTCTTATAAAGCGGCATCAACAACTTCAAACCGTATCATGGACATAAATCCTGAGGATATTGAGAATATGTCAGTTTTGAAAGGTCCTGCTGCGTCTGCACTTTATGGTTCTCGTGCAGCTAACGGTGTTGTAATTATTACTACTAAGAAGGGTAAAGAGGGTGTAGTTGAAGTTAATATTAACTCCAAACTATCCACTTCATGGGTAAAAGGCCTCCCTGAGGTTCAAAATGAATTCACCAGAGGTTATATGGATGATCAATACGATAATCAACAGAATTATCTGGGAACTGTTTTTAATGATTTTTCTTACAACTCATGGGGTGAAAAATCTAATGCACAGACATTTGACAACATTGGAAACTTCTTCCAGGGTGGATTGATCTATGACCAAAGTGCCAGCATTGCAGGTGGTACAAAAAACAGTAATTTCTACTTATCCGGATCTTATTATGATCAACAAGGTCTTGTACCTAAAACCGGGTATGATAAATATACTTTCCGTTTCAACGGTGAACAGAGAGTCGGTATTTTCACATTCAATGCTAATGCAGCTTACTCACAGGCTCATACAGACAGGACGCTAACCGCTGCTGGTCTTTATGGCTCACAGGGAACAGGTGCTCTTTATGGCGTATACAACTGGTCTCCATTTGATGATATGACTAATTATATGAATGAAGACGGTTCTCGTTACAGGATGTTTGGTGAAAGGCTGGATCCTTGGGAAGAGCGTGACAATCCATATTGGATTATTAACAGAAACAAAATGTATGACGATACAGACCGTTTTACAGGCAGTTTAAGCGTAAAGGCAGATATTGCAGACTGGTGGTTCGTTCAGTACAGATTGGGTATTGACTCATATACTCAAACCAACTCAACACGTATTGCACCTAATGGAGCTATCAAACAAGTATGGCAGAATGGTATGATGAGTGACGGCACTATGCGTTTCAAATATATGTCACACAATTTCATTTCGAATATGAATAAGAAATTTGGAGACTTTGACCTTAACTTGTTACTAGGTGCTGCCACAGATGATTCCCAGAGTAACAGCAACCTCATGATGGCTTGGAATTTTTCTGTTCCGGATTTCTACTCTTATGCAAATGCTTCAACAGAAAACAAACAATTTGCTCGCTCTGCATCTCAAAAGAGACTGGTAGGTTTGTTCGGAGAGTTCCGCGCATCTTGGAAGAACATAATATATATGACTGTTACAGGACGTAATGACTGGACTTCAACACTTCCTGTTGAAAACCGCTCATATTTCTATCCATCTGTCAGTGGTTCATTCGTATTTACAGAACTTCTTCCTAAGAACAGCATTCTAACTTTCGGTAAACTTAGAGCATCTTGGGCAAAAGTGGGTAAAGATACAGGCGCTTATGAAACAAATACCTCTCTCTGGCCGGTAGGTGTTTATCTTGGCGGTAAAATAGGTGTAGGTAATTCATGGACTCGCGGTAACCCTTATATCAAACCGGAAATGACCAAATCTACTGAGGTAGGTCTTGAATTAAGCCTCTTCAAAGATCGTTTACGTGTTGACTATGCATACTATACAAATGACTCCTACAACCAGATTTTGTCTCCTCGCGGGCCTCAATCTACCGGTTACATCTTCTGTTCAATCAACGCAGGAAATGTTTATAACAAAGGTATGGAGCTGACTATTTCAGGTACACCGGTTGAGACCAAAAATTTGAAATGGGACATTGGATTGAATGTCGCTGGTAACCGTGGTACTTTGGATGGTCTTCCTGCCGGTATGGATGTTATGTATGTTACAGACGTTCAGTATGCAGGAGCACAGGCTGCATCTTTCAATGGTGGTAATTTTATGGCCATTGCTGGTACAGAATGGAAGAGATATAAATATGATCCAGAAGTTGAAAACTCTAAAAAAGAGTTAGATGGAAAACTTATTCTTGACGCAAACGGAATGCCTACATATACAACTTCTTTGTCTGAAGTGGGTAATCGTGAGGCAAAATTCTCCGGTGGTTTGAATAATACACTTACATGGAAAGGTTTTTCTTTTAACATGTTGTGGGAATTCAGAGTTGGAGGCGATGTTATCAACGGAACACAATATGCTATGACCGCCAGCGGTGTTAGTAAATTCTCCGGTGATGTTCGTAACCAAGAACTTACTGTAACTGGTATTGATGCAAGCGGAAACGCTGTATCCAATACCTGGAGTGCCAATAACACATACCTGTTTAACGGTGTAGAGACAAGCGGTTATAATATTATTCAAAGTTATTATACTTCGTATTATCCTAGAGAGACTGCTAACTACATTACAGATGTAAATCTGCTAAGACTACGTTCACTATCTGTTATGTATGATTTTCCTAAGAGATGGCTAGACAGAATTGGATTCATTAAACGTGCTTCAATTTCTGCTTCTGCAAATAATCTTCTTCTCTTGACAAATTACGAGGGAGATCCTGAAGTTGCTGCTTCGGGTGCAGGTGTTGGAGGTTCATCTTCTGTTGGATTTGACTATTGTGGAGTACCTGCAACTTCAGGTATGACATTCGGTTTAAATTTAACTTTCTAAAAAAGTTTTAAATATTTAAATTTAATAATATGAAATATATTAAATCAATAATTTCTGTGTGTGTCATAAGCTTGATGTCACTTTCACTGGTCTCTTGCAGCGATTGGCTCAATATAAATGTTGATCCTGAGAATCCTTCTTCAGAAAGTGCTACATATCAAACTCGTTTGGCACATATTGAATTTTATACCAATTCGGCAACTCAATTTGCCGCTTGGCGTGCAAGTATGTCCACAGGTGACTGGACAAGATACTATAATGGATCTACTTATTGGAGCATGTCTTTTTGGAGTCCTCAGGTGGGAGCTGTTACCACACCTTATCAGTGGTGGTTTGTAGGTGCTGCAAGTAACATATCTTATATGTATGACAAGGCTATGGAGGCAGAAGCATGGCATTATGCCGGTGTTGCAAAAGTTATCCGTGCCTATGGATTTATGTTAATGACTGACCTATATGGTGAAATGCCTTATACAGATGCAGTAGGCGAAAACGCAACTCCTACATATGACAACGGTAAAACCATTTATATAGGTTGCTTAAATGAACTAAACGAAGGTCTTGAGCTTTTGTCAAAAACACAGGATTCTAAGCTTCCTTCATTAGCAGAGGGTGACTTCTGGAACAACGGTGATGTTTCCAAATGGATAAAATTTGCTAATCTGCTTAAAGCTCGTTATGCCGTAAAACTTAGCAAGAAAGCTGACGGAAATTATCTTGATGG
>JAVEZL010000034.1:4511-11995 GCA_034003005.1 Bacteroidales bacterium
AATCTTACTCTTGGTAAGATCCTTACTCAAAAAAGAATAGCTTTGCACTTCTCAATTGAGATATGGAACGATATGCGTCGTTATGACTTTGATGAGGAGTTATTCCACAATTGGGGTGTTCCTGCATATCATGCAGTTAATGCTACTGCTCTTAAAGGAATTCCTGAAGGTAAACAATTTCGTCGCTGGCGTCAATGCTCACACGAGCTTAACTACAACGCTTCGAATCTTCATGCAATAGGAGCAGAGGTTCCGGGTGCTAATATGGGACTTCTTCAATGGAACAGTGCTGATGATGTTTGGACTATTCCGGTATGGTGGGATTCTGATCAGCAGTAATCTCATTTAGCAAAAATAAATTAAACAAGGTGGTTATTTTAACCACCTTGTTTTTTATAAAATTGTATCTTTGTTTAAATGACAAAAACTAATTGATATGTTTTCAAAGGATGTATATGTAAAAAGGAGAAGGCAACTAGCCTCAATGGTTAAGTCGGGTATACTTCTTTTCCTTGGTAATTCAGAAGCAGGGATTAATTATATCGGTAATACATACAGATTCCGTCAGGATTCATCTTTCCTCTATTTCTTTGGGCTGGATGAGCCGGATTTGGCTGCTGTGATAGATGTTGAGAGTGGTGAGGAGATTATTTTTGGCAACGATGTAACATTGGATGATATTATCTGGATGGGGCCGCAGCCATTGATGTCTGATAAGGCTTCACTAGTGGGTGTTGAGAAGGTAAAAGGTGCATCGGAACTGAGTAAGTACATTGCAAATGCAAAGGAATCAAGTAGAGAAATACATTTTCTGCCACCTTACAGATATCATAATCAAATAAGGCTTTTCTCGCTTCTTGGAGTTGCTTTTGAGAGCCAGAGAGCACTTGCCTCTGAAGAGTTCATTAAGGGAGTTGTCTCATTGAGGGAGATAAAGGATACCTATGAAATTAAGGAGCTGGATAAAGCGGCCGATGTAGGTTATGCAATGCACTATACAGCAATGAGGATGGCAAAGCCGGGGATGGTTGAGCAGGAGCTTGTTGGATTGATGGAGGGGATTGCAATATCAAACGGATATATGCCATCTTTCCCTATAATTCTTTCTCAGAATGGGGAGACGCTTCATAATCACACACACCACCAGACTCTTACAGATGGAAGGTTACTCGTGATGGATGCAGGAGCAGAGACAAACATGCATTACGCATCGGATTTTACCAGAACAATTCCTTCCGGAGGGAAATTTACACAAAAGCAAAAGGATATTTA
Source organism: Bacteroidales bacterium (assembly GCA_034003005.1). Lineage (GTDB taxonomy): Bacteria > Bacteroidota > Bacteroidia > Bacteroidales > UBA932 > Bact-08. The sequence goes on from JAVEZL010000034.1 coordinate 5,784, forward strand.
TAATATTGTCTCAGCAGCAAATGATCTGGGAACAGCATTAGTTAAACCGGGAGTTACATACACCTCTGTTCATCTGGCTGCAGTGCGTGTGCTTGCTCAGGGGCTTATAAACCTCGGTCTTATGAAGGGAGATGTAGATGAGGCAGTAGCAGCCGGAGCACATGCGCTCTTTATGCCTCACGGTCTTGGTCATCAGATGGGTCTGGATGTTCACGATATGGAGGATCTTGGTGAAAGCTTTGTGGGTTATGATGAAATTCACAAAAGGGCAACTCAGTTTGGGCTGAAGTCTCTTAGAATGGGTAAAACACTCCGTCCGGGACATGTTATTACCAATGAGCCTGGTTGTTATTTTATTCCGGCACTTATTGAGAAGTGGAAGAGTGAGGGAATAAATAAAGAGTTTATCAACTTCTCTAAACTTGAGGATTATTATACATTTGGAGGTATAAGAATTGAAGATGATATTCTTGTAACTGAGACCGGCTCTAGATTACTCGGCCATAGTCGTCTTCCAAATACTCCGGAAGCCGTTGAGGCTGAAATGGCCCGCTGATATATATAAATAGATGAAAAACTTCAATAAACATTGCCATCTGCTCAAATTTGTGCAGGTGGCAATTTTTGTCCTCTTCTTGCTGGCCTCTTGTTCTAAAGAGGAGCTGCCAAAGGTAAAATCAAACCTTAATTCAATCTCTTCGTTCTCTTTTTCAAAAACTGAGAATCCTCTTCTTACTGTTGAGGCAGTGGGGATTATTGCAGACAGAACAATTTTCATTACTCTGCCAGAGGGTATCTCTCTTAACTCTCTTACACCCCGGTTTTCTATCTCTCCTGCAGCAACAATATCCTATAGCGGAGCTTTAATTGAAAGCGGAAAGAGACAGCTTGATTTTTCGCAAACTGTTACATTGAAAGTAACAGCAGAGTCAGGAAGGACTGCAGATTATAAGATTCTGGTTAAAAACGGGGAGAAAGCCTTTGATCAGGTACTTTATTCATTTATGAAGAAGTATTCTATTCCGGGGATATCATATGCTATAACGGAGGATGAGGAGATTGTATATAAGTCCGGGCTCGGTTTTGCAGTTACTGAAACCGATACAAGGGCCACCCCTTCGCACCTATACAGACTGGCCAGTGTGTCAAAGCAATTTACATCTCTATGTATTATGAAGTTGATGGAGAGAGGTAAGTTGACGTTAGATCAGAAAGTGTTTGGTACATCAGGAATCCTGGCCTCAGAATTTACTGGAGTTACAGAGAGAGCTGCCTCTGTTACTATAAGACATCTACTGGAGCATACAAGCGGCTGGACAAGTGATCCTGATCCTATGTTTACGTCATCTTTTTCCGGTCAAAGTCTTTCGCAAAGGATTGACTATGTTCTCAAATCAACCCAGAAGGAGCCGGGAACCTCCTATAGCTACTATAATATGGGATTCGGGATATTGGGTAAGGTTATAGAGAAGGTGTCCGGAAAGGGATACGAGGTATTCCTCAAAGAGGTGCTGGCGGAGGCGGGAGTAACGGATATCCATGTAGGGGGCGACAGGTCTCAGAGGAGAGCAAACGAGGTGGTCTATTATTCACAAGACGGGATGAACGGATATGGAAACCCCATGGATGTTATTGCCGCAGCAGGAGGGGTAATTGCATCGGTGGAGGAGATGATGAAACTTATGTTCCATATAGATGGCAGAGGCAAAATTGGAGATATTATAACTCCATCTACCAGGACTACTATGCTTACGCCATCTTCTGTTTATAACAGATATGCTCTTGGGTGGAGATGTAACCACAGTTCTCTGTTTTCAGGGTCGTGGTACCACTCGGGAAACCTTGCAGGTACCGCATCTATGTGGGTTATGGGAGGTGATGGTATAAATTGCGTTGTGCTTTGTAATTCACGCTCCTATATTTCCGGGTTTGATGATGAAATGTATGTGATGCTCAATGATTTGCTTAGAATGGCATCCTCAACGACCTGGTAAAGCTCGCTTATAATCATTGCTGTAGCGCCCCAAATAAACAGCCCGTCATATTCAAATCCGGGTGCATCCAGCCATTCGCCTGTGGGGCTCTGGAATCTCCTGTTTACTGCTTTAAGGGGATTAAGCTCCTTAAGTGGAACTAATGAGTAACCGGCAACCTCTCTGGGGTCCGGTATAAACTCTATCTCTTTTTTTGCTACCGCAAGAAGCGGCTTAATCAGAAAATTGCTTGGAGGGACATATAGCTCAGATAAATAACAGATAGTAGTTATCTCTTCAATCTTTACAGCCATCTCTTCGTTCGCTTCTCTTAAAGCTGTTTCGGCAGGTGACCTATCGGCCTTCTCCCTCTTTCCTCCGGGAAATGCTGCCTGGGCTGAGTGAACTCCGTTATAACTATTCCGTAAAATAATCAACACTCTCCAATCCATAAGGTCGCTTCCATGCGGGAAAAGGAGAACAAGTACTGCCGATTCCTTTGCTCCGGCAGGGGGGTAGGTATCAAGAAACATATCCGCCCGCCTCTGATGAGGAGCCAGACGGATATGTGCTTCTTTACCTGGTAGTGGAAAGTTATCTGTCAATACCTACTCTGTTTAAAATGAATGCCCATTCAAAGGCAGTCTCCTTAATTCTGTCATATCTTCCGGTTGCACCTCCGTGTCCGGACTCCATGTTTGTATGAAGAAGGATTACGTTGTCATCCTTTTTCAAGGCACGCAGTTTAGCAACCCATTTTGCAGGCTCGTGGAAACCCACCTGAGAGTCATTAAGACCACCAGTTGCCAGTATGTTAGGATACTTCTGAGCAGTTACATTATCATAAGGTGAGTACGACAGCATGTATCTGTAATACTCCTCTTCATTAGGATTTCCCCACTCCTCATACTCCTGGGTAGTCAAAGGGAGTGATGTGTCTAGCATGGTGTTGATAACGTCAACAAAAGGAACAGCTGCTACTATTGTATTAAACAGGTCTGGTCTCATGTTTGCAACCGCACCTACAAGCAGGCCACCTGCACTGCCGCCCATTCCGGCAAGTTTATCAGCAGATGTGTATTTGTCATCAATTAGCTTTTCTGCACAGGCAATAAAGTCTGTAAAGGTATTTTTCTTTTTCAGAAGTTTACCATCCTCGTACCACTGCTCGCCAAGGTCGCTGCCGCCCCTGATTTGTGCAATTGCAACAACAAATCCCCTGTCAATAAGACTATAGTAAGATGGACTAAAATAAACATCTGAACTTGAACCATAGCTTCCGTATGAATAGAGAAGAGCAGGGCTCTTGCCGTTCTTTTTAAGTCCTTTCTTATATACTATGGCCATAGGAACCTCAACTCCGTCCTGAGCTTTTGCCCATAATCTCTCAACAACATAATCATCGGCATTAAATCCTGAAGGGATCTCCTGCTCTTTAAGTTTTATGCTCTCACCTTTTGCAAGGTCAAATTCGTAAAGAGTGCTAGGTCTGTTCAGAGATGTATAGTTATATCTCACTGTTGTAGCATCAAACTCAGGATTGCCGTTAAGACCTGCGCTGTATACCGGCTCAGGGAATGTAATATCACCCTGAGACCCGTCTTTAAGTGAGAAGTACTTGAACTGGTTAAGTCCGTTCATCCTGATATCAATGACAACATAGTCTTTAAGAACATCAAATCCCTCGAGTCTTACTGCAGGGTCATGGGCTACAAATACCTTCCATGTTGATTTGTCCTGGAAACCTTTAAGCGGCAATTCGTAAATCATACCGTTGAGGTTCTGGCTGTCTTTGTACCTTAGGAAGTATTTATCACTGTGTGCAATAACAGAATAGTCAACTCCCTGTTCACGAGGTAAAAATATCTCTGGTTTAGCTGCCGGATTATCGGCATCAAGTGATCTGTATTCAGATGTATATGTACTTGATGAGATAATGAATATCTCTTTGTCTGTCTTTGTTTTTGACAGATATACATTATACCTGGCATCACTCTCTTCATATATCACCTCGTCATTTCCGGACTTGCCCAGCTTGTGTCTCATTACTTTATACGGGCGAAGAGCTTTATCAACAAGAACGTAGTATAGCGTTTTGTTGTCGTTTGCCCACTGGTATGAAGTGGCCATTGGGATATTTACACCCAGGTCCTTTCCGGTCTCAAGACTTTTAACTTTTATGATATAGTCTGCAAACGAGCCGGTCTCATTAAAAGAGTAAGCAGCGAGTTTGTTATCCGGACTAATGTTGTATCCGGCAAATCTCATCGCCTTTTTACCCTCTGCCATCTGATTAACATCAAACAGAAGCTCCTCCTGTGCACCCTCTGCGTTTGCCTTTCTGAGATATATCCGGTACTGTTTACCTGCCTCAGTGCGGCTGTAGTAATTGTATTGGTTCATAAGGACCGGATAGCTCTCATCTGCGTCCTTAATTCTACCAGTTATTTCGTTGTAAATTGTATCCTGAAGTGCTTTAGTAGAAGACATTACACTGTCTGTGTAATTGTTCTCCTGATTAAGATAGTCAATTACAGCAGGACTGGTCTTATCTCTTAGCCAGTAGTAGTTGTCTACCCTCTCATTTCCGAATTCATTAAATACCTGTGGTAAAATTTGAGCAACAGGTGGTTGTGGAAAATCTGATTGTTTCAATATTTCTGTTTTTGTAGGACCACATGATGTCAGCAACATCGAGATGGCTCCCATGGTGATTAGCTTAACGCTTGTTTTCATATTTTGTTTGATTATTAACTATCTTTTTATTTTAGGAGGGAAGTAATTGTACATTATGTTTTCAATGTGCCAAAACATAGGAGTTACACCGGTTCCGGCAGGAGGAATTTTTGCAAACACAATAAATGCAGGCTTTCCATTGAGCACCTGCTTAATTGATACCTCTGAGCCATCCTTTTTTACAAGTTTGAAATCCGGAAGCTCAAGTCCTTCAACATCTCCTTTATCCCATCCCTTAAATGAAGGCTCTTCTCCCTCTGTATAGGATTTTTTACTATCCTTTTTAGCATTTTTTTCGTTTGCTACAAAGTCTTTCAGATAGTCATCAAGTGGACCCTTCGCTCCTATTGTCCCCTTTCTGGCGGCAACGTTAAGAATGTTAAAACTCATCTCGTCTTCTCTGTCGTTGTTCTTTGCAAGTGCATTGCTGAATCCCCTGATATAAGCAATTACACCATTTTTGTCAACCACCATTCCTGTTATACCATCATTTACCGGTATCGGTTGTACCATATTAAGCCTCTTGAGAAAATCTGGCATCTCCTCCGGAGTGTAGTAGAATTTCAGATGAGGATATTCAGTTTCATTAAATGCCTCCCTTGGAGAGTTTGTAACAATTATAATGGTCTCGTCCGGTGAGTTTTTATACTTCTTAGGCATCTTCTGTGCATTCATCGATGCCGGCAATACAAATAGCGCAGCTAAAAGTATTGCTGCTAAAGATTTTGCAGTTTTTTTCATCTCGTATGTCTTTATGGTTTGAATAAAGATAATAATTATCTGCAAAAACTTAATAACTTAGTTAAGAATTTAATATTCAATATAAATGTACGAGTCAATAAAAAGAAAATTTCTCAACCGTTGCGCATATTATACTAGCCTTATAAAACTGTACCCAATACTCAAAAAGGTTGGCAGCAATTTCCTGTTTATTGACTGCGGAGCAAACGTAGGGGACATAAGCTCTCTCTTCCTCTCAAAGGGCGCCACAGTAAAATCATTTGAGCCCGATCTACTTGCATACTCATATCTTTTGAAGAGATTTGCCGAGAAGGAGAGAATTGAGATTATAAATAAGGCTGTGGCCGATTCAGACGGAAAGGCTATGTTCTATTATCACAAAGAGCGGCTCAATAAAGAGGGCATAGAGTTTACTGTAAGTTCTTCCTTGCTGAAAGAGAAAAAGAACGTTGATGATATGCACGGAGTGGAGGTTGAGACTGTGGACCTCTGCAGATATATTGACTCAATCGGCAGAGAAGTCGACATCCTTAAAATGGATATTGAGGGAGAGGAGATAGCTGTACTAAACAAAATGATCAGTGAGGAGACATATAAAAAAGTGGGACTAATACTTGTAGAGACCCACGAAACAAAAATTCCCGGTCACAAAGAGAAAGTTGCCTCCCTAAAACAGTTAATTCAGGAAAAGAGAATTAATAATATCAAACTCAACTGGATTTAACCCCTCTGCACATCCGGAGTTTTTCCTCCTCGCTCACT
>JAVEZL010000034.1:12095-14183 GCA_034003005.1 Bacteroidales bacterium
AATTCTTGCCAGAAATAGCGAACCACGGACGGCTGTATCTTGCTAACTGTGTGGGGTTTGACACTTTATCCGAGGGGTGATCCGTCGGGTTGATTGTCATTGTGCTCTTGATCTGCGTGTTACAGCCATGCGGGTACAATTTGAATCGCGCAGATTTGCGGATACACATCGCCTTGCAAGGAAATAAATGGTGCTTCGCGGTTTTTGCGGCCTTTGGCCGGATAGCGGGCTCCGGAGATTGCGGGTTTGGGTGGGACGAACCTTCATTGACCTCACAATGAACTATATGCAAAACACAATTTATTGATAATGAAGAATTTGTGTTTTGCAATATCTTAAAATTCAAACCCATGGAGGTTCGTCCCACCCGCGCCTGTGCTCTGGATGTCAATCCTGTAATCAGGCAGGAACAAATCTCTCTGCCGAGCGGCTTAACACGGCGAAGCACCGCTCAAATCCGTCCGCAATTCCTTATACTTGGTGAAAAGCTATGCAGGACCGATTTTATTTCATAACCGATTCCCATACGGCCTTACGAAGGGTACCTTTGGCATCATCGGCGTCATATTGCCAGTACATCATGCCTTTAAGGCCGAGCCCTCTTGCCCAGTTTGCCTTGTTTTCGATGCTCTGCTGATTGTCGTAGCCGCAAAAGAATATGCCGCTTTTTGTTACATAGGGGGTTTTGGATACTGCGTCCCAGTTGTCGATTTTGTATATGGTCTTGTCAAGGTTTAGTATTGCACTATAATTGAGTGACTGAGGCTTTTCTGAGTACGAGTGCCTTCCGTAAAATGGAATCCCCAGTACCATTTTGTTATATTCCACACCTGCGTTTTTGTATACATTTATTGCTCTTGTACAATCCCAGTATGCTCTTGAATCACTTAATGCCGAGTGGTGCTTAGGTGCTGCGTCCATGTCGTATGTCATAATGTTTACAAAATCTACATACTGGTCAACAGCCTTAATGTCTATATATCTGTAACCACCTGTAACAGCCCTTTTGTCCATAACATACCCGGCGTAGGTAAGGAGATAATTATTACCAAGAGTTTCTCTGAGCTGTTTCATAAGCAGGATATGGTTCTGTACGTCTACGGCAGGGTCAGATGCTGCTCCGCTCCATGAGAGTCCGGGGAACTCCCAGTCAATATCAATACCGTCAATGCCCCACTTCTCTATGAATTCAAGACAATCTTGTGCAAACTCTTTTCTGTACTGATCTGATTTGGCCAAGGCAGAGAAGCTGCCACCCTGAATATTGTCGTAGTTATCTACAACATGAGTGAACGAAACCAGGATCTTAAGATGAGGGTGTTGTCTCTTTAGGTTAACAATTTGCTGAAAACGGCTCTCATTTCCCTGAAGTTTAAACCCCTGATAAACTCCGTCTCTGACGTAAAGCTCTGCAAAGGCGTAGTTAATATGGGTAATTATTCTTGCATCGGGAATCTGTGTCCCCCAGTATGTTACATAAGCCAGTGCAACTCGCCCCTCCTTAAGAGTGGCCGGAACATATGGTTTTTCATCAGGTTTTGGATCTGGAAGTGGCTCTTTTTCGCAACTGAGTGGTAACACCAGTAGAGAGGCTGCAATGAGTATTGCAGGAAGAAGTCTTTTTGTCATTTGTTTAGCAGGGTTATACTATGCAAATATATTACAAATAATAACACGCTTACGTTACCTGCTAACCAAAATTACTTATTTGCTGAAGACGATCTTTATCAATAATTTTTAGAATTTTACCGTCCATATCAATTATGCCGTCGCTTTTAAGTTTAGACATTGAGCGGATTACACTCTCAGTAGTCATACCTGTAAGCTCAGCAAGTTCTCTTCTTTTAAGCGGGAACTCGAATTCATCTTGTTTGTATATGTTGCAGGCCAGGCAGATAAGTGTGTCGGCAAGCCTTCCGAATGACTGTTTTTTGGTAAAAGCGAAGAAACGGGTTTGAAGTTGAATCTGGTTTTCACAAAGAAGGTTGATAACCTCGTTTGCAAATGCAGGATTCTGGTTTATCAGATTTTTAAAGGTCCTTATATCTATAAGCCTTACTGTACAATCTTGATATGCATATGCGGAGT
>JAVEZL010000035.1:0-11527 GCA_034003005.1 Bacteroidales bacterium
AATACATTAGAGCCTTTTCTTACAATCTTGCTCTGGTTGTAACCCCACCAAGTCCCGTTGGGGTCATGATGTTTGCTGCCTGGTATGGCCTCTTGGAAAATTTCAATAGAGTAGGAGGAGGAGTCTTTTTCACATCCGGAAAGTGAAAGTATCATGCAGATTGCTGTTGATACATATTTTATAACACCGGCTATAGTTTTCATGGCCAGCTATATTTTAGTTGTCAGACCGAATATAATAATAAAAGTGTAATTATATTAGGCTTTTTCAGCGATTTTTACGATATCGCTATAGTAAAATACTTTTTGAAGATTTTCTGAATTTACTGCAGTATTAATCATAGCTTTTGCAAGAATATCAGTATCCATTCCCCTGTATTTAGAAAGTGAGCCCATGAGCACCGGGGATAGCATTTTCATTAAAAGGGATGATATTTGCTCGGCCAGTCTGAAGTCTGATGCTCTTCTCTTACCCATCAGAATCGATGGTCTGAAGTGAATCACCTTACCATTCATTGCCGATGAGGTTCCCTCCTCCATCTCGGCCTTGGTCTTTAGATAAAACCCACCGGTCATTGATGCTCCTATGCTTGAAACGTTAAGCATCAATTTTACACCATTCTGAGAGGCAACCTTAGCAAATGCAACGGGGATGTCTCTGTCAATCCTCTGCTGCTCTTTTTTGCTCCCGGCTCTCCGTATTGTTGTGCCCATTGCATTGAATAAAACATCACCTGAAATATGTTCTTTCAAGCTGTTAATATCTCTCATGTCTGTTTTGAACACCTTGAGTTTGGGGTGGTTGATTGCAAAATCACTCCGCTGAAACGACCTTACCTCCTCCACTCCGGGGTGTTCAAGCAGTTGCCTTAATATCTTTCCGCCTGTGAGACCTGTTGCTCCTATTATTATAGCCTTCATTTTAATTACTTTTTACTCATGTAAAAATATATAACTTTAAGGTCAAATTTGTGTTCAATGATAAAATATATTTCGCTGAGCCTTACGGCCCTTTTTTTATTTGTTTGCCGCGCAGAATCTCAGGAGAGTATTAAAGAGATTGCAGCAGAGGCTGGAATTCCCCTAATTCAGGTAGCCTATTCAAACGGACGAAAAGTTGTTCTTTATGAGGACTCTGCTGTTTTTCAGGCTGCATCTTTAAGCAAGCCAGTATTTGCATATATTGTGATGAAGATGGCTCACCGTGGAGAGATAGATTTGGACGCACCTCTCGCCAATTATACAGATGTTCTAAGATTTGAGAACAGGGATTATGCATCAAAGCTTACGGCCAGAGTTGTTCTCAGTCACAAAAGCGGTCTCCCAAACTGGGCAGTCTCGCCGAGTTCATCCGAGTGGCCTGATTCAAAGATTGCCTTTAAGTTCAGACCAGATTCTGCCTTTTCATATTCAGGAGAGGCCTTTGCATTCCTGCAGAGGGCTGTTGAAAACATAAAGGGTAAGGGTCTTGAAGAGATTGCAACGGAGGAGGTTTTTAAACCGCTCGGAATGGCTTCAACATCGTATTTATGGTTAGAAAAATATGACACCCTTGCCGCTGCGGGTTTTACAAGGGAGGGGGTGAACAGAGGCCCGGGAAGTTTTCCGAGGGCAAATTCGGCCTATACTTTGAGAACTACAGCAGCCGATTATATGAAGTTTTTGATAGCCTTAAATGATGGGAGAGGCATAGGTAAAAGATTGAGAAATGAGATGTTCTCTCCGGTTGTTAATGCTGTGAGATATCCCGAGAGGCCGAGGGAGTGTGATAAAACTATTTTTTGGGGGCTGGGTATTGGTATAGAAAAACATGTTGAACTGGGAAATGTTGCCTTTCACTGGGGAGATAACGGAAACTTTAAGGCATTCTTTCTCATTGTACCAAAGAGTAAAATGCATCAGCAAAGGATTCTTGTTTACTTTACAAATAGTGCCGCCGGTCATGATATTATAAACAAGATTACTACACACATTTTAGGGAATAAAGAGGGGCTTGCTATTCATGACTGGGTGTTGAAATAATTAGTGAGTGTAATTGATTTTACTATATTTGACGAGTATTTTTCTAACTTTTAATAAGCAATGATAATTGGTATTGATATAGGTAGTACAACAACAAAAGCTGTTGCTGTAGAGGATGGTAAAATTCTCACGACTGTTAAAACAAGAGCTTTTGACTCAGTCACATCTGCTACAGGAGCGCTTGGAAAGATGATTCTTGAAAATAATTTTAACATATCATCAATAGAGAAAATCATTATTACCGGAGCCGGCTCAGTGAATATCAACAAGGAGATTTTTGGGATTGTAACTCATAAAATTGACGAGATTAATGCGATTGGTCTTGGTGGTATGTTTCTGGCAAAGAGAGATCCGGTGGTAATTGCTAATATTGGAACAGGAACATCAATAATAGAGGCGTCAAAAGAGAGAATTATTCACTTAGGTGGTACAGGCGTGGGGGGAGGTACAATAACAGGTCTCTCAAAGGAGCTTTTAAAGACCTCTGTGTTTGACAATATAATCAGACTTGCAGAGAAGGGTCAGCTTGATCAGGTAGATCTTCTGATAGGTGATATATCTGAGAAAGATATTAGCTTTCTTGACAAATCATCAACCGCAGCAAACTTTGGTAAGATGCTTGACACAGCAGAAAAAGAGGATATTGCGATGGGTATTATGAATATGGTGTTCCAGGTAATAGGTGTAATATCAGTATTCGCAGCAAGAAGCAGACACGCAAATTGTGTACTTGTGACCGGAAACGGAAGCAGAAATCAGATAGGTCAGAGGGTTCTTCAGGGTATTTCGAGGATGTACAATATCAAGTTTGAGTTTCCTCAGGATGCCGAGTTTGCTACAGCTATAGGAGCCGCTTTGAGCGAGAATTAAAATAGGGGAAGAATCGGGTATTCACCAATATTTGCTCAATTATAGAAAAAAGGAGTTTAATTTTATCACATAAGATTAATATCCTTTTAATGAAAAGGCAAATTACGGTATTTTTCCTGCTTATATTGCTCAGTTCACCTATAGAAGCCAACTCTCCTAATAAGGTAGAGTCCGTTGCGAGCAATCAGATTGTCCAGCGAGATCTGGCAACACAGCAGAAAAAAAGTGAAAACGGACCGGACTGGACCTACTATATTTGGATTTCGGCAGCTTTTGTTTTGGTTGCAGTTGTGGGTTTTGCAGAAAACCTTATCAACGAAGAGCGTGAAAAGGTAAAAAAACTACGCTCTCAAAACCATAAGCAGCTGAATGAAGAATATCATGAATAAAATCAAAGGTCTTACAGTTAATCTGTTTGTTTCATCAACACTACTTCTTCTCTCATGTTCAGATAATCTTCTGGACAATGATCTAAGGTCAAAGAGGTCGCTGGTCAAAGATCAGGGCCTCTTTCTCGTTGTAGATACTACAAGCGATAGTGAGTTAAAGGAGGCTTTGAAGTTTCTATATGCGTATATGCCCCTTGGGGATATAAGTGATTATGATGCTTCACTTTATCTTGATGCTGCAAAAGTGGCAATTTCAACAAAGGAGAGTACTGAATGGGGTCCGTCAATACCTGAAGAGATTTTCAGGCATTTTGTTCTTCCGTTGAGAGTTAATAATGAGAGTCTTGACAGTTCAAGAGTAGTCATAAACAGAGAGCTAATGCCCAGACTTAAAGGTCTCTCCATGGAAGAGGCAATCCTTGAGGTTAATCACTGGTGTCATGAATATGTTGTCTACTCTCCTAGTGATGAGAGGACCTCTTCTCCTCTGGCGACCATGAGGAATGGAGAGGGGAGGTGCGGAGAGGAGTCGGTCTTTACAGTTGCTGCACTAAGAGCGGTGGGTATTCCGGCCAGGCAGGTATATACTCCCCGGTGGGCTCACACTGATGATAATCATGCCTGGGTTGAGGCTTGGGCTAATGGTAAGTGGCATTATATAGGTGCATGCGAACCGGAACCGGTGCTTGATATGGCATGGTTTACCTCATCGGCAACCAGGGCGGTTCTGATGCATACAAAGGTTTTTGGCAGATACTCTGGTCCGGAGGAGGTTATTGAACAGACTGGTGCTTATACAGAGATTAATGTTACTTCAAATTATGCTCCTGTGTCAAAAATTTCACTTACGGTTAAAGACGGGGGCGGAGAGTTGGTTCAGGATGCAACAGTAGAATTTTGTATTTATAATTATGCTGAGTTTTGGCCAGCGATAAGACTAAAGAGTGATTCAAAAGGGGTTGTAAATGTATCGCTGGGAAAGGGAGATGTTCTGGCAAGGGTATTTAAAGGTGATAAGTTTGGGTTTGCTGTTATCTCTCCGCGGGATGAAAGTTTTACAACTGAAATTGTACTTAACAAGGGACTGGGTGATGATTTTACTGCCGAACTGGATATTGTCCCTCCTGTTGAGGGTGTTGTTAATAGGGTTGTGACGAAGAAACAGATTGAGGAGAACAAAGCTCTTCTTCTTAAAGAGGATTCAATAAGAGTTGCCAGACTTAAAATGTCTGAGGGTAATAAACCAGAGATTGAGAAGTTTAAAATGGCAGTTCCAGAGAGCAAGAGGTTCATTGGTGAAACAATTCTTGAGTCTATGTCTGCAAAAGATTTAAAGGATACTCCATCGGAAGTACTTATTGATCATCTTGCTAATATTGAAGATAGTATAACTGAAACCTATATTATATCACCTAGAATAGGAAGGGAGCTTCTTTCACCCTGGAGAGGGTTTTTTAAAAACATTCCGGGAGCAGATACTCTTTTAGGCAACCCATTGGCCATTGAGAAATTATGTGCAACTGTAAGGATTGAAAACCGATATAATCCTCAGGCTATTCCTGTCTCGCCTGCAGGGGTTTGGAAACTGGGGGTTGCAGATAGCTATTCAAGAGATTTGCTCTTTGTAGCTCTTTGCAGAACATATGGAACTCCTGCCAGACTAAATCCTGTTACATCTGTACCTGAGTATTTCTTTGACGGAGTCTGGCAAAAAGCCAGGTTTACTTCATCTGATGAAGTGAGTGAGATTTCAGATATTGCAAAAGGGTCTCTCTCTCTTGATTATAATGGTGGAGTAGTTGATGATCCTCGTTTTGAGTCTCATTTTACTATATCCAGGATTGATGAATCCGGATTTAATGTGCTCTCTTTTAGAAATCGAGAGGGATTTGAAGGTACTAGTTCCTGGAAAAGCGTTTTTGGAGAGGGTAGCGGTGTTCAGCTTGACCCCGGCTACTATGTGTTAACCAGCGGAACCAGAATGGCAGACGGAAAGATCCTTACAAGAATGCAATTCTTTAATGTTAAAGGTGGCGAGAGGTCCAGTGTTAATCTCATTTTGAGAGAGGATAGCGAGGATTTGAGAGTTGTTGGTAATATGAATGTAGATGCCTCAATTATTGAAAAATGTGGAAGAGGGTATTTTATTCTTGTTTTCCTTAAACATAATCACGAGCCGGGCAATCATATTTTGTCAGATATTGTTAAGTATAAAGAGGATTTTAGGGAGTGGGGAAGAGCTCTTCTATTTGTCTACCCTGATTTACACTCTCTTTCAATGGCAAATGAGAGAGTTTCAGAGATGGCACTTCCGGACAATTTTATATTTATTGCGGACAAAAACAGTAATCTACTAAACGCTGCTCTAACCGGAATCGGCATAAAAGATGATGCACCATCTCCGCTTATTATTGTTGCCGATACCTTTGGCCGGGTGGTCTTCAGTTCTGGCGGATACTCAATTGGCACAGGTGAGAGGCTGATAAAAATCACAAAGAAATTATGAGACCATTTATTTTTCTTGTGTTAATGTATGTATTGACAGCATGCACAAATCTTAAAAAAGAGGTGGAGTTTGCCCGTGTGGAGGGTGTTCAGTTTATAGTTGATGGTGAGCCCTACTATTTCATGGGTGCAAATATGTGGTTTGCGGCTATTCTCGCCTCTGAGGGTGAGGGCGGAGACACTTTGAGGTTATTTAAAGAGCTCGATTTCCTCAAGGAGTTGGGTGTAAACAATATTCGGGTACTTGTGGGCGCTGAGGGTGAACGTGGGGTGCATTCAAAGATTGAGCCGATTCTTCAGCCAGCTCCCGGTGTGTATAATGGCACTCTTCTCAGGGGGCTTGACAGGCTTATGGTTGAGCTGGAAAAGAGGGGAATGATGGCTGTTCTTTATCTTGGGAATTCATGGGAGTGGTCAGGTGGTTATTCTCAATATCTTATGTGGTCAGGAGCGGAGATTGCCCCTATTCCGGCAATTTCCGGCTGGCACCCTTTCAGGGATTACGTAAGTAGGTTTGTAATGTGCAGCACCTGTAAAAAGATGTTTAGTGACCATGTTAAGTTCATAGTTTCAAGGGAGAACTCTATTACAGGTAAGCCATATTCTCAAGATCCTGCAATCTTCTCCTGGCAGGTCGCAAATGAGCCCAGGGCCTTCTCTGATGAGGGGAAGGAGCTTTTTTATGAGTGGGTTACCGGGGTGGCCGAGTTAATTAAATCGGTAGATAAAAATCACATGGTATCTACCGGCAGCGAGGGGCTTTTTGGGTGCGAGGTGGATATGAATCTTTTTGAAAGAATTCATTCATCAAAACATATTGACTATCTAAATATGCATATCTGGCCTTATAACTGGGGATGGGTAACAAAAGACAGCCTTTCTGAGAAACTTGATAACTCCATTTATGAAACAGATAAATACATTAAAAGTCATGTTGTAGTTGCTGAAAAGATAGGAAAACCTATAGTCCTGGAGGAGTTTGGGTATCCCAGGGATGGATTCTCTTTCAGCAGAACAAGCTCTGTGGTTTCAAGAGATATTTATTTCAGTTTTGTTGTTGAAAATATTAAAAAGAGCTCCTCTGAGGGAGGAGCTCTTGCCGGTGCAAATTTCTGGGGGTGGGGAGGCTTTGCCGATACTTTGCCGGGAAGATTTGACTGGCGAAGGGGAGACCCATTCACCGGTGATCCTGCCCAGGAGCCGCAGGGGCTCTACTCGGTCTTTTCCTCAGATACCACTACTCTTGAGGTAATAAGGCGATTCGGTCGTACATCTTTCTGAATGCCTCCCAAGGAGTCTGGTCTCCCTGTGTATTATCAGTTGTTTTACCGTAAAAGCCATCCAGGAATGTTCCAACGTTTGACCAAACTGTGTGCATAACACCTCTGAATCTTGGTTGCATAACTTTGGCTGTATTCTGGCGGAATCTAACCATGTCCTCTACCTGAAGGACTGCTGCCTGAGGGTTTCTCCACGGGCAAGTCATAACGTCAATTCCTTTCATGGCAAATAGTGCGGCTGTTACATCTGCTCTCTCATAGTGCCAGTCACATATTGTAACATCTTTAGGTATCATGTCAATTGCCTGATGAGTGTTGTTGTAGCTACCCTCCCATCTTCCAAGGCCGATTGTTCTTCCGTCAAGGAGTCTGTCTCCCCAAAGCCACATTTTTCTTCCCTTTGATGCCAGATGATTTCTGATTGTCCACACCTCCTGCGCAAAAAGCTCTGCCTTATCTTTACCTGCACAGCGCGGGCATTTGTCATTTCCGATGTCAAAAACCTCGTCCATTCCGGCGTGGAAAGTGTCCGATTCAAATACGTCGCAAATTTCATCAACTACATCAAATACTACATTGTGAACCTCCGGATGGTTAGGGCAGTAACTTCTCATATTGAACCCGTTCATAGGAAGTCTTGATGGCTCGTTGCTAAGTTCCACAGGGGTCTCTTCAAACTGAGGATAAGTTGAAAGGAGTTTATTCAGACCACCTCTTCCTGACTGATGCCCAAGCAGGTCAATAAGAGGGATCATTTTAATATTATGCTTCTCACAGACCTTAAGAAGTCTCTTAATCTCTCTCTTTGAAAGAGCAAGGGTATCGATAAGTTCCGGCCTGCTTTTCCATTTGTATTTGTATTCCACTCTTAGAACAAGAGTGTTAACATTTCTTGGTGCCAGTTCATTTTCAATGAATTCAACAAATTCATCCATTCTGTCCGGAGTGGGTAAAGCTATGCAGAATCCTCTTACGGGAAGAAGTGAATCAAGCTTTGCCCTGTCTGCTGTAGCTATCCGGGGCAGAAACAGAGAAATCAATGTAAAGAGTACAGTTAAATTGATTAGTTTTTTCATGTTTAGTGTTTTTGGGATTAGTACTGCAATTTACATAAAAAAACCTTGCAGAAGTTTATCCTGCAAGGCTGGGGGTTAATTTTCCAACTGCTTATTTTTGTTTTTTAACCTCAATTTTTATAGGTGTCACGTTATGAAGGTTGTCGCTTACCGGGCAGCGATCTTCAATCTTCTCTGCCCATTTTGACAGAGTAGCTTCGTCTGCGTCTGTATCAGGCTTAAGTGTAACTACAATCTGCTTGTAACCTGCTCTTTCGTCAAAGCTCATTCCAAATAATCTTGCAGGGTTAAGGTCACCATAAAGATCTATCTCGACACCTCTCAGCTCAAAGTTGAGCTCTTTTGCAACTACATGCGCCATAACGTTAAGACATCCTGCAAAGGCTGCAAGAACATATTCTACAGGGTTTGCTCCCAGGTCTGTTCCTCCGAGTTCTGCCGGTTCATCTATAATTATTTCGAATTGTCTAGCTTTTACAACTGTTTTTGTTGGGCTCTCGCTATGTGCTTTTACCCTAAATCTTGAATCTGCCATAATGTTTATTTATAATTGGTTTTTTACAAAAATACTAATGTAAAACCAGGGTTCCTGTATAACACAAGTGCAGTTTTTAACAAAAAAAGATGTAATATTACATGTTTTGAAATTTAATAATTGAAAATGGATGGAGAGCATTGATATTTACGCATGGGCGAGTAACCTTAAAGAGGGTGAGCGCGAGAGATTGCTTAAGTCTTCGGTTCTTCTCAGCTATAATAAGGGTGAGGCAATTATTAAGCAGGGAACCCTTGCTTCTCAGATTATGTTTCTTGAGGATGGGATGGCTAAACTTAATCTGGAGGAGAGTGGCCGGGACACCACGTTCAGTTTTGCTGTAAGCGGGGATTTTATAGGTCTTATGTGCTCTTTTGTAAAGAAGAAGCTGGAGTTTTCTGCAATTGCAATAACTCCAGCAAAGGTCAGGATTTTTGACAGGGATGTACTTGAGCAATTAATACGTGAAAACGGAGAGTTTGCTGTCTACATAGTCAGCATGATGTCTGAACTTACCAATGGGGTTGTTCACACTCTTATATCGCTAAGTCATAAGAATGCAAATGGTGCTCTGGCAATGTTGATTTTGAGTATTGAGAGAGTATTCGGAAGTAAAAAGATTCTTCTTCCTTTTACCCGTGAGGAGATGGCTGCAACCCTGGGTTACTCAAAAGAGAGCATAATAAATACAATGTCGGATTTCCAAAGGGATGGGCTTATTACAATATCGGGAAGGAATCTGGAGATTCTCAACAAAAAAACCCTTCAGCTTATAGCTGAGAAGGGCTGATTAAGCGAGTCTCTCTTTTAACTGAAATACAATCTCTATAGAAGGCATGTTCTCATAATTGTAATACTCAGTAAGGTCTTCAATTCCCGAATCGAGAAGTTGATTGGGTATAAGAAAATCAATCTCAGCATATCCAATTTTGAAAGAACAACGTCTCTCTCCGTTAATGAACTCGATTTCGTTAAAGTACCTGACGTCAATTTTCTTCTCCTCTGTGAGTAGAAAATATTTATTCAGGTCTATTGGTTCTACTTGTGAAACGAATGCTTTTTGAGCACCTGTTGTTATATTTTCAAATATATCTTTCTCTACTATAAATGTAAGTTTGTCCATGGTTAATTCTGATTTCCGCAACACAACTCCATGCAATTTACAGAATTCCGTTATAAAAACCTAAATTTTATCCGGATTATCAAGTAAATCCTGTACTATTTTAGTTACACTTCTGAAGTCTATTTTTCCGGTTCCCATCATTGGAAGATCTCTTATAACAATGAAATGTTTAGGTAGGGCTATATTTGGAAGCTCTTCTCCCATTTTTTTCAAAATTTCAGATTTGTTTACCTCAATGGTGACCGTTGCAATAATTGATGACCCTCTCACTTCGTCGTGTACATCAACTACGCAACAAGATACTCCGGTAGGAAGATGTTTTTCAAGGGTATTCTCTACTTTAACAAGGGAGACCATCTCTCCGCCAATTTTTACGAACCTCTTAAATCGGCCTGAATGGAAAAGGTAGCCATCTGAATCAAAGTAACCCATATCTCCGGTGTTGTACCAACCATCTTTGAGAGCCTCTGCGGTCTGCTCCGGATCTTTGAAATATCCTCCCATCACTGATGGCCCCTTAACAAGAATTTTCCCAACCTCTCCTGCCTTGCACTCCTCACCACTTTCAAGATGCTCTATTCTTACTTGTACGCCCGGTATTGGTTTTCCGGTACTTCCCGGCCTGTTGAATTCATGTGAGTTTACAGAGATTACCGGTGAAGTTTCAGTTGCTCCGTAGCCCTCCAACAGGGTTACTCCATGCTTTTTCATATAGCCTTCTCTTAGTGTATCGGGGCACTTATCGGCTCCGGATACCATAATCCTGATTGAATTGAAGTCACCTGGTTCCGATTTGTGTAGATAGCCCCAAAAGAAACTAGGGGTGCCTACCATCATTGTAGGCTTCTCTTCCCGTGCAATTCTGCTTACAGTCTGGAAGTCTAGTGGGTTTGCATATGTAATCATTGTTATGCCGTAGTAGAATGGCACCCATAGATTTACTGTTAGTCCGAATATGTGGAAAAAAACCAGATTTGCAAGAATTGTATCCTTGTCTGAAATTCCTACATAATTCCCAAAGCTCTCTATATTTGAAGATATATTTTTGTTTGTTAACGGAACTGCCTTTGGATCTTTTTCGCTGCCACTGGTAAATAACATAGCAATAACGTCATCCTCTTTACCTTTATAGGTAAGGTTAATTATTGCAGAGGCAGGTAGTTTGCTAATGAGGGCAGCTTTGATTTTTTCACCTGTCCCAATGCCTGCCATTATCTCCTCCATAAATACCATGCCTTCAATCACGGGACAACCAACCTTCTCTAGCAGGGCCTTTGAGGTTATGATTGTTGAGAAGCCACATTTTTGCTGAGCATATCTGGCGTTGCTCTCTGCTCCTGTTGAGTAATTAATCATCACCGGTGTCCTTCCGCTCATGAGCACTCCAAGAGTGGCTAATGCACAGCCGGCTGATGTGGGAACCATGATTCCAACAAATCCTTTATCGTACTTTTTAAATCTTTTGCTTAAAATAATTGCCCCTATAAGAGCTTTTGAATATGTTACTCTTTTGTCAAGGGTTCTGTCGATTATGGCCAGTTTTGAAGGATTTAACTTGGCCATTTTAATAAATTGCTCGTGTAGTATCATTCAGATTAATGATTATTTAATGCTCAATTTTTCAGGGGCGAAAGATAGTAAAAAATATCAAACATCAAAAATCAAGTGTAAATAAAGAAAAACTATATAAATAAGTATAATAGTGTACTATATGTGTTTTATAAACTT
>JAVEZL010000035.1:11627-13419 GCA_034003005.1 Bacteroidales bacterium
GTTTTCCTCTGTGAAAAGTGTTGTAGCACTACTTCCCCAGTCAAGCGAGACACGAAGGAACCTCCGCCACAGCGAACGAAGAGAGCGAGGAGGAAAAGTTCCGGAGGGGCTGCGGTTGACTGGGGAAGTAGTGAATGATAGTGCTTTGAACGAAGGAACCTCCGCCGCAGCGAACGAAGAGAGCGAGGAGGAAAAGTTCTGGAGGGGCTGCGGTTGACTGGGGAAGTAGTGAATGATAGTGCTTTGAACGAAGGAACCCCCGCCGGAAGCAGCGGAGCGGATGAGGAGGAATCGTTCCGGAGTGGCAGCGGATGGCTGGGGAGGGATTAGAATTATTATTTGTATATTTAAGTCAATAAATATTGAATATTATGATTGATAAGGATAACAAATTGTATGTAGCGCATGCCGCTTCTCCTCTTTATATGAATCCCAAAATGGTAAACAGGCATGGCCTAATTGCAGGGGCAACAGGTACTGGTAAAACTGTCTCGCTTCAGGTGCTGGCAGAGTCTTTCAGTAATTTGGGTATTCCCTGTTTTCTTGCAGACATGAAGGGTGACCTTTCTGGTGTGAGTCAGGCAGGCGGGATTAACAAATTTATTGATGCACGGATAAATGAGTTTGGTATGGATCCGGCCTCTCTTGTTTTTGCAGGTGCGCCGGTGAGATTTTTTGATGTTTTTGGAGACCAGGGTCACCCAATGAGAACTACAATCTCTGAAATGGGTCCTCTTCTTCTTGCCAGACTTATGGGATTGAACGAAACACAGGAGGGTGTACTTAATATAGTATTCAGAATTGCAGATGAGAAACAGCTTTTGCTTATTGATATCAAGGATTTGAGAGCGATGCTGGACTGGGCATCGAGAAATGCAAAGGAGTATACCTCTATTTATGGTAATATATCAACATCAAGTATTGGAGCAATTCAACGTTCTCTTCTTTCACTTGAAAGCCAGGGTGCAGATAAATTTTTTGGAGAGCCGGCTTTTAATGTGTTTGACCTTATTCAGATGGAGGGTGGTAAAGGTGTGTTAAATATACTTGCTGCCGATAAGCTAATGATGGCTCCAAAACTATATTCTACTTTCCTTTTATGGCTCTTGTCTGAACTGTATGATCAATTGCCTGAGGTGGGTGACCTTCCTGTACCAAAGTTTGTCTTTTTCTTTGACGAGGCCCACATGTTGTTTGAGGATGCCCCTGAGGCTCTTAAAGAGAAGGTTGAACTTGTTGTTAGACTAATTCGCTCAAAGGGGGTGGGAGTATATTTTATATCTCAGTCACCGGCCGATATACCTGTAGAGATTCTTGGACAGCTTGGAAACAGGATTCAACATGCTCTGAGAGCATTTACTCCTCAGGATCAGAAGGTGGTGAGGGCAGCAGCTCAGACTTTCCGTACAAATCCGGCATTTGATACAGAGCAGGCAATTCTTGAACTGGGAACAGGTGAAGCCCTTGTCTCATTTCTGGATGAAAAGGGTGCGCCATCTGTTGTAGAGAGGGCAAAAATGCTCTTCCCTATGAGTCAGATAGGCATGATTACTCCTCAGCAGAGGGAGATGCTTATAAAACAGAGCAGACTATATGGAATGTACGAGAGAAATTTTGACAGGGAGTCGGCCTACGAAAGGATTACAGACGAGAGGATGCAAGAGCAGAAAAGGGCAGAGGCCCATCGTTTGGCTGCGGAGAGGGAGGAGATGGAATTGCAACGAGAGAAGGCGGAGTTAAAGAGAGAGAAGGAGTTGGAAAGGGAGTATCGAAGAAGCACCTCAACTCAAAG
>JAVEZL010000036.1:0-13364 GCA_034003005.1 Bacteroidales bacterium
CTGCATGCCCTTTCACAGAGTAATCCGCATAACTGAAGGAGTCTCCGCCGCAGCGAACGCAGTGAGCGAGGAGGAAAAACTCCGGAAGTTATGCGGAGTACTCTGTGAATGCAGTAAGATTGCCAGATGTAAATTGAAGGAGTCTCCGCCGCAGCGAACGCAGTGAGCGAGGAGGAAAAACTCCGGAAGTTATGCGGAGTACTCTGTGAATGCAGTAAGATTGCTTCTACAGTAAGATTGCTTGTAATAATAAAGCCAGCCGCATATGTACGGCTGGCCTTGTGTTAGAATGCTTCTTTAAGTAATAGCCTGCTTGCTTATCCAATAAAATGGAAATGAGGGCCAAATCTTTCGAAAGCGGCTCTGTCAAGCTCTTCACGGTGATCGGGGTGAGCTACTGAGATAATCAGTTTGGCTCTCTCTTGAAGTGATTTGCCGTAGAGGTTAACAGCTCCGTATTCGGTAACAAACCAGTGAATGTGGTTTCTGGTGGTAACAACGCCACCGCCCAGGGTAAGGGTTGGTGATATTTTGGTTACGCCTTTGTTTGTTACTGATGGCATTGCTATCATTGCTTTTCCGCCCTGAGATAGTGAAGCTCCGTATATGAAGTCAACCTGCCCGCCTACTCCTGAGTAGAATTTTGTTCCTATTGAGTCTGCGCAAACCTGGCCGGTAAGGTCAATCTGAAGTGCTGAGTTTATGGCAGTCACTTTTGGATTCTTTGCAATGATGAATGGGTCGTTTGTGTATGCAACGTCCTGCATTAGAACCATAGGATTGTCGTCGATGAAGTCGTAGCATTTTTGTGATCCCATAAGGAATGTTGCCACCATTTTACCTCTGTCGATTGCTTTGTTGGCACCATTGATTACTCCGCTTTCTACCAGTGGAAGTACTCCGTCGGCAAACATCTCTGTGTGAATACCCAGGTTTTTGTGGTTTCCGAGTTGTGCAAGAACGGCGTTGGGTATTGCACCAATACCCATTTGAAGGCAAGCTCCGTCTTCAATAAGTGATGCGCAATGTTTTCCGATTGCTGTCTCAATCTCATCTGGAGTTGAGAAGTGTGCCTCTTCAAGCGGGGTGTTGTCTTCTACAAAGAAATCAATCATGCTTAGTTGAATCATTGCATCTCCCCATGCCCTTGGTACATTTTTGTTCACCACGGCTATAGTATAATCTGCACATTCAATTGCTGCAAGTGTGGCGTCAACTGAAGTTCCGAGTGAAACAAATCCGTGTTTGTCTGGTGATGAAACCTGGATCATTGCTACGTTGATGGGAAGTGTGCCGCTTCTGTACAACTTCTGAGTCTCACTTAAAAACACAGGAATATAATCCGAGTATCCAGCCTGAACACTCTTTCTCACGTTAGCTCCCACAAAGAACGCCTGATGAAAGAAAGTTCCCTCAAACCTTGATTCAGTGTATGGGGCCTCTCCCTCAGTGTGCAGGTGATGTATTCTGACATCTTTAAGTTCTCCAGCCTCGCCTCTCCTTATGAGTGCGTCTATTAGAACCTTAGGGGCGCTTGCCACGCTGCTCAGGTGAATATGGTCTCCTGATTTCACAACCTTGACTGCTTCGTCGGCGCTGATAAATTTGAAATTGGTGTGCATGATAAGTAATTAGAAATTAGTTATATATTATGTGTTACATTGCTGTTTTAAAAACGGCGCAAATGTATGAAAATTTTCTATCTTTGTCTGATATTTTCAGCCCCTGAATGACAATTGTTACATTAACAAGTGATTGGAACAAAAGCGACTATTATCTGGGTGTCCTCAAGGGCAGGCTGGCTTCTTTGTCTTTAAAAATTAATCTGCTCGAGATTACAAATTCCATTCCAAGTTTTGATATTTTGCAGGAAACTTTCATTTTAAGAAGTACTTATTTGAATTTTCCAGCAAACTCAATACATCTGCTGGGTGTGATGTGCGAGCCTACGCCGGAGAGTCCTATGATAATCGTTTATGCAAATAGTCATTATTTCATTGGTATTAACGATGGCAGGTTCTCTCAGTTATTTGAAAATCCTCCATCTATGGCCTTTGCGATTAATCAAGATGACAATTTCTCTTCGTTTATGGCTCCAGCTCTGTTTGCCAGAGGTGTGAAGACGATACTTGAGAATTCCTTTGAAGCAAACACAAAGGCTTGTGATCTCAAAAGAGAGTCTGTCGCCAGGGTGGTTTATGATGAGAATACAATTGTGGGTAAAGTAGTATATATTGACTCATTTGGGAATGCAGTCAGCAATATTGAAAAATCAGTTTTTGACAGAGTACACAGGGCGAGAAATTTTACAATTTTTGTTCAGGGTCCTCATATTAAGATAAAAAGTATTTCAAGGGGCTATTATCAGGGTAATCCGGGGGGGCTTATGGCGCTGTTTAATTCTATCGGGCTTCTTGAGATTTCTCTTTATATGGATTCTCTTGCAAAACTGGAGAGCATAGTACCCGGGTCTGAAATAAGAATAAAATTTGAAAATGAAAAGGGATAAAGAGATAGAGGCTTTCGTCCGCCTCCTAGATGTAATGGACGAATTGAGAGAGAAGTGTCCCTGGGACAGGAAACAGACAATGGAGAGCCTCAGGCCGCTTACTATTGAGGAGACCTACGAGCTTAGCGATTCAATTCTTGAGGGTGATTACAAGGGTGTAAGCAAGGAGCTTGGAGACTTGATGCTTCATATGGTTTTCTATGCGAAAATCGGAAAGGAGAGGGGGCTTTTTGATATTGCCGATGTAATGAATCTTATATGCGAGAAGCTAATCTTCCGCCATCCGCATGTTTTTGGTGATGTTGAGGTGAGCGGCGCAGGTGAGGTCATACAGAATTGGGAGCAACTTAAGAGAAAGGAGAGGGATGGCAACAAGACTATACTCTCCGGTGTGCCTGCATCTTTGCCCTCTCTGGTAAAAGCATACAGAGTTCAGGATAAGGTAAGAGCAGTGGGGTTTGATTGGTCTGAAAGGGAGGATGTGTGGAATAAGGTTAAAGAGGAGATATCAGAATTTGAGCAGGAGGTTATAAAAGAGAAGGCTGGTAGAGATGACGGAAAAGACAAAATGGAGAGAGAGTTTGGTGATTTGATGTTTTCACTTGTTAACGCTGCCAGATTATATGATATTAATCCCGATACTGCTCTTGAGTTGACAAATCTTAAATTCATTAGAAGGTTTGGATATCTTGAAAAATGGGCAGCTGAAAACGGGAAAAACATAAAGGAGATGACTCTTGCGGAGATGGATGTTGTATGGGAAGAGTCAAAAAAAATTGTAGGATGATGGCAGATTTACCTGATTACAAATGGCAGGAGCGATCACTGCTTTTTTTAGGAGAGGAGAGGATGGCCAGGCTGAGAGGCTGCGAAGTTGTAGTTGTGGGGCTTGGTGGCGTTGGGGCATATGCGGCTGAGATGCTCGCAAGGGCAGGAGTGGGAAGGATGGTTATTCTCGATTCGGATGTAATCTCCCCTACAAACAAGAACAGGCAGTTACTGGCGCTTGACAGCACAATGGGGATGTATAAAAGTGATCTGATGGAGGCCAGACTGAGAGATATAAACCCTTCGCTTGAATTAGTGTCTGTCAAAGAGTATATTACAGAAGATAACGTTTACTCTCTTCTCTCACCTTTCAAACCCGATTATATTGTTGATGCAATAGACACACTTTCTCCCAAAATTGCTCTGATTAAGTATGCCGTGTCAAACGGAATCAAGCTTGTAAGCTCCATGGGGGCAGGAGCAAAAAGTGACGCTACTAAAATTACAATTAAGGACTTATCAAAATCATACAACTGCCCGTTAGCTTATATTCTTAGGAAAAAACTCAGAAAAGAGGGAATCAGCAAAGGATTCAGAGTAGTCTTCTCAGAAGAGCTGCCGGATACCGATGCTATTGTACCGGTTGAGGAGCAGAACAAGAAATCGATGGTGGGCACAATATCTTATTTACCACCTGTATTTGGTTGTCTCTGTGCTCAGGCTGTGCTTGAGGATCTCCTCTCTCTTAATGAAAAAAAATGATTATATTTGTTTTGCTTACACCTAAACTATTCTGCTCCTGATGAAAATAACTATAAGAGAGATTTCTTCAAAATCAGATATAAAAAAATTCATAAGGTTTCCACACAGTTTATACAAGGGTAGTAAACAATATGTACCGTCACTTGATGCTGATGAGTTATCTATACTTACTAAAAGCCCTTCACTTGAGTATTCTATTTTAAAATTGTGGCTCGCATTTGACCAGAACGGAAAAGTCACCGGAAGAATTGCCGGGATATATAATCCTCGTTCAAATGAATTTCATTCAGAAAAGAGAGTGAGATTCGGCTGGTATGATTTCATTGAGGATTTTGATGTAGCGAAGGCTTTGATAGAAAAGGTGCAAGAGTGGGGGAAAGGGCTGGGCATGCAGGAGATCCACGGTCCGCTTAGTTTCAATACATGGGGTAAACAGGGAATGATGATTGAGGGCTTTGAGAACACCCCACCCGTGAACTGCATATATAACTACTCTTACTATCCACAATTTATGGAGCGGATGGGATTCGGTAAGCAGCTTGACTGGATTCAGCTCAAGGTGGCAACAGGAGATCCTATAGACCAGAGAATTATAAGAGTTAATAATATGCTTGTTGAGAAGCACAAGCTTAAAATTTTGGATATTAAAGAGATAAAGGATATTGACTCACTGGTAAAGGGCTTCTTCAAGAGTTATAATGAAAGCTTCAAAGAGATAGATAACTTTGTTCCTATGACTGAAGCTGAAATAAGAAATATCGGCAAGGAGTATTTTCCAAAACTGAAACGAGAACTTACAACTATAGTTCTTGACCATGAGGGAAATATTGCTGCTTTTGGGATATGTTTTCCTAGTCTCAGCAAGGCTTTTCAGAAGGCTAAAGGTAAGCTCTTCCCTTTTGGTCTTTTCCATATTTTAAAAGCATTCAGGAAGTACGACACAATTGACTTCATGATGATAGGGGCATCACCGGAGTGGCAGCACAAGGGGGTTACCTCAATTTTTCATACTCATATAGGTGCAAATCTTCACAGGATGAGTGTGACAACAGGAATTACAAATCCTCAGGCAGAAAATAACTCGGCCTTTAAGGTGTGGGAACGGTATAATACCCTGCCTTATATGAAAAGAAGATGTTATATAAAGACTTTGTAAAATATAAATAATGAAAATCCGGGATTTGTGTAATCTCATAAATGGTACGGTGTTATGCGGAGAGCAGCACCTTGATGGGGTAGTGGAGCAGGCTTTTGCATCAGACCTTATGAGTGATGTACTAACTGTAAAGACTAATGAGTTCATACTCATTACCGGTCTTGCAAACGTTCAGGCTATAAGAACTGCTGAAATGTCAGATACTCCTTATCTCTTGATTTGCAGAGGGAAAGAGGTATCGGAAGATATGCTTGAGCTTGCAGTTGATAATGATATGCTCATAATTAGTTCCCCGTTTTCTATGTTTAAATGTGCCGGCATTTTATATTCAGCCGGGTTAAAGCCAATTTATTGAAATGAATCTGGAGTTTAAGGTAGAGGGTGGCGATTTTACAATAGCCGGTAATGCATCGTCTCAGATTAAGAAGATGCTTAAGCAGCTGAATGTTGATCCAAAGGTTGTTAAAAGAGTTGTTATTGCTCTTTACGAGGCCGAGGTTAATATTGTTGCCCATGCCTACCGCGGAGTAATCTACGCGGAAATTGACTCCAGGGGTGTGAGACTGAGACTAGAGGATGAGGGTCCGGGTATTCCTGATATTGAACAGGCTATGACGCCGGGTTTTTCAACAGCCTCTGCGCAGGTTAGAGAGATGGGGTTTGGAGCCGGAATGGGGTTGCCAAACATAAGTGAAAATGCAGATGAGTTTAAAATTGAGAGTGAGGTAGGAAAAGGTACCACTCTCTGGATTAACTATAAATTCTGATGAGTAGTACAACCTACAATCGTGCACTGGAGATTCTCAATGATGTTTGTATTGGGTGCTCTCACTGTATGAAGGTTTGTCCCACTGAGGCGCTCAGAGTGACCGGCGGGAAGGCAAAGATTCATGTTGACTGGTGTATTGATTGTGGTGAGTGTTACAGAATTTGTCCAAACAGGGCTATAAGGGTAATGGATGATGACTTTAAGCAGATTTTTAACTATAAAAGACGATTGTTGCTTGTCCCATCTGTATTTTTTGCCCAGTTTGACGATAACATTCCCAGAGAGAGAATATTTGAAATAATAGGTGAGCTTGGGTTTACCGAGGTTTGTTTTGTTGAGCAGAGTGTTGATACGCTTCTAGAAGAGGAGCAGGAGTATGTTAAGAATGCAGATGGACCGGTTATATCATCTTTTTGCCCGGCTGTAATCAGGCTGATTCAGGTGAGATTTCCATCTCTGGTGGATAAGATAATGACCCTGCTTCCCCCATTGGAAATTACTGCTCAGTATTATAAAAGAAAACACGAACAAGAGGGGGGAGCCCCTGAAGATCTTGGGATATTCTATCTGACACCATGCATTGGAAAAATAGCTGCAGTTAAATCACCTGTAGGGGGTTATACCTCTCCTATAACGGGTGTTATTAATATGGATTATTTCTTCAATAAGGTTTATCTGGCTTATAAACAGAGAATTCCAATCACAACAACGGTAAAAGTTAATAGTGAAATCTCTTCAAAGGGAATTCTTTATCCTACTACAGGAGGCGAGGCTGCTCATATTGATGGGAGAACTCTGGCTATTGACGGCATGACCAATGTGATTGATTTTCTGGAGATGCTCGAAAACGAGGATATTGAGGGTGTTGATTTCTTAGAGCTCCGGGCTTGTGATGAGTCTTGCGCCGGGGGAATACTATCTCACAGAAACAGGTTCCTGACTGCTGAGACAATGCGTAAATATGCAGCTCAGACTCCGGATACTCACGATATAGTTAAAGAATATAAAAAGTACACATCAGCAGTAATCCATATGGAGCAGATAGAGCCTCGCTCTATGGTGAAATATGACTGGGATATTGAAATTGCTCTTCAGAAGATGGAGAAGGCGAGGGAGCTCAGGGAGCTCTTTCCCGGAATAGATTGCGGAGCTTGCGGAGCACCAAGTTGTGAAGCGTTGGCAGAGGATATTGCAAAGGGTCTCGCTGAGATCTCTTCGT
Organism: Bacteroidales bacterium; assembly: GCA_034003005.1. Taxonomy (GTDB): domain Bacteria; phylum Bacteroidota; class Bacteroidia; order Bacteroidales; family UBA932; genus Bact-08. The sequence goes on from JAVEZL010000036.1 coordinate 7,184, forward strand.
GTATATTTTTGAGGACAATTTATGAGAAGAGGGGAGAACTCGGTATTGATGAGGCAGTTAAAATTATGGAAAAAATCTGGGGTGACTCCAGGTTTGACAAAGGTTGAATAGAATAACATTAATATATACACAACGAAAATGAATGTCAAGGATGTTGCAGAGAGGCTCTCTCTAAATGTATTTTCATCTCCGGAGTCACTTGAAAGAGAGGTAACAGGAGGTTATGCCTCTGATCTTTTGTCTGATGTAATGGGACATGCTCAGGAGGGTCAAATATGGATTACACTTCAAACTCACAAAAACATTATGGCTGTTGCCTCTCTTAAAGATTTGGCAGCTATAATTCTTGTGAAGGGATTTGAGCCGGACAAGGATACTATGGAACTTTCATCTAAAGAGGGGATACCTGTTCTTGGAACAAAAATGCAAGCCTTTGAAGTTGCAGGAAAGCTCTACGAAATGATAAAATGACGAGGGCAGACCTCCATATTCATACTGTGCTCTCTCCTTGTGGAGACATTGAGATGACTCCGTTCAATATTGTTGACAGAGCTGTAGAGGAGGGGCTGGGGATAATCGGGATAACTGATCATAACAGTACTCTTAACTGCATGGAGATAAGAGATGTGGGAGCCGGAAGGGGGGTTTTTGTACTTTGCGGAGCTGAGGTTACTACACGTGAGGAGGTTCATGTACTTTGTTTTGTGGAGCCTGACAGCCTCAATGAGTTGCAGGAGTTCATAGAGAAAAGTATATTGAAAATCCCTAATAATCCTGAGGTATTTGGATATCAGCTAGCCGTTAACAGGAAGGAGGAGGTCATTGAGGAGGTGGAGTATCTTCTTATTAACTCTATTGATAAGAGTATCGAAGAGGTTGGTGAATTTATTCACTCACTTGGAGGAATATTTATTCCTGCCCACATAGATAAAGGTTCAAACTCTGTCTATAGCCAGCTTGGATTTCTCCCTTTTGGGATGGATGTTGAGGCTCTTGAAGTTTCTCATAATGCGGATCCCATGGTTATGGCGGCAAAGGATAAATCCGTAAGAGGACGAAATTTTATAAAAAGTTCAGATGCTCATTACCCTAATCAAATTGGAGGTGCCTATACAATTTTTGATATTAATGAGCTCTCATTTGGAGCTATAAAAAGGGCTCTTCAATCAACTGATAATCCGCCTCAATATTTTGTAAAATGAATGATATCTCTCTTCATATTATTGACATAATACAGAACTCTCTCAGTGCCGGAGCAGAAAGAATAACACTGACTGTTGAGGAGAATATACCTTCAGATTCTCTCACAATTACTATTGAGGATAATGGCAAGGGGATGAACAGGGAGACTGTTCAGCGGCTAGAGGATCCTTTCTATACAACAAGAACTACCAGAAGAGTAGGCATGGGAATCCCGCTGTATAAACAATCGGCCTTGCAAAGCGGAGGGGGGCTCTCTGTCTCTTCTGAGGAGGGAAAGGGGACTATTGTGAAGGCGTGGTTTGGGTATTCTAATATTGACAGGCCGCCTCTTGGAGATGTGGCAAACTCATTTGTGCTGATGGTGTCTGCAAACCCTCAGATTCATTTTATTCTACGCTATGTATTTAATGAGAGTGAATACATTTTTGACAGCAAGGAGGTTGCTGAAGTGCTTGGAGATATTTCCCTGAGTGATGTAAGGGTGATAAAGATGGTTGAGGAGATGATCAAGGAGAATTTAAAAGAACTCAAGGGGGAATGAAAAAAAGGGTTGTTGTACTTTCGGGTGCCGGTATAAGTGCTGAGAGCGGGCTTGAAACATTCAGGGATTCAAATGGTCTGTGGGCAAAATATAAAATTGAGGATGTATGTACACCAGAGGCTCTCAGGAAAAACCCGGCTCTTGTGCTGGACTTTTACAATAAAAGAAGAGAGCAGTTGCTAAGTGTTAATCCTAATGCTGCCCATAAGTCTCTCGCCAACTTAGAGAAATATTTTGTGGTAGATATTGTTACTCAGAACATTGATGATCTTCATGAGAGAGCAGGGTCTGCAAATGTTTTACATCTCCACGGGGAGCTTCTTAAATGCCGAAGCATAAAAAATCCAGACCTCCTGGTTGAGACAAGAGGGGATGTTCACCTGGGCGATGTGGCCTCTGATGGTTGTCAGTTGAGGCCTCATGTGGTCTTTTTTGGTGAAGAGGTGCCCGAGCTTGAGAGAGGGGCAAAGATAGTTTCACTGGCAGATATTTTTATTGTCGTGGGTACCTCTCTGGCAGTCTATCCTGCTGCAGGTTTGGTCAATTATGTGAAGAGCGGAACACCCTGTTTTTTAGTTGATCCCTCTGATGTAAATCCCTCATACAGAAGATTTAATCACATTAAAAAAAGGGCCTCTGAAGGCATTCCGGAGCTATGCTCTCTTTTAATTTCAAACTTTTAAGTTATAATTTTACACTATATCGGCTTTTAGATTTTGTAAATGATAGGAAAATTCATATTTTTACCTATACTTTTATAAGGGAATTTCAATAACATCATAAAATATGAACAAAATCAAGTCCCTAGAAGATTTGCGCAAGATGAAGCAAAATCTCGAACACGGAATGAACATCCGTGAGAAGAGTAATGAGCCTGAGTCTCTTGTTCAGATCCGTGTTGCAATGGCTACCTGCGGAATAGCATCCGGTGCCAGAACGGTAATGAACACACTTGTGGAGAAGATCGAAAAGGAAAAAATTCCTGCGGTTGTAACCCAAGGAGGTTGTATGGGCTATTGCTATGCAGAACCAACCATTGAGGTAAAGGTGCCGGGAAAAGATCCGGTTGTCTTTGGCTATGTGGACACTGCAAAAGCAATTGAAATAGTGGAGAAATACATTGTGGGAGGTGAGCTCCTTGATGGTATTATCCCTACAAACTACAAAACTATAAACGACAAAAACTAAGGAGAAATGGCACAATACAAAATGCATCTTCTGGTTTGCGGCGGAACGGGTTGCAGAGCTTCAGAGAGCGAGCAGATCGTAGAAAATCTCAAATCGGAAATAAAAAACCTCGGGCTTGAAAACGATGCCCAGGTGGTAACTACAGGTTGTTTTGGCTTCTGTGAGAAGGGGCCTATCGTTAAGATTATTCCTGACAATACTTTTTACACACAGGTGAAAATGTCTGATTGTGCAGAGATAGTCCGCGAACATGTACTCAAAGGAAGAAAGGTTAACAGGCTTCTATATGAAGATCCTGAAACTCAGAAACACATTGAGGACTCTAAACACATGGGTTTCTATCAGAAACAGATGAGAATAGCCCTTAGAAACTGCGGATTTATTGATCCTGAAAATGTGGATGAATATATTGCCAGAGATGGCTACGCTGCTTTGGGTAAGGTAATATCAGAGATGACTCCTCAGGAGGCTATTGATATTTTAAAGAAAGCCGGTCTTCGCGGAAGGGGCGGCGGAGGATTCCCTACCGGACTTAAATGGGAAATTGCCTCTAAGAATAAGGCAGATCAGAAATATGTTGTTTGTAATGCAGATGAGGGAGACCCCGGAGCATTTATGGACCGTTCAATCCTGGAGGGGGACCCTCACTCAGTGATTGAGGCAATGGCTATTTGCGGATATTGCATAGGTGCAACAAAGGGTATCGTATATATTCGTGCTGAGTATCCACTTGCTATCAAGAGGCTTAAAGTTGCTGCAAGACAGGCACGTGAATACGGTCTGCTTGGGACTGGAATCATGGGTTCAACCTTTGATTTTGATATTGAACTCAGATATGGTGCGGGTGCATTTGTTTGTGGAGAGGAGACCGCTCTTATCCACTCTATGGAGGGTCTGCGAGGAGAACCTACTGTTAAACCACCGTTTCCTGCAGAGAAGGGTTACCTTGGAAAACCGACCAACGTTAATAACGTCGAGACTTTTGCCAATGTGCCTGCAATTTATCTTAAGGGAGCTGAATGGTATTCGGCAATAGGAACTGAGAAATCAAAGGGAACAAAGGTTTTTGCGCTGGCAGGAAAAATTAATAATGTGGGTCTTATTGAGGTGCCTATGGGTATCACCTTAAGAGAGGTTATTTATGAGATTGGCGGCGGTATAAAAGATGGTAAAAAGTTCAAGGCAGTTCAGACAGGAGGTCCTTCAGGAGGATGCCTTACTGAGAAGCACCTTGATACTCCTATAGATTTTGATAACCTTCTGGCTGCCGGATCTATGATGGGTTCAGGTGGTATGATTGTAATGGACGAGGATGACTGTATGGTATCTGTTGCCAAGTTCTATCTTGAATTTACAGTTGAGGAGTCATGCGGAAAGTGTGCTCCTTGCCGTGTAGGTAACAAGAGATTGCATGAGATGCTTGAGAAAATTACATCTGGTAAAGGTGTTCCTGAGGATATTGAGTATCTGAAGAACCTTAGCCGTGTAATTAAGGATACATCACTTTGCGGTTTGGGGCAGACCTCTCCAAATCCGGTTCTCTCAACCATTGAGAATTTCTACGATGAGTACCTTGCTCACGTAACTGAGAGAGTTTGTCCTGCAGGAAGTTGCAAGGCTCTCAAACTTTATACTATTATTGCAGATAAATGTACCGGATGTACTGCCTGTGTAAGGGCTTGTCCGGTAGATGCTATTACCGGTGAAAAACGTCAGCCTCACATGATTGATCCTGATAAGTGTATTCGCTGCGGTGCCTGCTATGATAAGTGTAAGTTCACAGCTATTCATGTACAATAATCTCCCACTCATGGAAAATATCAAAATTAAAATAGACAATATAGATGTAGAGGTAGCGAAGGGGACTACCATCTACCAGGCAGCGAAAAAGGTGGGAATCGATATTCCTATTCTCTGCTATTTGAATCTTGAGCATCTGAATATTGAGAACCGCCCTGGTGGTTGTCGTATTTGTGTGGTTGAGGTTGAGGGAAGAAGAAACCTCGCCCCTTCATGCTCTACCGAATGTACTCCGGGAATGGTAATAAATACTCATAACCTTAGAGTTATGAATGCAAGAAAGACGGTTCTTGAACTGATTCTTTCTGACCACCCTAAAGAGTGTCTTACATGTTCATCGTCTGGTCAGTGTGATTTGCAAACTCTTTCTCAAAAGATGGGTATCAGAGAGATACACGCTGTTGAGCATGCTGAGATGTCCACTTACAGAAAGGACTTTTCTCCGGCTCTTAAGAGAGATATGGACAAATGTATTATGTGTCGCCGTTGCGAGACCATTTGTAATGATGTTCAGACAGTAGGAGCACTTAGTGCTGTTAACAGAGGTTTTATGGCTGTAGTTGCCCCTGCATTTGAGCAGGATTTGGTGGACTCTCCATGTACTTTCTGCGGACAGTGTGTGGCAGTTTGTCCTACAGGAGCACTTACCCCTTACGATGATACACAGAAGGTTCTTAGAGCGCTTGCAGATCCTACAAAGACTGTGATTGTTCAGACAGCTCCTGCAGTACGTGCTGCCCTGGGTGAAGAGTTCGGCCTTGAGCCGGGGACTCTTGTAACAGGCAAGATGGTTGCTGCTCTTCGTTCTCTTGGTTTTGACAAGGTGTTTGACACTGACTTTGCAGCTGACCTTACTATTATGGAAGAGGGTACTGAACTTTTGGGCAGAATCTCTAAGTTCCTTAACGGAGATAAAGATGTTAAGCTTCCGATTCTTACATCTTGTTGTCCTGCATGGGTTAACTTCTTTGAAGAGTACTATCCTTGTATGCTGGATATTCCATCTACAGCCCGTTCTCCTCAGCAGATGTTTGGCTCAATAGCCAAGAACTATTACACTCAGCTTATGGGTGTAAAGAGAGAGGATCTTGTAGTGGTTTCTGTGATGCCTTGTCTGGCTAAGAAATATGAGTGCCAGAGAGAGGAGTTTATCACTGATGGCAATCCTGATGTTGATTTCTCAATCTCAACAAGAGAGCTTGCGTCACTCATTAAGAGCTGTAACATGAACTTTGACAAACTTCCTGATGAAGATTTTGATAATCCTCTTGGAGAGTCAACAGGAGCGGGTGTTATCTTTGGTGTAACAGGTGGTGTAATTGAAGCTGCTGTTCGTACTGCATATGAAATTCATACCGGTAAAAAGCTTAATAAAGTTGACTTTACTGAGCTTCGCGGTCTTGAAGGAATAAGGATGGCTACAATTGATTTTGATGGAACTCCTATTCA
>JAVEZL010000037.1:0-13057 GCA_034003005.1 Bacteroidales bacterium
CGGGCCATAACTTGTTCCTCCTTAGTGTTTGCAGACATCAAAGAAGGTCAATTATGGCCCGCCTCTCAACTTAAGGGCAAGCCCTTAACAACCCAAATACAATTTACAGAAAGAATGGTACACTAACCTGAAAGGAGGTGTAATAGTCAAATGCTAAAAAGCCATCATTCTTATTGAGAATGGGGGACGGTGCTGTACAGTACGACAGTAGAGTCGGCTTGCATGCTTATTTCTTACGGAACCGGTGATACAAACTGCCTAGGCTGTTTATGCTGAGGTCACCCCCGCCAGAGAGCCACAACGTGCAATTCAAGCGGCATGTATCTTTACGAGGTTTAGCGGCACTTACCTTTACGAGTTCCGGAGAAAAAAAGGGCTTGATCCTGATGGCTGTCTGGTCCGGAGCATTATGGTTCCGTAAACCTTAATTGTAAATCGCTGAGTGCGGGACGCTGACTATTGCGTTCCCAGGACCGCCTGCAAAAAATTCAATGAACTTCTCCGCCCACTTGACTCTTACCTTCTAATGGGCGTCCCCCTTCATTCTTGTTATTGTTTTTCCATTCTTTAAAAGAATATTTTTTGATGCCATAATTCTGTTCTAGTTTAATGAATGCATCCCAAATACATTTCTCCAAATCTTTCATTTCCTTTTATTTTAATTTCTGCGCTACAATTGTCGGATATAAACAATCCTCTTTTTCCAACTTTTGCTACAAAATCTAACTGACTATCCCAATCATCGGGGCGAGGTGGCGAATTAGAAAAGAAATTATATCTTACTCCAGCCCACATCTCAAAACCAATTTCAATGTCTGTATCTGGGTCATAGCCTGAATTATCTCCTGCCTTTATTGTTTTATTAATTAATCCTAACGATTCTTTTAACATAATTGAGCAAGTATGAGCAACCAAATCTGCAAGTTGAATACCCTTTATTTCTACAGAATCCTGCTCAATTTTTAATTTTACAGAATTAGCATCGAGTTTTCCGGTCAGTAACTTATATTCTGCATCATTTTCATTTTTAAATATACCTTGGTCAAGAAATATATTCAAGTTTGATTTTAAAGCTGCTTGATTGTGTTCAATCAGATTTATTAATGCGTTTCTGGTCGCCATTTTAAAATCATTCTCATTTGGCTGAGCGATCACTACAAATATCCGGATATTACCAATTAGTCTTTTTAAATATCTTCGAAGCTCTATCTGTTTTGGATTCTTATCCTTTCGTAAACTACTTTTGAACTCATCTTTATTTGGGTCTAATCCACAGAGTGAAATATACCCACTAATAATATTATTTAAATCCTTATCCGAATAAACAAAAGCCCCCAAATAAAATCCAGATCCAGGATGTTTTGAATCGTCATAATAGATATATCCATTATCTTTCATGTGATGTGGTGTCCTTCTTTAAATTGCCCATAACGGATGGCAATAAGAAATATAGGGCATTTCGAAGCACCTACTTATCAAGTTGCAAAGCCGTTTATTAAATGTTAAGTCGTTCAAATTTAGTTCTCTCCGCCCTATGTTCTTTTTACGTATTAGCTTGTGTAATTATTCTTTCTATATCATTAAAATTAGATTCAATTTGCTGAACATCAGACAAAATAATATCTAAAATATCCTTAATCTTCAGTTTTGTTCCCAGCTTAATCGATTTATAAAAGAACTTTTCTCCATATTTATTAAATCCCTTTCCTGCTTTGGGATATACATTGGCATTAGGGAATGTTTTTGAGTAATCAAACCAATAACCATTAGCAAGTTCATTCTTAATATTTTTTGCGATTTTTCCAGTTGTATCCTCTACAGCCATTCTGTAATGCTCTCCCTGTATTTGAATTCCTAATGCTATGTTTTTTGAAATTAAATACTTCAAGTCCATTAACCCAAGGCTTCTTGTCATACCGTATCCCATAAAAATAATCGGAGTTTCATTGTCCCAGTTCAATGGCAGACTGAAATCAGTCAAATTTTTTCCAAGATTTTTTAGCTTTTTATAAACTTCATATGCTAAAAGTTCATATTTCTTTTTCAGGTAGAAATCATGTAGTCTTATATCAATAAGTTCCCGATATAAAGAATTCGTATTTATTGAGTGAAAGTCAAACAAATCTTCCTCGTTAATCTTGCAATATTCATTAATTACAACTAACCCATCTATAAATTCACAATAATCATTAATGATGTGTATATGATATTCATCATCAATCTTTTCAGTTACCGTTTTTAGCATTTCGCTTAAGTCAGAATAGCTTAAATAGCACCAGTTGGCCTCGTTAATTTTTATACTCTTTCTTGACTGCAAAAACATCGGTTCTGATAAAGAGAGTAATATATAGTTTTTCTGATTTGTATGTTTCTCTGAATATTTTGCTAGTTGTCCGATATATGGCACGCTTTTGACTTTATTTTCAATTAAAACCTCCTGTCCATCCAAATAGCTAAATGATAAATCAATATTTCCTCTTTCCCTGTAAATATCTTTAATACAAGTATCTTCGGGTTTTATCTTTAGAAATTTAGAAAAAATTTCTCCAAATTCAGATGGGTAATTATGTCCAATCCAATAGAGAAAGTTACTATGAAACAATTCTTTTGAACTTAATGACAAATTGAAGAGAGGTGATTTCTTTAGATTCTCTATCGTTGTTATCATGGTGTAATGTCTTTCTTTAATGCAAACTAACGTGTGTGTAAACCCTATTGTGCTTATACCGCCAATACAGGTGGATAAACATAATTATATATATTTTTCTTTTTATCATTATATTCAACTGATAGCAAACCCGATTTTCCCATAAGCTGATTTTAGGACCGTGAGTTTGGAATTTCAAGAAACGGCCAAAAAAGACGCCCATTAGACACAGAGATTCCGTCCTGATCCAGAAAGAGGTGATCCACGGCCCAACGGTCATGAGAAACATCCGACGAGACCCCCATCTACCGGGCCAACAGCAGCCAGCGCCGGGGGTCTTCTGGATTTACCTGGTCGCCGGCCAGCAGGTCCAGGTACTTCTCCAACAGCTCCTGCAGCAGCGCCTCAGATTCGTACCTCGCCTCCTCCATCTTCACCAGCCCTTTCTCCCCAGCAATCAAAAATATCCCACCAGCCATCCTTCACTCCATAGAATCTATCTCCATTCCCATATTGTTCAACAATAATATTGAACAGTAACAACCTTTTCAGCTGTCTCAATCTACTTAAAAACACAAAATATGTTATGAGACTGCAACATTTCTACAAACTCTCTTTCCTTACCTAGTTCCAGATCCATTGCCTTTTTATGCTCTTTACCTTGACTTACATTTGTCAAGCGGCATATATCTTTACGAGGTTTAGCGGCACATACCTTTACGAATTGGGGTACAGAAAAGAGCTTGATCCTGATTGGTGCCTGGTGCGGAGCATTAAGGCTCCGTAAACCGTAATCCGAAGTCGCCGAGTGCGGAACGCTGACTATTGCGTTCCAAGGACCGCCTGGAAAAAATTCAATAAACTTCTCTGCCCGCTTGACACGCACCTTCTAATGGGCGTCCCCATTCCTTCATGAAAAATTCCGACATCCGACCATTGCTATTCTCAAGTACCAAAAACTAAGGGGGGGACGGTTCTTGACAATTTGACAATTTCATTTCATCCGTCACGCACGCGCGCAAACCAATAATACGCCTTCCCGGAATTGTCAAATTGATCGGGTAGAGAGCATATCACACCCGTTTAGGCCTTCGCTGACTCTTTCTGCCCCTTTCGTCCGGCAGTGCCTTAACAGCTTGAGCCGTGCCAAGCGTGACTGCTCCTCCCCACGGAACCGTACGTGAGGATTTTATCAAGGGCACTTCCTGCGGTCGCCCTCATACGGCTCTTCATTGTTGTTCACTTCAGAAGGCTTGTTTGCCCTCCTCGTTATAAGAGTAAATTTCGTTTCCATTCCTCTCTTGTCCCGCTCTGTGTCGGGGGAATGTTCCCTCTCCTCTTTACACAACAATGCAGCCCCCTTCCCCATGTACACGGCTTTCCCGTGCGCGGAGTACTATGAGGCTGTCTGACTCCCTGACCAGCGTTTCCGCATCCTTGCCTTTTCCGCTTGTTTGCAGATACTCTTTGCAGAGACCGGCCAGGGTCTCCCAAGTTCCGACGCGATCCGTTCGATACCATGCTGCCGTCTGAGATCCCGGAAAAGTGATCTTTGCCTCGCCTTGGCGGCAAAGACCATGCTGCCTTCCGGATTCTTGAATTCCGTCGGCCTTTTCAATGAGGCCAATTTCGGGACTTACAACGTTCACTTGCGTTGCGGCCTGGTATCTCTCAGCCGTTGGCTCCATTTAATTCGTCGCCTCCTTAAATGCAACTTGGATAACGGGCTGCCGGCTAAGCTTTGCCCGTGGGGGATTTTAACCCCCTGAATCGCGCCAGCTTGCTTGGCGCACTCAAGAACCGTCCCCCTTCCCCTTTCCAGAAGAGACATTTATGTCTTATTAATATGGTGTTCTATATATAGAGTGTTTCACATCTTGACACACTATTAGTTAAGCCGTATAATATATTTAACATTCAGTAGATAGGAGAGGTGATTATGGCGAAAAAGAACAATCGCACAGTCTTCCAAAGAAGTGATGGATCGTGGGTAAATAAGAGGAACACAAGTAAACATGCTACATCTATTCATAAGACACAAAAGGGTGCAATATTAACCGCACGGCAGAATCTGAAGAATTCTGGAGGTGGGGAACTGACAACTAAAGGAGTGAATGGAAAAATCAGGAGTAAAGACACAATCCCACCTGGCAACGATCCCTGCCCACCCAGAGACAAAGAGCATTGATTTAATTACAGTTTAAAGAAAATGAGAGATGATAAATTTCATGCAATTGTTCAGTTGCTTAAGGAAAATGGTGAAAACAGGCTATCAGAGTTGCTGTCTAATTCATACGGGGTGATAAATGAATCATCTCATTATGGAACATATGATCATTCAGTTCTTAGTGATTATGTGATCTACTCTCGAATCAAAGAAAAGGCGAAACTCGATCATCTTAATGAATCTGAAAATCAAAAAATAATGGATGCTGTTTTAAGTATACACCCCCCGGGAGCATATAGCCCTGATATAGTAACCCTTGTCTTTAAATATGATGAAAATTTAAGTGACATAGATAAGCTATTCAATGGCATAAGTGAAAAGGTAAAAGGGAAGTTCTGGATATCGTTCAAATCCGTTATTCAAGAACTACTTCATTCTCAAGGAATGTTTGATGAATTTGTCATTCAGTTGGAGCATGATTGCGATGGACATGAATGGTTTGAGATTAATTCGGAGTTGCTTAAACAACGGATGAAACAAGAAATGGGAGTATCTCTTTTCCCTTTCAAAGCTATTCCCAACTTGGATTTGTTGATTAGTTTAATAGAGTTTTTCTTCAGATATGCATCAGGGCCAAGTGGTGATAGGGGGAATGCTACTTGGGAATATACGAAAAGAATAAACAACATTTTCCGAAAATATCAAATCCCTGCGCTTCTGAAGAAGGGGCGAGTCATTAAAGTTGGAAGCGATTTGCTTGATAGTATGTTTGAACTTTCAGGAAATTCAATTGTAAAGAATGATAGAATACTAGCCTCTCTTATCCATGATGCCCAGAGATACTTCAGCTCCTCAAAAAGCGGAGATATTGATCTCGCTCTAGAAAAAATAAATGATGCATTTGAAAGGTCAAAGACGCTACTTGATAAAAGCAAGAAAAAAAGTGTATCCGAAATATTATTGAAAATTTCCAATCAAGAATTCACTCGTGGCATTTTGGATACTCATTTCGCTGATATTACACATGTCGGAAACGTATGCAAAATTCGCCACAAGGAAATTGCCCAAATTGAATTTGACAGCTTTCTTCTAAAGCAGTTTTTTTTCTATGAATATTTCAATGCCGTCAGGTTAATCTTAATTACTTTAGAACACGACAATAAACGGGAGATATCTTTAGTCATTAAGGAGTAAACTCTGTGGATCTTTCAATGATTCTTGAATCGTTTTACAGCAAAATGACTAAAATATACTTATATCAAAGGGCCATGAAAGATATTGCTAAGAAAGAATTTGAAGCAATTGAAAGATTCGAAAAAGCGGTGGAAGAGAAGCCTAAGCTTAAAGATCTCTCTATGTCATATCAAAACATGTTTTTCCACAGAGCTGACGATGGAGAAATTGTTTTCTTTGGTCAGGAAAAATTGTCAATTGAGGATAAGCGACTTTCAATTATACTTCATAAAAACAAACAATACCAATGGCTTCTGGCCGAGGCATATGAAGAATTTGAGGATTGCCTTATACATCTTTATGCATATGCTGGATACTCAGATCATAAATTCTGGCTTATGAGAGATTTTGGGGATATAAGGTTGGATGAACTTCCTGGTAAGTCTTTCGAGTGGTTTTGTGATCAAGCGAAAAAATTAAGGGAATCAAATTTAAGTATCATCAATAGATTTAGGAATACTTTTAACAAATTAAAGCAAATTGAAACTAACAATCATTTTGGAATTAACCTGTATCTTGCAGTTACTCTAATAGAGAATTTGAGACATATTATTGTTCATTGTGGCGGAGTTGTAAGTGATCTGGATGTGTTCAAGAAGAAGGTTCTCAAAAAATGTGGACTTATCAACAATGGCAAACCTTCAAGGGAAAATTTAGGCTTTATTGACTGTTTCTTCGGTATTGATAAATATGCGAATACAATAATGTTGCTTGAGGCCAAATGTGACCCGGAATCTATACCTGGGCTCCACCTCGATGTGTTCAAAATCCCTATTGATTTCTTAATCTCATACATATATGAAATTTATAAATGTTTAGAGAAATCCAATTTGAGTATTGAAAAGAGCTATTAGGATGATAGTTTACTTAGAAGAGGATTTCTCATTGCCCCCTGATGAAATACTAGGGAGATTATTAAACATATTACCTAATTTGGCTCGGTTGTCCTCTATGCTATGCAGAATGAAGGGGTCGGTGCTGCACAGTATGACAGTAGCGTCGGTTAGATAGATTATTTCTTTCGGAACCTGTGATACAAGCTGCCCAGGCTGTTGATGCTGAGGTTTGCAAAATAATCAAGCCTTGCAATTTGGCTGTAAGGCAATCCCGATCTTTCCTTCAGGAGTACCAGCAACTCCGAGCGTAAGCGCTTGCCATGGGTAGTTTCAAGAATCTTTCGCACTTTCTGTGAGAGGTACTCCGAACACAGGTCATGGCGCTGGCTTAACCGGCCTGTTGTTCCCGGTCCATTTCCTCCAAACGTTTCATATTAAGGTAGCGTCTCGTACCCCACCTGTCAATTTTTTCCATATAGCCCGAAAATAGTAGATTTACATACCCAATTTGTTTTAATTGGTGATGACGCTGTTGGAAACCATCATCTCATGTCATCGAAACGATCTTGTTGCGCTCGTTCATCAGCTTTCTTAGCATGATTTTTCCAGTTTTCTGCGATCCGCATTAACATTTCCCGAGTGCGGGGCCATTTGTGGCCTAATGATTTTGCTTTACTCTCCCACTCTTGCGCTATTTTTCGTTCACGGTCTCCACCTTCATAAGCAGCTTTTGATACTACCCCCCTGGAATTAAAGCACTCAAATTCTATACCAATCTCCAAGTCCTCGCTTTTTAGGTCCTCAATGATTTCTCTCATCACTTTATGTGGCCAGAGAGCATCTTTCGGATCTGCTGGGAAACTGAACAAAGCTTTTCCAATTTCTTGATCAGCAATCCCCAATCTATCACTTTCTTTCGCAAGAATCCGGGCCTTTTTAGTCCAAGTTTTAAGAGATTCAGGATCAACATTACCTTCTACATCAATACCGGGAGGCGTAGACCAAGCGTCAAGAATATGAAATGACAGCTTTGCCATATTTTGCTCTTCCTCAGAAAAATCATTTTTTTGTTCGCCTCTTTCTGATTCCGGCCTATATATGTCACATATTAACTTGATAAAAAACTCTGGTTCCCGATTCATTATTTCATGTAATACAAGCGACTTCTTCTCGAATGGTCGTGTCAGTATCGGGATATATGCATATTCCATCTGCGCAATTTCATTTCGGTAAGAATCCTTGTGTTTATAAAGCCATTTGAACGCGTTTTCAAATAAATAACGTAAATTATGAATTGAATCCGGTGACTCTCCAGAATTCAGTTCACTAATTGAATTTGACAACAATTCCAGCACAAACTTAGGCATAAATAGATCAAAGCTTTGATCTATTGCATTAAGGCTTGCTATTGATCTTCCATACTCATTCAATTTTTTTGCCGCATATTTCACAGCTTCATTCTCGTTCGTTCCCAGTATTCCATCTCGTTTACGCCAATACTCACCACTGATATCTCTGTTAAAAACATCAATTATTTTAAAAACTTCCAACTCGTCCGGGATTTTTATCAATGCGTTCGCAATATCTGCAGGAGACCATTTTTGGTTTTCTGACAATCCAAGGATCAACTCAATCCACTGCTTTCCGAATTGCTTGTACGCATCGGAAGATAACTCACTCGCAAAATCACTTTCTTTTTCACTACCTGCATTTGTTTGTATTAGAAGAGACTCATATCCGCGGATATCGGTTAGAATGTTCTTTAGGGAATGGGCAACTAAGCCAGGGAATCTGACTTGATTAACTAACCTGATTATTCCAGAGGTGTTTTCTTTCTCAAATAGCTTTTTTACTTCGCTTTCTCTCATTTTGTAGGTCTGATTATAATACTTCTCAGTATCACTATGAGCGAATGGAATATCAGGATGGTAACTATCAAAAAGCCAACTTATGCGATCAATCAGATTCTTGGGACTAAAGGCTTCTAAAGCATATTGCAATGGCACAATTTTTTCTTTTTTTACAGCCCATGGAGCATCTGGAAATCCTAAATTTCGATTCACTTCATTTCGAAGTATTTTCCAGAATTGAATTCTTTTTTCTTCATAAAGATCGGAATTTGCAATATTCATTAGTCTTTCCGAAATAGAATTTTGCTTCTTTTCATCAACTGCGGAATAAAGATCAACAAGCAGTTTCCATCTTTGTGGATCCATATCCGCTAGATCAAAAGCTTTTTCAAGATAATGTAGAATAGCTTCAAAATGGATCTTGTTGGTAACCAAGTCTCTTTCATTCCGCCCGAAATCTTTCCAAACAGGCTTTCTTGTCTGGCTTGACATCTGGGGTGTTCTGTCAAGAAGCAAAGTCAACAATTCCCAGCCAATATACTCGTCCTCTTCTAATACTCTATCAAATGCCGCCAAACGATGTTGCAAATTTGTATTGGTTCCTGGATGCCAGGAAAGATAGATCTCACGAAGGCTGTTTATCGGACGATTCGAAAAAGTACCTCCTGGATCCAGTGTGGCTAGTTTCGTCAGGATAATTGTTACCCTATCAAGATAGTCCGGGCTCCAAGCAAGGGTCTCCAGTGCCCAGAGCAAACCACATTGAAGTGACTCAGCGAAGAATCCAGTGCCTTCATCAAAGATCGAAGTGATATTATTCGGATCGCCCTGGAGAAGGCTATCCAGGGCGTCCAGAAAAGGGACCGGAGCAGCCTCAGCGATAATTGGGAGTTGCTCCCTTAAACTGACTAACAAGCGCGAATCATTTTTTAATCCTTCTAGATTTCGAATTAATCTATCAACATATTGCTGGTGATTAAGCTGATCTGGAATTGCGCCCGATTTAATTAAGTTTTCTCCCAATACTGCAATTCTCAATAATGTTCCAGCTATCCCATCTCTAAGCCATTTCGATTGACTTAGAACAATACCTTGTAATAGAGCAATAAGTCTTTCGTCAGAAGAAAAACCTAGAGCCGGATCAATTTCAGAAAAAATCCTTTTTGATATTATTTCAATTGCTTTTAAGTGTTCTAGAGTGATCTTTTCTTGAAGCAGTTTAAATGCTACAGGAGGTGCTGTCACAATCCGGATTTCTCCTGAAATTGTTAATAGCGGATTATCACATTTTGACGCCCTTGCAATTTTCCCAGCAAAATCCTCATAAGAAATATTAAGAAGCTCTTCAACGATTTTCCTATCTGCCTCATTGCTATGATCCCATCCGCCAATCAGGGCTGCAACAACTGAAGAATCTGCCAACTCTCCTTGTGCCCAATCCGGAATATGATTTCCAAGATAAGGTGAATTTTCAAGAATATTCCAAATCATCCATATTGATGCTGAACACCCACATATTCGTGCTTGTTTTTCACTTTCTTCGGGAGAATTCCCCATATTTACTAGAGAAGCTGTAAATTCAGAAACTACTGATCGCTTTAGCTTAATAGTTACTGGATTCCTTGAGAGGCTGTTTCCAACTGCACAAATTACCTTATGACCATAATTTATAAGAACATTCACAACATCTGTAACAGGAGGTACTAGTATTATGTTTAAAGACTGCTCAACTCTCTTGAACTGATCAAGAAGAACCTGATCACTTGAAATAACAATTGTCTTTGATAGCATGCTTTCTTTTTCATCCAGATCATCACAGGAATCAATTGCGGAATAAATAAACGCGACAGATTCATCTGGGGAATCAGAAAGAAGAGTCGTTACTTTATCTTTATGTTTTAAACTGTCATATAACTCAATGACGTTATCTCTTCTATTAGCAAGCAACAGTTCCGAATTTATAACAGGAATTGTGAAATTTCGCCAAGCTTCCCAATACTGGCCTATTAAGGATACGCCTCTTTCACTTTTATTAATTTCTCTCTGAAACCACAATCTAAGGGGGATATTTACCTTTATCCATTCTGAAATGGTGGTTGCATCAAATACTTTTACATCCTTGTAAATATTCCTTTCCCTCAATTCATCCTCAAGCTTATTGATTTTCTGAATTTTGCAAGTTGTTACTGCGATATATGTTGTATTTTTTCGATTAAATCCCCCAGGCAATAATGAGTCAATCTTATTATTGAAATCACTTCTAATCTTGGCATTTGTACCTTGATTAACGCTTAACTCCCAAACAGATCTCCCCCCAGGAATCCAAGGCGACGTTCCACTGAAATCGAGAACGCCATCCCAACCGTGTTGATCCGGATGGCCGAAACGAATAAGCTTGATATCGGTCGAAAGGTTGTGACCAGAAAGAATCATCTGCTCAATAAAGTGAGAAAGTAGAATCCTTGAATTGGTGCGTCTCCCCCATATTGAAATTTCATTCGCATCAATTATTAGCATTTCGCCGCCTTATTCGCTACAGCACAAGAAAAAAATAACCCATATACAACGAATACTATTCTTATAGATTTATATCAAGCATAGACGAAAAGGAGATTTCAGGGAATATCCTTGGTCCAGTGCGTCCCTTTACTATTCGGATAAATCGTCCGGTTGAGTAGACAAGGGTTTCGTGGAGGATCCGTTTTAAACAAAGGCTGCAAAGAAAGGGGGACGCCCATTAGAAGGTGCGTGTCAAGCGGGCAGAGAAGTTTATTGAATTTTTTCAAGACTGTTCTGGGGACGCAATAGTCAACGTCCCGCACTTGGCGAATTTGTATTACGGTTTACGGAGCCTTAATGCTCTGTACCAGGCACCCATCAGGATCAAGCCCGGATCCGGCATAGAGCCGGTTGAGCCCTGGCAAACGTGCGTTGCCCCAGAAATCGTATGGTGCCGTGACATGTCCATCTGCTGAGAGAGTGCAGTGGTAAATGGCTCTAAGTCCAGTCCCATATGGCTCATGCCCCGGGCGGAAAGACTCAAAGCAAAGCTAAACTATGGAATTTAATTCCGAGGTGCTTTTCAAGAAGTAAGCCTCCTTCCTCTTGGGAGGCTGTCTTAATTCAACAGCTTCTCACAATTAATTATAACCTAAATACTCATGATTGATCAAAGCACTCTTTGTCGAATTTATCTGATATTAGACACATGATCAGAATCTCCTCATCCGAAACATACTCAAAGTCAAACGAACTTTGGTTTAGACACGCTTGATGGTGCAGTACTTCAGAATACTCTTCGCTAATAACAACAAATTCTGGAACCCAAATGCGCAATTTGCAAATTGTCATATTTGGTTTAAGGCAATTAGCATGCCAATTCTTGTTGATTAGTGGCATTTTTTCAATTATGGCGACGACATAGGGATAGACACCCATTTGTGAAAGATTTCTGTTCTGCGAACTGATATTCTTTTAGCGTGAGTATTCGTGCCTTTTGCTTGTGACACCAAAAATTTTTCTGGCACTACCAAGACAGCCCTGACAATGAATCCCCAATTGGGAGCTGTTTGCTGTCGAAAACCAAACAAAAAAGGTATTTCTTTTGGTGAGGGATCTGAGAATGTAAGTTCCTATAATATGTTAAACTACAAACCTTTAGGGAAATTGCTTTAATTATGTTTTGAAGGGTTTATTGTTTGCCCAAATTGTTGTTATTAATTAAGATCAGGTTTCGATTGCCACATTGCATGGGGCTTTTATATGAACAATTTGTTCAATTCTAAAACCTCTTCATCGATCCATTTTTGGGCGATGTTTTCGTCTTTCTCAATCGCCATCTCAACGCCACATTTGGCAATGTCGAGTAACTGTTCTGAAATTTTACGATTACAAAATGATTCGTTAATCGTTTCAGCAATTTTATTCTGTTTAATTGGTGGCATTAAAGGAATAAGCGTGTTTTTAACCTTATCCACAAGCCAGTGATTTATGATTGATCCTCCTGCGTCACGTTCTATTTGTTTCTGCACAATGTCAGAATTTAAAACAAGCGTCAAATATTCGGGACAAAGTTTTTCTTCTTTTACTTTTAACCGCAATATCCCTGCTGACGGAATCATGCTTTCAGGCTCATCCTTTAGGTAATAGGCTATTCCCGGAGTAGCGTCTTTTGATAACAATATTTCACCTTGTTGCGGGAGCTATTGTCAAATGTTGTGGATGAGTTTTTTTGAGAGCGCATCCGGTGTACATAATTATGCCACCTTCTTTTCTTCGCCGTCAACGAATTTCACCCCTGATAAAACCTTGAAGATCAGTTCAT
>JAVEZL010000038.1:0-4825 GCA_034003005.1 Bacteroidales bacterium
TATTGCTTTTTCCACATCATCCATAGCCATCATTTGAGGGGTCGTTACAAAGATTACCCCATCTGCAGCCATATTCTGAAGAATTGTAATATGGATATCACCTGTTCCCGGAGGGGTATCAATTATTAAATAATCAAGGTCACCCCATAGTGTATCATTAAGTAGCTGGGACAATCCGCTTGATGCCTTGGGACCTCTCCATATGACAGGCTCCTTTGAGTCAAGCAAAAACCCTATTGACATTAGCTTGATACCAAAGTTAATGAAGGGAACAAGATAACTTTTACCATCCTTATCTACCACAAAAGGTCTTTTACCTTTAAGATTAAACAGAAGAGGAAGGGATGGACCATAGATATCTGCATCTAGCAGACCTACAGAGTGCCCCTCTGATGCAAGGCTCATTGCTATTCCGGCCGCAACGGTTGATTTACCCACTCCCCCCTTTCCTGAGGCTACCACAATTATTTTTTTTATACCCGATGGTTTGTTTTTAACAAATTGTTCTTGATTTTCCATTTCTTTACTATTGAGTTATTTTTTCCCAAATATTGATAATCTCTTTACTGACCTTTGAGTGGGGATTCCACTCTACTATTGACTTTCTGTTTACCATTGCCTCCACAACTTCTGGGTCAAATGGTATTTTTCCTATCAGCTCCACACCTCTGGAGCTGCAGAAATCAACGACTTTCTCTGTGATTTCATATGATAAATCATATTTATTTATTACAACACCCTTTTTGACATCGAAATTCTCGAGAAGTTGCAGTGTTCTGTCTAAATCACTCTTTGCGGAGAGAGAGGGTTCGGTCACAACTAAAACATAATTTACTCCTGATATTGAAGATATTACAGAGCAACCAATTCCAGGAGGAGAGTCTATCAGAATAGTTTCAATGTCGCTTTCATCAGCTATTTCCCGGCATTTATTTCTTACCATGGCAACTAACTTTCCCGAATTCTCCTCTCCTGGTTCCAGCCTCCCGTATACCATTTTACCATTTCTGAAAGTTCCGGAATGCATTCTGCTCTTATCACTCTTCTCCATTGATATTGCTTTTGCCGGACATACCCTTTCACATAATCGGCAACCATCACAGGAGATATCGTCAATTAAATACTTCCCATCCGTAAAAGATATTGCATTGAATCTGCAATACTCCTGACACACTCCACAAATACTACATTTATCGTAATCAATAACAGCCTTTTCTCCTGATACATAAATATCAGAAAACTCTATCTCAGGCTCCATGATAATATGAAGATTTGCAGCGTCAACATCACAGTCTGCCAAAACGACTCTATTTCCATTCAATGTTGCAAATGCAGCTGTTACGCTACTTTTACCAGTCCCACCTTTACCACTTATTACAGCTATTTCCTTTATCATGATATCTTCCCCCCTGTCTTGTCAATTAAAATCCGGGCAAGTGACGAGAACTTTGCGGCAATTACCGTTCTGCCAAGTACTACTAATTCACCTTTTGAATAAACAGATGCAATCTCTTTATCAAAGGGAATCTCCATTATCAGGTCAATTTTTTCACTCTCCAAAAAATCATACACATCCCTGTTGCCCAAGCCGGCTCTGTTAATAATAACAGAAAATGGCTTATCCATCTGTCTCAATATCTCAACTGAGAGTTTGAGATCGTTGAGACCAAAAGGGGTAGGCTCTGTAACCAATACAACATAATCAGAAGAATTTACTGTATGTATAAAAGGACAGGATGTACCTGGAGGAGAATCAAATATCACTAAATCTGCAGATGTTGATTTTATAGCACTCTTAAGAACCGGTACCGGAGTATATACTCCTACTTTTAAGCGTCCTTCTGTTATTTTACAACTATCCTCATCTGAAAATTTAATAACCTCTCC
Source organism: Bacteroidales bacterium (assembly GCA_034003005.1). GTDB lineage: Bacteria > Bacteroidota > Bacteroidia > Bacteroidales > UBA932 > Bact-08. The sequence goes on from JAVEZL010000038.1 coordinate 1,888, forward strand.
CAAAACCATATCCTTTTCAGTAATGGCTCCAAATTCACAAGCAACAACACATGCTCCGCAACCATGACACATCTCCTCAACAACTTTCATCTTCTCTCTCTCCTTAAGGATAAGTATTGCATTATACATACACCACTCCTGACATTTCCCACAATAAGTACATATTGAAGAATCTATGACCGGAACTTTTTGAGTCACTGACTTTCTTTCAATTTCATTAACATTGAAGAAAGAGACTGCATTTGGCTCCTCAGCATCACAATCTGTAAGAGCAACATTTACTCCTTGTTGAACTAAAGTATGATACAAGTTTGTTGAGACAAATGTTTTTCCCGTCCCCCCTTTGCCGCTGGCAATAGCTAACTTAAACATTGCTAGTGATCACATTTGTTTGCTCCGGTTTCCAGTACATCACCAAGACAATCCTCAACAAGTTCACGAGCCGATTTCTGAGGTGCCCCCATGTGAACCTTTACACCATTCTGAACTAGTATTGACTGAGCATGCTGCCCCATACCCCCTGCTATAACGTCAGTAACTTTCTCTCCGTATAACCACAAAGGCAATACTCCCGGTTCGTGAGGAGGCGGAGAAGAGACAACCTCTGATATTATCTTTTTGTCTTCAGTATCAATAAAGGCAAACTCAGTACAATGTCCAAAATGAGAACATAAAGCTCCATTTTCCAATGGAACAGCAAATCTTCTTTTCATAAATTCTATTTTTTATTTTTTTCTAATAGTTCAATTATCTCCTGAATAGTCTTTTCCTCTTTAATCATAACAAGCTGCATTTCCAAGCTGTCAAAAATATTCTTAACCTTATTACCAAATTCTCCTGACACAACTTTCTCAACTCCCCTGGAAGCAACAAGTCTTGCCGAAGCAACTCCTGCTCCTTCAACACTATCTGCATTTGTATTAGGAATAAACTCTACAGAGCCGTTTTCTGAATCATAGATTACAAAATACGAGCATCTCCCAAAGCGTCTGTCCATCTTTGAATCCAGGGTGTTACCTGTTGATGTGATTACTGTTTTCATTATATTTTTTGATTTTTTTTGATCCGCACAAAGAGCACTTTGTTGCAGGATTATGTTTGTCTGAATGGTTAAAAAGACAATTACAACTTTTGCACTCATACCAGCTGCTATCGAAGTAGACTTTGCCACCCTCAAAAACAATCGGCCTGCCCTCAACAAAAGCAAGGGCAATTTTTCTTCTGGCACTCTCGTAAATTCTTGCAAAAGTTGATCTGGATACCCCCATCTCTATGGCGGCCTTAACCTGTCCCAAAAGAAGATGGTCACTCAGTCTTATTGATTCGTATTCTTCAAGATCAAGAACCACTGCGTGTTCTTCACCAGTTTTACCTATAGTTCTGTACCCCTTGAATTCAGGGGGATTCAGCATCTTTCTTTTTAATTTTGGCCTTGGCATAATAATGAGCATTTGTCCAATACAAAGGTAGTGGACAAATGCTCATTTCAAAACTTTTTTTTTTATAATGGGAGAGAAAAATAGAAGACGCTCCCCTTTCCCGGCTCGGAATCAAGCCAGATTGATCCTTTTAACTTTTCAACATAACCCTTGACGATTGAAAGGCCCAGGCCGGAACCCTCAATGCTTCTTATGTGTTCAAGATTTGCCTGTACAAATCTGTCGAATATGGCATGTTGCCTCTCTTTCTCTATTCCATGACCTGTATCCTTGACATAAAAGAGAACCGAATTTCCATTTTCTGAACGGCAACCCACTTCAACAAAGCCTGCATCTGTATATTTTATTGCGTTGTTGATTAAATTCGTGAGTACTCCCTCAAGAAGGTACTTATCTGTATTTAAATTGAGTTTTGTGGTATTTGGATCAGTCTCTATTCGCAGATTAAGCCCCTTTTTAAAAGCTTTAAGTTTGAAAAAGTTATACAAATAATTGAGAAGCTCATTTATATCAACATCCTCTGTTTTAAGAGGAAGCAGACCCGATTCAATCTTTGAAATTTCAATTATATTGTTAATTGTGTGTAGCAGGCGTTCTGCACTCTCCATTGTTAGATCCAGATACATGCTTCTCTCCTCATCTGTGCAGTCTTCATCTGTAAGAAGCTGAACAAACCCCATTATACCATTTAAAGGTGTCCTGATTTCATGGCTCATATTTGCCAGAAAAGCCGATTTAAGTCTATCGCTCTCCTCTGCTTTTACCTTTGCCTCTATAAGCTTCTCTATCATTGACATTTTTTGTAATACAAGACCAAGCTCATGTGCAACCATCTCCAGAAGTTTGATGCTGGCCTCATCATATGCATGTGGATCTGTATAACTCTGAACCACTATTACTCCAAGCCTCTCATCCTCCACAATAAGCGGAACTCCAAGCCAGCACTCTGCCGGTGTTCCAAATTCATAACCTGTCCTTTGAGCATATTCTATGGAGTCTTGTTTAAGATAAATCTTTGGAACACCTGCTTTAATAACAAGTCCGGAGAGAGATTCGTCGGCCTTCCACTCATCAAAAAAGTCTTTTTCGTCGATATATACAAGTTTTCTGAGTGTGTCCTTCGTTTTATCATAAAGAGCGACAAAAAAATTGTTTGTATCAATAACCTTACTCAACTCATCTCTTACTCCTGAAAGATACTCTTCAATGCTGTCTGTTGAAAATGAGGATTTAGTAATGTTATACATGACATCTCTGAACATCTCCACCCTCTTCTTTGATGAGATATCTGTATCTGAACCTCTGTAACCATAAACCTCTCCATCAGGGTGAACAAGAGGGTATCCATTTGAGGCAACGTGAATAGTCCGGCCGTCTTTGGTTACGATTGAATTCTCATAATTGTCAATCGTTATTTTTTCAGAGATTGCCTTTGCAGCAAAATCCTTAATAAATTCAATATCGTTTGGCGGAGCTAGTTCATAGACAAATCGCTTACC
>JAVEZL010000038.1:4925-9879 GCA_034003005.1 Bacteroidales bacterium
GGAATTCTCCCTGCACTCTTTAATAGAATCGGTTAAGAGGAGGTCCCTCCATTCATGGGCCTTGACCTCACCCTGCGAGTAGCCGAGCATCTTGTAAAATGCTAGATTTGCAGTAATAGAACCGTTTGTCTTGATTATAACCATTCCCGCATTTGATGTCTCCAGAAGAGCTTTAAACAGCTCCTTGAGTTCATCAGGATTGTCAAATGATATCATATTGCAAAATATTTCTCATCAAAGATATTAATTATTATCTTTAGTCTATGAGTAGTGGTTTTCCTCAATATTTTCAGGAGCTTCTGGCATACATTATCAAGCATGCAAATAGTTCTATTGCCATACATGACAATCAGATGAACTATCTCTATGTCAGTGAGAAATATCTTCAAGAATACAAAATTTCAAATATAGATGTAATAGGGCGAAACCATTACGAGGTATTTCCTGACCTCCCTCTTAAATGGAGAGAGGCGCATCAGAGAGCATTGATGGGTGAGGTTGTTACAGGGGACTCAGACAAATTTATCAGGGATGATGGTACTGAAGAGTGGACAGACTGGGAGTGCAGGCCTTGGTATGACGACGGGGGCTCTATAGGAGGTATCATTGTATATACTGCAATGACCACAAGACTTAAGAGGATTCAGGATCTACTTATTGAGAGTGAAGCCTTATCTAAAAAGATGGCAGAAGACTGGGACAAAACATTCCAGGCAATGAGAGATGGAGTTGCCCTTCTTGATGACAACCACCATATTATCCGGGCGAACAATGCCTTCCTCAATGCAGTTGGGAGCAGAGAGTTGAACATTATAAGTGATGAGTGTTTTTATAATGAGAAAGGTAAAATAGTTCCGGACAGGCTTTGCCCTTATCACAGAATGAAGATAAGCAAGAGTAGAGAAACCGCTGAAACTGAGATTAACGGGAAAACTTATGAAATTGTAATTGACCCTCTATTTGACGAAAATGGAGTGGTGAAAGGTGCAGTCCAGATTCTGTCTGATATTACGGAGAAAAAAAGAGCAGACCGGATTCAACAGGTTGTCTACAATATTGCCAAGGCATCAATAACCTACACTACCATTGAGGGGCTGCTGAAATATGTTCAGAGAGAACTAAACAACATACTGGAAGCTGAGAATTTCTTTGTTGCTATGTACAATAAAGAGAAGGAGACAATTTCAAAAATTGTTTTCAGTGATGAGAAGGAGGAACGAAGAGAACGGGATGCAAAGCCCACACTCTCCGGCCTTGTCATAAAAAAGAGAGCACCTATGCTTCTTACAATGGAGGATGCCAGAAGAGTTGCACTGGAGAATGGGATGGATATTTCAAAAGCAGGCCACCCCTGCGAAATCTGGCTTGGAGTGCCACTTTTAATTGACGGAGAGGTGATAGGTGTAATGGTTGTGCAGAGTTATACAAATCCTGATGCCTACAACGAGAAAGACGTTAAAATAATGGAACTGGTTGCCCACGAAATGGCTTTGACTATCCAGAGGATGGAAATAGTTAACAATTTAGTAGAGGCAAAAAACAAGGCAGAAGAGAGTGACAGACTTAAATCGGCTTTTCTGGCTAATATGAGTCATGAGATAAGAACCCCTCTAAACGGAATTATGGGATTTGTTCAGGTTCTTAGAGAAGAGCAGTATTCAGATGAGGAGAAGCAGATGTATTTTAAACAAATTGAGAAGAGTTCTGACAGGTTATTGAATACCATTTCAAATATTATCGATATTTCAAAAATTGATACCGGTCAATTAAAGCCTGTAAAATCCAGAGCAGATCTTAACGATATTATTGCAACTCAATTTTCAATCCACAAAAAAGCAGTTGAAGATGTAGGCTTAAAACTGGTTATGAAACTAGAGAAAAGGAGTCCTCAGATTGTGGTAATGACAGACCAGGCACTCGTTGAGAGGATTATAACAATACTTATAAATAACGCAATCAAATATACTCAGCAGGGGAAAATTGAGATAGGCTGCAGACTCATAGATGGAAAAGCTGAGATTTTTATTTCAGATACAGGTATTGGAATTCCGGCTGACAGACACAATGCTATTTTTGAAAGGTTTATACAGGCAAACCTCGATTTTAAGAGGACTCAGGATGGCTCAGGGCTTGGCCTGCCAATAGTAAAGGCATATGCCGAGGCTCTTGGGGGAACAATTAGGGTAGAGTCTGCCCCTGGCAAGGGGAGTACTTTCTTTTTCTCTCTCGGATAACATTTTTTGTTTCCATATTGATTTTTTTACTTATTTCGCATAATATTTAATAGGGTTATTAAATAGTGCTATTAAATTTATTTTACCTATTCATTTTAAATTCAATGACGCCGATAAAAGATTCAACAACAGAAGACAAAATATTAAAAGCCGCTGAAAAGCTCTTTTACGAAAGAGGTTACGCAATGACTCATACAACAGATATTGCCCGCGAAGCGGGTTGTAATCAGGCTTTGGTTCACTATTACTTCAGAAGCAAAGAGAGGCTTTTTGACCTCTTTTTTGAGAATAAAGTCAAGCTGTTTATTGCTGTATTTCTATCAGCCGGAAACGATGAAAAATCATTTTCTGACAAACTTAGAAAAAAGATTGAAGCCCACTTTGACATTTTAAGGAGTAATCCCAGACTCCCTTTTCTGCTGTTCAACGAAATTTCAACTAATAATAAAAGGTTGGAAAACATTAGACAGAACCTGGGAGAGATACCCACAACTCTTCTCTCAAAACTGGATTTAGAATTAGAGGCTCTTCACGAAAAAGGCGAAATCAATAAAATTGCTGCTGTAGATTTAATGCTTTCAATAATTTCCCTGAATGCAATTATGTTCATCGCAGATCCCATTGTAAGAATAATGACAAACAGCAGCGAAAAAGAGTTTTCTCAAATGCTTGACAGACGCAGAGAGGAGAACGTACAGACGATTCTTGCCCGGCTGCACCCCAGGGGGCAGGGGCAGACTGTACCCCAGGCACCCCAGGGGTAAAGTGTCAAAGCGCTAGTAATTAATAACTTAAAGAAATAATATAATTTATATATGAAGCTTAATATCAACAATTTGACACTTTACCCCTGGGGTGCAGTTTTGTACCGCTGGGGTGCAGTTTTGCTCTTCTTGTGTGTAACGTCTATAAGTTTGTGGGGGCAGGATAGACCAAAATGGTCAATTGAGGAGCTACAGCAGAGGGCTGAGAAGAATTATCCGTTGGCTAAGCAATATGGGCTGATTGAGCAGAGCAGGGATTATACACTGTCTAATGCTTCAAAGGGGTATTTGCCTCAGCTGGGATTGAGTGCCAGGGCAACTTTTCAGTCTGATGTTACTCAACTGCCTGCTGCAATGCCGGGAGTTAAGCCTATGAATAAAGATCAGTATCAAGCTGTTGTGGAGTTAAATCAGACAATTTGGGATGGTGGGGCAATAGAGGCGCAGAAAAAACTGGCCAGAGCATCATCGGAAACTGAATTAAAAAGGGCTGAGGCAGAACTTTATGCTGTAAGAGAGAGGGTAAATCAACTCTTTTTTGGCACTTTGCTTATTGAGGAGCAGTTGAGGCAAACAGATATTTTTATATCTGAACTCAGCAACAGCTTCAAAAAAATCTCTGCTTTTGTAGATAATGGTATAGCTACAAAATCAGACCTTGATGCGGTGAGGGTGGAGATTCTTAAGGCAGATCAAAAGAGGGAGGAGCTGACGATGACAAATTCCACATACAGAGATATGCTGGCAGCATTGACCGGAGTGCAGGAGGTAAAAGATAACATCTTAATAAAACCTAAGGCAGATTTGCACAATGCTTCCGGAGAGATAAACCGTCCGGAACTTGGTGTGTTTGATGCACAAATGAAGTTGCTCACAAGCCAGGAGAGCGGAATAAAGGCCTCAACTATGCCTCGGTTTAACCTCTTTTTACAGGGAGGGTACGGGAATCCGGGGCTGAACATGCTTAAAAATGAATTTTCAACGTATTACATTGGTGGCGTAAGGCTTGTGTGGAATTTTGGCTCATTTTACACAAAGGGTAACTCTCTTAAACAGCTTGAGAGCAGCAGGGAGAGGATAAGAGTTCAGAGAGAGACTTTTTTGTTCAACAATTCGCTGGCCGAAAGGCAGCAGATTAATGAGGTGGATAAGCTGGCAAAACAACTTGCAACAGACGAAGAGATAATCGGCCTGAGGGAGGGTATAAAAAAAGCGGCAGAGGCAAGGCTTGAGGAGGGGACAATATCTGTCTCTGACCTGATAAGAGAGATAAATGCAGAGAATTTGGCCCGGCAAGAGAGGGCAACTCATGAGATAATGCATTTAATGGCTATTTATTCAATCAAGTATCTGAAAAACAATTAATCATATGAAATCAAAAAATAGCCTTGGAGGCTTTGTTATGAAAAAAATACTTGTGGCTTTTATAGCGGGATTCAGTTTGTTTGCTCTGTTCATCTCTTGCGGAAGGGAGAGTGGAATCCATGATGCATCGGGAACTTTTGAGGCGACTGAGATACTGGTATCATCAGAGGTGAGCGGAAAGATTCTTGAGTTAAATATTGATGAGGGTGATAGTGTTGTGGGCGGCGCGGTGCTGGGACAAATTGATACTGTTCAATTGTTCCTTAAAAAGAGGCAGCTTCTTGCCACAGTGCGGGCACTGGAGGCGCGCCGCCCCCAGGTGGGCAAACAGATAGCAGCCATTGAGGAGCAAATATCTGTACAACACAGGGAGAGAGAGCGGGTTGAGAGGCTGGTTAAAGCCGACGCAGCCACTCGCAAACAGCTTGATGATATTAATTCCTCTATCTCTGTTCTGGAGAAGCAACTTGACGCACAACGCTCATCGCTTACCAACACTTCTGGAGGGATAACTGAAGATGCTACAGCCCTGATGCTTCAGGTTGAGCAGATAAACGATCAGTTAAAGCGAAGCAGAATCAGCTCCCCCAT
>JAVEZL010000038.1:9979-12199 GCA_034003005.1 Bacteroidales bacterium
AATCTAAGAATCTTTGCAACACTGTTCAACACAACAATTGATGAGAATTATCATTTAATAAAAGATATTTACGGACATCTTGAGCCCTTTAAGAAAAGGAGAGCTGGAGCACTCTCCGGAGGGATGAAACAGAAGCTGGCACTAAGCTGCGCCTTAATACACAAGCCGGAGGTGCTTTTCCTTGACGAGCCAACAACTGGAATTGACCCTGTTTCTCGTAAAGAGTTATGGGAGATGCTTGGTAGACTGAAAGTGCAGGGAATAACAATATTGGTCTCAACTCCATATATGGATGAGGCTTCAATGTGCGACAGGATTGCGCTTATGCAGGAGGGGACGTTTATGATGTGCGATACACCTGCGGCAATAATTGCATCGTTCAGCAAAAATCTTTTTAGTGTAAAGGGTGATAAAATGGGTGCTCTGCTTGAGGTTTTGAGGAGAGTTGAGGGGGTCTCATCCTGTTTTGCTTTTGGGGATTCTCACCACATAACTGCAGAAAAGGATAATAGGAAAACATTGCCTCTTACTGCAACCTCTCTTAAGGCCCATCTTGAGGGTGCCGGATTCACAGGGGTAGAGGTGACTGAGACCAAACCTACAGTTGAGGATTGTTTTATGGAACTATTGAGCAAATGAAAGTAATAGAGGTAGAGAATCTGACTAAACGATTTGGCAGTTTTACAGCTGTTGACAATATCTCATTTTCTGTTGAGAGAGGAGAGATATTTGGATTTCTTGGAGCAAACGGAGCGGGTAAAACAACTGCCATGAAGATGCTCTGCGGACTACTCAAACCATCGGCAGGAAAAGGGAGTGTTGCAGGATTTGATATAAACAGAGATAGCGAGAAGATAAAGGCCTCCATAGGATATATGAGTCAGAAGTTTGCACTATATGAGGATTTAAAAGTATGGGAAAACATCCGGTTATACGCCGGTATATACGGAGTACCAGAGAAAGAGGCCGGTGAAAGAACAGACATAATGCTTGCAGAACTAGGCTTAAGCCATGAAAAGGAGAGCCTTGTAAAGTCACTCCCTCTTGGATGGAGACAAAAACTTGCCTTTTCAGTATCCATTTTTCACAGGCCGAGCATTGTTTTCCTGGATGAGCCTACAGGCGGGGTTGACCCTGTAACAAGACGGCAGTTCTGGGAGATGATTTACAAAGCATCTGAAAGCGGAATTACTGTATTTGTCACAACACACTATATGGATGAGGCCGAATACTGCAACAGGGTCTCAATTATGGTGGACGGAAGGATAGACGCACTGGACTCTCCTGCCCTGCTCAAAAAGGAGTTTGGGGCAGAAAGTATGGATGATGTTTTCAGAAAGCTTGCAAGAAAATCTAATAACACAGGGGTATGAGAGCATTCAGAATATTTGTTCAAAAGGAGTTTTACCACATCTTGAGAGACAGGTGGACTACTCTGATTTTGCTTGTGTTACCCATACTTATGATTATACTATTTGGATTTGGTATCACAACAGAGATACGAAACACAAGATTTGCAGTCTACGACCCATCCGGTGACCACACAACAAGAGCAATTGTAAATAAGCTTGAGAGCAGCGAATATTTTATTCTCGAAAGATATTTAAAATCAGAAGATGAAATAGAGAAGCTTTTCCGCAGAGGAGAGACAGGTTTTGCTGTAGTGTTTGGTGATAATCAAATACTGCTTGTAGCTGATGGAACAGACCCCAATACAGCATCTATACTCACTAGTTATGCCACAACACTTATTAATTCATATTATCAGGAGAGTGATGTGAGTCAGGTGGGCGGCGGCGCGGCGACGGATGTCGCCGGCGACCCGCCGGTTGCTGCCGCAACCGCCGCCGCCCCCCGCACTATAACCCCGGAAATCCGTCTGCTCTACAACCCCACCCTAAAAAGTGCCTACAACATTGTACCAGGTATTATGGGCATGATACTTATGCTCATCTGTGCACTAATGACATCGGTATCAATTGCAAGAGAGAAAGAGCTCGGGACAATGGAGGTATTGCTGGTTTCACCCATGAAGCCGTTCCTGATTATTCTGAGTAAAATAGTCCCATACTTCACAATATCAGTAATTAACTACATCACTATTCTTTTACTATCCGTATTTGTTCTCAAAGTTCCCATCGCCGGCAGCCTTTTACTGCTGTCTGGACTTTCTCTTCTCTTCATAATTGTATCATTACTTTTTGGGATTATGATATCATC
>JAVEZL010000039.1:0-12150 GCA_034003005.1 Bacteroidales bacterium
TCTATATTGATACTGGGAAGGTGGTCATGGCACAGTCTTTTCACTGGTCGGATGCCTGGACTTCCATTCAAGGAGTTATTCAGAATGATAGTGTGAAGGTTAAGTATCAAAGCAGGGATACTTTGCTCCAAGTGGTTAGGGTTGTTCCCAAAAGATTTCTATTCTTCAGGTGGGGAGTTAAGGAGATTAGACAGGATGTAAAAGTGTCGAATCCTAATGCAGGTATTTGTTATATTGAAGTAATCAATATCTTAAAAAATTAATCGGGATTACCTAAAAGAGGTAGGTATCAGTTAATTGTAAGATTACTTTATGATTCTTTTAGAAAGAAATTTTCTAGTGTGTTTAAAGTATTTATAGACTTAATAAAGACATCTTTAGCTACCTTTCTATATGAATCATCATTTATTCCGAAGTACTCAATTGCTGATGTACATTTTATATTTTTGGGACTAAAGGAATGAGCAACAATTCCAGAACGAAGATTCTGCAAATGTTTTAAAAACTCTATCATTTCGGGAAGGTCGTATCCACTTTTCAACAAGAATTTTGCCAATTTAGTTATTCCCTTATCGTTATCCTCTAATTCAATGTCTTTAGAGAGTTCTTTTTCATTGAGTCGGTCAATAGTCAATTTAACAATTGATAGAATTGTCTCGCAAAAAGATTTGATATTGTTAGAAGTAGGTATATGAAGAGATTTAAAGATATAGTTATCTATTTTAGATAGTGGTTTGTAAAATGGCCAGCCAAATTTTGATTCCCAGTCATTATTAAATTGCTCATACTTATATTTGAAATACAAATCTGGTGTTTCAGGATGTTTTGCCCAATTACCCTGAATCATAGTTTCATAATATGTCTTGCTCATTTTTGGCCCTTCAGGAGGGGGAATATTATAATGTTTCCAGAATAATTGCTCATTGTGTGGTAGATTGCTCAACTCAACAAGAAAAACAGGTACATAATCTTCTAAATTATTGTCAATTTTTAGGCTAAAAAATGGAGAGGAAATACGAAATCCATCAATGTCGTAAATTTGAGGATTGTCATAATACTTATCTAAAACTTGTTTTCTGAAATATGTTAATGTAAAGTATTTATTTGTAGACCTTTTGCATTCTTCATAAACTTCATTGCCATCTTTGTCATATCCTGTTATATAACTTTCCAGTTTTCTATTTGATAAGTCAAAGTGGTAAGATTTATCAATATTTGGTGTGATAAAAACCTTCCCAATTATCCAGTTTTGTATCCTGCTATCAACAAGTCTAATAAGGTGATTATAAATGAAATTTTCAGTTATTTCTGTTTTTTCATTAACATTTACTTCCCAGCTTGCATTAGCAAATTCGGTTAGTCTCATAAATTCAAAAAAAACAATAAGATGCATTTCTCTTATTGTAATATACTCCTTCAGATACTTAAGTTTAATCTTAGCATAATTTGGCTGAATAATTAAAACCTCTTCTTTCTCGCCACATTCATTTATATAATAATATGTCCTATCATTCTTATTTCGAATTTCCTCTAATAGATTAAAATATAGGATGAACTCTTCAGAAATGTCAATATAGCTGTCTTGGCGCTTTAATAAAGGAAAGCTTCTATAGAATATAAAAGGCTCAATTTCTTCATTATAATTAGTTTTGTATATATTTCCTTCATATATAGTTGGTTTACCCTCTTCTCCAATATACATCGGCCAATCATAATTTTTTTTATACTTTTCTATACAGCTACTATTGGCCAAGCAGCAATATATACCATCTGAAATTTCAGACTCACTGTTCTTGCTTTCATATATTTTTAACCACCCATCTTTAATGAAATTAGTTTGAATTTCATTAATTCTATTTTGCATAAAAAAATCATCCTTTGTCATAACGCTAATAAATAATTAAGAGTGGTGATTTAAGATTGTTATATATTAATTCTCCCGCCTGAGATGTCCCAATATCTATTGAAGAAGGCAGTTAGTTTTTCCAAAACGCTAATCCTTTTTGCAGTTCTCTCGCCATTAGGAGTAAATCTTGAAACATTTGGGAGGATCTTGGCAAAGCCTGTCCCAGTTTCTTGAATGAACCCGTTGCTAAATGAGTTGGTTATGAATTTATAAGTCTCATCACGATTGAGATTTTCATCAAGGATAATTTCATTCAGTTCCTCAATCTTCTTTTCTTCAACAAACTTCAACCAGTCTTCATCCACATTAGAAGAAGGGGTCATTGATGCAATAAATTTGAGGATGAGCTCCTTCTTGTTCCTTAGGCCCAAACTTGAGTCAATAGCTTTGTGAATCTTCACCTCAATCTCTTTATCCTTGAAATGCTTTTGATGATGTTCTTTTATCAATTGAAGGATGAAGTCTATATTGATTTCAACCTGCTTTACCAATTCAATCTCAAAGACTATATCATCATTAACAATTACTACATCTCCGCCTGGTGGTCTTAACTCTTGATAGAAATTAATGTAAACGCTTTGATAGTCTTGAGCATCTCTATCAGATAGGATTTCCTTCCCTGTGAATTCATCAAATGTAGAAAGTATATTCTTTGACCGAAGGAATGCACTGAAAAGTCTGATGAATTCCTTTTTTGCTGCCTCACTAATTATTTTTTCCCCAATCGGAAACTTACTCTGAATCTCTTCTACAATCTCCTTATATCCTTTGACAATTTTTTCTCCATCCTTGTACCCATTGTAATAGTCTTCAAAAGTCTTGAGTAGCACAATTCCTCCTGCCTCTTTATCTCCGAATAAAGCTATGCTATCATTTGTGGCCTTCTCCAGATTTCTAAAGCACACAATATTTCCAAAAGTCTTAACAGTGTTAAGAATCCTATTTGTCCGAGAGTATGCTTGGAGCAGTCCATGAAGACGAAGGTTCTTATCAACCCAAAGAGTATTAAGTGTAGTTGCATCAAATCCAGTAAGGAACATATTGACGACTATTAAAAGGTCAATCTCTCTATCCTTAACTCTCTGAGAAAGGTCTTTGTAATAGTTCTGAAACTCTGTCCCAGTGTTGAAGCTTGATTTGAACATCTTGTTGTAATCCTGAATAGCTAAATCAAGAAAATCCCTTGAACTTTGGTCAAGATTGGAGGTGTCCTCAAGATTTTCATCTTCAATAAATCCTGCATCTTCAGGCTCATCCTCATTAACTCCAAAACTGTATATTGTAGCAATTTTTAGTCTCTTGTTTTCCGGCAAAGCCTCCATCTGTTTCTTGAATTCAGCATAGTAAATCTTTGCCATATCAATTGAAGCAACTGCAAAGATTGAGTTGAACCCTGCCAGTCGCCTCTCTTTTACCTGATAACTACTATTCCTTTTTGTCTTTTGGTCAAAGTGGTCAATAATGTAGCTAACAATTTTACCTACCCTTTCTGGTGATGAGAATGCCTTTTCTCTATCTATATCTTTTACCTTGATATCCTTAATATCTTCCTCTTCTTTCATTGTCCTGATATAGTCAATTCGGAATGGAAGTACATTTCGGTCAGTAATTGCATCTACTATGGTGTATGTATGTAGTTTCTCTCCAAAAGCCTGTTCCGTTGTCCTTAAATCAAACTTTCCTGCACTATTGGAATTGAGAGCAAAGATTGGAGTACCAGTAAATCCAAAGAGATAGTATTTTTTGAATCTCTTAGTTATTGCAGTATGCATATCCCCAAACTGAGAACGATGGCATTCATCAAAAATAATGACTATTTGTTTGTCATATATCTGATGCTCTTTATTCTTCTTGATAAGGATAGACAACTTCTGAATAGTCGTTATGATTATTCTACTTTTTGAATCTTCAAGTTGTTTCTTGAGTATAGCAGTATTTGTGTTGCTGTTGGCCGCTCCCTTCTCAAACTTGTCATACTCCTTCATTGTTTGGTAGTCCAAGTCTTTCCTGTCAACTACGAACAGAACCTTATCTACAAATGCCAGTTTACTGGCGAGTTGTGCCGCTTTGAAAGATGTCAGTGTTTTCCCACTTCCTGTAGTGTGCCATACATAGCCACCAGATTGTAATGTGCCATATTTCTTATAGTTGTTAGCAACTAATATTCTGTTGAGAATTCTCTCCGTTGCTACGATTTGATATGGTCGCATCACAAGAAGAGTCTTGTCTGAGGTGAAGACACAGTACTTTGTTAGAACATTGAGTATAGAGTGTTTTGCAAAGAAAGTACGACTGAAGTCCATCAAGTCTGTTATAGGCTTATTATTGGCATCTGCCCACCAAGAAGTGAATTCAAAGCTATTGCTACTTCTTTTGCCCTTTGGAGGTGTACTTCCGTTCTTCTCCTTCAAGTGAGAAAATCGGGTTGTATTGCTGTAGTACTTGGTGTATGTTCCGTTTGAGATCACGAAGAGTTGAACATACTCAAACAGACCACTTCCTGCCCAGAATGATTCTCTGTTGTATCGGTTGATTTGATTGAAAGCCTCTTTTATATCAACACCTCTTCTTTTGAGTTCAATGTGTACCAATGGAAGTCCATTTACAAGAACGGTAACATCATATCTATTCTTTCTCTCCCCAGTTTCTACCTCGTATTGGTTGACAACTTGTAGCTTGTTGTTATGGATATTATCCTTGTCAATTAGCCTAATGTTTTTGACAGAAGAGTCTTCTCTTGTAAGTAGGAGTGTGTGATTCTCTTGGATAATAAATGATTTCTCAGCTATGCCATTGCTCTGATTGGCAATAGTGCTTTTAAAGAATTGTCTCCACTCACTATCTGTAAAGCAATAGTTATTTAACAACTCAAGTTGTTTACGGAGATTGGCTATTAATTCTTCTTCGGAGGATATTTTAAGGTACTCATAAGCCTGTGTCTTGAGTTGTTCTATGAATGCCTTTTCCAGTTCTGCTTCTGATTGATAGTTTTTGCTTCTGTCAACAGGTGGATTATAGACTGTAACGACTGTACTTTGAGAGTTTTCCGCAACAACTTTGTATGTCATAATCAAAAAATATTTGCTCTATGAATCTTTAGGATGATTTAAGTAATAAGACTTGTACCACTCTTTGAATGTCTTTATATCATTTTCAATCCCATATCCTCCACTCCAGTGACAGTGTCTGTTGAAGAGGATAGCTTTTAATGTTAATGGAGTGCCATCGTCTTTATTAAAATCTTGTAACCCAAAGTTAATATATTCCTGTGTGTTATAGTTGTTTTCATCACGAAACTCCTCTCTTTCTACCCATAGTTGCTCATAATACCAAAAAATTGCCTTGCCCTCTTCATTAATTTCAGGCGGTGCTTCAGTTTCTCCTTTGTAGTATCTGCAATGTTTTAGTAGTTCGTTCATGATAGGTCTATATTTGTTAGCTCTCTTTTCTCTTGAATGAAAGGAGTTTGTTCCGGTAATACTCGTATTGTTTCCTTCTTGCTTCTATTTCAGCAGGAATACCGATTGAGATGTCGTTGACTAGGGAGTAGAATTTGTCTAGGATTGAGACGATGCGTTCTTGTTCACTTAGTGGAGGAATTGGTATTCTGAATTGTTTTAATTTATCACCATGTACACGGATTACTTTTGTCCCGGTCCTATTATACTTTTTAAATTCCTGGAATGATGGGGTTTGCAAATTATAAGCTATATACTTGGCATTTTGATTATGATTGAAAATATAAGTCTCGCCACTAATTGCAATTTCTTCATCGCCTAGCCATACGACAGCTTTACATACATCTTCAATATTTTCACTTGTTGTAGCAATAATTAAATCACCTTTTTTTGCTTTTCGTAACTTATTTGCCAATTCCGTTGAGACAAAGGTTTTCGTTTTATCGGCAGATAAACCATAATAGGTATAAATTTGCCCATAATGAATGCATCCTATTCCAGTCGCAGTGAAATCACTTTTTTGCAAACCACTACCTCTGGTAAATTCTCCAAATTCTCCCAACATTTTCCACTCCACCTCTTCCCCATTCATCATCCACTTGCCATTCTCTTCAATAGGAGTAAGAAGTTTATTTCTGTAAAATTCATACTGTTTTTTACGAGCCTCCAGTTCAGCCTCCAGTTCAGCCTCGAGTTCAGTAAACTTATCTAATATCCGTACTATCTCCTCCTGGACAGGAAGGGGAGGAACTGGTATTTGGATTTTTAATATGGCCAAGCTATCTAATGTCGGGATTCCTGCTTTACGAACATTTGACTTTAATGTATTTTCTTGAATTATAAGAGCGTAGTACAAAAACTTTGCAGTAACAACATCTGATTGACTAATACAGTAGCAACCATCTGACGACCAAAAATCAACTGAGCTATATCCTACAGTTCCCGCAGATGCACCAACATTAATTATCATAACAGTATTTGCATCTCTATTTCTTTCAGTATAAAACCCAAGAGGCTCTAAACCGCCGTGAAAAACAGGAAAAGGAGCATCCTCTAACAGCTCTTTTTTTGTAAGTCGTTTGCCTCGTAATACATTGCAAAATTCTCCCAAAGCTTTAAATTCTACCCCTTCTGGACAATACTGCTCAATGAGCTCTTCTATCCTGCTCATAGTGAACCTCCTTCCAAATCGGCAACAATCTCGTCTATGGCTTCCCGGAGCTTGTGCTGTTTGATTACAATCTCGGCAATATGAGCATTTAGCTTTTCAATGTCCACCTCCTCTGCAGTGTTCTCCTGCTCTATATAGCTACTAACAGCAATATTGTATTCGTTCTCTGAAATCTCCTGACTTTTTACAAGCCTTGCAAAGTGGTCAATGTTCTTTCTCTCTACATAGGCATTGAGAATCTTCTTTCTGTTGACCTCTGATAGTTTGTTCTTGTTGCCACCTCTTACAAATTCAGCAGAGGCATCTATGAATATAACCGAGTTATCCTTCTTACTCTTCTTTAATACTATTATGCAGGTTGCTATAGTCGTCCCAAAGAATAAATCGGGCGGAAGCTGAATAACTGCATCAATGAAGTTATTATCAACAAGGTACTTTCTAATCTTCTGTTCAGCTCCGCTTCTGTATAATACTCCGGGGAACTCTACAATAGCTGCTGTTCCGCTTGTCGAAAGCCAAGAGAGCATATGCATAGTAAAGGCAAGGTCGGCTTTGCTTTTAGGTGCTAGTACTCCAGCAGGAGAGAAACGAGGGTCGTTTATCAGCAGTGGATTGGCATCGCCCTCCCATTTGATTGAGTATGGAGGATTAGAAACAATTGCATCAAAAGGCTCTTCGTCCCAGTGCTTAGGACTAGTTAGTGTATCACCGTGTGCAATATCAAACCTTTCGTAGTTGATGTCGTGCAGGAACATGTTTATTCTGCACAGGTTGTATGTAGTGATGTTTATCTCTTGACCATAGAACCCTTGTCTTACATTCTCCCTTCCGAGTACTTTCGCAAATTTGAGCAATAGAGAGCCTGAACCGCAGGCAGGGTCATACACCTTATTTACTTGTTTCTTCCCATAAACTGCAATCTCTGCAAGGAGCTCTGATACCTCTTGAGGTGTGAAGAACTCTCCTCCTGATTTACCTGCACTACTTGCGTACATGGTCATCAGAAACTCGTATGCATCTCCAAAAGTGTCTATAGTGTTGTCTTGATAATCTCCCAACCTTAGTCCATTGATTGACTCCATTATCTTTACGAGTTGCTCGTTCCTCTTTTGAACAGTTCCTCCAAGTTTGTTGCTGTTTACATCAATATCATCAAATAGTCCTTTCAGGTCATCCTCGCTCTCCGTTCCTTTTGCCGAGTTTTCAATGTTTTTGAATATTTGACTTAAGGTTTCATTTAAGTTGGCATCTGTTTTTGCCTTCTTGCAAACATTAGTGAATAGCTCTGATGGGAGTATATAAAACCCTTTCTCCTTGATTGTTTCTTCACGACCAAATTCTGCTTCGCTGTCTTTTAACTTTGCGTAGTCAAAATCTGTGTTTCCAGCTTTTCTTTCATCTTTGTTTAAGTAGTTTGTTAAGTTCTCAGATATGAACCTATAGAAAAGCATTCCCAACACATATGATTTAAAGTCCCATCCATCCACACTGCCTCTTAGGTCATTAGCTATTTGCCATATTGTACGATGGAGTTCGTCTCTTTCCTGTTCTTTGGTCATTATTGTATTGAATTATTGATGTGTAATATATGTGCTAAATTTATTAATAATCTGTCAATAAGCAATAATATTTTAAACAAATACGAACAGAAATGCCTTTTATTAAGGACTTTATAATTGACATCTTAAAATTTAAGATAGTAGGGACAGATGTGAAGGTTTGATGTAGAGAAGAAGTATTTTGAAAAGATATTATTTTGTATTTTTGAGCATAATCAAAAATCTCTCTCCCTTTAATTTTTTGCATAAAAAAAGAGACCAAATCTGGGTTTTAGTCCCCGATTTAGTCCCCGATACTTGCAACTGCCTCATTTTCAGTAGTAGTTGCGGTGAGGGGGGGATTCGAACCCCCGGAACCCTTACGAGTTCGGCAGTTTAGCAAACTGCTGGTTTCAGCCACTCACCCACCTCACCAAAACCCTGCGTTTTTGGCGCAGGGAGTGCAAAGATACTAATTCTTTTTAATGTGCAAAATTTTGGCTTACACAGTGGCTTACCACTTAGGGTTACTTTTGTGGTTTGGCGATGTTCTCGCGCATTTCTGTGTCGGCCTGAATGTTGCGGAATTTGTAGTAGTCCATGATGCCCATGTTGCCGGCGCGGAAGGCTTCTGCCATGGCTAGCGGGATTTGGGCTTCGGCTTCGATTACTTTTGCGCGGGCCTCTTGTGCCTTGGCTTTCATCTCTTGTTCGAGGGCTACGGCCATTGCGCGTTTCTCTTCTGCGCGGGCCTGGGCTATGTTTTTGTCTGCGTTGGCCTGGTCCATCTGGAGAACGGCGCCAATGTTGCGTCCAATGTCAATGTCGGCGATGTCAATTGAGAGGATCTCAAAGGCGGTACCTGCGTCAAGGCCTTTGTCGAGTACCACTTTGGAAATGGAATCTGGATTCTCCATAACGGATTTGTGTGACTCGGCGGAACCGATGCTTGATACAATGCCTTCGCCTACGCGGGCTAGTACGGTCTCTTCGCCTGCTCCTCCTACGAGTTGTTTGATGTTTGCTCTAACTGTAACCCGGGCTTTTGCTATAAGCTGGATACCGTCTTTTGCAACTGCTGTAACGGGAGGGGTGTTTATCACCTTGGGATTAACGGACATCTGAACGGCTTCAAATACGTCGCGGCCTGCGAGGTCAATGGCGGCTGCCATTTTGAAGTTGAGCGGAATATTTGCTTTGTCTGCTGAGATAAGGGCGTTTACTACGTTTGGAACATTTCCCTTTGCAAGGAAGTGTGCCTCAAGTTCATTTGCATCCAGCTCAAGTCCTGCCTTGGTTCCTGTGATCATTGCCATAACGATTGTTCCGGGAGGAACTTTTCTCCAGCGCATCAGGACTAATTGCAGAAGTGAAATTCTTACTCCTGAAATGAGTGCCTGAAACCACAGGGTGATTGGGAAGAACCACAGAAGGATTGTAAGTCCTACCAGGGATATACCTATCCACACCAAATAGATTGTAATTTCTGTCATAATATTTTGATTTTAGTTTTTTACCAGTCTGGTCTTATTGTGATTTATTGAGTTGATTTTCTTACAATTATCTTGCCATCTTCAACTGCGATGACCTCTATCTTTGAGCCCGATGGGATTATGCCCTCTCGGGATACAACTTCAACATCCTCTCCGGATAGTCTTGCTTTGCCTGATGGGGCCAGTCTGCTGGTTGTAACTCCCTGTGCTCCCGCTACTATTCCCTTCTCTTCAGGTGCGGAATCTACTCTGGAGTTAATCTTTGTATTAAGGGTTGCCCTTTTCCATGTGTTTGACCGGAGAATGAGCCATGTGGAGATTGCTGTTGCAAAAATTATTACAGCCAAAATTATCAAGCCAGTAGTGGTATTGAACATTGTAAAACCGAGCACTGCTGCTCCTGCAAGGGAGAGTAGACCGAGGATGCCTGCCACCCCAAATCCGGGGATTATTAATACCTCAATGGCCAGAAGTATCAGGCCTATTACAATAAGGGTTATTATTAGCGACATGTTATTTTGTTTTACTTATTTGTTCTACCGATACCCCCTGAGTGCCTGTTGTGTTAAGAGTCTTCTCTAAGTTCTCCGCCTCCTCTTTTGAGTTGAAGGGACCGATGAAGTACTCCGAATTCCCGGCAGATGAGAGCCTTCTTGCCACATCTTTATCCGTAAGTGCTCTTATTGCAGAGAGAACAGATGCAGGCAGCTCTTCCGGATAGCCCGATATCTTCACGTGGTATGTCATTTGTTCTTCAATCTTACCCTCTTCCAGTCTTGCATTCTTCACATTTATACTCTTCCCGTTTTTAAATGCCACTATCATTGCACTTCTGAATCCCTTTGCCTTTACTTTAGGCAGAGCTGCGGATGCCTCAGAATATCTGCTGAAGTTGCCGGCTGCATAAAGCCATTTACCGGTAGGCGTTTTTGATTCAAAAACAGGAGTTATTCCCTTAAATGTTGATTGACTAGCTCTGTTTACTATAACGGCTAGCTGAATTCTGTAAACAAGTGTCTCTTCAGGTGCCTCATCAAATATAACACTCTTTTCCTGAATCCTGAACGAATAATCTTCCGGCCTCTCAGGCTTTAGGAGTTTATTAATCTTTAAAAACCCGGGACCGGTTTTGAATACTTTAAAAGCATCATAGTTTTTTTCTGTAACCACCTCTGCAGGTACAACCTCTATCTCTCTTCTGGGAATTAAAATCCCTTTATTAAGAAATTCCATCTCCTTCTCCTGTACTGCCTTTCCTGCAATTTGAAGTTTATCCCTAAGCTGAGACACAAAAATCTCTCCGGATGTTATCTCCCTCTCAATAACACTTTTGTCATCTGTATTTGCAAGTGATGAGAATTTGCCTCTTAATGCATCCAGTGTTCTGAAGGTTGAATCTATCTGACTTTGAATTTTCCTAACCTCTTTAACTAGTGCCGAATAATCACCGGTGTTTCGCTCCTCTGGCTTTGCAACGGCTGGCTTAACCTCCTCATCTTCCATAAGCATAGAGATTTTAAGAGCCTCTGCAGGGTCGTTTATGGTACTTTTTATAGGATTAACCTCATACTCCAGCCGGTAGATTCTAACGCTGTCAGAATTTGCAAAACTTCTGTTAGAGACAAGATACGAGTGATGCTTAGAGATATCATTCATAAACAGATAGTCATCAGATGGGGTTGAGTATGGGAAGCCGAGATTTTGGGGTATATCCCATTTGCCGGACGTCTCATCTAATTTGCTTACATACAGGTCAAAACCACCCATTCCGTACTGTCCGTCAGAGGCAAAATAGAGCTCTTTTCCATCCTTGGAGAGAATAGGAAGAATCTCGTCTCCCTGAGAATTTAAATGCTCGCCTAGCTGTTCCGGAGCATGCCATAAAGTATCATTTATTTTTATGGTTCTGTATATGTCATAATTCCCACTTTTGTTCAGAGCAGAAAAGTATAGTGTGTCTGAATCTTGATTTGCGAATATTAGGTTGACGGGACTTGAATTAGCCCTTGATTTCCCCAGAATATCTGGTAAAGGAGCCCAGTAAGATTGATTTTGCACAGGCAGCCAGAGCATAAAGTCCCTCTTGGGAACGTCTGAATAGCCCTGAGGAACAGGGTTTGCAGCATACTCCAGCATCCCTTTTCCGTTTTCACATCTCGCTATCTGAATTGTGAGTGTGTTTGAGAATTTTACATCAGCAGAGTGTTCAAGCAAAGATTTATAGATCTCTTCTGCTGCTTCAAAATTAAAGCCTCTTCTGAGTCTCTCGGCCTTTTCGAACTCAGAAGCTGATGTCTGTCCCTGAGAGCACGCAAAGCCACTTGCCAGCATGCAGATGGTAAGCAGGAAGTAAGACTTGTTCATAAGTGATTGAATGAATAGTGAACAACAAAATTACGAAATTCTTCATATATTGTGAAAAAATACTACTTTTGTAGGCTAATTTTAGAAGGATTGTATTAAATTAAAACAGATATTCCATGCAAAGTAAAGGTGCCATTAAATTAGTGGCAATTTTGATCGCCCTGGCTTGTATTTATCAGCTGTCATTTACATGGGCAACAAGGAATCAGGAGAAGAAGGC
>JAVEZL010000040.1:0-11935 GCA_034003005.1 Bacteroidales bacterium
CCCTGAGCTTCGATCCTGGAATCTGTTGTATTGCCATAGTGGAGTTCCAATCTCTTATCGTCTCCAGAATTTTATATCCTTCATTGGATTCTCTAGCTGATAACTCTTTTTTATTTCTCCTGTTGAGACGTCAAAGCAAACTACTTCAAACTTTGAATTAACAGTAATATACCAGTTGTTTTCTTTATCATAACCTGCAATATTGCCATAATAGCCGCCTGATTCAATAAGGACACTGCTGATCTCCGCTCCCGTTTCCGTGTTTATTACCGTTAAATAAGTTCGCTCGTTATCTCCGGCTGAAAAACTTAAGCTGATAAGCGTATTATTGACAGGATTGTACACTGAATTTGCCAGTATTTTTCCTACATGGCGTTCCTTAATGATTTTTCCTGTTGCCGGTTCGATTGTAATTAAATAATTATCTGCCCGATACAGAATGTAGTGTTTTGCTTTTTCATCATAATAGTAGGTGGTTGCATATGTTCCATCCTCCACGTCAATTTTGTTGTTTGAAACTATGACGCCTGTTGACAGATTTACCCTGATAACATAATTTGTATAAATCGGTGGCCCTGTTTTAGCTGATTTTGTGTCTATTGTATCGGGTTCATCTCCAAAAATCATGGTTGAATATCGGCCTATCAGCATATTATCGTTGGCATCAATCACAGCCTGCGAGACAAATCCGGGAAGCTTGATCGATTTGATAAGTTTTCCTGATTCCGGATTGACTAATTTAAAGGTTGTATCACAATCTACAAATCCATACCCTTTAGTTGTAGGATCATAAACAGTGGAACCGAATACATAGCAATCGATGGGAGTGGTATTCACCACTGCACCTGAGTCAATATCAACGCAAATTATTTCCGAACCTTTTGCCTCTGAGATCCCGGTTACAATCAGTGTACTGGGCCTGTCTACCGGCTGTTCGGTGCATGACAAAACCACCAAAGCAAGTAATCCGAAAAAAATAGCAAAGTTTCTCATGATGATATGGTTTTTATAAGACTAACACATAGCAAGTTAAATAATTTAAACCGATTTACCAAACCTAATTAACTCTCTCTCTATAAACTCTTGCGGGCTGAGTAAGAGGCTAATAAGCATCCTCGCTTTTTACTGAAAAGAGGCTCTGGTTCGGAGCCCTTTTCCACATTGATCATAATGCATAAGATTGCTTACCTTTTCTTACTTCAGTCTATCAAAATAAAGCTCCAGCTTACCATTTCTTATTATACTATTCAATAAAACGGTATCGAATCCAAGATATCCATTCCCATTCATGAAAATTCCTCTGTCATCGTTTAATCGGTAAAATTCGATAAATGGATCCTTATCAATAAGTAATCTATATAAACTATCTTTATCGGGCCAAGTCTCAAATCTATTGTATTCTTCTATTGATAATGACAAATACCCGGTATTAGGCCCCATAGATCCGTTAAGAAAATATCCCCCTGATAAACTAACCGGCCATTGAGTGCCGATCTTAAGAGAATGTGAAACGATTTGTGTTTTATCTGCTGACAGCTCAACCGGAACTTTTTGAGAATAATCGTTAACCATCTTATATATCCAAATTGTAGTGTCTTTAGTACTTTCCTTACATGAATAAGTCAGCGTAAGAAAAAGGAAAATCAAAATCTTATAATACATATTTACTTAGTTTTTAATGATTTTCTTTGTAATCATTTGGTTATTTTGATAAATATGAATGTGGTAAATCCCTCTGGGTCTGCCTTCAATATTTATTGAAAACTCAGATTGATTTATATTCCTCTTATCATAAATCAGTGTACCTGAAGCATTGTATATTTTTATTTCCTCAATAAAATTATCGAGAGATCTAATACTAAAGCTTCCTTGATTCGGATTTGGATAAACCTCAATTTTTGAATCTAAGTCTTCAGAGGATTTGCCTATAAACTCGTTATCCGGGGAAATAGCATCCATGTCTTGAGTTTTGAGTGAGGCAATGCCATCAGACGTATCACCAGATTTTGCAAGAAAAGCGACATAAACCATATAAGCATTCTCAATGGCTCTACCATAACTGTTTTTAAATCTTATAATGCAAGGATAGTATTCGTGACTATATGCTGCACCTGTACCGTCCCAAACCGTTGCAGTTGTTCCAGAGATACTACCAGCACTTTGAAAAATTGCAGTACCGGAAAGATCAAAGGCTTCAAATTCCCATGAATCGGCATTTTCAACTACATAGACTAAGTTGTCATTAATTCCATCTCCATTGGGCGTGAATACATTAGTCCATCCAGGAAGTGTAATTTCCACATCGTTTCCAGTATAACTTGGATCAATTGTTGCAGCTAATTTACCTCCTGCTTTTACCTCAAACCCCGGATTGAGTGTTATGTTGTTCCCGGCAATAAGCGTGAGATCTCCTCCATTTTCTACAGATAATGTCTTTCCAGAGGCGGGAAGTGAAATATTGTTCTCAGCCGCTTCAATAACTGTTGTATAAACTGCAGTATATGCCACGTCGTTTATATCCAACGGTAATAAGGACTGAATTGGCGGGGATATCCCGCTAATGAGCTGCTGATTTTCGTTGAATTCATGCTCCCCAGGGGTTAAATCATCGAGATATTGATACGAAATATTATAAGTTGGCCCTGGATAGCCCCAGCCAAAATTGCAATAAAAATAATCTGGATCTGAGGAATCATACCCATCAATGACCCAGAAATGTTTGCTGGTGCATAAATCACATTCATCACCCCTGTAAAAAACAGGGCGATAGTTGTCGATCTCAGAACGAATTAAATCTCCCCAGGCAGTACCGTAATCCCATTGTGCCCGAACATGTTTTTTAAGACCTGAATAACCAAATGTGTTAAAACTATTCACAATAGAATTGGTTCCTCCAAGTGGAAAGGTTCCAGAACACCAATATGTAAAGTCTGCAGCGCTTCCTAAATCTCTCAACAGATGAGCGACCTCGTCTCCTTGCGTTATTGGAGTGCTATTAGTAACTGCATTAGGCATGTTAGCCCAATTGTAGGTCCTGTATGGAGAACTTAAAGGCCATTGATAATACCACATTATTTGTCCCATTGCCACCGCTCCGCAACCAACATCTTTTCGATCACAATCACAGCCTGAACCTGAGCCACTGGGGGAAAAAGTGTTATATGCGGGAGTACAACCGCCACTATTGTTGACGCTCTGAGACCATCGAACCTGACCACGGCCGGGACATTTAATAATCCTCCCACCAAACCTTTACTAGATTTGGAATCTGCAAAAGAGTTTTTTAACAAGTTATCCCACTTTTTTGTCAAATCAGAATTTTTTTGGTTTAATTTACGCGAATTCTGTATCTGTTTTTTATATAGGTCTGTTAATGCAACAAAACCACTTGGTTTAAAATCTTCTAATCTGTATTCTCCTTCAAGACCAAAGCCCAAAATTGGTACAGTTCGATCGTCAGAAGAAACCATAACCCAACCTCCTCCTACAAAATTAATAACGTAGAAAGAAATCTCATTGTTGTAATGCTCAGATACAATATTGAGTATCTTTGAAGACGGCCTCCTGCTATTCATGAAATTATTCGCAACTTTTTTGGCAATTTCACTATCGATGGGACCTGCCATTGAATAACTCAGATTAACCAGCAAGAATAATAGTGTAATAATCCTTTTCATTATGGTAAGATATTAGGATTTTGATTTTTATATAAAAAGTAATTATTAACCGGATAACAGTGAATCATTATATGAAACCCAGAAACCCATATGAAATCACCAAAAACGATTTGCCCTTTTTACGTTTAATAGGTTTGCCCCCGAACTTGTTACCTATTTTTTGAACTATTTTCATTTCCGAGGCTAATTTATATTGCTTCTAACTAATTAAATTCCAATAAACTTCGAAATCGACTGTTTGCTAAGTTGGTTTTGGTGAACAGAACAATTTTAATATATATTTCAAAGGCAGCCTTTGTTTTTAGTACACATTTAGTACAAAGCAATTCAAAGTTTGTCCATAATAACTGATCTATTAAGATGAGTCGTCGACTATCTAACCAAATGAGGCTACTAAGGCAAGAATAGTAGGTTTATCTGCGAAGAAAAGTGGAATTTATGGCTGAAACCGGTAGGCTCGAACTTGACAATCTGTGAGAACCTCAGTCCTGTGGAACAAGTGCCTGATCCCGGCAGCATTATTATAAACTCCAAACCCTAAAGAGCTTGATGTCAGAATTTCAGACTATAGCTGAAAGATGGAATAATCGGGAAATAGCTTTGTTGTTTTAATACTGTCTTCGTAGCTTCTGGAATTACCCTTCCTTGCTGGTCAAATTCATAGGTTGTATCCAGAAAATAGTAATATGGATTCTGACGGTTATACAGGTTGTAAATACTAATGTTCCAGGTTCTTTCGCCCCGTTTTACTTTCTTGTAAAAATTGACTCCTATATCGAGCTTGTGATAAGCTCGCATCCTGTGTGAGTTCAGATCATTATATGTCTGTCCATATTTTGAATAGTTGCTTTCATTAAATATTTCATCGATTACCTCAGGCATCATTTTATATTTTCCCGTCGCAAGGGTATATGGATTGCCGGTTCCAAAAACCCATGTTGCAGAAAACTGAATATTGCTCTTTATCTTCTGTTGATACACAATGCTAATATCGTGTGTCCTGTCGTACTTAAAAGGATATGGTTTCCTATTATTTTTATTCTCAAACTGCCGGGTTGTTTTAGAGTAGGTATATGCTATCCAGCCTGTTGCCGGACCTTTTGTTTTTTGAAGAAGAAATTCCAGCCCATAAGACTTACCTGTACCATTAGTCTCAACCTGGGATTGCCAGTCGGAGGCCGAGGATAATGTTGCAACTCCATCCTTGTAAGTGATAAGGTCATTCATTGTTTTATGATAGCCCTCGAGACTTACCTCATACTCTCCATTTCTGAAGGTCCTTTCCAAACCAAAAGCAAATTGCTTTGAGAGAGATGGTTTGATAATATCAGTAACAGGTACCCATATATCATTTTGCATATTGGGCCCTGAACCTGTGAGCAGATGTATATACTGATTCATCTGTGAATAGGAGGCTTTCAGAAGAGTGTTCTCTCCTACCAGATAGGTTGTGAGGAATCGTGGTTCAATTGAGGCATAATTACGATTTGGTATATGATAATTTGTAACCCTGAGACCGAAATTTGTAAATAACCTGGAGCCGATTGAAATTTCATTTTCCAGATATACCGCATTCTCGAAGCCATTCTGCTTTATACTTCCAAAACTTGTATCAACAGCGGCACTGTTCTCAAATGATTTGTATGATGTTGTATTTGGATTAAAATGATGGAAAATGGTAGTGCCGCCAAGTCTTATTTTATAATTCTGATTAAGATAATAATCAAAATCAGCCTTTAATGAGATGTCAACAGTACCCGACCAGTAACTCATAGATGTCTTTTCCTTAATGCTATTGTGAGTAAAAGTGTTTGTGAAATCATTTGCCAGGCGATACCTCGTTGAATATAAAGTAAGATTAGAAAAAAGCCTGTCTCCATAAAGATGATTCCACCTGAAAGAACCAAGAATATTTCCCCATTTAAGGATCATCTTGTTTAAGTCCGATTGAGTTTTTTGCCTTGACAATATCTTGTCTCCGCCTGAATAGAAGCTCAGATAGAGCCTGTCCTTTGGTGAGATAATATGGTTTATTTTCGCATTCAGGTCATAAAAATTATACCCGACTGATGTTCCATTAAATGAGGTTGCTCTTGTTAATGGTCTTGTAATAAGATCATACATGAATCTCCGGACGGAAAGCATATATGAAGTAGTGTCTTTTTTGATAGGACCTTCAACCATAATCTTTGAGGCAATCATTCCGATCATTGCGTTCCCGTGAAACTCTTTCATATTTCCCTCTTTCATCCTGATATCAACTACTGATGATAACCTGCTCCCATAGTGTGCAGGAAAACCACCCTTTACAAGCTTCATGCTGTTTATTGCATCAGAATTAAAGGTTGAAACAAATCCGCCCAGGTGATTGACATAATAAACCGGGACATCATCGATTACCATCAGGTTCTGATCAGGACTTCCGCCGCGTACATACAAACCACTGGAAGCCTCATTCCCCGACTGGATACCGGGCATGAGCTGAAGAGATTTCAACAAGTCAGATTCCCCGCCAAGAGATGGCATGTCAGTTACTTTTGATATGGGCACGGTAGCTACACTCATTTCCTTTCTCTTTTCATATGTAGCTGTTTTTTCCGCTCTTACAATCACTTCGTCGAGCATATTACTGCTCCTTAACGCAAAATCAATTTTTAGATTCTGATTGGGTATTACCTGAAAGGATAAGGGAGAAAAGCCAACGAAAGAGGCTTGTATATTAACGGAGTCTTCTAAACGGTTCAGGGTAAGGAGATAATAACCAAAACTATTTGAGACTGCATAATTCAGAAGGTCGTCAGTTGTTACTGTTGCCCCGGCAATTACTTCCCCCGATGCTGCATCCTTGACATAACCGCTGACCAAGATCTTCTGAGAATACCCAGGAGTAAACAATGTAAAAAGAGACAGAAATATGATGAACCTCTTTATCATTTGCCTGAAACTGTAATAATTTTTTCATCTGATGAATAACCGGCAAAAATTCCATAACCACCTTTAATATTTGAATAAAGGTTGATTGGATCACTCATCCCGCTGAAAATGTCATTTCCCAGGCTGAACAAATATGCATACTGTCTTTCCTTGTATTTGTAGTAAGATTCAGAAACTGATCTGAATGTGATCTTAAGATTATAATCGGCGTATGCCTGTGTAGCGAAATATATTTTTACCGAGCAGTGTTTTCCATCAAACAATTTATCGGTGAAAATCAGGGTTTTTGGATTATAATCAAGAAGCCCGGTTGAAGTTATTATTGGGTCAGAGTTTTTCCTAAACCAAATTGATGTATAGTTATTATCGATGATATAATTTGCGGACAATTGTACTTCATAAAAGGAAGGCCCGGCAGAATCCTGAAAATCAAGCTTTAGTTCATTAATTATGAATCCATCCTCGTCAATTAATACTGAATCAGTGCAAATACAGTTTTGAAGAATCGTTTTTTCAGGGATGATATCCTCGCATAAAACCGAATCCATATTAGGAACGTGAACAATCAGAGAGTAGTTCTTCCCTCTCTCAGCCAGAACGTGTGAATAATAATATCCGTTATCCGGATAAAGAGTGTCGGTTTTTACATTATTAATTAATAAAATGATAGTTGCGTTTTTACATTCCGGGATTATATTATCGAGTACTCCAATGCTCTTCGACAGGTTAACTTTTATTGGATCGCCATCTGTAAAAAAACTGTTGACAACAACTTTTGAATCAGCCGGCGGAAGGTCTATTTCAATAACTTTTCTACACGACTGAAAAGAGGTGAGTATAGCAAAAAGCGCCAGGGCGTTAAGAAAGGGACGCATTAAAAATTGTAATTAACCTTATAGGAAAGCCTGGTATGACCGGTAAAATCGAATTCGCTGTATAGATCAAAGCTGACTCTTCTGCTTTTCGAGTATAAAGTTACACCTGGAGCAGCGTAGAATCCGAATTCGTCATTCCGGTACGGAGCCGGATCACCAGAATTCCATACTTCTTTGTAAGCGTGCGCGAAGTACGGAGAAACTTCCGCGAATACCTGGAGTCTCTTATCTGACAGAATGGAGTATCTTGTAGTAAGACCGATTCTATAAATAAAGTAGTTATATATTTGGGATTGTTCTCGTACTGATGCATTTGTAAGAATAGGGAACTTGCAGACAAACTCCATACCTGTTGTGAAATTTTTGGTAATTCTGTACCCATAGCGTATGGCAGAAACAGTTTGGATCACCCTTAGTCCTCCGGTACTCAGCATCCATTCATTGATTAATGGATTAAACTGAATTCCAACCTGGTTTCGATAAAATGATGGCTCCTCCTTATCCTGGGAAAATGCATTGATCAAGAACAAAAAAAGAATGCCTGCCGATAGAAGCATTGTTCTTTTCATAATAATTAAATATTATCAAACAACGTTTAAAACTACTAAAATAATCTTAAACGCTGTTTATTTCATTTAGAAAATTCTAATAAGGATCGCTTAGATACGTTGTCTTTCTCGTGGTATAGGTTGGAGAGTTGGAGAGAGCGTCATTCCATTGTATATAGATCCATTGTGTATAACCATCCTTTAGTCTTCCACGACTATAGGCCGGGCAATAGCTGGCGTTCAGGTCTATTGGACTCCCTCCACAAAAGACAATATGGTGTTGTGTCACTCCTGTTGATTCCTCATAATCTGGATATATAAGGTGTTGAACCCCATCGTTTGGAAAATACCAATAACCATTTCCATTTGCTGACTTAGTATTTAGCTGCGCCCCTAGCCAAACCCCTAGAGTTCTTTTCTGAGGATTGGTCCTTATATCATAATACCAACCAGTCCCCAAATATTGATCTGTAATGGAGTGTTCAATTAATGAACTAACTATCCTAAACCTATCATCATTTTCGAAATATTCGGTCCTCTGGGCAAGATCACTTTTGGTTCCAGGTTCGGGTCGAGTAAGTGAAATATTTACATCCTTGGTGGGGATCTGATCTTTTGGAAGGAAAAGCAATTCTATCATAGATTCATCTCCTGTTCGATAAATGTAATTCTGTACAATTCTATAAATATGGTCTCCAACTTGGAAAATTCCGTCTTCATTAGCTATGTAACATAGGATTATTGAATGAGGCAAAACATAGAGTGTCGAATTGTCATATGTTTCTTTATTAAAGACACTTGGGTATTCAGTTAAATAATCTACAAATCTCGGATCGTTTTCCTCCAATTTCATACCTTCAAAGTAATATTCAGTCATGGATTTCAAACCAAGAGCCTTATTTTTCTCAGCTAATAACTGAGGATTATTCTGATTCTCAGAGAGCCATTTTTGGTGATCCATAAAAGACTCAACATCTTTGAAGAATAATCTACCATCATGAAAAGTAATTCCGTCATTTGCGGACTGGTTATTAACCAGTGGTTTATACTCTTCTTTCTTGCATGAAAGAAGAACAGACAAAAGAATAAGATTCAAAATAAAAATTACCTTGAATCTCCAGAAGCCAGAAATTTTTGTTTTCATAAGCCATAATATTTGGTTAATCAAAAGAGTTAGTTAAAATGAAGCTCGTCACTCAATATTAAATGTTCCAAACAGCGTCCCGTGGCGGTGTATCATCACCAGATGATATTCCCCGGAAGGAGCATCAAGCTGTATATTGTAGGTAAAGTTGTTTTCATAAGACGAGATACATTCCTCGTGCACAACATTTCCAATGGAATCGACAACCTTCACCGTTAAATCGACTAATGGTTTAGCCATAAAGATGGATAAGGTATTTACTTCAATGGAAGCAGAAGGAGGTGGAGGAATCAGAGAACGTACACCTTTATTATCCCAGGTTCCCTCAGTCGGAATTGAGTCTCCAAAAACAGAAAGGGATACAAGTAGCCCTACAGTAATGATGAATATTTTAAAGAAAGTTTTCATAGCAGTATAGTTTTTAGTAGACAGAACAATTATATTATAGATTTCAAAGACCGCCTTAATTTTTAGTACATAATTAGTACAAAGGAATTCATATTTTGTCCAGTCACATCTTAGCCCAAAAGGACGAAATATCAGCTCCCTCCACCTTATCTTCGCCTCTTCCGCACAGATATAGTGATAATTTGGTTGCCACTGGTAACTTTATTATATTGGTAGAGATAAAAGTTTGCAATTAATGTTAAACAAAATGAATTTCTCGGGATTTATAAAAGGCATAATTATCTCGATCATACTTCTGGCCTTATTATACCAAGCTTGTAAACGGCATGATGAATCCAAACAAATTCTTTTACAAGCCGAATTGTTGATGAAGGAGAATCCGGATAGCTCTTTATGGCTACTGGAAAATGTTGTCACGACATCTAGATTATCAAAAGAACAGTATGCGGAGTGGTGTCTTTTGGTTACTCAGGCCCGGGATAAAAATTATATTCATCCCACTTCTGACTCTATAATTAGCATAGCATCAGAATATTATACAAAAAGCAATAATCCAGACCGTCAGATGCTGTCTTATTACTACATGGGGCGGGTTAATCAGGATTTAAATAATGTAACTAAAGCGCAGGAGTATTACCTAAAGGGATTAGAGACTGGTAAATTTTCGGAGGATTACGCCCTGATTGGGCGTATCCACAGTAATATTGGAACATTATATACTTCTCAGGGTACCCTTGATTTGGCTATGCCCCATTTACAAGAATCAGTAGCGTGTTTTCGTAAAACAAATGAAACGCGCAATTTGTCGTTTGTTCTGCGCGACATAGCTCGTATTTATACCTTAGAAAATCAACTTGACAGCGCAGTTATTTATTACCGGCACGCCTTACTTTATTCTGACTTCCAAAGCCGTTTTTCTGTTTTGAACGGATTAGGATTTATTTATACAGAAAAGAAGGATTATCAAACAGCATATTATTATATAATGGAATCGTTGAAACATATCTATGACATAAATGATTATTATCCGGTTTATTTAACCTTGGGCAAATTATTTTATAAAATGGGAAAGGCTGATTCCGCCCGGTACTATCTATTTAAAAGCATGGATTCTCCTAAGTTAGAAACACGAGCGGGCTCTTATTTCTTTTTATATAAACTGGCAAAAGAAAAACGTCAGTGGGAAACATATGCCTTGTTTCAGGAAAAGTATGAGACCCTTAGAGACTCTATTATGAGTCAAAGATATACTTTTGAAACGCAAAAACTGCAACGTCAATATGACTATCAACAGGCAGAGAATAAGGCGACTCTCGCAATGTTAGACCATGCAATTGCAGCAAGAAATAATATTATTTTGATTTTTATTGTAGTTGTTTTAGCCGGATCCCTAATATTATATTATTTATACGGACTGGCTACAAAAAGAAGAAAACAAAAAATGCAGGAAGAACTATTTAACTACTTCCTCAATAAACAGGATAGAGAATATGATGAGCAGTTAAGGGTTAATATTAATAGGATAAACGAATTGGAAAGTCTGTTAAATGGCAAAACAGCAGAAGAAAAAGACGTGATCCAACTGGAAAAAAAGCTGCTTGAATTAGAAAATAAAAAGATAACCAGATTAATTCTTGAGAAGGAAGAAACGAAAAAGAAGCTTGAATTATCAGAAATTTATTATCTGTTTGTCAACGACCCAATTCATAAAATAACTGATAAGGACAAGAAAACGTTAATGTCTTTAATAGAAGAAACATATCCTGCATTTAAATCCGAAATTTTCCATTTATACCCTACTATTTGTGCAGACGATTTGTTTATGTGTTATTTGATCAAAGCTAACGTAAAAGGAACCAGGATATCTCAAATAATGTGTCTCTCCAAGCAGGCTATCTCGATGAGACGAAAGCGGTTGGCCGTGGTAATGTTAGGTGAAGGTAGCTGCCAGAAGTCCCTGGATAGCCTCATATCATCATTATGAGGCTTTCATAAAATTAAGTAAAGCTCTCGAAGTGATAACAATTTTTAAGTTTCAAAATAATAAAGTCATTGAATTAAAGGATATTAGTTAACAATTAATACCTTCCGTTTCGGCCCATTACCGGCCGTTTAGCAAAACATATCTGGCTCAAACGCCCCTAACTACAGGCTTATCTGTCGCTATAGTGTCCTCGTGCCTGTAAGATAAACACGGTTACCGTTTCATCATCTATCCGATAAACAAGTCTGTGCTGCCTGATTATTCGTCTGGACCAGCAGCCGGCAAAGTTATATTTCATTTCCTCGGGGTTCCCGGTTCCGGTACTCGGATTTTCTGTTATTTCCTCTAACAAAACAGAAAGCTTC
>JAVEZL010000041.1:0-11509 GCA_034003005.1 Bacteroidales bacterium
TGCAGGTTTTCAGGAGCAGAAGATGGGGAATAACTTTGGTTATTCTGCCTTTGTCGCTTACGGCA
Source organism: Bacteroidales bacterium (assembly GCA_034003005.1). Lineage (GTDB taxonomy): Bacteria > Bacteroidota > Bacteroidia > Bacteroidales > UBA932 > Bact-08. Next base: position 66 of record JAVEZL010000041.1, read on the forward strand.
GCTTCTGGATAGGATTGGGAATTATATGGATTCTCAATATTCTGGATGTTTATAAATCATCTGCAACAGATGTTGGGTATTTTATGCTCGCTTGGACTCTTTACACAGTAATTATGTTCATTTCGTCGCTGAGAGTTCATAAAGCGATGGCAATTACCTTCTTCTTACTTCTTGTAGGATTTGTCCTTCTTGTAATTGGCCACTTTGGATATCCTGTATTTAATGTAATAGCCGGATATGAGTTGATATTCTGCGCATTAGGAGCGTGGTATATGATGGCTGGAATTATTATTAATGATTTGGCAGGTAAAACATTGCTTCCAATGGGAAAGCCATTTATTGAAAAGTAACGATTTGTTACATAAAATTGACGAATGCCTCTCATAAAAATGGGAGGCATTTTGATTTCAATGAGTTAAACTGATAAAAATTTTCTATATTTGCTATGCTCCCCAACCGCAATAAAAAAACAAGCAATGAATTTGTATGTTCTAAAAGCAGGGGATTTCTCTTTTGGCAAAAATATTATCGAGAATGACGGATGGCTTGTAATCCTTAAAGGTTTAGAAGTCACTTTGCTGATTTCAATTTCAGCACTGTTAATAGGAACTGTAATTGGTGCTCTGCTATGTTTCATGCGCAATTCAAAAGTGGGGGCATTAAAAATCTCGGCCAAAATTGTTATAGCTTTTCTTAGGGGTAGTCCTGTTTTGCTTCTGCTAATGGTGTTCTACTATGTAGTTTTTGCTAACAGCAGAATTGATGCAGTATATATTGCAATTATCGCCTTTTCCCTCAATAGTGGCGCTCACATTGCAGAGATAATGCGCTCTGCATTGTCTGCAGTTGACGGGAAACAATTAGAGGCCGCCAGAATGCTCGGCTTTTCAAAAATCAGAGCTTTTATGGCAATTACACTTCCACAAGCAACCAGAATTGCTAAACCCGTCTATCAGAGTGCAACAATCAATCTAGTACAGTGGACCTCGGTTGTGGGTTATGTTACAATTACAGATTTAACGCGCACAGTAAACAATATAGGAGCCCGGACAGGAGACCCGTTCTTTGCGCTTTTCTTTGGGATACTAATCTATCTGGCAATTTCATATATGGTTAACTTCATATTCTCTCTGCAAGGCAGGAAAAAGATTACCGTATGATCAGAACAGTAAACCTTTATAAGAGATTCGGCGATCTGACTGTGTTCAGTGATGTAAACATTCATGTGCAAAAAGGTGAATGTGTAGCGGTAATAGGCCCTTCCGGAACAGGGAAGAGTGTGTTGTTCCGGACTCTCGCTTTGCTGGAAAAACCCGATGATGGTCAGATTTACATAAACGGAACAGATATAACCGGGAGAGAAGTAAACATTAACAAGGTGAGAGAAAAATTTGGGATGGTTTACCAGGGGTTTCATCTATTCTCACACCTAAGTGTACTTGACAATATAACTCTCGCACCTTTAAAGGTTAAAAAGGTTGATAAAAAAGAGGCCAGAGAGAGGGCAATGGAACTTCTCTCAATGGTGGGATTGAGTGAGAAATTCTCCGCTTTCCCCCACCAGCTTTCAGGGGGGCAGCAACAGAGGGTAGCAATTGCCCGCTCATTAGCCATGGACCCGGACATTATTTTATTCGACGAGCCTACATCGGCACTTGACCCCTCTATGACGGGTGAGGTTTTGGCTATTATTCGCAAACTTGCTAGAAGTGGTCTCACAATGATGATCTCAACCCACGAAATGGGATTTGCTCAGGATGTGGCCGGCAGGGTAATTTATATGGACGAAAAGGGTGTCTATGAAGAGGGCCCGGCTGAGCAGATTTTTAAGAATCCTCAGAGGGAGAAGACCAGAATGTTTATCAGGAAACTGAAAGTTTTCAGTTATTCAATTGTATCAAGAGGATTTGATATGGTCTCAATGAATGTTCAGATAGAGATGTTTTGCCAGAAATACAACATTGAGCTCAAAAAGATAAATCATATTCAATTGGTACTGGAGGAGCTTATACTTGAGGTTTCAGAAAAGCTCTATACTGAAATCCAACCTAAAATTGATTATACAATTGAGTTTTCAGAGGAGAGGGGTGAGATACTAATCACTTTTAACTATAAGGGAAGAGAGTTTAACCCTTTTGTAAATACAGATGATGCCGACCATCTGGGAATAGTCCTTATTACAGGTGTTTCAAAAAGTATAAGCCACAATTGTGAAAATGGCTTAAATTCAATAAACATTAACATTTAAACTTAAGTAAAATTATGAAGAACAAAATTTCACTTTTTTTGATTTCTTTGCTTGTCCTGGGTCTAACCTCCTGTGGACAAAAAGCGGCAAAAATTGAAACGCTTGCAGACCTTCAGGGTAAGGTAATCGGAAATATCTCTACAGGAATCTCTGATTCAGGCTTTGTTGCTATGCTCTCTGTTTTAATAGGCGGTGAGCCGGCTGAAGTTGTGACTTATAACAGAGGGATTGATGTTCTGGCAGCACTTAAGAGCGGTAAAATCGACGGCTATCCATCTCATCAGTTTGTTGCTGACTATCTTTTAAAGAGAGATACTCAGGTAGTCTCTATCCCTGTTCTTGACGTGCCAATTGAGGGACATGCTGTAATGGCTGTCCGTACTGAAGATTTCAAGTTGAAAGCAATGCTTGACAGTGCAATAATCATTTTAAGAGACAAAGGTACTATTTCTGCTCTTGAACAGGAGTGGATTACAAACTTACCGGCAGAAAATGAGCCAACTTTTAATGAGATCCCTGTAATAGAAGGTGCTCCGAGTTACTATGTGGGAGTTACCGGCGATCTCCCTCCACTGGATTATGTTGCTTCCGACGGTTTCCCTGCCGGGTTCAATGTAGCTCTTCTCAGTGAGATAGGAAAAATTTTAAACGTCAATTTTAAATTCGTCTCTCTCGAGACTCAGGCAAGATTCACAGCTCTGGCCAGTAAAAAGATAGACGTTATTTTCTGTCACTTCCAAAGTGCAAATACTGAATATTTTAAAGAGCTTGAAAACGAGGGCTGGATAGCCACACAACCATATTTCATTTATAAAGGAGGATGCTTTATAGTTAACAAATGATAAGAAGTGTATGTAGAGTATTATTATTACTACTCTTCTGCAACAGTGCATTTAGCCAGGGGGTCACATCCGGTACTTTAGAAGGAAAAGTAGCGGATGAGGCTTCCGGGCCTGTTGCAGGGGCTTCTGTTATAGCTGTTCATTTACCATCGGGAACCAGATATGGGACTTTCACCAGAGCTGACGGAGAATTTTCATTTCCCGGAATGAGAGTGGGTGGACCATACAAAGTTTATGTAAGTTATATCGGCTTTGAGAAGGCTGTTTCTGGTGAAATATTTATTTCATTAGGCAGTGTAACAAGACAGGACTTTGTGATAGGTGAACAGGCTACATCACTCGCACCACAGTTTGTATGGGGAGACAGACCGGGAGGAGGTACAGTAATAGAGAGTAAGGATATTCAGTCTTTGCCTTCAATTTCCAAACTTATCACTGATTACACAAGACTTATTCCACAATCCAGGGGAGCCTTTTTTATAGGTCAGGATAACAGGTTGAATGCGCTTACCGTTGATGGCTCCATGTTTAATAACTCTTTTGGAATTGCAGGTATGCCCGGGGAGAGAACCGGTGTTGCTCCAATTTCTGTTGAGGCAATTGAGCAGATGGGTGTGTCAATTTTTCCTTTTGACGTAAGACAGTCGAACTTCACAGGAGCTTCTATTAATATAGTTACTAAAAGCGGTACAAATGATTTCAAATCCTCACTTTACTATAGTACTAGAAACCAGGCTTTTGTAGGCAGAAGGGTAGCCGGATCTACATTTAATCCCGGGATTTTTAATTTTAACCTGGGAGGATTAAGCATATCTGGACCTGTAATCAAGGACAAACTCTTCTTCTTTGCCGGACTTGAGATGGAGGAGTATACAAGACCGGCAACTCTGTTTGTGGCAAATGACGGAACACAGAATTCAGGTGGAAATGTAACCAGAGTTCTTAAGGAAGATCTTGACGAGCTGAGGAGCTTCCTTAAAGAGAACTTTGGATACGAAACCGGAGAGTATCAAGGGTACAATTTCTCAACAACTGCGCTGAGACTTGTCGCCAAGCTGGACTACAGCCTTAATGACATGAATAAATTCAGCTTAAGGTACAACCATCTTAACTCAAGCTCAGACCAGTTTATAGCTAATTCCGATGCATTGGGCTACGGTTACAGAAGGGGAGGTATAAGTTCACTGAATTTTCAGAATTCAAACTACTCCCTGGTTGAGAATATCAGATCTCTTATTTTTGAATGGAACAGCACTATTAGTGACCGGTCCGTCAATAACTTTTTTGCAGGGTACAGACACCATAATGAGAGCAGAAAGAATCCGGCAAATCTTTTCCCAATGGTGGATATATTAAAGGATGGCGTTACATATACAACATTTGGGACAGAACCATTTTCACCGTATAACGGCCTCACTTACGGAACTTTTCAAATTCAGAATAACTTTAACCTTTTTCTAAACAACCACTCATTACTTGCCGGTTTTAACATTGAGAGATTTAACTCCAGCGACAGCTTTTTTCCCGGGGCTCAGAGCGTATACGTTTACAACTCTCTGGACGATTTCTATGAAGATGCAGGCGGTTACCTATCGAATCCGGAAAGGAGTACATCTACAGTGAATTTGAAAAGGTTTCAATATCAATACTCTAATATTCCCGGTTTCGAGAAGCCAGTTCAAAATCTTAGAGTGGTATACGCAGGAGTCTATCTTCAGGATAGATGGACCATTACTCCGGCATTAAAATTAACATTAGGAATAAGGGTAGATATTCCTTTTTTTGGAGATACAGGATATAGAAATACAGAGGTAGAGCAACTCTCATTCAGAGATGAGAGGGGAGATGAGGTTAAGTATGCAACTGATAAACTACCAAACGCACACCCGCTTATCTCTCCAAGATTGGGAGCGGAGTGGGATGTTTTTGGAGATGAGTCGATGATGGTTAAAGGCGGGATAGGGGTCTTTACCGGACAGCCGCCATATGTGCTGATATCAAATCAAATAGGGAACAATGGCATTCTAACCGGTTTTGAATGGTTAGACGGTTCTTTCGCCAATCCGCTTTACAGCAGGCCATTCAATCCGCGGATTGATAAGTACAAACCTACAAATATTAGTGGCAATCCTGCATCAAGATACAGTCTGGCACTGGTGGATCCTGATTTTCGTTTTCCTCAGATTCTAAGAAGCAATATCGCTTCAACAATTGCCTTACCGTTTGATATTACTGGCAAGGTTGAATTTATTTACGATAAGGAGCTAAACGGAATGACCAATATAAACGTAAATCTACCCACACAGAATAGCCGATTTACCGGAGCAGACAACAGACCTCGCTGGACCACAGGAAGCAGACTAAATCAAAAAATATCAAATGCAATAGCGCTAATAAATGAGAATAAGGGTTACTCCTGGAATATAGCCGCATCTTTGGAAAAGAGGATTGCAGACAAATTCTTTGGCAAAGCAGGCTACTCATACGGAGAGACCTGGAATCTTATGGACATAGGAACAGTAGCATATAGCACGTGGAGCTACAACCCCCATTCCTCAGACCCAAATAATCCTCAACCTGCCCTCTCGTTATATTCACCCGGCCACCGTCTGTTTGCAGCAACATCTTTTGATTTTAATTGTTTTAGATTCGGGCTTACAAAACTCTCCCTCTTCTTTGACTCATACACCTCCGGAAGAGCAAGCTACGTAGTTGCCGGAGATCTTAACGGAGACGGAGCAAATAGTAACGACCTGATATATATACCAAAAGATGTTTCAGAGATGAATTTTTCTGAGTATACTACAGGTGGAAAGACATTTTCAGTTCAAGATCAGGAGCAGGCATGGGAGATGTATATTAAGCAGGACAAGTACCTCAGCAGACACAGAGGAGAGTATGCTCAAAGAAATGGAGTGGCTCTCCCAATGATATCCAGACTAGACGTTAGCCTCTCGCAACAGGTTAGTTTAAATCTGTTTGGAAAGGTGAACAGTTTTGCAGTAAGGCTGGATGTGTTAAATTTCACAAACCTTATTAATAGAAACTGGGGAGTAGGAAAGACCCTTATAACAAATCAACCTCTTTTATTAAGTGGTGTGTTGAGCAACGGCGAAGGGGACAAGCCGGTATATACGCTCAGGGCATTTAATAATAGTCTCATTAAAGAGTCATATATAAACACAGCTACTTTAAATGATGTGTTCAGAATCCAGCTGTCACTTAAGTGGGACCTTTTCTAAAACCATTTCAGCAGATGGTCTGCTATTAGATTAGAATTGCTAAATTAGGGCATTAATAGTTCAAATAATAATTCATAAACCATTATAGTGAAGATTAACATTATTGGTGGCGGTATTTCCGGTTTGTCTCTTGGCTGCTTCCTGCAGATGAGGGGATTCGAGACTCAGATTTTCGAGAAGCACTCTGTTCCAGGTGGCCTTTGTGCCAGCTGGAAAAAAGGCGAATTTACCTTTGACGGATGCCTGCACTGGATACTAGGGTCGGACTCAGGAAGCCCCTTCTACAAACTTTGGAGTGAGTTTCTTGACATGAAATCCATTGAGTTTATCCATCATGACGTAAGAGTTGCAATAGAACTAAAAGTTAATTCAGATAAGTACGGCAGTAAGGTTTTTCAATTGTACACAAATATAGACAGACTTGAAGCATATCTACTTGACATAGCACCTGAAGACAAAATGCTGATAAAAAGCTTGGTAAAGTTGATCAGGGTGATACAGCGTTATGAACTCCCGCCCATGATTGAGAATATCCCTCAGTTGCAGCCGCTCAAGCAGAAGATGGGTATGATTAAATATCTGCCTTTTGTCTTTAGTTACCTGAAATGGAAGAGTGAAACTAATTTTTCTTTTGCACGAAAGTTTAAGAATCCATTTCTAAAAGAGGCATTTGAACTCCTTTTTGATGGTGACGAGGTTAACCTTATGGTCATGGCAATGCCACAGGCATTTTTTGATAAAAAAAGTGCCGGATATCCCATAGGAGGATCGGCAAAATTTGCTGAGAGGGTTGCCGATAAATACAAATCCATCGGTGGGACAATCCGCTACAATTCACAGATAGAAAAGATAATTGTAGATGATGATGTGGCAAAAGGGGTAATTCTTAAAGATGGTACATCTGTTTATTCAGACATTACTATCTCTGCTGCAGACTGGCACTATACTGTATTTAACGCTCTTGAGGGGAGATATGTAAATGACTCTCTTAAAAGGCTGGCTGAACTTAAAAAACTGGAGGTTTACCCTGCTATAATGCTCGTCTCTTTAGGTGTTTCAAGAGATTTTAAAGAGTTTCCACACTTTTTCAGATTCCCGGTTGAGCAAGAGTACACCTCTCCTGACGGGACTGTTTATAACAGGATTGAAGCTCATATTTACCACTACGATAAATCTTTAGCTCCAGAGGGTAAAACTGTTATTGCGATGAGTTTCTACACCAGAAACGGAGATTTCTGGATTAATCTTAGAGAGAGTAACCGTGAGGAGTACAAACGATGCAAAAACTCTTTTGCAACCGCTATGATTGACTATCTTGACAAAAAACTGGGTGGGGTGAGGGAAAGTATTGAGGAGATGGATGTCTCCACACCTGCAACATATTACAGATATACAGGTAACTGGAAGGGGAGCGCTCAGGGGTGGTTCCCCCCAAAAAACCTAATGGCGTCCTCTCCAGTAGGGGCAACACTGCCGGGTTTAAAGAACTTCTACTATACCAGCCACTGGTCAATTCCCGGAGGCGGAGTACCATCGGTCTTAAAAAGTGCTCACGATCTGGCACAGATAATAGAGCTTAAATATTGACTTTAGTGCAGCGTTATTGGCATTAAAAGCATCTAATAACTAAATGGTTATATTTATTTAAACGGATTAGTATGAAAAAGACTTTTTTGCTCCTTGCAGTACTGGCTATAGGATTGTCATCGTGTGATATATTCCCTGACGGAAAGATATGGGATATTGCTCCGGTTGAATATATTGTAGAGGTTACAAATGCACAGGGAGTTGACCTTCTCAATCAGGACAATCAGAATGCCATTGACACAAGTTTGATAAAAGCTGTGTACAGAGGTGTTGAATACAAGTGCAGCAAAGATCCATACATCGTTTCAACCAAAGCATATATGCCCTTTTTTCATGGCCTCCAGTTAAGTAAATATTATCAGAGTAACACATTCGTCCTAAAGTTTGGGGAGCTGGACGGGGCAAAAAGTTACACTAATGAGGAATTAACCATTCTCTGGGGCGACGGTACCTCGGACAAAATAAAATTCAACAGAAAATTTCGCTGGAGATTCAACGGAGATCCGGATAGCAGCGAAGAGTGGTTTCTGAACGGCACAAAAGTGTCCGGCAAAACTATCAAGATTGTAAAATAATCGTAATCAAATTATTACTCTGATTGCTCCCTGAAAACCATAAGTGGCAAATGGGGCATCTTCATATTTGAATCCCGGAAATTTATGAGCCAGAATTTTGATAAGCTCAGATCTTAGTGTTCCCTTACCTGTTCCATGAACAAAATCAATTCGTAGTCCCTTCCTGAACCTGTTTGCTTGCAATGTTCTTTCAAACAGATCAATCTGATAAATTAATGAGTCTGCCGGAGCAAAGCTGCGATATGCTTTTGCTATCTTTTCAATATGCAGGTCAACAACTAGGGTTTGGTTTTTCACACTGCAAAATAACGAATTTTTATGAGGGTAAGAAAAAGCTTATATTTATATAAAAATAAGCAAGTGCAACAAAAATTTAAATATTTGTTACTATTGTTTGTCACATCTCTGCTGGCATACTCATGTGATGATAAGGTGGTTGCCCCTCCTGATGAGTTTGAGATATCTGCCGATTTTGTATCATTTACAGCTCCCGCTGGAAGTTATTACTCAGGGTCAACTGCATCACACTCCATACAGATTAAAAACACAGGCAATACCAGATGGAAATTCTGGATAGGATGCAGTGTAAGGGACAGATCAGGAGTGTGGTATGACATACCGGTAGATACTGTTACCCTCAATCCTTTGGAAACATCAAAGCAAATTAATACGTCCTGGAATGTGCCTTCAGACAAAATCATAGTCTCAGGGTCATATTTATCCAGAGCAGCAATATGGAAATCAGACCCCTCTTCATCAGGAGCCGTTCGGCTTGATATGGATGAAATTGCCGATGCTTTTGATGCTTTTAATTTTATTGATGAGTTTAACTCTTTCAACAATACACGCTGGGTAATAAGTAATAAATTAACACCAGGATATGGCCGGTTTACCATACCAAACATTATTGTTGAGAATGGAATTTTAAGTGTGAAGTTCCCAAAACTAACCAAAGATGGCGGAGAGATAAAGACCGTTTCTCCCGCAAAATACAAATACGGCAGCTACAGGGCATCAATTAAAGCTCCATTACAGCTTCCGGGAACATATACAACGTTTTTTCTATACGAGGGTACAAACCTGGATGAAATTGACATTGAAATCTGGAACGATGGCACAAGGAGAATTGATTTTAACACCTGGGTAAAAGGAGTTCAAAAATTCAGTGCACAAGTTGTTTTGCCATTCAATCCCGGTGAGCAATTTCACGAATACAGGATAGACTATTATCCCAATGAGGTTAGCTTCTGGGTTGATAACGTAAAATTGAAATCAACAGTTGACATTTTGCAAATCCCCACAACCATAACAAATATTTATCTAAGCGGCTGGTGGCCTAAATGGATGACAGGAGACGTTGCATCTACAGACAATTTTGCACGGTATGAATGGGTTAAACACTGATTGACCTGCTAAAAATATTTGTACATTGCGGTAAAATAAGGCAAGATGATATGAAGAAAGTTTTTAGTCTGTTGGTAATAAGTATATTCTCGCTCTCTCTTTTTGGACAGCCAGTTAATGAAACGGCTCAGATAATGCTCACACTGGCAAAGAGAAGTGGCAATCTGCCATCTCTTTATACAAAATACTACAAGGTAAAAGCATGGTCGGTAAAGCAAAGCAAACCAATTCCGGCAAAATATGAGACATGGACACTCTCGGATTTTCAGCCTGCAATGGATGTATCTACTAAAAAACCAATTGACTGGGGTGTAAATGGAGACAGATATGTAGTTGTGAATATTGTTCCTGACCATAATAACCGCCCCTATCACGTGAGAGACGACCTGACAGGCTCAGCAAACAATCTGACATTTTCCCTGGAATTATATGAATTCAATGGAACGTTTGTTAAAACAATATCCAAATGGGGCTACCTGCTGGGATCTGGGTATCATGGTGTAGTTTATGTTCAGCAAGGGGTTTATCCCACTTTTTTATCCGGCGTTGCTGTGGAAAAAGGGGGAAAATTGACTTATAAAGTTTTTAATGATGCTAAGACCCGGCTGTCGGACTTAGTTGAGGAGTATGAATTGGTAACTGCAATCAGAAATAAAAAAGTAGAAAGGGAAGATCAAATCCCTCTGCAATTATCTTGTACCTTTCCACCCAAGCCGGTTTACGATGCAGAGAAAACTGCAATACTGGAAAAAATGAAGCGGGAATCTCCTTTTTTGCAAATGAAATATTATCAGAATGGTGTTTACGATGCCGGTAAAAGAGACTTCCCCAAACCAAACCAGAGATGGAGTTTTTGGAATATGTTTATTGCAAGTGATATTACAAACAGATGTCCTGTTGACTGGGGACCAAACGGAGATCGCTACCTTCAGTTTGATCCAGAATTTGAAGATAAACGAAATTATTCTGCACTTGAAGATGATCTTTATTCCACAGGCAAACGGTTCCTCTTTGCGCTCAGGTTATATGAGAATGACGGACGCTTTGTAAAGACAATTTCAAGCTATGGCAACTTTTTTGGTTTTGGAGAGGGCTCATTTGTCTTTATGCAAGATGCGAAAAATGAAATAGCCTCATTTTTCACCAAATTACCTGTTGAAATTGACAAGCCCTTTTCATACAAAGTAGATAAAAGAACAGTTACAAAAATCTCCCAACTGCTGCTGTTTAAACCAGTGCAGTAGCTTCTTTTGATCTCTTAACGCTGTTGGGACCTCCTTAGATCATATAAATTACGAGATAGTATTAATTTATGAACACAAAACAGAATAAAATTCTGTTATCTATGCAAAAATTAATATATTTGTGGAAGTATAATTACAATTATCGATGAAGGAATTAATACAACTGGGGGTGATTCCGTTCAATATTTCTGTTCTGCGATCTTTGTTTTCATCGTACAATTTTCCAAATGACAAGATACAGGCATTGGAGAATGAGGGAAAGCTCATAAGGCTGAAGAAAGGAATGTATGTGGTTTCGCCAT
>JAVEZL010000042.1:0-7588 GCA_034003005.1 Bacteroidales bacterium
AGAGATGCTCTTGACTCAATGTTCCAGTGTATCTCAGATGCTAAACAACATATCCACCTTCAATCATATATAATTGAGGATGATATAACCGGAAACAGGTTTAAGAATCTTTTAATAAAAAAGTCATTGGAGGGTGTTGAGGTTAGAGTAATTTACGATGATGTAGGCTGCTGGTATCTTCCGGCTACTTTTAGAGATGAGTTTCTTGATAAAGGAATTGAATTTCTCGCATTCGCTCCCGTAAAATGGTTTCTCTCTCCATTGTCTAAGCTTAATTACAGAAACCACAGGAAAATCCTTGTTGTAGATGGGACTGTGGGCTTTTTAGGGGGGGTTAATATTGCAGACAGATATTTTAATGGCGGAAATTTTGAAGAGTGGAGAGATACTCACATGAAAGTAAGAGGAGAGTCTGTTGCTGCTCTTCAGTCTAGCTTCCTTCTTGACAGATATTTTATTATAAACCAGCAGTTCAGACGAAAGAAGAAATACTACCCACATCTAACACTTCCGGAAATTAGAGTCGATGGCATTAATCCATCTTACTACTCACAGATAATAACCTCAGGGCCGGACAGCGACTGGGCCAGTATTATGCAATGCTATTTTGCAGCCATTACAAAGGCAACAAAACATATATATTTAATAACACCTTACTTTACACCTAACGAATCTCTGTTAAATGCACTTAAAATTGCAGCCCTGGGTGGTGTAGAGGTATGCCTGATGCTTCCTCAGAAGAGTGACTCAACAATAACCCACTGGTGTACTTTATCATATGCAACAGAGATGCTGGAAGCCGGTGTTAAAGTCTACCTCTTTTCAAAAGGGTTTAATCACTCTAAGGTTATAAGCATTGATGGAGAGTTCTGCATAATAGGTTCAGCAAATTTTGACAACAGATCTCTTGAGCATAACTTCGAAATTACCAGCATTATTTACAATAAAGAGATTGCTCAAAAACTGGAGGCTCAGTTTTTATCAGACACAGAGAGGTGTGTATCACTCGCAGGTTCAAAATGGGCCAAGAGAAGTATAAAAAATCAGGTTAAAGAGTCATTTGCAAGGCTGCTTAGTCCATTATTGTAATGAAAATATGAAGAATTTTTTACTCTCAGCACTGATATTACTTTTAACTCTCTCTCCTGTTCGCGGAGAGGTGTTCAATAATGGAGATTCAACTAAAGCTGTTAAGAGAACTCTCTTCACAAAGCAAAATCTGGGAAGGCTGATTCTCCCTGCTCCATTTATTCTAACCGGCATTGCAATGTACGGGAAACCAGGTGAGAGATTCCAGCAGCTGAGAACAAATTACTCCCCTAACTTTTCTACTCATGCAGATGAATTCTTAAGATTCTCCCCCACTCTTCTTCTTTATTCGCTAAAAGCAGCAGGTGTTGAAAGCAGAAGTTCATGGGAAAGAATGATTCTTACCAATGCAATTGCAGGTGTGTTGATGGTGGGAAGTGTTCAGTCGCTGAAAATGATAATTAAGGAGCCCAGACCGGATGGCTCTGAATCAAATGGATTTCCCAGCGGACACTCTGCCCTTGCATTTGTGGGTGCAACAATGGTTCATCACGAATATGGTCTTACAAGCTCTCCATGGTACTCTGTTGCAGCCTACTCACTTGCATCGGCTACAGCTGCACTGAGAGTATTAAATAATTCACACTATATGCAGGATGTCATTATGGGGGCCGGAATGGGAATCCTGTCTACTGAGATTGGCTACATGATAGGAGGAGTAATATACGGCAACAGAGGACTTCTCAGAGAGTCCCGTGTAAATGCCCACAAAGGGGTACCGGTTAACGGATACTCTTTCACCGGTGCAAGTCTTGAGTATGTAAAAATATTGAACAATCCTGAGATTGACGGTAATCTCTATAACACATCATGGGGAACAGCAGCCACTCTTGAGAGTGTTTTCTATAACCCCTCTGCCAGGAAAAAGGTTGCCGATATTGGAGTCCACATATCCGCAAATGCAAATACCGCAATGGCCCACAGAACTGGAGGCGGAGTATCCCATGAGACACCAATCAACTGGCTCACCCTTTCATTAGGACCAGCAATATCTCTTAGGGCAGGAAATGTCATGAGATTTGGATTAACTGCAGAGGTGGGTTACTCAAGGCTAATATTGAACAACAATCTGGTAAACGAGATGAGTTCGTCTGGGTTTTACGCAGGTGCCTCTCTGTTTTGCGAAAGAGAGCTGATTGATGGTGTAATTTTCCGGCTCTTTGCCAGAAGCAGAAATTCTATCCACTCAAAGCCCGTACCTGATATTCACGCTCTATCTTTTGGAGGTACAATGTCAATCTCTTTGTACTAGTCTATTAAAACAACAAGCTACTCCAGAACGACCTTCCCGTACTTTCCGGCTATTGATTTAATAACATCAGTACTTATCCAGTAAATGTCAGAATTTTTTGATTGATCAAAAGTTGCCATAAAAAAGGCATATTTAAGATCAGGTGAGATATAAAACGACCACCCTCTTCCCACAGCTGAGTTAAATTCAGAACCCATATTTATGGGATTTTCCCATGTTCCATTTGAGTTTCTGAAAACAATGTAATAAAAAGCGCCCCTCTTACCCTCCTCAACACCTACTGCAGGTACAACAACAAATGACTCATCAGGTGATACATAAGCATTAAATCTGTCTAAACCACAATTAATTTGCTCTGGAAGCCTTACTGGGGTAGAGAACTTTCCATCTCTCCATTCTGATTTATAAATAAATGATCTCTCAACTCCCTTATCGTTTCTTGTAAAATACATATGACCTGATGTTGTAAATGATGGAAAATATTCACCCCCATCTGTATTAACCGGTAACCCAATGTTAACAGGAGCACTCCACCCGTCATCAAGTTTGTTTACATACCATATATTATCATCTTTTAATGAATCTCCCGCACAATCAGGCATATCTGAAACAAAGTAAAGTTTACTTCCATCTGGCGAAAAAATCGGCTCAAGATAATTGTATCTCGAATCTTCACAGAAAGATACCTTTTCAGGTTTACTCCACACTTCATTTTTGAATTCTGTATAAGATATAAATGCCTTTTTACTGATTGAGTCAATTACTCTGAAATAAATTTCAGAGCCATCTTGAGAAATAGTTATATCCCGGTTTTGGTGTTGATCTGAAATTGTACCCTGAGCAAAAATCAATGCTTTAACGGTTGGCCTATCTTTATCCAAGTAATTGTAGTTTTGTGCTCCGCTTTGTGAAAATAAGAGAGAAAGAATTAATGACAAAAAAATAATTTTCATGATGTTAAGACAAATATATTCTCAAATTTGCGACAATTATTTTAATTAATCTAAGGATTAATAACTAACTTGTGTAAACTGAACAGCTAATTCATAATTATCATGAAAACAACATTCAGACCCATGTCACTTGAGCACTGTGAGGGTATAATGAACATATACAACTGGTATATTGAAAACAGCCTTGCTGCATACCCGGAGACAATTAAGTCAAACGATTATTTCTCTTATTTTATGAACGCCACTAAGGGCTATCCTGCATATACAATCTTTGATAGTGATGAAATTGTGGGATTTTGCTTTCTAAGACCATATCTTCCACACTCAACATTCAGAGAGACTGCAGAAATCACATATTTTATCAAAGAAAACTATACAGGAAAAGGGCTGGGCAAACTTGCTCTGGAAAAACTTGAAGAGGGTGCAAAAGCAGCCGGAATTAAATATATTTTAGCAAGCATATCATCAGAAAATCTACATAGTTTATCATTTCATCTTAAGAACGATTTCAGGGAGTGTGGAAGGTTCGGCAAAATCATTACTAAAAACAGAAAACAGTTTGATATTGTATGGATGCAGAAAAATCTTTAGCCCTAAACAATTTGGCAAATAGCTTGTTATATTAAAAAAAATCATCCCAATGAAAAAAACATTCATAAAATTATTTATTGCAGCTTTTGCGCTAACAGCGCTAGCCTCTTGTTCACACAGATTAGCAGGAACATGGCAGGTAAAACGTTTTGAAGTATCAAAACCGGGCGAACCCGGAACATCGCTTAACAACATTGGAACCATCTCATTTTCAAACAACGGAAGTGGTGAAAAGAACATCAGTTATGTTGTTTTAGGTGTACAGAGAGAGGATAAAACTCCATTCAAATGGGAATGGGCAGATGGAAAATATGTTACAATTGAGAGCGAAGGCTCAGACTTTTCCAAGACCTGGATAATCATAGAAAACAAGAAAAAGAGCCAGAAATGGAAATCAACAGATGGCAGCAATTTAGTACAGACACTTGAGATTGAAAAATAGAAAATCTTAGAAGGAATATAAAAAGAGGCAGGTAAAATTTTTACCTGCCTCTTTTTATAAATTTTAAATTATGAATTATCTTTTAAGTTTAAGAGTAGTTTTCTGAGCTGAGATTAATTCAAAAGAGTTATCAGTTAAATCTTTATAGTTCATCTGACCATTAACTCTAGGTATAAAGTCAATTCCTGTAGCTGACTGCATGAGCTTGGCGCCCAACATTCCGCTAAGTCCCCCCTCCTCTTTCATTGATGTCTGGGATGCTATGAAATTATACTCTGTGTTTATGAAGTTCTCAAGCTGCTCACCACTTCCCTTAATATCTGCGGTGCTGGATGGATTCTCAAGATATATCAGAGTACCTTTATTGTGGATTCTTAGGTCGTATTTAACAATTACGGCATAACTATCTACACTGATTGTTTCACCCTTCTTGTTCCATGCCTTTATTCTGCTGTCAATAACATCTCTTGGCAATTCAAAACGCAGAATAATCTCTCTCTTACCTGTCTGCTCAGGATCTGGAATTTCAAGAGTTCCGCTTGTATATACTTCGCCGATTTTCTCTTTTTTTGAGTAAACAAATGATTCAATATTCCATGTTCCAATCATTTTTGCAGTTTCTTCTATATACTCCTTAGTGCCAGGAGTATGATACGGATTATTCTTGCCTCTCTGAGCATCTGCAAATGTGAAAGAGAGCAAAACGATTCCAAGTAATAGTAGTTTTTTCATAGTATAATTATTTGTTAAATGTTTTCTAATAGAACATTAACTCACAATAAAATTAAAAAAAAAAGTGTAATTACACAAAAAAAGACCCGGATTACTCCGGATCTTATTGTGACCCCGACAGGATTCAAACCTGTAACCGTCTGATCCGTAGTCAGATACTCTATTCAGTTGAGCTACGGGGCCCTTCTGCAGATTACTCTGCTTTATCCTTAGGTACAGCAACGTATTTTCTCTCCTTAATACGTGCCTTCTTACCTGTAAGCTCTCTAAGATAGAAAATTCTTGCGCGGCGAACTTTACCTCTCTTGTTAACCTCTATATTGTCAATGAAAGGTGATGTAACAGGGAAAATTCTCTCAACACCTACTCCGTTAGACATTTTTCTAACAGTAAAGGTTTCTGTTGTTCCTGATCCTCTTCTCTGGATAACAACTCCACGATAATTCTGGAGTCTCTCTTTGTTCTCCTCTTTGATTTTGTAGGTGACTGTAACTGTATCTCCTGCCTTGAAATCCGGCAGATTCTTTACCTCACCGGCAAATGCTTGTTCTGCAATTTTAATTAAATCCATTGTAAATTCAGTATTTGCGCAACATTGAAGACTCCTGCGTTCACTCAAGCGGTTGCCATTATTTTTGGGACTGCAAAAATAGAAATTATATTTAACTTGACAAAATATTTTATCTTTTTAACCCTGACTTGTAGAGGGCTCCGCCAATATTATCATACCTTGCCCCCGTAACAGAACTCAGACAATTTGGAATATCGGCAACCCAAAGAGCTCCCAGAAAGGCAAATATAAGAGCCTCTTTGAAATTGACAGTTCTTTTATCAGGCACATGGTACTCACACTGAGGAGCTTTAGCCTGCATCCTCTCCACAAGGAATTTATTCAAAGCCCCTCCTCCTGTAAGAAGTACCCTTCCTCCCTTTATGTGTCCGGAAATCTGAATTGCTACATGCTCTACAAATGTAGCCAGTTTATCCTCCATACTCAGATTAAAAGAATCAATCAAAGGTATTACACTACCCTCGACCCACTCACGACCAAGTGATTTAGGTCCTGATATTTTATAAAATTCCAGATTATTAAGGTTATCAAGGAGCTGAGCATTTGCTTTACCTCTTCTTGCAATCTCTCCATCTTTATCGTAATCAAAGCCGATTGTACGAGTATAGTGATTAAGGACATAATTCACAGGTGAAATATCATAGGCACCTCTTGAGCCGTCTTCATTATCAAACGAAATATTTGAAAATCCTCCCAGGTTAAGGCAGTAAGCAAACTCAGAGAAAAGATTTCTGTCACCTACCGGCACAAGAGGTGCACCCTGCCCCCCTAATGCAACATCAACAGTTCTGAAATCACAAATAGTGTCTATCCCGCTCTCTGCTGCAATACCCGCTCCGCTCCCTATTTGAGTGGTAAAGCGTCGGGATGGCTGATGAAATATTGTATGCCCGTGAGATGCAATATATTGAGGTTTAATATTGTTTCTTGAAACAAACTCTCTTACCCTCTCTCCAAGATAGAGACCATAGTCAGAATTGAGTAGCGCATACTCCTCCGCTGTCATATTTTGTGCAGTTGCGAGTTTGTGCTTCAATTCTGCAGCGTAAGGCTCCTCATCAGCTGCGAGAATTTCATAGCTCCATTTTTTACTACTCTCATCAAGAGTGAATCTTACATGACATAAATCAAGCCCATCCAGAGAAGTTCCGGACATTAAACCTGTAATTTCTACTACCATAAGAATGATCTTTTAATTTCGTTAATATTACCCCTTCCGTCTGCCACAGTAAGAATCAGCTCCTTTTTGTCACCTTTCGGGATCCTCTGTGCATCAAGAATGAGTGTAACACGTCTTGTTTTAGGGTCGTACTGTGGGATAACCCATACACCATCAACCCTTGCTACTATTGAGGATATTCCAGACACCTCATCATAAAGAGTCACTGGAATAGTTGAAGATGTAACTTTGGCTCCTTCAGCCAAATTTAACCGTACAACAGGAGGAACAGTATCAACAGCAATTGTATAATTCCCAAATTCGCCCAAAGAAGTTTGAAGCTTATCTCCGTTCCATTTACCTCCTCTGTAAGATAATTTACCTTTATCATCGATTTTTGCAATGTACGCCCTCTCCTTCAAACTTTCTGGAACAGATGCCTTTATAGATATCTCGGCTCCAGAGTGAAGAGGAACGTTTTCACTGTGAATCCTCCACACAGGATATTTAAAGCCTGAGTCCTTGACACTATCTGCAAAAAAGAGAATCGACCTGTAGAGTGACCCGGCGGGGAGGATAACCCTAAGTGACCCCTTTTCGTAAATGTTTGGAAGAAACCAAAGCATTTGTACTCCCTTTGACAGAGTAAGAGAATCTAATGGCTGTGGCAATAGCTTGCTCTCTCTTTTAACTTTGAAGTTCCTCTCAGTTTTGTTCCCTGCATGATCCTTCAGCTCAACAGTAACCGTGTGCTGATTATCATCATTAATAATAAAAAGTCCGTTATCCTTGCTCTCAA
>JAVEZL010000042.1:7688-11461 GCA_034003005.1 Bacteroidales bacterium
AGCTTGCTCTCTCTTTTAACTTTGAAGTTCCTCTCAGTTTTGTTCCCTGCATGATCCTTCAGCTCAACAGTAACCGTGTGCTGATTATCATCATTAATAATAAAAAGTCCGTTATCCTTGCTCTCAATGTGAGTTGTGAGTGATGAACCGGGCTCAACCCAGCTCTTCACCATATGCCTCTTATAATTTACCTTTTGAGGAAACTCTACAAGTGCGTTTACATATCTCCCTTTACTGAAAGGTATATCCTCAGCTCTGAAAGAGAAGATTTTCTCATTGTCAAGAGAATAGTTGTAGCGGGATATTGCAAGTCTTGCTCCTGTGCCTGCCATTCGGTCCACACCTGCCACTGCAATGTAAAACGTATCTGGAACATTTATTACGTCAATCTTATCAGCTGTTGTAAAGCTCTTTATAAATGAGACTACCGGGAAACCATTCGCATCGGCAACACCATAAATGGAAATCCGCTCTATTGAAGGAGCCGTGTTATCAGTTATCTGGTAGCCCGATACAATCTGAGGATTAAGAGGGACTTCGCTCTTTGTATCTCTGACTTCAAAATGGAGATGAGGACCTCCGGAGGATCCGGTATTACCGGCTTTACCTATCTGCTCACCCATTTTAACAGGAAAAAGCGAAGGATCAGGGGTCAGGTTTACTGAAAAGCTTTCAGCTTCATATTGTTTTGATTTTACCCACTCTGCAACCTTAGGTGAGAAGGAGAGCAGATGGCCGTAAACAGTTGTAGTTCCATCAGGATGAGTTATATATAAACCATTGCCATATCCTGTTGGAGAGACAGAAATCCTCGAAATATAGCCATCTTTTGCTGCCCTTACAGGAGCACCTGACACCCCACCTACTCTAAAGTCCAGCCCTGCGTGAAAATGTGTTGCTCTTAACTCGCCATAGTTACCCGATAGGGAGATTGGTAAATCTAAAGGTTTTTGACCACTAAGAGATTCAGAAAATAAAGAAAATGCGACAAACATAATGTAAGTCGCATAAACTATTGATTTTGTTTTTCTTTTCACAATTAATCGTTTTAAGAGAAGACCTTTTTCATCCTGTCAAAAAAGTTACGCTCTTCTTTAGTAGGATTCGGCTTGAAGTTATCTGAAGCACGCAACTTCTCAAGAAGCTCTCTCTCGTTTTTATCAATTTTTTTAGGAGTCCAGATCTGTATGTAAACAAGAAGGTCTCCTGTTCCGTAACCATTAACATCAGGGAGACCTTTAGACCTCAATCTCAAAATTTTTCCGGACTGAGTACCAGGCTCAATCTTTATACGAAGTTTTGAGTCAAAGTGAGGAATCTCTGCATCTCCGCCAAGAACAGCATCAGTAACAGAGATGAAGAGAGTGTAAATTAAATCATTTCCATCTCTCTGGAAATCCTGATGCTCCTCCTCCTCAATTACTACAAGGAGGTCTCCGTTAATCCCTCCCCTTCTGGCAGCATTTCCTTTACCCTGAACATTTAGCTGCATGCCTTGTGCAACACCGGCAGGAATCTTGAACGAAATCTCTTCACTCTCCTTTACCAGTCCATCTCCACCGCACTTTCCACATGGTTTTACAACTATCTTCCCTTCACCTCCGCATGTAGGGCAAACAGATGCGGTCTGCATAGCTCCAAAAATGGACTGCTGAACCCTGGTCACCTGACCACTTCCGTTACAGGTAGTGCAGGTCTTAATATCGGCCTCAGACTTTGCACCCTTTCCGTCACATTCATGACAAGCCACCTGTTTGTTGATTTTTATCTTTTTCTCTGCCCCTTTGGCAATCTCTTTAAGGTCCAGCTTAACCCGAATTCTTATATCAGAACCCTTATTGACTCTCCGTCCCCCTCTGCCTCCGCCGAATCCGCCAAAGCCGCCAAATCCACCAAAATGGCCGCCAAATATGTCCCCAAACTGGCTGAAGATATCCTCCATTGAGAATCCGGCTCCGCTGAAACCTCCTCCTCCGCCTGCATTCATTCCGGCGTGACCAAACTGGTCATATCTTGCCTTTTTATCCGGATTACTGAGGACATCGTAGGCCTCCGCAGCCTCCTTAAAATTCTCCTCGGCTTGCTTGTCTCCGGGGTTTTTATCCGGATGGTACTTCAATGCCATCTTCCTGTAGGCCTTTTTTATCTCCTCGGCAGAAGCACCTTTTGACACACCCAGAACCTCGTAATAATCTCTTTTTGCCATTTTGTAAATTTTATACCCCTACAACAACCTTTGCAAATCTTATAACCTTACCGTTCAGAGTATAACCCTGCTGAACAATATCTACAACTCTGTTTTTCTTCTTCTCATCCTCCACAGGAAACTGAGCAACAGCCTCATGAAAATCTGTATCAAGAGTTTCACCTGCTGCCTCAATTTTTTTCAAACCCTTAGAGATTAAATAAACCATAAGTTTATTGTAAATAAGTTCTGTCCCTTCAAGAGCGGCCTTTATGTCACCCTCAGAGTTTGAAAGCACACTTATGGCACGTTCAAAATCATCAAGTACCGGAAGTAAACCTTTTATAGTCTCTTCACCAGCATTTACAACAAGATCCATCCTCTCCTTAGCTGTTCTTCTCCTGTAATTATCAAACTCTGCTACAAGTCTTAAATATCTGTCGTTAAGCTCCGCTAACTTCTCTGCATCTCCATTTTCCGGCTGTGTCTCCTTCACTGTCTCGTTATTTAACTCCTTATCCATCCCCTCTTTGTGACTTGTCTCTTTGTGATTGGTATCCTTGTGATTGGTATCCTTTTCCTTGTTCTTACTCTTCATTACCTATATGATTTTCATTAATTATCAAACTAAATCGGCCGCAAAATTAGTAACAAAATTTTTGCCAACAGGATAAAAAAGACAAAATGGCACTTTATTATTACATTTGCCCCGTTTTATGATAGAAAACTTCACAAATTACCTCCAAACAGCAGACCCCATGTCTGCCGGAATGATTTCGCTCCTGATAGGTGTGGGAATTTTTGTGGGTTTTGTCAACACCCTGGCCGGAATGGCCACTGCCCTCTCCTATGCCCTGTTCATGGCAATGGGTATGCCCATCAATGTAGCAAACGGAACAACCCGGGTGGGCGTTCTTGCTCAATTTGCAGTCTCTTCAGTCCTTTTCAAAAAAAACGGATATCTCGACACAAAAATCGCCACCAAAGTGGGAATACCAGTCGCAATAGGCTCCCTTGCCGGAGCTCAGGCTGCTGCCGTGCTCAACCCCTCAATAATGGAGGTTGCAATGGGCATCATGTTACCCATTATGGCCATAATGCTAATCTATACACAGCACAGAAGGTCAAAAGCAGATGCTAATGCGAGTTCAACCGAGACCACAATAGCAGGCATAACCACTAACACAGTCAGAAAATCCCAGGCCTTCAGCGCAGCAAAATTCATCGCATTTATGTTTATTGGGGCCTACGGCGGATTCACACACGCCGGAGTGGGCATACTGATAATTTTTGGCTCATTCTACCTTCTAGGGCTCGACATTCTAAGAGCTAACGGCGTAAAACAATTTGCAGTAGTCATCTACACACCCATCGCTCTTTCAATCTTCATCCTCCACGGACAGGTAAACTGGCCCGTAGCCTTGATTTACACTATAGGCAACGTAACCGGTGCAGTAATCGCCTCAAAATTCGCCGTCAAATGGGGAGCCAAAGCCGTTAACTACATTATAGCAATTGCAGTCTTCGTAATGTCATTCTGGCTCATTTACAAGAACGCCGCCTGATTCCTGGCCGGCTCCTCCTCGCT
>JAVEZL010000043.1:0-10128 GCA_034003005.1 Bacteroidales bacterium
CTAACATCTGTTTGAATGGTAGTGAAGGCGCACGCCGTTCCCTTTATCTCGCCGCTTTGAGTATCAATCGCGACCAGTTTTGTATAGGTGCTGCCGATATCTGCAGTTAGGTAGATCATCTCTATCCCAGCATTGATTTTAAATCTTCGAGTGTAGTCTCAGGTTGTGTTCCCGGAGGATAAACTTTGGTAAAGCCCATATCCATGAATCTTTTTTCCACCTCTGCAAAATCTTGCTTGCCCACTACGAGATTCCCGCCAGCAAGTAATGGAATGTTTTTCAACCCTGCCTCATTGCATTTCTCTCTCAGGCCGTTACAGTCAATTTCTCCATGTCCGTAAAGAGAAGATACCAGAATAGCATCTGCATTTGTTTCAAGAGCAGCCTCTATGTACTCCTCCTGAGAGACCATCACACCCAGGTTTACAACATTATACCCGGCTTGTTCAAGTGCAAAGGCAAGAATTTTATTGCCCACTGCATGAACATCCGCTCCAATTACCCCGGTTACAATAGTTTTTTTACTCATAGCAACTTTTGAATAATAATTTAGTTATAATTTGTTACTTTTTGCTTACAATATGAAAGTATAAAGTATTGCCTATATTATGCAAATTATGTGCCCATATTCAATTTTTTTAAAATATTTTTTCAGAAAAATAATACCTGTTCATAAGTAGTGAAAAATGATTAAATTAGAAACCATAATTTTCAACAAACTAATGTTTAAATGGAACTTTCTCTAAAATTGATAATCAACTGCTTCATTGCGATGATTGCTCTCGTAAATCCATTTCAAAAGGTTTTTGTTGTTACTTCGCTTCAGAAGCAGTTTGACATTCAGACTACCCGCTTTATCTCTGTAAAGGCGACAATAACAGCTTTGGTTATACTTCTCACTTTTATGTTTGCCGGGCAGGCCATTCTTAATGACGTTTTTAAAATTCAGATTTATGCATTACAGATAACTTGCGGAGTAGTACTGTTTTATAACGGCATAAATGGGCTGCAAAAAGGATTATTTATTAACTTAGACAAGACCATGAATTTAAAGGAGATATCTGCGGTTCCCATTGCATTGCCCATGATTGCAGGGCCTGCTACCATTACTGCAGCTGTAACCTTTCCTGCTGAATATGGACACATAGCAACAACTATTGCAATTCTTTTATCACTAGGGGTGAATCTTATATTTATGATTTACTCCTCTCAGATAGGAAAGGTTATGGAGAGGTTTAACCTTCTTAATCCTCTGGTTAGGATATTTGGCCTTATTGTTGCTACCATTGGGGGACAAATGGTCCTCAACGGAATAAGAGGATTTATAGGATGAAAGGATTATTAATAAATCATTAAATGATTATGAAAAGAATATTTATCACACTAATAGTAGCTGCTTTATGTCTGGCCTCCATTCAGACATCAGCACAGCAATCTGCAACCAGCTCAAAAGCTGTAAATTCAAAAATATCTGAGGTAACTCTATTTTTGGACGGAGCTGAGATACTAAGAGAGGCTTCGGCTGATTTGCCTAAAGGTATCTCATTTGTCAAATTTGAGAACCTATCCGGAAGTATTATCAGAAACAGTGTTCAGTTTACATCGGAGAAGAACATTACAATTCTCTCAGTAACTCTTAGAAACAATTTTCTGGGAAAAAGCGACAAAAGTGAGGAACTCATAAAACTAGAAAAAAGCCTTGAAGAGGTTGAGGGAAAAATTGCTACAGAGAGTGCAAACCTTTCAGTTATAATTGAAGATATGGATTTTTTAAGGGCAAACAGAGAGATTACCGGTAAAAACGCAACTCTTACAATTGCCTCTCTCCAGCAGATATCTGAATATTACAGTAAGAGTATCTCATCTCTTAAAATGAAGGAGATTGCAAAGAAGATGATTGTTAATAATCTTACAGCCCAGAAAGACTCGCTCACAAGACAGATTGACATAATGAAAAGAGAGAATTATCAGCCTGCAGGAGAGGTTATTGTAAAGGTTAACACAACAACTGCAGGGAAATACAACATGAAGCTTACTTATGTATCATCTAATGCATCATGGCGTCCTGTCTACGATTTAAGGGCAGAGAGCATTGAGAAGCCTTTGACTCTGAATTATAAGGCAAACATTTTTCAGAAAACCGGAGAGAACTGGGATAGTGTAACTCTTAGGCTCTCATCTGCAAATCCTAACCTTTCAGGAGTAGTCCCGGTTATTACTCCATACTATCTGAGGTACCCTGAAGTTATTGCATACGGCAGGGGAGTAATGAAAAAAGATATGATGCTGGCAGAGGAGTCTGTAGCTTTCAATGCACTGGAAGCCAGAGAATCGGTTGCTCCTCCTTCTGCAATGGTAATGGAAGAGAGGCAAACATCAGTTGAATTTAAAGTGAATGAAAGATATACAATTAAGTCAGATGGTGAAAAACATACTGTAGACCTTACCTCTTATGAGATGCCGGCATTATACAAATATTATGCTGTTCCTAAACTTGATAAAGACGCATTTCTTTTAGCAAGAGTCCCTGACAGGGAGAGATATAATCTGCTTCCTGGTGAGGCCAGCATCTTTTTTGAAGGAAGATATATTGGAACAACATCCATCAGTACAGAGACAGTATCAGATACACTTGACTTTTCTCTCGGAAGAGACAAGGGTATATCGATTTCACGTGAGCAGGTAACTGATTTTACCTCCAGAAGGTTAATCGGAAGCAAAAGAGAGGATGCAGAAGGCTGGAAGATTGTAGTAAGAAACAATAAGAATGTAGCGATTGATATTGAAATTAAAGATCAGCTTCCGCTCTCAACAAACGAAGAGATTGAGGTGAGTGCGCAAAATATATCCGGAGGAAATCTTGACCCTCTTACCGGAGAGATTAGCTGGAGATTTTCTCTCCTGCCTGCTGTAACTAAACAGATTGATTTGAACTACATAATTAAATATCCAAAAAACAAAACAATTATTAAATAATGAGTGAACAAATTACTACTTGGTTTGAAGGCTTTTTACCCTGGCTCTTATCACATGGCATAAACATATTGATTGTTGCTGTAGGTGCGTTTATTCTTAATAAAGTATTAGGGAGAATAATCAGCAGAAGCGTTAGAATTGCGGTGACCTCAAATAGTCAGGTTTCACCTGAAGCTGAGAAGAAAAGAGAGGATACTCTGGTAAGAATCTTTAAAGGCATCATTAGAGTATTGCTGGTTTTCATTGCTATACTTATGATTATGTCTGAAATTGGAATTAAGATAGCCCCAATTTTGGCCGGAGCCGGGATAGCCGGTATCGCTGTTGGATTTGGAGGCCAATATCTTATCAGAGATATAATTACCGGCCTTTTTATAATTATTGAGAATCAGTTTAGGGTGGGTGATGTTGTAGGTATAAACGGCAAAAGCGGGGCAGTCGAAGACATTACTCTGCGAATGACAACACTACGTGATATGGACGGCACTGTTCATCACATACCTAATGGTGAAATAACTGTAGTTTCTAACATGTCTAAGTTCTTTTCACGCGTTAATCTAAACATAGGAATATCATACAGCTCCAGTATTGATAAAGCTATTGAGATAAT
The DNA here is from genome assembly GCA_034003005.1 of Bacteroidales bacterium. Taxonomy (GTDB): domain Bacteria; phylum Bacteroidota; class Bacteroidia; order Bacteroidales; family UBA932; genus Bact-08. The sequence goes on from JAVEZL010000043.1 coordinate 3,587, forward strand.
TAACAGAGTTGGTGAAGAGCTTGCAAATGATCCTGACTGGAAAGATCAGATTCTGTCACCGCCTAGATTTCTCAGACTTGATAGTCTTTCAGACTCTTCTGTTGATCTTAAGATTTTGGGAGATACCAAACCGAGTATGCAGTGGGCTGTTGCCGGAGAGCTCAGGATGAGACTTAAGAGGTCATTTGACGACGCAGGTATTGAAATACCTTTTCCTCAAATTGTTATACATCAATAGAAACAGATAATTGCAGCAAAGATCGTGAAAAAGCTTTATCATAAATCAGTACTGGAAGGATTAAACAGAATACCTAAGAGTAATGAAATACTGAAAGAAGAGGACCTTGAAGTCCTGCCAGATGTTGTGGCAAAATATGTCAGATTTACAGGAGCGGTTGGTCGACCCAGGGTAAATCATTTTTTCGTAAAAACAAATGGAAAGATCCGCGGAAATCCAAATGATCCGTGGATGAGTTTAATCACAGAGCAATATAATTTCATGGACTTATATGAACGCTTTTTTTACATAAAGGCCATAAAATCAGGAGTCCCGGCATATGGTCTTCACTCATTCAAAAATGGAGAGGCTTCTATGAAAATTAAGCTCCTTGGATTATTTACAATTGTCAACGCAAAGGGGCCTGAAATGTATCAAAGTGAAACTATTACCATCCTGAATGATATGTGCCTGCTAGCCCCCGGCACCCTTATTGATCCTAAGATCAAATGGGAGAGGGTTGATAATCTCAGCGTTATTGCAAGATTTAATGGACCAGTAAATGTATCGGCACTGCTTACTTTTCATGAAGATGGAAGGCTTCTTGATTTCAGAAGCGAAGACAGATATGACTCCTCTGGAGGGAAAAATTTTATACTCAGGCCTTGGAGCACCCCAATTTCTGAATATGGAGAGTTTAACGGATTAATTTTACCCAAAACTGCAGAAGCAATATATGAAAGACCTGAGGGTAAATTCACTTATATAACATTAACTTTAGACAAGATTATACACAACCCTGTATTATAAAAAACCCATGAAAAAGCTCTTGTTAACATTAACTCTGCTTTTTACTGTCTGTTCTTTATACGTATCGACAGGTATAAGTTATCGTTTCCCATTAAAATAAATCTAATAACGATGAAGACTTTTTCAATTATCCTTAACATTATCCTTTTTGCAGTAATGATTACTGCAAATACTCTTGCAAATACTCTTCCCATAAACGGTTTTACAACCGGAGAGTTGTCTGATATGTATCCAAATTTATTTGTACCGGCTGGCGTTACCTTTTCAATTTGGGGGCTTATATATCTGTTACTCTTAATATTTGTTGTAACTCAAACAGTCGCTGCCTTCAGTGAGAAGGCATCAAAATACCTACTCTCCCCTCTTGCTAGCTGGGCTTTTGCACTTACGTGTGTACTAAACTCGCTTTGGATAATCACCTGGCATTACCAGATGGTTTTCTTGTCTGTGGTAGTGATGTTGCTCTTCCTGGCGACTCTTATATATCTTGTTAAAAGAATGGATAGTGAGAGGATAGAGAATTTTTGGTCAAGGTTTGCAGTCAAATTGCCTTTTAGTATATATTTAGGGTGGATATCAGTTGCAACTATTGCTAATATAACAGCCTTACTTGTACACTGGAACTGGAATGGTTTTGGTATTCCTGAAAATATATGGACAATTATTATGATAGGAGCAGGTACATTTCTGGCTGCAACTATGATGTTAAAGCGGGCAGACATTTTCTATGCACTTGTTGTAATATGGGCTTTCTACGGAATTATAATTAAGAGAGAGGCTTCAGAGCCACTCTATCCGGAAATCATTGCCGCTGCATGGGCATCAATAGTTATTCAGGCTGGATATGTTATCTATATCCTCACAAGGAGAACAGCTGTTAAACAATAAATCACTCCAGAATGACCGGTACAATAATTATAACATTCTGTATCCTTTTACTAATTGCTTATCTTTTTGACCTTACCTCATCAAGGACAAGAATCCCGTCAGTAATTCTGCTCCTTGCTCTCGGGTGGTTTATGAAGGAGTTGGCAACCCTTATTAAAATTGAGATTCCAGATATTTCATTTTCTCTTCCTCTTCTGGGCACCGTAGGTCTTATACTTATAGTACTTGACGGGGCGCTTGACCTTGAACTTGACAGAAGCAAAAAGAAAATTATTACAAAACACATTTTTGGATCGGCTTTTTCCATCATCTCTCTCTCTCTCCTCTTAGGATTTCTGTTTTTGAAGCTAGGTGCCCCCGATTTCCGGATTGCAATATTAAACGCACTGCCCATTAGTATAATCAGCAGTGCAATCGCAATTCCCAGCACAAAGATGATGTGCAGAAAGAACAGAGAGTTTGTAGTATACGACACTAGTATTTCAGATGTTATAGGTGTTGTCCTTTTCTCGTATTTCCTGATGAATTACAACTTTACTGCAAGTTCTGTTTTCTATTTTGTTTTCCAGATTATTTTAATGATTGTCATCTCTATTGCAGCATCTGCAGGGCTCTCCTACCTGCTAGGCAAGTTAAAACATCAGATTAAGTTCATCCCTATTATATTGCTTGTCATACTCATTTACTCAATTGCAGAAGTTTATCATTTGCCGGCACTAATCTTTATACTTTTATTTGGTCTTACAATTGGGAATATGGATAAGATAGTGGAGCTCCCGTTAATCAAAAAAATCACCTTCCTCTCCATTGAAAAAGAGGTTACACGATTCAAGGAGATTACCACAGAGGCAACCTTCCTGATTCGGTCGCTCTTTTTTCTTGTGTTTGGATTTATGATTGAGACAAATGAGATTCTTCAACAGGATTCACTGCAGCTTGCCCTGATTATAGTTGCTATAAGTCTATTTGTAAGGGCCCTTCAGCTTAAAATTACTGGTAACAAACTGTTTCCGCTCCTGTTTATTGCTCCCAGGGGGTTGATTACAATTCTCCTGTTTATGTCAATTACTGCCGGTGAACACATCTCATTTATCAACAGAAATTTAATCCTTCAAATCATTGTAATCTCCACCCTGATTATGATCTTAGGAACATCAACAATCAAAAAAGAGAAAAGCTTACAATAGATTTCTTGTTGAACTTAAATACATCTGAGACGTTCATTTGTCTTTAAGTTTAAAATTCATAAAAATGGAAGATCCAATAATTTGCACTTGCAACGAAATTTACAAAAGTGAAATTGTTAAAGCTATAAAGGAAAATGGACTCAAAACAACAGAGCAGGTTGGCGAAGAAACTACAGCCGGAACTGTCTGCGGCATGTGTATTGACGATATTCAGGACATCCTTGACGATATTAACAAATAATCATCCAAAGTTTTCCATTCACATTTTATCACAACCTTTCCAGAGCTTTTCCTCCTCATCCGCAGCGCTACTTCTGGCGGAGGCTCCGGAGGTTGCGGTGTAGGGTGGGACGAACCTCCATCAACCTCCTAATGAGGTAATTACAAAACATAATTTATTGATAATGCATGGTTTATGTTTTACAACACTTTAAGAATCTACCCCATGGAGGTTCGTCCCACCCTACACCGCAACCTCCGGAGCCAGATATCCGGCCAAAGGCCGTATAAACTGCGCAGCACCATATAAATCTGTGGAAAAAGATGTGTATCCGCAAATCTGCGCAATTCAAACTGTACCCGCACGTCTATAACAGTCAGATTAAGAGCGTGATGACAATCAATCCGAGGGGTGACCCCTCGGATAAAGTGTTAACTCGCACACAGCGAACACAGTGAGCGAGAAGGAAAAACTCCGGAAGTTATGCGGATTACTCTGTGAATGCAGTAAGATTAGGGATATGTAAACATAAAACTAATCATCACTTGCTAAAGGTTATTAGAGACCAAATCTTTTTCTGGCGATATCACAAATCAGTTCAGCAGTTTCGTCAGCCCCCATCAGAGAGGAGTTTATACAAATATGGTACGAGTCTGCCCTGCCCCAGTGCTTGGTTGTAAAATAGTTGTAGTAAGACTTCCTTTGCTTGTCTGTCTTTTCAATTACGGCTTTGGCCTTCTCCCTTGAGATATCCATTTTGTCCGATATTCGTGATACCCTGTCTGCCTCATCTGCCGTAATGAAAATATCAAGACGTCTAGGTAATTCCTTTAAAACATAATCGGCACATCTTCCTACAAAAAGGCAAGATTTTTCTTCAGCCAGTTTTTTTATAACATCACTTTGAATCACAAAAAGTGATTCGCCGCTCAATGGATTTAGTGAGTAATACTCAGTTATTCCAAAAAGAGACCATGCTTGCCGCTCGTCGGCCCTTTCAAAGAAACCTTTTTCAAGACCGCTCTCTTTAGAAGCAAGGCTCAATAGCTCCTTATCGTAATAAGAGATACCAAGTTTTCTGGCAACGAGTTCACCAATCCTTCTGCCTCCACTCCCTAGTTGCCTTCCTATAGTAATGCAAAACAGATTATTCATGACTTGATCTTTTTAAAGTGTAAAGTTAAAATAAAGGCAGAATTAACAGCCGCCAGCGTATCGGCAACAGGGAAACTTAACCAGACACCATAAATGCCAAGATAATTTGGAAGGATAAGCAATGCAGGAATCAGAAAAATCACCTGTCTGGATAGAGACATATATATTGCCATGCCGGGTTTCCCTATACTCTGAAAAAAATTTGAAGAGACCATCTGAAAACCGATTATTGGAAATGCCGCAAAGGCGATTCTCATTCCAGGCACTGCCAGGTCCAGAAGAGCCTTGTCTGTTGTAAACAGAGATGATGCCTCCCTGGGAATAAGTTCTCCTATCAGAAAACCGGTTGTAATTACGCCGGTAGCAAGTATTATTGTATGTTTTAGAACTTTATTAACTCTGGAAAATAATCCGGCACCGTAGTTATAACCGGCTATCGGCTGCATACCCATTGTCAAACCCATAACAACCATTCCAAAGAGCATTGCAATCCTGTTCATGATTCCATATGCTCCAACAGCCAGGTCTCCTCCGTATCTTACTAATGAATGGTTTATCATTATTACAATCAGGCTTGAAACTGCATTCATAAGGAACGGTGCCAGCCCTATTGCAGTTGTATCTTTTAGAATTTTTTTGTCAATTTTTAGGTTCTCTCTTTTTAAATGGATAAAATTTTGTTTGTTTGAAAAAAATCTAAACTGCCATACTAGCAAAACAATCTGAGAGAGGACTGTTGCAATTGCAGCACCCCTTATACCCATATCAAAGCCGTAAATAAAGATGGGTGTAAGTATTGCGTTTATAGCAACCGTAAAAATAGTTGCATACATAGATTTAGCCGGGTTTCCCGATGAGCGAATCAGTGCATTCAGACCAAAGTACATATGGGTTATTACGTTTCCAAGAGTAATAATTGTCATGTACTCTTTTGCATACGGCAATGTGTCGCTGCTGGCCCCAAAAAATCTAAGTATATCATCCAGAAAAAGCATTACAATTATTGTATATGCTACCCCCAGAATTGTAGTTAATGAGACTACATTACCCAGAATTTTATTTGCACTTCCATAATCTTTCTGTCCCAGCCTTAATGAAAGTAAGTTTGCTGCCCCTGCACCTATAAGTGTTCCAAACGCAGCAGAGAGATTCATTAATGGGAAAGATATTGCCAGTCCGGAAATTGCCAGAGCACCTACACCCTGTCCTATAAATATACTGTCTGTAATATTGTACAGGGAAGATGCAGTCATTGCTATGACAGATGGAATTGCATACTGCATAAGCAGTTTCCATACATTTTCAGTCCCTAGATTAACTGGTAAACCTTTTCTATCCATCCCTCAAAGTTACACATTATGTTGGTAAGGAAAGAATGTTTACATTTGATAAATTTTAACAACTCACAATGGAGGATAAAACTAATAGTGCTGAGGTATTTGCCGGCACAGGATGGCAGGCAGAAATGGTCAGAAATCTCTTGGAAAATGAGGGCATTACATCATACCTGAAAAATGAAATAATCGGGACAATCCTTCCCTTTGGAACATCTCCAGGAGGTGTAGGTGCAGTAAAGGTAATTGTCTCTGAGGAGCTAAAAGAGAGAGCACTTGTTGTTGTCAATGAGTACCTCAATAATCTAAGAGAGGAGTAGTAGCCGTGAAGACAATAGGTTTTATTGGCGGGATGAGCTGGGAGTCATCCGTTGTTTACTATCAGCTTGCAAACAAACGGGTAAGAGAACTTGCAGGAGGAGATCACTCATGCAAAAGCGTAATGTATACGGTAGACTTTGAAGAGATAGTCAGATTACAACACACAGGAGACTGGGCCAAACTTGATACCCTTATGGCCGATGCAGCTGTCAGGTGCGAAAAGGCCGGTGCCGATGTAATTATCTTGTGTACAAATACAATGCATATATGCCAGGAGGCAATTAAGAGAAGTATATCAGTCCCTTTTCTACACATTGCACACGCTACAGGAGATGCAATATCCCTGTGGGGCTTAACAAAAATTGCATTACTGGGAACAAGATTCACAATGGAGAAGGACTTCTATAAAA
>JAVEZL010000044.1:0-9439 GCA_034003005.1 Bacteroidales bacterium
AATAGCATACCTTAAAATCTTCCGGTACAGATACAAATAAACAAGGGCTAGCCCATAACACGGACGGTATAATTCATAAGCCCGTCATGGTTTTTGCGTTTATTCCTGCTCCTAAGGCAGCTTAGTAATACAAGACAAATCCGGACCACGCTCCTGCCTCCGGTGGGTCAGGGTCCAAGACGTGATAGCTTTCTGGTCCCGCCTGAGGCGGGATATCAGTCCCGGGTAACCGGGATGCCCGGTGCCTTCGTCCTGACACTTCGGACAGGACAGGTCGGGTAACGCTTAGGAAGCCCTACAGCCGGGACGTTATGCACAAGCGGAAGAAAGAGACTACCATAATTAACACAAAAGAGTAAATATATGATACAAGTCAGAGATTTGAATTTCACCTATAGAAAAACTAAAAAGAAAGCAATCCTTGATATGAATTTCGAAATTCATAAAGGAGAAGTTTTCGGTTTTTTAGGTCCGAGCGGTGCAGGCAAGACAACTACCCAACGTCTTATAATTGGCTTATTGAGACACTACACTGGTCATATAGAAGTATTGGGGAAGGAAAGAAACCAGTGGGGTAAAGATTTTTACGAGCAAGTTGGTGTTGCTTTCGATTTTCCGAATCTATATACTAAATTAACAGCAGTTGAAAACTTAGAACTCATTGGAGCATATTATAATAGAAAGATTAACAATCCGGACGAACTTCTGGACCGTGTAGGGCTTTTACCTGATAAAAATGTACGTGTAGAGAGTTTCTCAAAAGGAATGAAAATGCGATTAAATTTCATTCGTTCCATAATGCACCAACCTGACTTGATGTTTTTTGACGAACCAACTGCTGGGCTTGACCCTATGAATGCTCATATTGTAAAAGACATAATATCAGAACAAAAGAAAGCAGGCAAAACGGTTTTTCTTACCACACACAATATGACAGTTGCAGAGCAGCTTTGCGACAGAGTTGCATTTATTGTTGATGGTAAAATTGTAGTTATAGGTTCGCCGAAGGAACTGATGATTGAGCACGGTAAACGTCTGGTAAAAATAGAATATCAAGTAGATGGCAACCTTATTGAAACTGAATTTGAAATGAATCAACTTGCCGGGAATAAAGCTTTTGTAGACTTGTTGAAAACTGCCGACATAAAAACCATACATAGTTGCGAAGCCACTTTAGAAGATATTTTCATCAAATTAACGGGAAGGAAACTGCTATGAGATTGCTACATGCTGTTTGGGCTGACATACGTTTTCAATTTAAACAGGGCTTTTATTTGGTCTATGTTTTAATAACCATCATGTATTTAATCATATTGTCTTTTTTGCCAGAAGACATCTTATCAGTCGGCTTGCCTTTGGTGGTTTTTTCCGACCCATCGGTATTAGGTTTATTCTTTATCGGTGGAATTATCATGTTAGAAAAAATGCAGGGCATCCTATCAGTTCTGGTCGTTTCCCCTTTAAGAACAATTGAATACATCTTGTCAAAAGTTATTTCGTTGGCTTTTGTTTCGGTTTTGGCTGCTTTTGCAATTACGGGTTTTAGTCATTACGGCAGTGTTAATTGGCTACTGGTGTTTTTATCAACAGTGCTTACATCGGCGATTTTTACTTTGTGCGGCATCATGATTACTGCCGGCTGTAACACCGTGAACCAATACATGATAAAAACAGTTCCGTATATGTTGCTACTTGTTTTGCCGTGTTTTTCATTGATTGGATTTCCGTATTCGGATTTATTTACCATTATTCCGAGTGTTGCTGCCTTAAGACTGATGTTAGGAGCTTATACAGGAATACCGCTTTATGAAGCTGTCGGTTTGATAATTTATTTAGTCGGAATGAATTATTTGTTTCTTCGATGGGTAATAATTGTTTTTGAAAATAAAATTATTTATCAGGATTAGCATTATGGTAGGAATCATTCATTTAAAAAACGATTTAAAGCAAATATTGAGAGACCCAATAATGGCTATTTTGATTGTTGCTCCATTGTTGTTAATTACTGCATTCAAATTGATTCTTTTGTATTTAGTACCTTATATACAAACGCTTATTGAATTTAATGTTTTGCCTTATCTTGATTATGTACTTGTGTTTGTTGTAATGATGTGTGGTGCCATGCTCGGAATTGTTACAGGATTTATGATGATAGATGATAGAGATGGGAAAATTGCTGAATTAATGTCGGTAACACCATTGGGCAGAAGTGGTTATTTAATAAACCGACTTTTGTTTGCTGCTGTTTTGTCTGTTTTTTATAGTATTCTAGGTTTTTACGTGCTGAATGTTGTTGAATTGCCAATCATAACAATACTTTTTGTGTCTTTGCTTTCATCAATTTATTCAGTTATAATAGGATTGCTGATTTTCATATTTGCGGATGATAAAGTTAAAGGGCTGACTTTTGCAAAAGCAATAAATTCATTAAGCCTGTTTGCGTTTACCGATTTACTTGCACTAAAATGGCTTACTGTATTATCCTGGTTTTTTCCACCTTATTGGATCTCATTAGTTGTTCAATCGCCTCATACTTTTGTAAACTATGGTTTGGCATTATCAGTTAATTTTGGATGGTTGTTTTTACTAATCAGACATTATTGGAAGAAAGAATCATAAATATTTATTACATGAGAAAATTGAAAGAAGCACGACTATATGTGATAAACCGCAAGTGCATAACATAGTATATAAAGCATCTGGCATTCAGTGCGTTATCAGGCATTTTTGCCCCTATCAAATGTAGTTGCAATTTGACAGGAAAGTGCTTCGAAACTCCCAACGTTTCATACACGTAGCAGTTAGGTTGCATTGCACCCAGCTCACACCTGGATAGACCAAAAATAAACCCAATCAAATATCAAAAAGCCATGAGTTTCATACCAATCACAATTGAGAAGTACATTAAACTTCATCTTAGGATAAATCCAAAAGAAAATGAGACGGAATTAAGAAAAAGATTGCAGGAAGCACTTACAGCCTATGACAAAGGTATTAAATGTAGCTGTGGAAATGACATTTGGGTTGTAGGATCTGTAACAGCTGGACACAGATGTTTTACATGCATTACTGGAGAGAGTTACCCGACTGGAGACTATGAAATTGAGGGTGCTTTAGACAAATTAGACAAAGACGGACGCAGAAACATTAATCTAATGGACCCAGGCTTTATTGGAGGGATATTTGACGATGATGGAAATGAGATCAATCCAGACTTAATAAAAAAACCTTCATTATGCTTAACATGTCTTAAAAACTATCAACCAGGAATAGAAGATGAAATGCTTTGTAATTTAAATAGATATGACCAGCGAAATGATGATAATTTTAAATGTGGAGCTTATGAGAAACTATAATATTGGGATGAACAAAAATAAAAAAAACGCAACCTGACACATACAATATGGGGAAATTGTCTCCCGATGAATCGGGACAGACTGTCATGGTTTTTGATTTTGCTCCTGCTTACAGGAAAGCTTTGTAATGGTTCCGGCACCAGGACATCCCTGACGCTCCCTTCGGTCGGTCAGGGCATGCCAGCAACGCTTCCGCTGATCTGTCGGGACTAACGCGAGCATCTGCACGCAATTGACATTCTGCACTCCATGGCGCTCCCTCCGGTCAAGGCCTAATAATAACGGTTTTTAAAAATTCGTTGAAAATAATCTAACAAATAGTTCCCAATTTGGGAACTTATTGTTACCTTTGCGTCGGAGTAAAAACTAATGGAGCGAATTTTTGCAAAAAGTACTCTAAGACAGTTTTGGGAAAAGCATTCTGATTCAGAACAGTACTTGAAAACATGGTATGATACTGCCATGAGTTCAGATTGGAAAACTCCAAATGATGTCAGAAAGACTTTTGCAAATGCAAGTATCTTAAAAGACAGCAGAATTGTTTTCAACATTAAAGGCAATTCATATAGGCTGATAGCAAAATTCAACTTTGAGAAACAATGGATCTTCATTAGGTTTATTGGGACTCATACTGAATATGAGAAAATTGATGCAAACATGATTTAAGAAGATAAAACATGAATATTAAACTGATAAAAACGGAGGCAGATTACCTAAAAGCTCTCAAAAGACTCGAGGAAATCTTTGATGCAAAAATCGGTACCATAGAAAGTGATGAGGCTGATATTCTTGGATTACTTATAGATGAATACGAAAAGAAGCACTACCACATAGATGCCCCAGACCCGATTGAGGCCATTAAAATCCGTATGGAGGAATTGCAGCTCAAACAGGTTGATCTTGCAGATTTAATTGGTGGTGCAAACAGAGTCTCAGAAATACTGAATCGCAAACGAAAACTCACCCTTGAGATGATCCGTAATCTGACCAAAAGGTTAAACCTGTCACCTGGCTTATTAATCCGAGACTACAAATTAGCTGGATAATGGCGTTATAACATATTGATAATTTTCTCTGTAATAAAATTAATCATGTTCTAAACATAACAGGACGGTATAATTCATAAGCCCGTCATGGTTTTTGCGTTTATTCCTGCTCCTAAGGCAGCTTTGTAATACAAGACAAATCCGGACCACGCTCCTGCCTCCGGTCGGTCAGGGGCCAAGACGTGATAGCTTTCTGGTCCCGCCTGAGGCGGGATACCAGTCCCGGGTAACCGGGATGCCCGGTGCCTGCGTCCTGACACTTCGGTCAGGACAGGTCGGGTAACGCTTACGAAATTATACCGCCTGGCCGTTACCGCTAATGCCGGGCTACATTGTCCTGTATTAAGATAATTGCAAATACTTATCATACTGATCACCATATGTAAAGAAAACTTGCATTTCTTTACAAAAGATGCTTTCTTTGTATAGAAAACAGGATTTTCTTTACAGAATGAACAAGACGTTGAAACCGCTGCCACTTGACATTGATTTTGAATCTAAATCAGTGCTTAAGAGTCTGCCTTCAGCACATGCTGCGTTAGCTGAATTAAAGGGTATTGCCTCAACTATCCCAAACCAGACTATTCTAATCAATACTCTTGGCCTACAAGAAGCAAAGGATAGTTCTGCAATAGAAAATATCATCACGACTCATGATGACCTGTATAAGTCAGGCTTAAACTTTGATTCATTTAAATCGCTAAATGCCAAAGAAGTTCAGAATTATATCAATGCAACTAAAAAGGGATTCGAATTAATTTCAAAATCAGGGCTTCTAACAAATAAGATAATCTTAAAGGTCCAGGAGGAGCTTGAGGGCAACAATGCCGGATTTCGAAAGTTGCCAGGTACTACCTTGAAAAGCTCCTCTACCGGAGAGGTTATTTATACTCCTCCACAAGATCCGGAAGAGATTAAAAGCTTAATGTCAAATCTTGAAAGATTTATTAATGACCGGAGTTTATGTGACTTTGATCCACTTATTAAATTGTCCATCATCCATTATCAGTTTGAAAGCATACACCCATTTTATGATGGCAACGGCAGAACTGGCAGAATAATTAACATCCTTTATCTGATTAATGAAAAACTCCAAAACCTCCCGGTACTATACCTAAGCAAATACATCATTAAAAACAAACCTGACTATTATAGATTACTTCAAGATGTAAGAGAGACCAGCAATTGGGAAGAATGGCTCTTGTTCATGATCAGGGGAATTGAAATAACTGCCCGCGAAACTATTGATCTGATCCTGGAAATCCGGGAGTTGATGATGCGGTACAAGAGTACATTACGGGATAATTACAAGTTCTACAGCCAGGATTTATTAAACAATTTATTCAAGCATCCTTATACCAAAATTGAGTTCGTACAACGTGACTTAAAGGTATCCAGGATAACTGCAGCAAACTATCTTAATCAGCTTGCGGAAGACAATCTACTAACAAAAAAGAAATTAGGGACAGGTAACTACTACATAAATGATCCTTTGTTTGAATTACTTACAAAAAGATAAAAGCACCAGTGGTAACAGGTCGGTATATTTAATTTGCTTGTCACGGTTTTTGCAGCTCTCCTTTAGCAAAAACAAGATTAAGGTAGATTAGTTATCACCTTTACGCTTATGGTTGCGGCGCGATTATTAACAACCGAAATTAGACTTTTTGCATGCGCCGTGACGGCAAAGACCACGCCAGCCCTCCTAACGTCGGGCACGCAAACAAACTATACCGCCGGGTCGTTAATGCTGAAATATACATACATCAGGAAAACATATTCAAGAATGATATGGCAAACTAAGAAGAAAAAAACTCAATTGAAAGATCCAGAGAACATCTTGCCAACGAGAGAACTTATCTGGCCTGGATACGAACAAGTATTGCTTTAATGGGATTCGGCTTTGTAATTGTGAAGTTTTCTTTATTTTTAAAACAACTCACATTGCTTTTGGAAACAAGGGCCTCCCATCAAAAGGATATTCTTCAATTGTTGGAGTAGTTATGGTTGCAATAGGGATAATAATTACTATCCTGGCTTTTTTACAATACAAAAAAAATAAAAAGAATTAATAAATTAGCAAGAATAAAAAGAGCATCAGTATGAATAAAAAAACAATTTTACGTTCGCTTATTGCCGGGACATTCATTTGTTTCACGGGGTGGGCAACCGGCCAGCCTTCAGGAGGTTTCGGTAGATCTCCCCAGATCAATCCCGATAAAACTGTGACATTCCGCATTAACGCACCAAATGCACAGGATGTTAAACTGAGTGTGCAATCTGAAAAAGCGCCTGTACAGATGGTTAAAGACGCAAGAGGTTCATGGAGTGTAACGGTTGGGCCTGTCAAACCCGACATTTATCCTTATAACTTTGTTATTGATGGCGTTCAGGTTATGGATGCGGGTAATATGTACTATTTCCCAAACGAACGATTCAAAGGCAGTCTGCTCGATGTGAGTGGCGATTCTTCACTGATCCATTCAATGAGAGATGTTCCTCACGGAACAGTAACTTATGAGTTTTACCCATCGGCTGAGGGAACAACCGGTACAGTGCTTGTTTATACCCCACCCGGATACGACAATAACCCTGGTCAGAAGTACCCGGTATTTTACCTGATAGGCGGAACTACTGATACTGAAGAAACATGGTTTAAAGTAGGTAAGGCTAATCTTATCCTCGATAACCTTATTGCCGAAGGAAAAGCCAGGCCTATGATTATCGTGATGCCTTATGGTAATATCGAAGCCAGGATTGCCGAACAAAAGGGCGGGCTAAAACCGGCTGACCCGGCAGGACGGGAAAGCGCTGAGGCAATTGCAAGGTCAAAGACTTTCGAAAGAGACCTGGTAGATAATCTTATTCCTTATATTGAGAAGAATTACAGGGTTATTGCCAACAGTGAAAATCGTGCAATCGGGGGCTTCTCACGAGGCGGAGGTCAGACTCTTCGGACCGGATTCGGAAATATGGATAAGTTTGCCTGGATATGCTGCTACAGTGCATATCTGACAAGTACAGAACTGGAACGAGATTTCACAACGGTTGTTGAAAATCCTGAAGAAACAAACAGGAAACTAAAACTATTGTGGGTCAGTGTAGGCAATGAGGACCGCCTTTACAAACCGGCAACCGAATTTATTGATTATCTCAAGGCAAAGAACATCAATCATAAGACGCTCATTTCATCAGGTGGTCATACCTGGATGAATACAAAATTGTATCTTGCAAATACGGCACCTTTGCTTTTTAAATAATATTCTGACCTTATATATAAATAGATGAAACCCACATGTATTCCAGACACAAACACGTATGTATATAATTTTCAGACATGTGGGTTCCATCAGACCATTAAAATAAAAATTATATACTGATGAAAAACATACTATTAACATTAATAATATTTGTCTCTTCCGGCACTTTTCTGACCGCCCAGAGACCTTCCGTTATCTCACCTGAAGTACATTCCGACAATAGCGTTACTTTCAGATTTTATGCCAGGAACGCTCAAAGCGTATCTCTTGATACTGAGATACTGCCGGCACCAGTAAAAATGACTAAAGATGATTCCGGTGTATGGTCGATAACCATTCCTCCTGTAAAACCCGATATTTATCCCTATAGCTTCCAGGTCGATGGCATTGAAGTTAATGATCCCAACAACACTTATGTTTTCTCAAACGAAGGCTTTAAACACAGTCTTGTTGATATCAAAGGAGACAAACCGCTTGTACATTCTCTGCAAAACGTTCCTCATGGCAAAATAAGTTATCGTAGTTACAATACTGCCCAGAACAGAACCGGAACGTTGTTAATATACACCCCGCCCGGATTTGATATCAACGGGAAAACTGAGTATCCTGTGCTTTATCTTATTCATGGCGGATCGGATACAGAAGAAACCTGGACCAAAGTCGGGCGAGCCAATCTTATTGCTGATAACCTGATCGCACAGGGAGAAGCAAAGCCTATGATCATTGTAATGCCGTATGCCAATACCGGACTCATGATGTCAAACGCTTTCGGGAACGACATGATCAACAACATTATACCCTTTATTGAATCGAATTATCCTGTTCTGACTGACAGGAATAACCGGGCTATAACAGGCTTTTCAGTCGGTGGCGGAGCAACGCTCAATATAGGTCTTATGAATCTTGATAAGTTTGCTTATGTATGCGCTTATGCGCCCTATACACAAACCCCGGAGTTCAGGGCAAACTTTGGCGACTGGAACCCTGATGTAGCGACTTACAATAACCAGCTTAAAAAATTCAGCATCTATGTCGGAGAAAGCGATCAGTACATTGGAATTGTTAACGGTGCTATAACATTGTTCAATGAGAAAGGCCTCAATCTGGAGACCATGGTCGTGCCGGGCGGGCATACATGGATGAACTGTAAGCTCTTTCTGGCAACTACTTTGCCACAGTTATTTAAATAGAAAATCAGAATTGTAAGAAACCCAAAAAGAGCAAGGAATGGCTGGGTTTGTGCGGATTCGACAAGGTCGAATCTCGTCCTGACTTCAGTTTCTGTGAGACACCCAGACTCTCTGCCTGACTGCCACGACGTCATACCACCACCGGTAGCGGTCATATCAGGATTCCCAATCAGATTCTTCAAGCTCAAAAATATTATGGATAGACTGATTAAAAACATGAGCGATTTTTAAAGCGAGAATAGTTGATAAGTTGTATTTCCCTAACTCAATAGCATTTATGGTTTGCCGGCTAACCTTTACTAATTCTGTTAGCTGAGCTTGTGTAATATTCTTTGTAGCCCTTTCACTCGCACACGGTCATAAAGCATGCGGTTTATGTGAGATTTCAATTGTTCCGCCCCAGGCTTTTACATCTGTGGATAAGGATGGATCTCCTCAATCAGGCAAGGACCGGTGAACTTTACAGGTAATTGCTAATACCCCCTACTAACATGACAGACAAACAGATTCAAAAGATTCAAAAAAGAATTAAGGCATACCGTGCAATCTTAGCAAACGAAAAGAAAAGATTCGGTGGCTATATGGAC
>JAVEZL010000045.1:0-9104 GCA_034003005.1 Bacteroidales bacterium
AACACAGTCAAGTCGTCAGGAGGGTTTTGAGCGATTTGTAACCACCGATGTGCATCTTATGCATCTGATTGGGATGGCGACAGACCAGAACGGAACAGTTTATTATAAAGTTAAAAATTCATGGAAGCCTGAAATAAATATTTTTGGAGGGTACAATTTTCTTTCGAAGAAATTTGTTGAGGCTAAGACCATTTCAATAGTGGTTCATAAAGATGCAATCCCGGAACAAATAAGACAAAAACTGGGAATCTAGAATGAAGCAGTTAATCGTTACAGTTTTGCTGCTGGCATTTAATTTGTCTCTTACAGCACAAACAGTAATTACAGATACAATAAAATCTCTATTGTTAGGGAGAGATATCCCTGTTACTGTTATTACCCCAAGAAATTTTGACTCATCTTCATCACATGCCGTGTTCTACCTTCTTCATTATTGGGATGGGGATAACACAGCTTATGTTGATATGAACCTTCTTTCATCTCTTGATAACAAACCGGTTATTGTTGTCACTCCATCTATGGGAAACGGATGGTACGTAAACAGTAAAGCAGAGGAGGGGGAAAGACAGCGGGATTTTATAGAGCAGGAGCTTTTTAATTACATCGATAATAAATACAAAACACTTAAAAACATTCAGGCAATTGGAGGCTCTTCAATGGGCGGATATGGAGCAATGCTCATCGGCCTAAGGAATCCTGAACGGTTTTGTTTTATTGCTGACCTTAGCGGGGCGGTAAATGCCCCGTTTAGAGATGTTGTCCCTGATAAATATCTTGAGCCTGTGATGGGCAGTGTAAAAGTTCAGTTTGGAGATGATCCTGAGAATGATGTTATGAAGATGGTGAAGGAGTCACCTGCCTCTGAGCTGCCATACATTTTCATGGCAATAGGAACACATGACGAATTTAAAACATTCAAAGATGCTCATACTGAACTTGTAAAAATCCTTGAGGATAAAAAAGCTTCATATGAGTTTCATGAAATATATGGCGGCCATTTTACGGGAGAGGTGAGATGGGCCGTCATGCCTTATATAATGAACCACTTAAGAGATTTAATTTTGCAACCTAAATGAAAAAAACATTCAAACTGGCTCTGCCCTGGCAAATTCTTATTGGAATAACGCTTGGTGCAATTTTCGGAATTTTTGCGCATGAGTATGTAGCTTACACAAAATGGCTGGGTGACCTATTCCTCAGAGGATTGAAAATGGTAGTTATACCTCTTGTTTTCAGTGCTCTTATTATGGGTGTGTCTAGTATTGGTCAAAGCAAGGACCTTGGCCGGATTGCGGGGAAAACATTTCTTTATTACATTATTACTACAATCTTGGCCTCTTCATTGGGTCTGCTTTTAGTGAATATTTTTCAACCTGGAGTAGGGGTTGATCTTAAGCTATCTGAGACTATTACTGATATTCCGGGAACCAAAGTTTCTTTCGTAGATCAGCTTCTGGGAATAGTTCCTGAAAATATAATCAGGGCTATGGCAGACGGAAATATGCTACCGGTAATTTTCTTTGCAATACTTTTTGGTTATTACATAACGGTTTCTCAAGAGAAGACGAGAGTACAGCTAACAGATCTGTTCAACGGTTTTTACGAAGTGATGATAAAAGTCACATTCCTTGTAATAAAATTTGCCCCTTTTGGGCTTTTTGGAGTGGTGTCAGGAGTCGTGGGTGCTCAGGCGGGAGATTCAGAGGCTTTAGCAACTCTGTTTGGAAGTTTGGGTATATATGCGGCAATAATTGGGGGAGGATGTATTATACACGGAATTACTGTACTTCCGGGAATCTTTGCTGCTCTTACCAAGAAAAACCCATATAAATTTATGAAACAGATGAGTCCGGGACTCCTTACGAGTTTTGCGACAGCATCATCTGCGGCTTCTCTCCCAATCAATTTAGAGGATATTCATATCAAGACCGGCGTTTCAAGAAAGATAGCAAGTTTTTGTCTGCCTTTGGGCAATACCATAAACATGAATGGGACAGCTCTTTTTGAGAGCGTTACAGCTATTTTTATTGCTCAGGCTTATGGAGTTGATTTAACACTTGCTCAACAGATTATTGTTGTACTTACAAGTCTTTTAGCAGCTATCGGTACAGCCGGTATACCGCTTGCAGGATTAGTAATGCTGGCTGTTGTACTAAACGCAGTAGGTCTGCCACTTGAAGGAATAGGACTTGTTCTTGTTGTGCAGCAACCTCTAGACATGATAAGATCAGCTGTGAATGTTTGGGGTGACCTTACAGGGGCAGCAATTGTAGCTAAAAGCGAAGGCGAAACTTTAAATTTATAAAATAGATTTTTGATGGATTGTCAATTCATTTGCCCAAAATGTGGCTCAAAGTACCCGGTTTCCCGGGATATCTGGCAGTGTAAGTGTGGAAATTATCTAGACCTTGATTACCATCCTGTTCTTGACCGATCAAAAATAGACCTTAATAATAGAAGTTTTTGGCGATATAGTCAGGTACTTCCTCTGGATGATTTAAAAAATGCAATTTCATATGGAGAGGGTGGTACTCCACTTGTTGATATGGAGATTAATGGAATACCTTTTCTAGGCAAAATGGATTTCATGCTTCCCTCCGGTTCTTTCAAGGACAGGGGAGCATCTCTTATGATTAGCAAATGCAAGGAGATGGGAATAAGCGAGATTGTTGAGGATTCTTCAGGGAATTCGGCTTGCTCTGTATCTGCATATTGTGCAAAAGGTGGTATAAAGGCAAATATTTTCATGCCTGCAGGTAACTCGTCGGCAAAATCCATACAGGCGGCCTCATATGGATCTGAAATACACTTAATTGAAGGGAACAGAATTGATTGTGCTAATGCAGCTCTTGAGGCTGCAAAGGATTCATATTATGCAGCTCATGCATGGAACCCTTTCTTTATTCATGGAACTAAAACTATTATATATGAGATTGTTGAGCAGCTCGGCTGGAAGGCACCGGATTCAATTTTCATTCCGGTAGGTAGCGGTTCTCAATTAATTGGTGTATATTTAGGTTTATTGGAGATGAAGGAGGCGGGAATCATTGATAAAATGACAAAGTTGATGGCTGTTCAGAGCAACAAGTGCTCCCCACTTAAGGATTTTATCGAAGGTAAGGAGACTCCCATAACATCCGGAAACCCGTCAATTGCTGAGGGTATTGCAATACACAGGCCTGTTAGGCTTAAGCAGATTATTGAGGCGGTTCAGTCAACAGGTGGTGATTTTGTAACTGTTGATGACTCTGAGATAATTGATGCAATGAGAGCGTCGGCTAAACAGGGAGTATATATTGAACCTACATCTGCAAGTGCTGTGGCGGCTGTTAACAAATACCCCCAGATCATTGACAGAAAAGAGATTGCAGTGGTTTCTCTTACAGGAACAGGACTTAAAAGCTCGTTCAAGTTTTAAAAGTAAAACCAAAACCATATAATTATGAAGAGATTTACACTAACACTTATTGTCACAACCACCTTAATGCTGGTTGGTTGCAACAATCAAAAAAAAGAGAGTGCAGAGGCGCTTGTTGCAGAGACTGAAGCCATAGTGGAGTTTCGTGATCATGGTGCGGATCCTTTTGTCTTTGATATTGAAGCATACACCTTAAAAAACGAAGCTTTTCGCCAGGCTCTCTGGACAGGTAAAAATATGCAGCTAACATTAATGAAGATAATGCCTGGAGAAGACATCGGTCTGGAGCAGCATAACGAACTTGATCAATTCCTTCGTATTGAGTCAGGAGCCGGCATTGTTTATATGGGAGACGAAAAGGAGAATTTAACTTTTCAGGCTACAGTTGAGGATGATTTTTCTGTAATGATACCGGCAGGAAAGTGGCATAATCTAGTAAACACAGGGGATGTGCCCATTCTTCTTTACTCTATTTATTCTCCTGCAGAACATCCTTTTGGAACAGTACACAATACCAAGGCTGAAGCTGTAGAGGCAGAAAAAAATCATACTCACTAGCCTTGTAAAAAACTTAAAAACTAAGAGTTATGAATCCAAATATTGCAAAAAAAGGCCCTTTCAAAGTAGAGCTAGAAGAGGGCAAAAGTTATCACTGGTGTGCTTGTGGGGAGAGTAAGAACCAGCCATTCTGTGATGGATCTCATAAGGGCAGTGGCTTCACTCCTGTAAACTTCAAACCTGAAAAGAGTGGGGAGCATTACCTTTGCGGATGTAAACACTCAAATAACAAACCTTTTTGTGACGGTTCACACAATAAGCTGTAGGTAAATACAATTTTACTTTAGAGTAGAATCGAATCTACAGGGTAGAGGTCAAGCATAGAGTTAATTAAATAGACCTTGTCATATCTGCTGATATCACAAGGTCTTATTTTTATCTCATTTAATAATCCTTCATTAATCATTCTCTCCCTTGCTGTACCAGGAAGAAGATATGAAACAGGAGTGTAAAGTGTCCCCCCCTTTTCAAAAACAACATTGCAGTAAGAAGTGTCTGTTATCTCACCCTCTTTTACAATCAGGATATCATCGCATCCATTTCGCATAGTAAAATTCTTATCGATTTCACTTCTCTCTTCATACTTGAATGCGTAGCGAATATTGTTATCTTCAACAAGTCTGAGGGTTTTGATAAGTTTTGGCTGGTATGGATCTATTGTATATGAAAGAATCTTATTAGAATATATCACTCTTAGCTTAAAGACTCCTTTTTTAATTACATCCCTCTCTTTCGATAATATCTCTGAGACAAAGCCGTATAAGTCCTCCTCATCCTGATTTTTAAAATGGTGCTTAATTGTCTTCGAGAACCTTTTAAAGTGGTAATCAAGGTGATACGCTACACCATCAACAACTCTTATGGACTCAATAAATTTTATCATTTGTTAAGAGGTAAGTATATTTTTTTTACCATCTCATTATACTCCTCCTCTACCCTGCTGTTTATTGTTATTCCGCCCCCACTCCTGTAATACTTCTTTCCAGAGGAATCAAATTCTATGTACCTTATCAGAACGGCGGAGTCAAGTATATTGCCGTCAAAAAGGCCTGCAACACCTGTATAAAAGCTTCTGGGGATACCTTCGGCCTCAAATATCAAACTGACAGTTGAGCCCTTTGGAGCCCCTGAAATTGAGCCTGCAGGAAGCAGAGACAGCATAAGTCTGCCGGGAGAGTTTGTATATTCACTTTTCAATCTTCCCCTTATATCTGAGCTAACCTGTAAAATCTCTCCTCTGTCTGTGATTATTTTGTCAATAAACCTGTATCTCTCAACCCACACTTCTTCTGAAACTATTCCAAGATCATTCCTGATAAGGTCTGTTATTGTTGCGTGTTCACAACTCTCTTTGTAATCATTTAGAATACGCTCCTCAGCGTCCTTTAAAGAGGCGTCAATGGTTCCCTTCATTGGGAGAGAAGATATTTCACCATTTTCAATTCTGACAAAACGTTCCGGAGAGAATGAGAGAAATCTTTCTGGAACATAGAGTCCAAACAGTGAATGTGTAGAGCGGAGAAGAGTGGATGCGTCCAAATCTGTTGAAACCTCACTTTTACAGGTAAGATTTGCAAGATAAGAGTCACCCCTCTTTAACCCCTTCATAATAATGTTAAATTTCCTTTCATACTCCTCTTCTGTATCCACCTCCAGAATCTTCATGTACTCCTCCATTGAAGATGGTATTAAGTCTCTTGCAAAGTTTGTCCCGTTTGGAAAGTGATACAGGACCCTGCTCTGCTCTGCCGGGTAAGGTATAAATAGTGCTTCATCCAGCTCATAATTCATAGCAAACAGAAATGGCAAGCCCCTGGATGAGTATTGGTCCATCTTTTCTGCTACTATATGTGGATTATAAAAGATATCTTGCATGGGAGACAAATTTAGTAAAATATATACTTTTGCATAATGAAGAGAATCCTTCTCATAGACAATTACGACTCTTTTACGTATAATGTACTGCATCTGATTAAGAGAGTCTGCAACACAACTGCAGATATTGTAAAAAATGACAAAATCGACTTCTCTTCTCTTAATGACTATACTCACATCATAATCTCACCCGGGCCGGGTATCCCATCTGAATCCGGAGATGTACTCAAAGTAATAGAACTTTGTAAAGAGAGTCATAGTATTCTTGGAATCTGTCTCGGACATCAGGCGATTGCAGAGTGTTTTGGAGGGAAACTGATTAATTTACCCACACCTCTGCATGGGCATAAAAGTAAACTTATAATAAACTCTAAGGACCCTGTTTTAAGCAAGTTAAAAATTTCAAACAACACTATAAGTGTTATCAACATAGGGTTATATCACTCATGGGCAGTTGATGAGGCATCAATAGGTAACGATTTGAAAGTAGGCAGCAAAAATGAGGATGGAATTGTTATGACCCTATATCACAGAATCTTTAACATTTACGGAATGCAGTTTCATCCTGAATCTGTTATTACAGAACGAGGTGAAGAGATTTTCAGATGCTGGTGGAACCTCTGAAAACAAATTTACCCTTACTCAACCCTTGGGTGTCAAATAATATTTTACAGCCGTAAAATAACTTTACACAACATTGGTTTTCTTACATATAGTGCACATATATTGCACATATTTTGCAAACAATATTACATTTTATTTGTTATATTGAAAAACATATTATATTTGTAAGTTAATAACAAGTTAATAACAGAGAGATGAAAAAGCTTTTGTTTATAATATTAGGATTGGTCATTTTATCCACAGCAGGTTGCGTAAAATTCCCGACTCCTGAACCAATCGACCCAACAACTCAAATACCTGTTGACTTTGACTGGAAAACTGTAAAGGAGGTTAATCTGAATGTTCAGGTTGGAAGTGTTAATGGAATCTCTGATTCGTATTTGAGAATTATCAAGGTATACTCCTCTTCATTCTTGAAGGATGGCTCTCTTATGGCCACAGGTGCAGCAAAACCGGGAAGTCCGTTTAGCATGAAACTTACCTTGCCTACTGCACTTCAGACACTTTATGTGCAGGAGATTCTTCCAAATGGTAACAGAACAACTAAGAGCATAGAAATTACAGGACCAAACCTGACATTAACCAGCTCTGCAATATCAAAAAGCTCCAGTAATGTTGCTGTAAACGCATCTTTCTCATCACCTACAGTTCCTACACCTACCAATTATGATGTAGTAATCAGCAATAATAGCTCTGTATCAATTGTTGGCTTTAACACAGGTGAAAGCTCAATACATGGTAACACCTACAAATCATACTATATACCCGAGGGAGTTAACAGAACAGCTTCAATAGGCATGGGGAACAACTTGGCTCACGCAATATTATATGTTAAAGGAAGATATACTGTTAATAGTAAAGCGAACCTTAACAAGGTAAGCATTGTGGTTCTTCCCGGGGGTACAGTTAATGTTGCCGGGGTTAGTACCGGTACTCTTGACTCCGGCATTCCTCCTGTAATATATGTATATGCAGGTGGTACATTTTACTCTTCCAAGACTATCAATATGTCCTCAGGAACAACAACCGTTAACAAAGGATCATTTACAGTTAACGATAACCTGGATATTAATAATAACAGCATACTTTATAACGAAGGTAACCTGAGCATCTCAAGAAATGGACGAGGTTTGTCTATTACAAATAGTTCTCAACTATTCAACAGTGGTGCTATCAATGTAAAGACCTTTAATATTACAATGAACGGGACCGCATTAAACGACGTAGACGGTAATATTATGACAGGCACTTACTACCAGTCAAATGGCACAGTAATGACTAACCATCATGAGATTGTCTCTACTATAAGCCTGGCAACAACAAGCGGAGCTACTATAAACAACTTCTGCAACATAGCTACGGTACTTTCAGATCTTCAGGGGGGTATAATCAACCTTTATGGTGGGTCTCTCTGGGAGAGTCAGACATTTAAAATTAACCTCACTACTATAAACATGTCTGCAGGAAGTATGTTCCTTACGAACAACTTTACAAACATCTGGGGGATGACTCTGAATTCAACATCTGCGGATTACTCCGTGTTTAAAGTGACAGGCACTATGCCTTCGTTCGCTTACGCAGGATCACAGATTAGCGGACGTATTGAAGTTGTTTACTCTAATCTTGTTGAGGGGTCCGGAACGAACGGAAGAGCAAATTATAGCAATTTGTTTACTGATGGCCTCTCCATTTTGAGTAAAACTCAAACTAAGAATATTGTTGCAACTAGTTGCAATGATGGAGCAGGTCAAATTGTTGCTCCTCCTCCCGCGATAGTTGACGCAGACGGAGATGGTGTCCAGGAGAGCGAAGACTATGATGATAATGATGCAAGCGTTGCTTTTGTTTCATACTTCCCTTCAGAGACAGGATGGGCATCATATGCTTTTGAAGATTTATGGCCATGGAAAGGTGATTATGATATGAATGACCTGGTTCTTGGATTCAAAATTACTAACTACAGCAATTCATCGAATAAGTTTACCAAGATGAAATTTGACTATATAATCAAGGCTTCAGGAAGTAGTAAGGATCTTGCGGCAGCAATACAGCTTGACAAAATCAATGCCTCAAATGTTGCGTCTGTTACCGGAGATGTAACAGATGGAACAGCGCCGTTTTTAAGGAGCCCTAACGGGACTGAATCCGGTGTTACCCTTGCTGTTATTCCTTTGTTCAACAGGCTTCAATCTATTGTTCCTGACCAGGCCGGTGCATTCGTAAATACCGTTAGCGGGAACCACACAATTATACAGCCAAGGGCAATTACAATAAGTTTCGTTAATCCGGTTGAATCGTCCGACTTAAGTGTAAATACGGCTCTGAACTTTTTTATCATTAGAAATGAAATTGGACAGGTAATAAGGGGATTAGAGATACACCTTCCTACTTTTTCACCTACTTCAAAGGCCGATATGTCTATGCTAACCGGAAAGCAATTACACCCTTTTGATAAATACAAGTCAGTGGATGGTATGATGTGGGGTATTATGATTCCAGAACTATTTGAGCATCCATTCGAGGGGAATGTAGTAAGCACAGCTTATCTTAAATTTGATCAGTGGGCTCTTTCAGGAGGAACTGAATATCCGGACTGGTACAAAGACTTAGAAGGTTACAGAGATAATAC
>JAVEZL010000046.1:0-8934 GCA_034003005.1 Bacteroidales bacterium
CGAGGAGGAAAAACTCCGGAAGTTATGCGGATACTCTGTGAATGCAGTAAACTTAATGCAATATTACTTGTATAATCCCTTTCGTGATAGGTTTTTGTCTTGATTTGCAAGGTTATAAAGAACAATTGCCATTACGGTGGATGTGTGATCCATGTATTCAGGAATTGACATGTTGTAAGTGTCGCGTTCGGTGTGCCATATCTCACCGTAGTTGAAGTCGTAGCCTTTAGGGTCTGCGTTCCCAAAGCTTATGGTAGGGACTCCGTTAATTGCAAAATGTGCATGGTCGCTGCCGCCTGCTGTTGTAGGCTTAGGTCTTGCCTCTCCCTCTCTCTTGTTAAGAGTAAAAGGAAACTCGGGATTTATCTCATTGAGTCTTGAGGTCGCCTGTTTGAAGGCATCGAACATAGCCGGTGGAACGGTTATGCTGTTTGTGATTGTAGGGCCGCCATCTCTGTTAAAGTAGTTTGATATCTTGTCAAGTTTATCTTTATTACTTTCAACCCAATGTTTAGAACCCCACAGACCAAACTCTTCACCGGCCCACAAACAAAATACAATTGACCTTCTTGGCTTTCCGCCGGCCTCCATTATCATTCGGGCTGCCTCCAGATTTGGAGCAACTCCGGTTCCGCAATCAACACCACCGGTAGCGACGTCAAAAGCGTCAAGGTGTCCACCAGACATTACGTATTCATCCGGAAACTCGGTTCCTCTAATAATTCCAAGTACATTATGATATTTAACCGGGCCTGGTTTAAAGTGGTTTCTTATGTCGAATTCAAGCTGAAAGTAACGACGCTCGTTAACCATCTGTTCAATAATTTTGAATTGGTGCTCATCCAGTTTTATATCCGGACATGTAGGTAGCTCTTCCCAGCTCATATACTCGATGTTCTTTCTGTCGTATAATGCTCTAATGGGTACTTTAGAAGATTGGATTAAACCAAGAATTCCAGCTTCACGCATCTCTTTGTAAAAGAGGGCAGGGGCATCTTTGAATGGTTTTGGCTCCAGTTGAGGTTTATCAGGGTTTGTCCTGTTGATCCTCATAATAGAGTCATTATATCTTTGAATTTTATTGTTTTCCTGAATAATCTGTGATCTGAGTGTGTCTGCGTATTCTGAGTAATCTACAGGCCATCCTTCATTTTCGCCAGTAATCAAAACCCATGCACCTTTAAGTTTTCCCTTCATTCTCTCAAATTGCGCTTTACTCTTAGGCTCTTTAACAACGTGTCCTCTTTGAACACCTTTAGTGCCGGAAGTGTAGGAAGGGGTTGCAAAATGAAGAATCATCCCATTTTCAGAAAGCATTCTTCCAAACCATGGACCTCTGTTGAATCCCACAGGGAGTTGTCCCACCTCCTGAACAACAACCTCAAGCCCCCATTTTTTGTATAAATCGGCAGCCCACCAGGTTGCATTTTCATAGGCATCAGATCCAAGTAAACGTCCACCTATTCTGTTAGTTAATACATCCAGATGGTGCATCGTTCTATTATCGGTTTGGCCGATTTTAATGATTTTTGAGACCACCTGGTCGTGGTCTGCCTGAGACATTTTATTCTGAGCAATGGCCGGACTTATTGCCGAGGCAAAAAGGGCCAGTGTGATCAGAAGTGCTAATCTTTTTGTGAAGTTGATCATTTTATAATGGTTTTGCACAAATTTAGAATTATTTTTACGCTATGGAAAGGAAAAAGCTTAAGATACCACACACTTTTGTGATAATATTTGCACTAATTGTAATAAGTGCGATAGTTACGTTTTTTGTACCGGGAGGGGAGTATGTTAAAATAACTGAAGGTGACTCAGAGAGACTTGAATTCAGATATATTGACAATCAACCGCAGAGCTGGCAGATAATGACCGCTTTTTATAAGGGGTTCACAAGGCAGGCAGGAATTATCGTATTTATTCTTGTTATAGGGGCGGCCTTTTGGGTGGTTAATTCAGTGAAGGCTATTGATGCAGGAATTCAATCCTTTCTTAAATTCACAAAAGGTCTTGAGAAATACAGCTTTCTGAGAAGGGTGGGGGTACACAATATTGTTCTTATACTGGTAATGCTGCTTTTTAGCATTTTTGGAGCGGTCTTTGGGATGAGTGAGGAGACTATAGCTTTTGCTGTTCTTCTTATTCCCCTTGCTATTTCCATGGGATACGACTCAATAGTAGGAGTATCACTAGTTTATGTTGCTGCTCACGTAGGTTTTGCAGGGGCCATTTTGAACCCTTTTACTATAGGTATTGCACAGGATATTGCAGGTCTTCCGCTCTTTTCCGGAATTGAATACCGATTTTTCTGCTGGATGGTGCTGAATGTCATAACAATAGCATTTGTGCTCTTTTACGCTGCAAAAGTTAAAAAGAATCCGCTTAAATCTCCTGTTTATGAAGAGGATAAGTATTGGAGGGAGAGGGCAGAAGAGGATAATAAGGATATTGAATATCACACTCCCCGTGCAGCATGGGTGAGTTATATTATAACATTAATATCGCTGGTACTATTTTCTCTGTTTTATTATCACACTACAATAAAAATTGGGAACAGTACATTTGATATCCCTGGACTTATTCCATTTTTGTCATTAATGTTTGCAGTCACAGGATTCTTATCACTAAAAAAATCGGTCCATTTCTTCGTGCTTAATCTGTTGTTCTTTACAATCATTTTCCTTGTTGTAGGTGTAATGGGCTACGGATGGTATATAGGTGAAATCTCCGCTCTGTTTCTTGCACTAGGAATATTGAGCGGCATCTCTGCCGGATACAGTGGAAATGAAATAGTTTCCAAACTTAACGAGGGGGCCAGAGATATTCTCTCAGCAGCTGTTGTTGTGGGCCTTGCCGCAGGAATTATTGTAATTCTGGAAGAGGGTAAGGTAATTAACACGATTCTTCACGAGATGTCATTAGCTATGGACGGAGCAGGAAAGAGCGGGGCACTTGGTGTTATGTACATGATTCAAACCTTTATAAATATTGTGATACCATCTGCCAGTGCAAAAGCAGCAATCACAATGCCTATTATGGCCCCATTCTCGGATTTAATAGGAGTCTCAAGACAGGCGACAGTCCTTGCCTTTCAGTTTGGAGACGGGTTTACTAACATGATTACACCCACATCGGGCGTTCTTATCGCAGTCCTCTCAATAGCAAGAATCCCTTATGCAAAATGGTTTAAATGGGTTTTCCCATTTATTATGTTACTGATAGTCGTAGGTTTCCTTCTGCTGCTACCAACAGTCTATTTGAAACTGAATGGTTTTTAAACTACTATCGGCTTTTAATAAATGTGTATCTGCCGTAATAAGGTGATTCACTGTCAAGAGGAATTCTAAACTGCTCCCCTTTATACATAGCAGGTGAGCCGGCAGGTGGAAGAGGAGGGAATGCCCCGGTTGACGAATGTGTAAGGCACGCCTTAACCCAATCTTCATTTATGCCGAATTCGTGGTAAAGGTCATCCGGGCGGGAGTGGTCGGGCACAATACCATTTACATAATTACCTTCGTTTACACTATTTACAGTAAAGAAGGCAATTGGAAGAAAAATGTATTGTGGACTTGTGTAATTATTTTCCGGATAGGAGATTACATACATTCCGTTTGGCTTTCCGTATGTTTGTCTGCCCACAAGAACTACATCCATAAGTGGCTTAAATCCGTTAATTATAACCTCGCTTGCAGATGCTGTCCCTTTGCTGCCAAGTATATACAAACGGTCAAGATTGAGCGAACCGGCAATTCTTTTGATAATGGTCATACTCTCGGTTTTAGTGTCCAATGAAGAGTATTTATCGTTGTGCTTTCTCTTGGCCACAAGCTTTCCGTCTGCAGAGGCAGGCGCAATATAATTTGATAGAAGCTCTGTAGCCCTGCCGTCGCCACCTCCGTTGTATCTAAGATCCAGGATTAACTCTTTTATCCCGGCAGACTTAAACATCGCCATTGCATCATCTAAATCCTCAAGCATGTGAGCATTAAATGTGAGGTAATGGAAATAACCAACCGGTGCCTGCAGGCCTGGAAAGTCTGCAGAGGTGTAGACCTCTCTTACAAGGTAGGAACGGGTGTTGATTACTCTTGATGAAGCTGTAAATGTCTGGACTGTGTTAGAATTATCTCTGAAAGTAAAACTGTTTGTGGTTTTGGCCATCTCGGTTTCAAAAGTGTTGTTTCTGACCAGATCCATAACAGGAGTATTGTTCAGATGAGTAAGTGTCCAGCCACGCTTAACCCCTTTTTCAGACAAAGGAGTATTGGGATATACATATCTTACACGGATAGAGTAATCATTGTAGTGGTCAATAGCCTGAGCATAAGAGACGCCATAGCTTGTTGATATTCCTGCATTGTCGTTCAAAAACTCTTCGCCAGTCATCATCCACGACCATCTGTCCTGAGATACCAGGTGCTTTTCAAAGTAATTATAAACGTCTATGGACGTAATCTGACTAATGTTTTCAGGGATATCTTTATACCAGAAATAGACGTCATGCATGGTCTCGCTAACGTAGTTGAAAAGCTTTGTTCTTTCAGAAAGCTCTTCAAGATCGCAAGAGGAGATTGACCCTCCAAAGGCCGTTAATGCCAGTGCTGCAATTAAAAGCCGTTTTCTGATTTGAATCTTCATTTTTCTAGAATTATTTAGACAAATTTAAACAAAATAGATTATTCTATGTTTTTAATTCAAGAACAGAAACATATTATAATAAATATAGAAATTTTATGAAAGATCTTTCATCAATCGAAACAAAAGGAATTTTTGCAGCCAAGGGAAACCCGCTTACATTGCTGGGAAATCAGATCAAACCAGGTGATAACGCACCTGAAATAGTAGCATCTGACAACACTTTAAAGGATGTTAAACTATCAGATTTTAAGGGCAAAGTAGTGGTTGTAAGTGTTTTCCCTTCAATTGATACAGGTGTTTGTGCATCACAGACACGTACATTTAACAAAAGAGCAACTGAACTTTCAAATGATGTTGTGATACTTACAATGTCAAAGGATTTACCGTTTGCTCTTGGAAGATTTTGTGCCGCAGAGGGCATAAACAACATTCATACTCTATCAGACTTTAAATTTTCAAAATTTGGTCTTGAGTATGGATTCCTGATAAAGGAGAACCAACTGCTTGCCAGAGGTGTTGTGGTTATCGACAAAAACGGAGTGGTGAAGTATAAGGAGATAACCAAAGACATTCTGGACGAGCCAAACTATGACTCTGCAATAGCTGCTGTAAAGGAGCTTTTGTAAGTCCTGCTCATTTTTGAGTGATTATTTGTTATTAGTTAGGTGGTAGAGACTAATCTAAAGGAATTTGGGTTAGTCTCTTTTTTTATTGTCCGCTGCTCTTCTTCCGGCGGGGGTTCCGATATTCAAAGCATTGTTGTCACCTCCTCCCCGGTCATCCGCTGCCACTCCGGAACGATTCCTCCTCATCCGCTCTGCTCCTTCCGGCGGGGGTTCCGTCGTGGCAGCGGATGACCGGGGAGGGAGTGCTACATAGCTTTTCGTTGAGGAAAACAGGCGTGGGTAGGACGAACCTCTATGGGGTTGAATTTCATGGTGTTGCAAAACACAAATCTCTCAATATCAATAAATTGTGTTTTGCTATTAGCTCATTACTAGGTTGATGGTGGTTCGTCCCACCCAACCCCGCAACCTCAAACCGGCGGCAACCTCCGGAGCCCACAATCCGGCCGAAGGCCGTATAAACAGCACAGCACCATATAAATCTTCGCAAAACATTCTTTTCCAGACGATGTGCTCAGCAAATCTGTGAGAGGCGTTCTAAATACGCACGGCCATAACAAGCAGATTAATTGATAATTGACACTTTTCCCAAGGGATCATCCCTCGGATAAAGTGTCAAGTCGCTTACTGTTTGAAAGTTACAGCCGCCTGGGTTGACCGGGAAAGATTCACGGAATTTACTGCTCCCCTTTCACAGAGTAGTCCGCATAAACTGAAGGAGTCTCCGCCACAGCGAACGAAGAGAGCGAGGAGGAAAAACTCCGGAAGTTATGCGGGTACTCTGTGAATGAGTTAGTAGAAAATAATATCTGCTAATATTTGGTTTTCTTTATTAGCAGATGAATTGTTACGGCTATTGCTACTACTCCCAGGAAGATTCTTACGTGGAGATTTTCTGTTGCAAAAATTATCGATGTTATTATTGTAATCCACAGAAGGGATATAGTCTTGATTTTAAGTCTTACGGGGATTCCCTCTTTAGAGAGATAGGAGTGGATATATGGCCCCAGATATTTGTTCCTTAGCAGCCATTTCAGGCGGCTGTAGGATGAGTTCATGTAGAAGTATACAGCAAGCAGCAGAAACGGAGTGGTGGGGATAAGGGGTAAAAAGATGCCGATTGTTGCAAGAGCCACAAAAAAAGAGGCAAGTACTATGTATATGATGCGTCTCAAAAGCTCAATTTTTTTATATTTGCAAAGATACCTACTTTAAACTTAACTCTCACTATGGAAAATTTCGCAGCCTTGATTGAAAAGGTCAGTTCTGCCCTTTGGGGATGGCCTATGATTATTTTATTACTTGGGACGCATATCTACCTTACAATCATTCTCAAGTTCCCCCAAAGAAAAATTTTTACAGCCATAAAACTTTCCGTAACCAAGGACAAGTCTGCAACAGGAGATGTTAGTCAGTTTGGTGCTCTGGCAACTTCACTCGCAGCTACAATCGGAACAGGAAACATAATAGGAGTTGCTACAGCGGTGGCACTTGGAGGTCCTGGGGCCGTGCTGTGGATGTGGATAACAGGGGTGTTCGGCATTGCAACAAAATATTCAGAGGGGCTTCTCTCTATTAAATACAGGGTAAAAACAGCGGACGGAACAATGCTTGGAGGGCCGATGTATGCGCTTGAGAAGGGGCTTAAAATGAAGTGGCTGGCAGTGCTTTTTAGTGTTTTCACCGCTATTGCTGCCTTTGGAATAGGAAATACCGTTCAGGCAAATTCAATATCCCTGCTTGTTCAGGAGACGTTTGCGATTGATACTGTAACCACCGGAATTATTCTAAGTATTGCAGTTGCAATGGTGATCCTGTTTGGCGTTAAGGGGATTGCCAAGGTCAGCGGTACACTTGTGCCTTTTATGGCAATTTTTTATGTAGCCGGATGTGTTTACATCCTTTTTGTGAACTCGGCATATCTTGGCGAGACTTTCAGTCTGATTATTGACTCGGCCTTTTCAGCAAAAGCAGCCGGTGGCGGATTTATTGGAACTACTGTAATGATGGCGGCGAGGTTTGGTATTGCCAGAGGGCTCTTTTCAAACGAGTCCGGTCTTGGATCTGCACCTATAGTTGCAGCAGCTGCACAGACTAGAAATCCGGTTCGTCAGGCCCTTGTCTCCTCAACAGGGACATTTTGGGACACTGTAGTTGTGTGTGCTCTAACAGGTCTGGTTCTTGTTAGTTCCATTTTAGCTCACCCGGATATTGACCACACTCAGGGCGCTGCTCTTACAAAAGCCGCATTTTCAAAGATTCCCTACATAGGATCCTGGATTCTGACTATTGGGATTATCACCTTTGCATTCTCTACAATTTTAGGCTGGTCTTATTATGGTGAGAAAGCTGTAGAGTATCTGGGTGGTAAAAAAATAATCATTTACTACCGACTTTTCTGGATTGCCGCAGTTTTCGCAGGTTCAGTACTGAATCTTTCTCTGGTGTGGGGCATTGCAGACAGCATGAACGCCCTGATGGCAATTCCTAACCTTGTTGCCCTCCTGCTGCTCTCAAGAGTACTAATCAAAGAGACAAACAAGTACCTCTGGAGCAGGCATCTTGATGATGAGGGCGAGTAGGGAGTAAAGACACTGCTACCCCAGGGGTAAAGTGTCAAGTCTCATATATCCAGACTTATAGAGGTTTTGTCGATTTTTTGTATATAATTGACTACCATGTGTTTGACACTTTACCCCTGGGGTAGAGTGTCTTTCTTTCTTTAACGGTGGTGAATTGTATCTCTGACGAATGTATAGCTTACCTGAAAAAGATTTGAAAGTTGTATATATGAAGCTTTTGTTTCGCTAGCGAAAAGTATTATATAATTCTTTATTTCTTCTCGGGTTAACTCATAAATAGATCTTCCCTTAAGAATTGATTCCAATTTCTCTGCAAGTTGCGAGTTTGTAATTTTTATACAAAAATCTTTCTCCTCTTTGAAATCATCTAGCTCTCCATTTGGGGTGTTAAGAAATATTTCGAACTCCTTTTTTGAACTAAAATACGATTTTACTACTGAATCATTTATTCGCAAGGAGCTCTTCGAATTAATAATATCTTCATAATATTGATTTGCTGAAGACCAAATGTAGTTACAGGAATAATTGACAATATTTGATTTTACAGGATTATTTAAGATATACTTTATGCAGTTTAAGATATTATTCAAATTGTTTTTTGGAGAACTTGAAAAAGGTCCATTACATAAATTTCCTGCTTTCTTGTGTTTATAATTATACCATTTAACGTAACTAACCATGTAGTTAGATACAAAATCAGAAAGATGATTAGTTTTTACCAGTAAGTGCCAGTGATTGTCCATTATGACATAGGCATATACTTCAATTGAGAATATTTTTGCGCTCCTTGCAACACACTTCAGAAACTTCTCCTTATCTTCATTATCATAAAAGATAATTATCCTGGAATTAGCCTGTTGATAGATATGGTATACACCTGTTTCTGTGATAATTCTTCTTTTTCTCATCGCCTCAATCTCCCTCCTCAAAAATGTTTGTATAAAGTTACAAAATTTTGTTAAAACACAAAACGACCCCAGGGGTAAAGTGTCAAACGCTTGATGTTTAAGATGTTATAAAAAAGTGTAAAATTTCATAACAATCTGTTTACAAGCAGTTTGACACTTTACCCCTGGGGTAGTATT
>JAVEZL010000047.1:0-8547 GCA_034003005.1 Bacteroidales bacterium
TTATCCCTGGGATGATCCCTGGGGTTGATTGTCAAAGCGTTTTTAGTCTGAGTGTTACAGCCGTGCGGGGGTTAGATCGCCTCCCGTAGATTTGCGGATGCAGTTTGCCTCCCGCAGAATTGCGGATACACATCGCCTTGCAAGGAAATATATGGTGCTTCGCGGTTTTTGCGGCCTTTGGCCGGAAATCTGGGCTGAGAGGTTGCGGTGTTGGGTGGGACGAACCTCCATAGACCTCGTAACGAGCTAATTACAAAACATAATTTATTGATTATGAAAGATTTATGTTTTGAACCACCTTGAAATACAACCCCATAGAGGTTCGTCCCACCCAACACCGCAACGAGAGTTCTGCTAATAACTTTACGTTAAAACAAAAGACCAGCAAATTAATTTTGCTGGTCTTCTGTTTAATGTCTTAAGTTGTTTTTATTCTGGCTGTTATAATAAAAATCTAGTTAGCATCTTTTTCAAGAACCTCAATCTCAAAGAAAAGGGGTTGATAAATCCCAAAACTCTTCTCCTGATTTCCGTAACCGTATAGAGATGAGAAGAAGGTAATTGCTTTTTCTCCGTATTTCATCTTGATAAATGACAAGGATACTCCGCTTATAACGCTATTGTTTGGATCCTCTGCTTCAGTGGCGTTATCAGGATCTGCTACTGTGTATGAGGCTGGAGTATATTGCTTTGCCGAATTGTAAATTCCGTACTTCCTGGCTGTATCTTCAATGTTTGTATCAAAAACGAAACCATTTAAAAGTTTACCTACATAATAGTATTTAATTGCA
Source organism: Bacteroidales bacterium (assembly GCA_034003005.1). Taxonomy (GTDB): domain Bacteria; phylum Bacteroidota; class Bacteroidia; order Bacteroidales; family UBA932; genus Bact-08. Next base: position 792 of record JAVEZL010000047.1, read on the forward strand.
TCGCCCACCTTAACTGAGTCACCCTCGGTTGCTCGTGTAACTTTGAAGTAAAAGTCCTTCTTTGTAGTATCAAGACCGGCATAATACTTATTACTGTAAGATATTAGTGAGTCACTCTCAAATTTCTCAATGTCCTTTATCACTCTGTGGATTTTGAAATCGTAGATAACAGGAGATGAGTGTGTCTTATTTGTTCCGGTATATCCATAATCAGAAAGCCAGGACGGGATAATAAAACTGTATTCGCCACCGACTCTCTTTTTTGCAAGTCCCTCTTCAACACCTCTTATAAGAGTATAGACAGAGGTTTGAACTAAATATGGTCCGTAATAATTAGCAACAGAATAGGTACCTACTCTTTTAGCGACCTCTTCATCTGTTGTTGACAGGTAGTTCCCCTTTAAATCTCTGGTTGAGTAGGTAACATAAACATAGCTTGAATCTACAACCTCTTGACCGGTACCTTTAGCTTTTACAATGGTGTAAAGTCCCGATTCTGATGGATTAAGCGAGTCCTTGTGAACTACAGTAATATAAGAACCAATAACCCTCTTCTCTATCTCTTCGGCAGACTCCTCTTTTTCAACTGCACAGGAATAAGCCATTAAAGAGAGGCTAAAAATCAGGGATATCTTTAAAAATTTGTTCATTTGATCTACTATATGCTTTAATAAAAACAGACAAAGTTATATAATTTAATTTGCTTCAAGCTCCTTTCTGAGGGTTTCTTCAAAATAATTACCTACATCTTCAACAGGCATGTACAATCTTCCTCCGGCAGCCCGTTCATGTCCGGCACCATTGAAGTACTTACGTGAGAACTGATTTACCGAGAAATTATCTGATGATCTGAGAGAAACTCTCACATGCTCATCCTTTTCAGTGAATAAAGCTGAGATTGTGACACCATAAATATTTAACGGCATATTCACAAAACCCTCTGTATCACCTTCCATAAACTTAAATTCCTCTAGTTCATCCTTTGTCAGCACGATATATCCTGCTCCAAACTCAGGCAAAATCTTCATTTTATTTAGAAGCGAATGCCCCATCAGTCTCATCCTCTCCTCTGTAAAACCGGCAAAAACTTTTAGCTGAAGTGTCTCCTTGTCTACTCCATGCAGAAGAAGTTCGTAGGACATCAAAAAAGTGCCCGCCTCAACAGAGTTTGAAAAGTTGTTCGTATCTGTCATCATTCCCACATACAACGATTGTGCCGTAATATCGGGTATGCCGCCAACAGACCCCTCTTCCATCTCTCTGATAAGCCAGAAAAGCAATTCACAAGTAGAGGAGACCTCAGTATTTGAGATAACCAGGTCAAAGGCCTCTTTTTCCGGCTGAGGATGATGGTCAATGAGAACTTTCTTTGCTGAAGAATTTCTTACCAACGCCTCCAGGTCATCAATTCTTTTAAGCTGATTGAAATCAAGTGCTACAATAAGATCCGCCCCTTTAATTGCCCTTTCAGATGCATCCTTTCTCCACGAATGAATTATTATATCACCCTCTTTATCGAGAAACTTAAGGTTCTTGGGGTATGGGTTTGGGACAACAGTCCGTGAACGAATACCCTTTGAAGATAGATATGACTTTAGAGCAATCACTGAACCCAGGGCATCGCCGTCCGGATTTGTATGAGTTACTATTGCAATAGATGATGCAACTTTAACTGCTTTTGTAAAATCAATCGCTGAATTCCTTTTTAAATAGCCCTTCATCATAAAAAATGTTGGAACAAAAATAGAAAATATATTGTGGGGTCTGAATATTTATTTTAATTTTGTGGGAACTTTGCGAGAAATTAATACAAACAGATAACCACTAATGAAAAAGGTCTTAACTATTGTTGTGCTGCCTATTATAGCTATTGTAATAGGCTATTTGATCTATACCAGCATTCAGGAGCCGGTGATTTTCGAAAAACAGAGAAAATTCAGGGAAACCATAGGTATCGAAAGACTTAAGGACATCCGGACACTTCAGGTTGCTTACAAATCAAAACATAACAAATTCACCAGCAACATTGATTCACTCATTGATTTTTACAATAACGGTGTTATTACTGTTATCAAACAGATCGGTTCAATGGATGACTCTTTGGCTGTTGCACAAAAGAGAGTGTACAGAGACAGTATTAAAATTGCTGTTCGCGACACCCTTCTTAAAAGAGATGGCTTTGTAATTGACTCAATTAAATTTATCCCTTTCAGCGGAAAGAAAGAGATTGAGATGAAGGCTATTATAGGTAAAGTTTCAGGAGTAGATGTTCCTCTTTTTGAAGCAAACATACCTTACGAAATTCTTCTCAACAACCTCAACAGACAACTGCTGATAAATCTTAAATCAGACCGCGAGATGGTGGGTAAATACCCCGGCTTGAAGGTTGGTAGTATTGAAGCACCTAACAACAACGCAGGTAACTGGGAATAATAATGCCTGTAATTGTCAACAAACAGCTGGAGCTGGATAAGACAATTCAATACAGACTATCCATTCAAGCTGACTTGAATGGATTTTCTTTTTCAATTGTCAACGATACTCTGAATAGATGCCACTTCCTCTATCAGTCGGATTTCTCATATATTGAAGATCCAGACACGTATAACGTGGCTATCTACAAAATGATTAAATCATTCCCGCTCCTATCCAAGAAGTTTGCCTCTACCGATGTTTTGATCAACACACACAAGTTTACATCAATCCCTTTGAGCAACTTCAAGAGTGAAGATGCAGGACTAATTCTTGGACAGCTCCATTTTCTTGAAGAGCTGGACGAAGTTGACATTATAATTGACGAGAGTCAAGAGATGGCATTACTTTTTGCGGTTAACAGCACCCTGTTGAATACCATAAAAACAATACAGCCGGAATTTAAAGTTGCTCCATCTATCTACCCTTTCATGAAAAACACAAGATTCTTCCCGGATCCTAATAAAATATTTATCCAGTACCATAAGGGGCACGTTCATATTGTACTGGTACAAGGGTCAAAGGTTGTTTTTTGTAACTCATTCCCTGCCGTACAATTTAACACAGCTTTATACTACCTTATGCTTGCTGTTAAACAATCGGGAGCCAAGCAGGAGTCATTCTCTGTCTTCCTTTCCGGCAACATGCGAGAAGAGGATGTATCCGGTCTCACAAAGTATTTTCCGAGGGTTGGATTTTTCAGACATCCGTCAATACTCCTGGGCAACTCAGAACTAGAGATGAAATACGCATCTATGATGTTTCCATTATGAGAATAATCTCAGGTGAATTAAAAGGGAAGCAGTTCATACCTCCCGCCGGATATAAAGCAAGACCCACAACAGATTTTGCAAAAGAGGGACTATTCAACATATTAGTCAATCAGTATGACTTTAGCGAGATAGCTCTTCTTGACCTCTTTTCAGGAACAGGAAGCATCTCATTTGAATTTGCATCAAGAGGGTGCAAAGAGATAACAGCCGTAGACATGAGCATACAGCATGCCTCTTTCATTAAGAGCACTGCTGTTAAACTCGGAATAACCGGCATTCAGGTTCTCAGAAATAACGTATTCGATTTCCTGACAATATGCAGGAAGGATTATGACATAATCTTTGCAGATCCTCCATATGACATAGCCGGACTGGATGGAATTCCGGATAAGATTCTCTCATATCCTGTGTTAAAACAGGGTGGAGTGTTGATTTTTGAACATCCTGCCTCATTCAGCTTCAAATCTAATCCTCGCTTTATCAAGGAGAAGAAGTATGGCAATGTCCATTTCTCCTTTTTCTCAAATAAAATGGATTGAAAAATTTTGTAAATATTAAAAACATCTCTATATTTGCAGTCCCAATTGAAACACAAACGGTGTGGTAGTTCAGCTGGTTAGAATACCTGCCTGTCACGCAGGGGGTCGCGGGTTCGAGTCCCGTCCATACCGCCAGAAAAAAAGAGCGATTTCTTAACGAAGTCGCTCTTTTTCTATTGTATTTATATTTATGAGAACTCTAGAAGAAATACCCGTAAATCATACCTGAAATCGTAGCCATTAACATTACCAGAAGAACAAAAACAATTGTCTTCTTTGTCCCCATAACCTGACGGATTACAAGCATATTCGGCAAAGACAAAGAGGGTCCTGCAAGAAGAAGAGCAAGTGCCGGCCCTTTTCCCATCCCCGATGCCAGTAAACCCTGAATAATCGGCACCTCTGTAAGGGTAGCAAAGTACATAAATGCACCTACAACACTAGCAAACAGATTTGAGAGAAGCGAATTACCACCCACTGCCCACTCAATCCAGGAGTTAGGAATTATACCGGGAATTGTAACTCCATCATGAGTTGACCCAAGCAGAAAACCGGCTGTAACTACACCCACTGCGAGCAACGGAATAATTTGTTTAGCAAATCCCCAGGCAGACATAGTCCACTCCCTGTTATCATCATCGTTCTTATCAAAGAGCGTTATTACACTAAGCGAAATTATCCCCACAACCATAGGAACAAGCGGTCTGTAAACAGGGTCAGATATGAAAAGATTCGCAGCAAACACCGATGCAATTGTTGCAATAGCAGCTATAAGCACCCATTGCCACTTAATTTTAAGAATCTTGATAAGTGAGTAACAAAGCATAATCGCAAATCCTCCGGTAATATACCATTTGTATGAAAAGATATAGAACCAGGCACTTGTTGTATCATCTGCAGCAGGTCTTCCCCAGTTTGCAAACACCAGAATTGCAACCAAAGTGAAGAAGTGAAAAGCTGTATGTCCTACAGGACGTTTTTCCGGCACATCTGGGAAATTCATCTGCTCCTCCTTTTTTGCCCTCTCCTCTTTTCTATATATCAAGGACATCACAAGGCCGATTATAACTGAAAAACTAACAGCTCCTATTGTTCTCGCTATACCCAGCTCAAGGCCAAGAATCCTGGCGGTAAGAATTATTGATAAGATACTAATTGCCGGCCCCGAGTAAAGAAAGGCCACAGCCGGGCCCAGTCCTGCCCCTCTCTTGTATATACTTGAGAAAAGTGGCAGTATTGTACAAGAACAAACAGCCAGAATTGTTCCTGATACACTGGCAACAGAGTATGCAATCCACTTCTTTGCATTTGCACCAAAGTACTTTATTACAGCACCCTGGCTAACAAAAATTGATATAACTCCAGCTATAAAAAAAGCAGGGAGAAGACACAATATAACATGCTCTTGAGCATACCATTTTGATAGGTCAAGGGTGGCATGAATAGCTGTAGTAAAAACAGAATTATCCACCGGCATAAAGAAGACAGCTGCAAAAACAACTGCAATCCAAAGCAAAATTTTAAGTTCCTTTCTGGTCTCCATATTATTGAATTCCAAGAACCTGTTTAACCTCTTTTTCTGAAGGGACTCTGCCCTTGATCTTTACAACCTCATCAACTACAATTGCAGGGGTAAACATTACATTGTACTTCATAATTTCAACAATATCCTCAACCTTGGTAATGGTAGCATCAACTCCGTTTTCTGAAACCACCTTCTCTACAACTGCCTGAGCAGTTTTACATTTGGCACATCCTGTGCCCAGAATTTTAATCTCCATAGTCTCGTAAATAATTAAATTATAATTTATAGCCATTAACTGTTACTGAAAGAATAGTAAAGTCGTTATTAGCTTGATATTTATTAGCTAAATCTTGCGAAAGAGAGATCTCCTTCTCTTTTTGAACCTCAACCTCAGTAAAGCCAGCTTGTTTAATGTAACCCAGATAATCATTTTTCTCAATTGCACCTGCGATACATCCGGCATACAGCTCCGGAGACTCCCTTATTTCCTGAGGCAATTTCCCTACAGTTACCACATCACTTATACTGAAGTGACCACCAGGTTTAAGAACTCTGAATATCTCATTAAATATTTTGTCCTTCCGTGGAAGGAGATTCAAAACACAATTACTGATTACAACATCCGCAGTTGCCCCCGGAAGAGGAATATCTTCAATATCTCCATGGATAAATTCAACATTAGCATAACCCAGCTTACCGGCATTTACCTTTGCCTTCTCAACCATCGAAGGAGTAGTATCAATCCCGATAATTCTACCACTCTCCCCTGCCAGACCTCTTGCAACAAAACAATCGTTTCCTGCACCTGCTCCCAGATCTACTACACAATCTCCCTCTTTAATCCCAGAGTACTGAGTGGGCAGCCCGCAACCAAGACCCATATCGGCATCCGGGTTATATCCTTCTAAAGAAGAGTAATCGTCACTCATACCACTACAACACCCCGAGCTGCAACAAGAGGTATTGCCTTTGTCAGCTATCTCGCCATACTTAAGAACGATAAGCTTTTTGACTGAATCTTTATCCATAGTAGAAGCTAAATTTACAAATTACTGTTCGCAAATGTACGAACTAATTTAATACGCCGATAATTTTTATATTTGTAAAATGAAAACAATATTATCAATTTTAATTACCCTGATTGCTACACCTGTTCTGTCTCAGAACACATTCGTTTATAAAACGGCAAACGCAGAGGTAATCCTCCTTGCAGAAATTAACAGCACCAGGAAGGCCGACAACCTTATAGGATACACACCTGAAATAGCAGCAGAAACAGCTCCGGACAGCACATATCCCGGTGGTACAAATGCTTTTCTGGTAAAGACAGAAGGTAAAAACATACTTGTGGATACAGGATTGGGAAGAGAACTCTTTAAGAACCTTGAAACCCATGGTGTAAAGCCGGAAGATGTAGGAATAATTCTAATCACTCATCTACATGCAGACCATTTTCTGGGCCTTGTAAGAGATGGCAAAAGGGCATTCCCTGCAGCAAAAGTATACCTTTCACTAAAAGAGAGAGAAAACACTCCTGAAAACGCAAAAAAAATTCTGGAATTGTATGCAGACAACATAAAAACATTTGAACCCAAAGAGGATCCTACATCACTTGTTCACGGAATAAGTTCAATGGCTGCATATGGTCATACACCAGGGCACACTGTTTATATTGTAGATAATCTTATGATCTGGGGAGACCTTACACATGCGATGGCAATACAAATGCCCTACCCCAGGGTTGCAATATCATACGATTCAGACCCTGTTATGGCTGTAAATAGTCGCCTGAGAATCCTGGAATACATAACAAAGAACAAGATGACCGTAGCCGGGATGCACATTCCATATCCATCAATTGGAAAAGTATCATCTATTGGAGCTGAGAAATACCTTTTCACGCCGGCAAAGTAGAGTTTTTACCGAATTTTACCCCGGTTTCGTCGGGAAACCCTTTAATTCACGTCACAGGCACTCCACCTTTGCAAAAACTTTTTAAAACACAAAAAGATGCATGTAATTAATGAAGGGAGCAGCCCCCGCAGAGACGGCCACGGAGCCGTTGTAGCTGCAATTATCATAGTAGCCGTAGGTTTGGTATTTCTAGGCAGAAATCTGGGTATTATTACACACGGAATACTTAATGTTCTTATCTCCTGGCAGATGTTACTTATTGTAATAGGAATAGTACTACTGTCAAAAAGAAACAATACAGGCGGTGCAATAATGATTGGAGTTGGTTTGTTTTTCATTGTACCGAGACTTACCGGAGCCGGTATGCATTGGGCTGCAACCTGGTGGCCTCTGCTCCTTGTAGCACTCGGAATAATTCTTCTTATTAGCTATTTAAGACCTCAGTCCCGTGTAAGTAAATCTTTCAGGGGGAGTAACTTTACCAGCGAAGTCTCTTACAAAACAGACAAAGGATTTGTAGATTCGGAGGTGGC
>JAVEZL010000048.1:0-7659 GCA_034003005.1 Bacteroidales bacterium
TTTAGCCGAAAGTCTGGGGATGCCCCCCTTTTTACACTATCTACAAAATCTCCGTCAAACTCTATCCCGGATAAAACTCGTAAAGTTACATGCCGCATCCCTCGTAAATTATCATGCCGCGGTACACCAAATTGGAATCAACACCCGGTTTTCAATTCGTGGTGTTCCAATAACAACAAATCCACCGTGACTAGAATGGTAAAAGGTTTTAAACCCGGCAAAGCCATTTTCACCGTCAACGAACCCGGTCTATACTCACTGATCATGAGGAGGCGAACCGACAACAAGCGAATACCTTTCCTATTTGCTAAAGGGCATTTTCAGAAAGATGAATATCAGGCCAAACGATTACATCTTTTCCGATTCTTCTTACCGCCTTGATTCCACCATCTTGGGAAATCACAAATGCAATGCAGTTTTCATATTCCGAACAAAGCCTGAATACTGATCTGTGCCTGGTACCAAAGTTTTTTATGGGACGATTTTCTAGATCTTCCCCATCTGGACCTAAGGCAAATTTTACCGAATTCAATTTCTGTGGTGAAACAATAATCTCACCCCCAAAACCAAGCACTCTCAGGTTTTTAGTCAGCACAACGGCTCCATCAACAGCTGAAAGCATAGCAACAAATTCCCGAAATTCCTGCAATTTCTCAATAAGAGATTCAATTTCATTAGTGGTAACAAGTATTTCCGCACTATTTTGATCATCCGCGTCATATAATTCTGATATTAATGCTGCGCCGATTGATATACGCTTAATAATATCCCAAGCTGAAAAGGATTGAAGTGTGTATTTCATTTCAATTCGATTGGCAAGTCGGGGATCATCAGCTGAGAGATCATCATCGACAATAATAAAACAACCGCCGTGCTTCTTTTCTGCAGATAGATTGAGAATGCTTAATAGTGTGGATGAATAACATGCTATTGGATATAAACATTTATAAATATCTTCAGGAATTTTACCGCCAGCGTTATCTGTTTCAACTTCTAAGTTAAGCTTGTCTATAGTGGACAAAAAAAAATCCTTTAAAGGTTTTTTTAAAAAATAGTCATTACATGCAGTTTGAGTAAATTCCCCATTCATCATTCTGAGTAACAGTTTACCTCTAGTGCTGGCTGATAATTCTCCTGGTTCAGATGTGCTTAATGTAAGCCAATTCGGTGGACAAAATGCTGTGGATACTCTTCCTGAAACCAGTTTCCACCATTCTTTCCCTTGATGAACTATTCCCCATATTATTAGTGAATGATCCCTTGGATTATTTGGAAAATATGATTCTTCACAAACCAATAGAACTGCTGCTCTCAGATCAATGGCGGGAGCCATTCTTCTCAATTCAGTTATGTTAAAGGGCACTCTTGATCCAAAATAGACAGGTTCAGGGCAAGTTTCATGTAGTATTTTCTCTGAGTACTTTAGATAATGTGGATCAATATAAGAGATTCTAATCGATACTGGCCTGCTTTCTTCTTGTTGAAATGATACCTGAAAAACAGTCTCGACTAATTTACCCAAGTTGTCGTAATTTGGAAAAGGAGGACGTTGATATTTTTTATGCTTGTATGGGGAATAATTATTCAACTCACTTTCGTTTTGGAATTTAACCCAACAAGGTTTTAAACTATCTATGAAGTCTTTTGGGTACTTAAAAATTGTTGTCTGATTCATTCTGATTCCCTTTCCTTTCGAATGCTTTCTAATACTCTAACCTTAATGGTTCGATAGAGTTTTAATAATTCTGGTCTTTCATTTATACAAAATTCAAAACATGTCTTTGCATCTTCTTGATACATTCGGATTAGATTAAGTGTAATTGTATGAATATGTGTAGCATTTTGATTCTTCACATGAGAGGCAGTAGGGAAAAGCAACATGGCAAAGAAGAGGACTACATTGACATATAAGAAGCCTGAGCCCAGTTGCGCACTTAAAATGACCAATACTATTGAAATGATCAATCCGAATGTTCTGGATTTCTCCACAGACCTTTTATGCGCTATTGAATGGGCAAAAATATTACCCTTAAAGGAGCCGAAAACTGGTTCAACATTCATAGATTCTTGAATGAGAGTGTCATGTCCAATGTGTTTGAGTATCTCAGATAATTCAGACGGAGAATTAAGGACATTTTTCAAATGATGAGGAGCTTTTACATATGACCAGAATACTCCAGCAAAAACAAGCAAGAACCAACCGCCAATAAATTCTACTAAATACTTCCACCACATTGATTATCCCTCACTTTGAACACTGAGCCCTCTCATAGTTGGCCTAGCTATAATCTAGTTGCTCTTCAGAGATGAAGTGAAGCCTTAAGAATATGTAGATTTTCATTTAATCTGTTTTCATAATATAAAAGGCTCGTTTTCATGATCTTGAGATTCAATCGGTGCCGATTTTGAAGATGAAGAAAACAAAAAAAATAAACCTATAGAAATAATGAATACCGAAAGCAATTGAGCAATCAGAAGAGTGTATACAATTCTTAAATGACAAAATAGACAGTCCTCTTCGTTATCTGAATTACTCCGCCACACTTTGTTCTCAACATCTCCTAGAGAAGGTGGATTGAAAATAAAATGATGCCCCATGTAAGCTTTTAAAGTAATTCCTTTATTGTTGTATTCACCTTCATAGGCAGGGAGAAGCCAACTAAGGATTATAATTAGAATTCCTAATATGATAACTGCTTTTTGTGTTCTGTTCATTAATAATCTCCTCATGTATTTTTACTATTACCTTCCGAGAATTTTACGGTGATACATATTTTCAGTGGGGAGGGAAACAGAAAATATTAGTTTCTTCTCTAAATAGTATTCGAAATGTCTGAAACCAAATCCGGCGAGAAAATCACGAAAGGATTCTATTCCGTTTTCTTTGCATGATGCTATGAACTCCTCCTTTTGCATTTCGAATCTTTGCTGGACATACCTTTCAAGAATTCCATCAATAGATTTTTTTAGAGGCATTTCTAGAATCATGCGAATCCCGAATTCAGCGAAATTTGCTTGATCCTCATTAAGCATGTTTCCGTCAGAATCTGCCTGGGAAATGAACCTTATTGTTGTTCTTACAGGTTCACTCCACCATCTAGATATGATTGAATAATCAAAGAAATCAGATGTGACCTTTAGGTGTTCTTTAGTATGGCTATCTAATAACTGAATGAGATCTTGACGATCAAGCCGGTTTGTTCCCAGGGAGCCGATTTCATCAAGAGTGCCCTTGAATTCTCTGAATCCAAGAACAGCCAGAGCAATTGCTATTCCAATGATCTTCAGTTTTTTCTTCATTGGGCTATTCATTTAATTAAATTCCAATAGAATTTGTTTGTTAAGTTCTTGACTAAAGAGCTTGCGGTATGTCTTGAAGAAATTTGAGTTCATGTTCTCAAGGAGTATTTTCTGGAATAAGGCTGAATGACTTTTCAATTCTTCGATTGATATTTCTTGGTTTTTTAACGAATTTTGAAATCTGTCATTTATAGCCTTGATAGAAAACTGTATTGACTCTTGAAATGTATGGCAATCTTCAGGATGCAAACCACGGCATATAGCTTCTTCCAGTTCTTTCGTTCGATAGGATTGAGATACGAGGGAAACGGTGTTAATGTTCATGTTATCGATTGCTCTGAATATATCCCTGAAAAAAGAATTGGAGTGCTTAATATAGTTCTGGGAGACAATTCGCAGGACTTCAATTCTGTCTTCTGGATATTTTTTTAGAGTTTTCTTGTATTCTTCAATCGCTTTGTCAAATTTAGCTTGATCAATGTCTTCACTATATGACCTATTGAGAAGCCTGATGCACTTGTTCGCATCATCTCTTAGCCTTTCTTCCCAATTTACTCCGGCAAAATCATCGTGCCAGAAGAATTCAACACCACGGTAAACAGCATATGGAGACCATCTCACAATGCCCAGATCGTTAGGGTGTTTTGTGTAACTATGGTAAACACCTAAAATATATAATGCACTGAAAAGCAACCCGAATATTCCTTGTACTACATCTATTATAGTTTCGAATAGATCCGGTCTTTTTCTGAAAAGATTGAATCCTTGCTGAACTTCATTTGTGTTTTCTTCATCTGAACCAGTTTCCATTTCTCCGTCTTCTTCAAATTGCGAATCTTGGCTTTCTTCTTCTGGTCTTCCTTTATAAGCAATTTCAAGATTTCGTTTAATGGGAAGAGATCCAAGTTTTTCAGATGCATCTTTGGAGATCGAGGTATGGGTAGAGTCAGATTCATCACGATTCATTGGGGATAAATTTACAGGAGTATTTTCTTGTATTCTGATAATTGCTCCGCCATCGCTGAATACTCGATTGTACTTGCGAATAGTTTCCAGATCGGCATCCCTTTTCAGGACATATGCTTTCCCTGAAAACAGGTGTGTAATTTTGCCAGGGGTGGTTTTATAGACTCCGGCCAGGTAGGTTTGAACCTGTTCCTTTGTGTAGCCTTCTTTGATCTCGCCTGAGAAAGTGATTCTGAATCGTCTGCTATCTGACTCTGACATTCTTTTTGATCTCCATTGTATAGATGGATGTTGCAGAGAAAACTGCGGTTAATGGATCTAGAAAAAGCCAGTATTTCTTGCCCAGGTGGATCATGGCAATTGGATTGAATAAGATTGCCACCAGGATAGCCAATACCAGGATAATGGGCTTATTCAGTGTGTTGGCTAGGATAGTCGCCATTATATGGGTTATGCCTACCATTTTATTCCTATTTTTCACTCTTTAGTTTTTCCAGAGTTTTTCTCACTCCGATTTTTGGATTGATTGAGATTGCAATTTCAAATTGCTGTATTGCATTGTTAATACTATTTTGTTTCAGATAAATTTCTCCTAAATTTCGATGGATCTTGGATTCCCAACTTTCTGATACTCCTTTGTCAAGTGCCTTTTCTAAAATAGAAATAATTTCATTATACTGACTTGGATCAGCATCGGATTGATCAAGTTCTTCTTGCTTTTCTTCTGCTAGGTAGAACCAATCATATCCACTGAATTGATCCTTTCGATCCTCCTCCCATTTTGATGAATCCATGAACACTCCATCGAAATTGTAGCGGTATCTCTTTCCATCATTGTATTCCAAAAAAAGTGTTTCATTTTTAGTGTCGAAACTAAATGAATCTGGAGGATAAGACTCAAGTTCTTTATTCCATTTCAATCTTTCGTTTGTAATATCAAAGAAGTAGATTTTGTTACCATCCAAGTTGTCACTATTGGCTGTTGCGCAAGCTGCATATCTCCCATCTACTGATATCCCATTGCATGCAATATGTGCTTCAAATTTTTTCTGAATTATCTCATTTCCATCCGGCTCGATTATATAGATTATTCCGTTAGGCTTTTCTCTCCAAGTCCAATCACTGATGACAAAAACCCCAGAATTTGAAACCTTGCCATCATTAGGACGTTGCAGTTTGCTCCTAACAATGAGTGTGTCATTTTCTATTAACAAAAAGTCGCCTGTTGCTTCTCCCATTTCAGTATAGTCTCTCCATGCAAGAATATATATTCCATTTTCAGAACAATGACATTGACCCTGAAAGTCGAAACTATTCATGATAAGAGAGTCATCACTTATTTCAAAGGACACTTTCTTTCTCAGAGAGGATACGATTGATCCTTCTTGCTTTCCTTTAGACTGTTCTTTTTTACCAGGTTTCTTTTTAAAGATTGACATCATTATTCTCCAATTATTTCTTTTACTTCCCTCTAGGAATGAAATGAAACATAAAAAATGCGCAGATTGGCCATCCAATGAATCCGAGCATGCTAACGGCAGCTGTTGGGATTAATTGATTTATGAATGAACCTAATAATATCGAGATTAAGCCAATTAAGAAGACCAGTATTGGAGCCCACCATATGATCGTCCAACCATAGTAAACCAGATAGACGATTCCGACAATTATTCCCAACCCTGATGAAGCCTTAAGGGCATTTCTTGTGCCTTCACTTGCACCTTGGAAATTTGAATGATTGTCTATCTGGCAAACAATAAAGAAAAGAAACAGACAGTAGAAAACTACGGATTCCCAAACAATTGATTGCATATTCTACCCCCTTTCTTCTCCAATTCTTATTTCTTGTAGAACGATATGTTCCCGGCCTCGCTTGATTCCTTTTGTTTTTTTATTTGCGTTGAAGAAAAGAGTAAGAAGAGCCCTAAACATACAAGACAAATAATGAGCAATTGAACAAGAAGTAAGGAAATCACTATCCTTGAGTGGTATCGTGAAAATTCATAAGAATCTTCTGGCATCTTTCCATTGATTTCCTTGTAGATTTCGGTTTTATTAGGAGGGTTAAAAAGAGAATAAAAACCCATATATGCTTTTTTGACATTAGGGCTTCGATATTCAATATATTGTCCCTCATAATATGGATAGAGCCAAGTTAGTATTATCAATATTAGCCCAATTACAACAACCATTTTTTGTATGCTATTCATTTGCCTTCCCTTCCATCCTGCATAAATAATCGCCTTTCTTCATGTTTCATTTATTTTAAAAAGCTACTTGGCTACACCAAATAATTCTTTGACAGGTGAGGATGATTTAAAAATGGATGCATCAATACAATCACCCTGAATAATCCAACAGTTAAATGAATCGGGTTCAATGGTTGGACTCTCATCTTCACAGTTTGCTGTTAGTTTCAACAATGGATTACTTATAGAAATTGGGTTTATTACTAATGCGATTTCTGCAAATATGGCTTTTTCCCTAATGCTTAATAACTTGTCCACTATTTCTCGCTTGCATTTTAATCTTAAGAATATGGTTGGTAATGGGTATCCTAGCTCAGCAAGTAGAATTAGGTCACCATTTCGAGACTTTGAGATGTCTAATAGGTGAGCAGAAACAATCCAAGGCTTTTTGTCTTGTTCTAGATAGTCTTGCAATTCAATAGTAAAAAATTCCCATCCGAATTTGTTATTTAGCATAAACTTCATAAAATCAGTTTTTGCACTATGTTTTTCTGTTAATTCACTTAGTATTGCCTTGTTTTCTCTGAGACTATTCTTCTTTTTTTCTTTTTGAGTATCAACCTTGTTGTTTACACAGCCCAATATTGTTAAGAACACAAGTAAAGCAATATCAAGCCTTCTACAGGTATTGGATCTCTTTTTCATAACCTTTCTCCTAATCATGACAGCATCTTTACCTCGTTATTCGTTTATTAATTTATCAATGAACTTTTCGCTTTAGCTCAAAAACATAGATGGATGTTGCAAAGAATAATGCGGTTAGTGGATCTAGGAAGAGCCAATATTTTTTGCCCAGGTGGATCATGGCAATAGGATTGAATAGGATGGCCACCAGGACGGCCAATACCACGATAACAGGTTTGTTTAATGTATTGGCCCGGAGAGCAACCATGATTGCGGTTATACAAACCAACCACCTGAGGAATTCGAAATAGCCGTAGGGCATCCAATCAGGAAGGGCCAATAGAAGTGCCACAATAGAAGCCAGAGCTAAAGCAATAAAACCCTGCCTGATCATGATAAAGCAACATCTTTTCTGTAAATTCATGCTGCGGGCACATTGACTTCGTCGAGTCTGACGTACACTCTATTTGTTTCCCATTCCTGGGACGTTTCCATCAGCAGTGCGGAGATAAGCCGTTGG
>JAVEZL010000049.1:0-7520 GCA_034003005.1 Bacteroidales bacterium
GAGGCGGTTTGACCGGAGCCTGAACCTATTGTAAATGTGCTCTCATCTGCCGGAGGAAGTAATCCGGATAGTGAATTGAGCGGTGCCCCGAATAGTCCCGGTACAAGGTAAACGGCAAAAGAGAATGATGCTATTGCAAAGAGAAGCCTGAATGTGCCCACGTGGCTCACCTCTGAGTCGTGAGAGGTTTTAAGTTTGCCCAGTAAATATGTTCCAAGCAGAATTGCGAGAACAATCCACACTGAAATAACAATTGTACGAGTAATAATTCCCAGTCCAAAGTAAGCATCTGCAGATGCAAGGTATTTGAAACTGAATCCAAGAAGGATAAATGCAAATACAACCTTAACAACATTGAGCCATCCGCCTGATTTTGGCATCTTCTTCATCAATGAAGGGAAGAACGAGAAGATTACAAAAGGTAATGAGAAAGCAAGACCAAAGAACATCATCCCAAGTATAGGCTTTGCAGCTAAACCTCCCGTCACAGCTGCTGCAAGAATAGACCCTACAAACGGGCCGGTGCAAGAGAAGGATACAATTACCATCGCTAAGGCTACAAAAAACGAGGCTATTATACCGCCCTTATCTGCCTTTGCATCCGCTTTATTTGCCAGTCCGGTAGGTAGTGTGATTTCAAACGCACCAAAGAATGAGATTGCAAAAATTATGAAAAGCACTGCAAAAATAATATTAGGAATCCAGTGCGTACCAAGAACATCCGTTGCATCTGTACTCTGGAAAAGAGCTACAACAACACCCACCAGTGTGTATATGAGCGTAACAGACAACCCAAAAACAAGACCTTTAATTATTCCGTCTCTTTTACTTCCACCACCGCTAATAAAGAAGCTTACAGTCATGGGAATCATAGGGAACACACATGGTGTAAAGACTCCGCCAAGTCCTGCTGCAAATGCAATCAGAAGAAAAACAAGCAGCCCTTCGCTGCCTCCCTTCTCTGGACCAGCTTCATCTGAGGCCGATGTTAAAGCGCTACCCTCAGCCGCCTCTCCTGCAGGTATGTCAAATTTTACATCAAGTTCATCCATGAGGCACTCACCTCCGTTACAGGTCTGATAGGTGAGAAGGCCCTCCACCTTAAATGGTTCAGAAGAGACTCTTCTTATGGTTTGAACAAAAGAACCCTTAATTTCAAATACTTTTACCTCAATCCCAAAAGCCTCATCCATCTTTGATTTTGCTTTATCAAGGTCTCTTAGCTTTCCAACAAGTTCGTAACCAGCAGGAGCAGTTACCTCGAAAGTTGTAGGAAGAGGACCGTTTTCAATAGGATCTGAGTTGTACATGTACCACGGAGACTCAATTGTGGCTTTAAATATGAGATCAATAGTCCCATCTCCGTTGTCTTTATGTTCAAATTGCCACGTTGCAGTAGGTTGAGCCCAGACCGAGGCAAAAAAGAGTATGGAGGCCAGTGTAGTTAGTATTTTGCGCATAGTTCTCAATATTTCTTATTTTTATAAAGGGCAAATTTATCAAAAATCTCTAAAAAAGCAGTAATTTTGCCGTTTATAAACAGATTTGAGATTTATGACACAAGAGGAGTTGTTCAAGAATTTGATTGCTCACGCAAAGGAGTATGGCTTTATATTCCAGTCGAGCGAAATTTATGATGGGTTGAGTGCTGTGTATGACTATGGTCAGCTTGGAGCGGAGTTGAAAAACAACATCAAGAGATACTGGTGGGAGGCTATGGTGCGCCTTAATGACAATATAGTGGGGATAGATTCGGCTATCTTTATGCACCCTAAGGTGTGGGAGGCTTCCGGCCACGTAGGTGCGTTTAATGACCCTCTTATTGACAACAAAGATTCAAAAAAGAGATACAGGGCAGACGTACTTCTTGAAGACCACATTGCTAAGATTGAGGAGAAGATAGAGAAAGAGGTTGAGAAGGGTAGAAAGAAATTTGGAGACTCTTTTGACGAGGAGCAATTCAGAAAAACCAATCCCAATGTGCTTCGCAACCGTGAAAAGGCAGATGAGGTAAACCGCAGGATGAACGAGGCTCTTAACGCAAATGACCTTGAAGCGGTTAAACAATTGATTATTGACTGTGAAATAGTATGTCCTGTGTCGGGGAGCCGTAACTGGACAGATGTCAGGCAGTTTAACCTTATGTTTTCAACCCAGATGGGTAGTGTGAGCGATGATGCCAGCTGCATATATCTAAGGCCAGAGACAGCTCAGGGCATTTTTGTCAACTTCCTGAATGTACAGAAAACCGGCAGAATGAAGGTTCCGTTTGGTATTGCCCAGATAGGAAAGGCTTTTAGAAATGAGATTGTTGCAAGACAGTTCATCTTTAGGATGAGAGAGTTTGAGCAGATGGAGATGCAGTTTTTTGTTCGTCCGGGTGAGGAGATGAAGTGGTACGAGCACTGGAAGGAGAAGAGACTTGCCTGGCATAAGGCTTTGGGTTTGGGTGATCAAAAATACAGGTTTCATAACCATGAAAAACTGGCTCACTATGCAAATGCCGCTGCCGATATAGAGTTTGATTTTCCGTTTGGCTTTAAAGAGCTTGAGGGAATTCACTCAAGAACTGATTTTGACTTGAGTCAGCATCAGAAATTCTCAGGCAGAAAAATTCAGTATTTTGATCCAGAGACAAATGAAAGCTACGTGCCATTTGTAGTTGAGACTTCTATAGGACTTGACAGAACATTCCTGGCGGTTTATTCAACCGCTTACACAGAAGAGAAACTGGATAATGGTGAGGAGAGGGTAGTGTTGAGATTACCTGCAATTCTTGCACCTGTTAAGGTAGCTGTATTGCCTCTTGTTAAAAAAGACGGCCTGCCAGAGCGCGCCAGAGAGATTATGAACGATCTCAAATTTGATTACAACTGCCAGTACGACGAAAAGGACAGCATCGGAAAGAGATACCGCAGGCAGGATGCGATCGGTACCCCATATTGTATTACTATAGATCATCAGACTTTAGAAGATAATTGTGTAACTATAAGAGAACGAGACACAATGGCTCAGGAGAGAGTTCCTGTTGAAAAAGTGAGAGCAATTGTTGAGGAGAGGGTGAGCTTCAGAAAAGTATTAGAAAAAATTTAAAACTTAACAGATATGTCTAACCTGTCCGTTAACTATATGGGTTTGCAGCTTCGCAGCCCTATCCTGGCAGCAAGCTCAGGACTTACATCTCAGCTTGATAAAGTAGCCGCTTTTGATAAAGCCGGCGTGGGGGCAATAGTTGTAAAGTCTCTTTTTGAGGAACAGATAGTTGATGAGGCCGAGTTTCTGGCTAATCAGTCTCATGACTATCCTGAATCTGCAGACTACCTCCACCACTATATCAGGCATAATTCAATCGCAAAGTATTTAAAACTGGTAAAGGACGTCAAAGACACCGTTTCAGTTCCCGTTATTGCAAGTATTAACTGTCACTCCATGGGTGAATGGGTAGAGTTTGCCAAAGAGATTCAGGATGCCGGAGCAGATGGACTGGAGTTAAATATCTTCTCAATGCCTCTAAGTGTTTCAAAAAAGCCAAACCAGATTGAGGATGATTACCTTGAAGTTGTTGCATCAGTTGCCAAAAGGGTAACAATACCGGTTGCCGTTAAGATTGCCAATAACTACACAAACCTTCCCGGCTTTGTAAACGGACTTAAATCAAGGGGAGCAAAAGGAGTGGTTATGTTTAACCGCTTCTACATGCCGGATATTGACATAAAGAAGGTTAGAATTATTGCTGCCGATGCTTACTCTAGCGAGCTGGAGCATCTTAAGGAGCTCAGATGGATGGGAATTGTCTCTGCTCTTGTTCCGGGAATAGATTTATCTGCAAGTACCGGAATCCACAATGGAACCATAGTACTTAAACAGCTTCTTGCAGGGGCCACTACCGCTCAAATGTGTACAGCCTTGTATCAGAGAGGACCTGAGGCAATTACCCAGGCAATTGATGATATACATCTATTTATGGAGACTCAGGGATTTGATAAGATTTCAGACTTCAGAGGAAAGCTTAACTACTCAAATATCCCTAATCCGGAGAGGTTTGAAAGAGTTCAGTTTATGAAATCGTTTGGATCCAAGTAGATAGAAGGATAAAAATAAAAACCGGCAGGTATGTAAGGATATCGTTTCTACATGCCTGCCGATTTTTTTAGCCTAAGGGCTCAATAATCACTAAAAAATTCAACTAACTCCAGTCAAAAGTAATTATTGAAAATCGATTTAGAATTGTCAAAATAACAAATAGTATATTATTTTACTATTTGGAAATATGTGCTAAATAAGTTTGGTTGTAATGCTTCCCAGGTATGTTGCTGCTACTCCTGTAAAAACGCTTAGTCCAGTGTAAATTAGGAACAGCAAGAAGTTGCTCTCCTTGATAAAGGAGACATTTTCACCTGCAAAAGCAGAAAATGTTGTAAATCCACCGCAAAGACCCACCGTAAGAAACATTCTCCACTCATCATTCATCAAATGGCCCTTTTCTGCCAACCCGTAGAATAGTCCTATGAGGAAACAGCCTGTAATATTTACAATAAACGTCCCTAATGGAAAAGATGTTGAAGAAAAACTGAGATTGTGGACAAGTCTGGATGTGAGAAAGCGGGCTACACCTCCTATAAAACTTCCGGTACCTATTATTAAAATCATTCTTAACATGATTCAAAGGTATTAAAAAAACCTGCAAACATATTTGTCTGCAGGTCTTTTGTTTGTCGGGGTACTCCGACTCGAACGGAGGACCCCCTGCTCCCAAAGCAGGTGCGCTAGCCAACTGCGCCACACCCCGATGCCCTTTAAAAGGGAGTGCAAAGTTAAATAGTAAAATTGATTTTGCAAATAATTTATTTGGAATTTATATAGCGAAGCGCCATATCAGTTTAGCCAGTATTGTAGTACGGGTAAATTTAATGGTATTGTTTGAGGTATCAATGTTTTGGTTTACTACAAAATAGAAGAAACTGCCGATCTTGGGAATCCAGTTGATTCTGTAATTAAGGATAACCTCATCATCCTCATTGTTCCATTGTGCAAACAGTGAAGTATTGAGCCTTGGATTGAAGGCATAGTTTATTCTGCCACCTATATCGTTGACTTTGAAATGCCCTTCAGGAAGATCAAGGTCGTTTCTGCTCCAGTCTGCACCTATGCTAAGATGCCTGCTGAGACTTAGGTTTAGGTACATTTCAATATTTGTTCGTTTACCAGTGTAAAAGCTACCCCGCTGAATCTCAAAGCCGGCATTAACTGGTCTGCCGTCAAACGAGTGGAATTCAAAGCTAATGTCGTTATCATTATACCTTCCTCTTGGGATTACAACTCCATCAATCAACCTAAAGTCCTCATGCGGGTTATCTTGGTGGTACTCGTAATTAAATCCTATGTAATCTCCGCTTTTGAAATTTATTCCAAACGGCCTGAACTCCATTGCAAATGTTTCAGTAAGACCTGTTTTGTCATTTATGAAGTACTCCATATCAAACAATTCAAAAGAGAGAGAGCGGATAAAATTGGGCATCTTCTTAAAGCGTGGCTCATATTGGAGTCTGGAATATATTCGTTTGAAATTTGACCTGTTTACAAATCCTAAAGCGGGTTTAAAATTCTCCTGCACAGAGTTGAATCCGGCGTTGAAGCTCCATATGTCGTTTGGATAATAAATGAAAACGTGATATGTAGCGTTGTTTTTGTTGTTCGATGTCTCTCTTCCAGGGTTTTCCAGAGATATTGCACCTGAAAAGCCGGCCATGAGGTTTTTGTTCCCCATGAACTTTGATGTGTTGTACGTGAAATCGGTTCCGTATAAAGAGCTGTAGTAACCGTTGCTAAACTTCTGGGTTGTTATGAAACCTACAGAAGATTCCTCAAATATGTCCTGCTTAACCCTGATAACTGACGAATTGGCCCAGTCGGTTCCCTTATTTGCAGCAGTCTGCAAGGTCATTATACCGATGCTTGTTTTGTTTATTTTGCCGAATAGTCTGCCACCGCCCAGGATGGGGATGAATGAATCGCCTTCAATACCTATTCTTCTGCTGTAGAACAATCTGGCAGAGGAGACGCTCATGTCAAAATAGGTGCTTCCCTCGAGGAAAAACTGTCTCTTTTCAGGGTAGTAAATGGAGAATCGGGAGAGATTTACCTCTCTTCTGTCTGATTCTACCTGAGCAAAGTCAGTGTTTACAGTGAAGTTTAATTTTAGGGTGGGGCTTATATCGTAATTGATTTCACCGCCTGCTTTTATGGAGCCTTTTGGTTTGTCTGCATCCCATTCAAGCCCTGTTGTTATGTAGGGAGTTAGCTCAAGTCTCTCCTTTTGTTTAATATTCCGGAGCCCTTCAAGTTTTCCGCTTTGGGTAATGTTCTCGATTCCATATTGCCGAGACCAGCCTTGCCACCTTACTTGCTCATTTTTACGTCTTATATTTCTCTCAAAATTAATGGACCACGTTTGAAACTCCTCTTTTTTGAATTTAAGGGTGGAGAAGGGGATTGCAAATTCGGCATACCAGCCCTTTTCGTCTCTGGTAACTCTTACGTTCCATACTCCGTTCCAGTCAGTATTGTGGTGTCCGCCATCTCCCCCCAGCCACGAGTCGGCCATAGCTCCGTTTGGGTTGGTAACGAACAGATAGCCGTTGCGGTTGTCATTGAATGGGCTTATCATTATCTCAATATCGTCGTCGCTTGTCCACTCAAAGTCACGATTCATCTGTTTTGCCGATAGTTTGCCGGGCTCAGAGTCGAAGCACCACACCCCAAAGTAGATGTTGTGGGTGTCATATAAAACTGCGACTTTGGTTTGCTCAGTAGGTTCGCCCCCTTCAACGGGTTCTCGTTGCCTGAAGTTAGTAACAGGAACAGCAGATTGCCATACGGTCTTTTCCAGGTTGCCGTCTATGTGTATGGGTTCGGAGATTTTTGTTGCCTGTATTGTTCCCGGACTTGATGTCTGGGAAAGAGCAGGAAGTGAAAATAATAAAAGAAGAGTAATGATCAGAAAGTAAGGCTTATCCATGTCTTGCTTTGAGGTGTGAAATATTTACGGTTATTAATTTTTTCAGGATTTCCAGGTTTATGTCAGATAGTTTTTTCACGTATATACACCCCTTACCCATCGTAAATGTTCCTAGTTCGTAAAGGAGCTCCTCCTGTTCCGGGGTACCGGAAAAAACGTATAAAGAGATTGCTGTTTTACGAGGTGAAAAGCCTACCAGAGGCCAGTCTCCCTCTTGTCTGCTTCTTTCTGATTTGTAGTGATAGCTTCCAAATCCTATCATTGAGGCTCCCCACATTTTTGGCTTAAATCCGGTCCACTCCTCCATCATAGCCAACAACTCGAAGGCATCTCTTTTCTTTTGCTCTGTATCGGCAAAAGCATTTATAAAATCGGCAACATTTGCCTCGTTTAATTTTGTTTTTAATTCGGCCATAGTATTAAATACTTATTTGCGTAGAATTTTATCCATTGCCTTGCCTTTTGCAAGTTCGTCAATTAGTTTATCAAGATAGCGAATTTT
>JAVEZL010000050.1:0-6840 GCA_034003005.1 Bacteroidales bacterium
ATAAATTCGTGTATTTTTCCTGCCTCTGCTGCAACTGCTACAACACCTGCCGAATGTGCTAAATCTCCTGCATCTGTCCCAACTATCATTGTTGGTGTCAAAGTTACTGTTACAGACTGAATTACAGATGGGTCAATTTTAGCACTTGTTACCGCATCATCTGCCAACTCTACCGTTCCAATAGAACCTGCTGTTGCAGTTATTCCACCAATTATATTGCCACTCTCGTCAATTCTTGTTACTCCATCAACTCTTAGTGGGCTTGAAAAGTTTACTCCTTTTCCCATGATTATATATTTACTAATGTTATTTAATATACCGCCCTTTCGGGTTTACCACCGATTTATAAGGTATCGGGTCTAACCATAACTACCTTTTAAGTTTCTGTTGCGCTTCTTTGAGTTTCTCAACTCGCTTCTTGTGCATCAGAAGTTCCTGTTTCTTCTCTCTCTCACTTGCCCCACTGGCTAGGAACTCATCCAGTTTTATCTGGCTTATGGCAACCCTTTGTTTCCATCGAGCTGCCATAAATTTTGGGTCATTCGCTGCTCTAAGATAATCTTGTTCAGTTAATGCCATAGCCAGTTACGTTACAAATTAAGACAATCCTGTAGAGCCAACTGAGCCTCTCCAGTCACCCCATCCATATGCAAAGTAATCTCTACTCTTATAATGGATAGTGTCGTTCTTAAATCCGACAGATTCGTCTCTACTTACGTTTGCCTTCTCAGCCCATTGCCACATTAGTTTGTGAACATTGTCATCAAATAGGTAGTAAGCAGTATCTGAACCACCAGCTGCAGCTCCTAGATAATCCCATACAACAAGTTTCATTGTACCGTAGTACTCTTGGAAACCATTGTAGACATTAGCGTCGTTGTCTGCAGAGTCACTCTTCTTCTCACTCTTGAGAATTTCTAAAGCTCTCTTTCTTAATGCAGGAGGTACTACTAACTTGTTAGGGAAGCAGCTGATTAGCTGACCTCTGTCGTCAAGTTGACCTTCCATCATTAATATTAAAGTCTCAAGATTTGTCTCAGAAAGTGCTAATGCTGATTCGTTGTCTTGTGAAGCACCACCATCTGCCCTTGGATGGTCATCCTCAAATAGAGGTTTTGCATCTGTGTATGATGTGTAGTCTGTATCAAAACCGTTTATCAACACGGAAGCTCCGTGAACTTGTTCAGTTCTAGCAGCTGCTCTTCCAAGCATTTTAGCTGCATTCCAAATATCTTTTGTCTTCGCCCATTTCCTCATTTCATATGTTACAGGCATTATCTTACCGTACTTTACAGGGGTAAGAGAAACACCGTAAGCCTGAATTGGGGTGTCTTCTGTATAGGTTTCTCCCTCTCCAACAGGTGAAAGTTGTGCTAAACCAGTATAGTTCTTATACTCGTCAGTTTCACTCTCCTGATTTGAGATTTTGAAGATTTTACCTAAATCAATCTTGTTTACTTTATATTCGTCAACAAAGTGCTTTTTAACACCTGGGTCGATTACATTTGAAACAGAGATTGTTGTTAAAGGTGTACTCATTTTCAGTTATTACTAAATTAAATCAAACACTAGCTTTATGCTGTGGCGCTAGTTAAGCCCTGTATTTCAGCTATCTCAAATAGTCCAATAGATGTGTCAGAATCGAAACCTTGACCTTGTGGGTTGAATCCGATGCAGAATAACTGCCCAGAATCTGTTCCGTCCTGTGCTGCTGTATCGGTATCTACAAGCTGTGCACCAGTTGTACCCGTAATGTCGAATCTTGCACCAATATGAGAATCTGCAAATGTGGTTGAAACATTGTCATTGTCCATCATTACAACCATTCCTGGATGTGCTCTTAGGACTCTAACTGGATTCCCATCCGTTGCAGCTTCAAGTGCGATACCAAAAATACCCTCACCTGCTGCTGTTACTTCTGCCTCACCGTCTGTTAAGAGAGTGATGAAGTCATTCTTTGCTATTGTCTCTGCAGCTTCTAAAGTTACTATTGTAGACTCAGCTGATTTTTTAACTACTCTTGCGTTATACATATTTCTATGTCGCTAAATTTAAATTATTCAACAGAACCGTCAGAATCTTTGAATCGAATGTATTCTTCCTTTGTGTATCCTAGCATGGCTCTTGCTTCCTCTTCTTCACGAGTTAACTTCCTTAGTGGTTGTGTACTTTGTTTTTGGCTACCAGAAGAAGCTCCTGCAACAGACTTAATGCCTGCTTTTATTTGCCCTTCTACTTCACCCTTTTCTCTCTCCCTGGCTAACAAACTATCCTTATTAAAAAGGATTGTGTAAGCCTCTTCAAGAGCATCCTCGTACTTCATACCTTCCTCTACATAACCTTCGGCTAAAGTCGCTATTCTTTTTCTAATTACCTTAGGCTTTTCAGAGTTTCCTATGTCAGTATGCCTCGCTTCGAAGTCTCGCAATACTCCCTCTATTCTCGCTTCTTCAGCTGCCTCCTCCTCCTGTTTTTTACGCATGAGGTCTCTAGCAAACTGAACTTCAGGAAGACTACTTACCCTCTCTTCTATTTCGTCTGGCTCTTTTGTTTCGTTTTTTTGGACTCCTTGTGTTCCTGCCTTTTGCTTTGCCATTTCGTAAGTACCCTTAGGTAACTCACCAGCGGCTTCAAGTCTCTTAGTTAGTTCAAGTTGGAAATCAGGGTCGCTGTTACTGAGTTTAGCAAGTGTGTCCCACAATTGGGCTTTCTTACCATACTTAGTTTCTATCTCCTGAACTCTTTCCTGAAACTTCGGGTTCTTGTTAAAAGGAACCGTTTCCTCAGAGTCGTCTTTTAAAGAACTTTCATCTTCGTCTGTCTCAGCTTCTGAGTTGTCCTCTACCTCTTCGGTAGTGGTCTCTTCTTCTGTAACATCTTCGGACGAGGTATCCTCTACCTCAGTTTCGGGTGACGAATCCTCAGACTCGGTAGTATCTGCGACTACTTCCTCTGCGACATCCTCTTGAATGTCATCTGTCTTTTTTATTTCTTCCATTGTAAGGAACATACAGTTAATTTATATAACGGAACGACCCGTTGTCATCTTTTTGCTTTTAACAAAAAGAGGCTATAGACAGGAACTATTCACTAATTCCCATTTATAGCCTCTTCGGTGTAGTGCTACTCAGAGCAGTTAGGTACCACTCTTGATTACTTAAATATAAACTATTCTTCTCTCTTTTGCAAGACTTCCTCGTTTCTCTCAATAAAAGTATTCACATCTTTTAACAACCAGTTCAGACCGTCCACAACTCCCCTATAAAACTCTCTTTTAGCCATAGTTTCATTATCGTAGGTAGGCATATCTGCTGCCATGTCCTTCATTATCTCATACTTTCTTCTGGTTACCTGCATTAAAACAGAACCCTCTAAATTCTTTACTTCCTCTCGAAGTTTTTCAACCTCAGATTTAGATATTTGATTTTCGTTCATTATTGTTAATTATTAAATTACATACCCATACTACCACCAAGTTCTCCTGGTCCGCCCTCCATACCAGCCTGTTCTATTGGATTTGTTGTAGGTTGGTTACCACCAAGTCCAGACTGAGAGACTGACTGACCCATACCCTGCTGTGCGGGTTGACTCATTTGCATGCCCTTCATAGAGCTTTGTATTGGCTCCATATAAGCTGGCTGACTGTCTTCCATAATATGTTCACTAATAAGTGCAATTGCCTGCCTTGTTAAATCAAACTCCTGTTTGTAAGTTCCAGGAGGATTCTGACCCTGAGCCATCATCATTTCAATATCCTTCTTCATTACCTCAAGTCTTTGCTGCATTTCCTTATTAAACTGTACATGAATATTAATATGTTCTCTACTTTCTCCTGGGTGTGGCATTGGTCTTTCTCCTTTGAATGCTTCGTAGTTTTGTGCTTTTGCTCTGTTTACAGAATCTTGCTCTAGTTTGTTGTATTGAAGCAAGTGCTTCTTATTCCAACCCTTCTTGTCAAACACTTCTTCCATTAAAGAAACAGCGTCTACAAGTGGCATTGGATGTTGTGCAACCTTTGCAGGGTTTGTAGTGTCCACCATAAATCCTGAAAGCTGAGCTAACTGTTCGCCAGCCTCCTGTTTCTCTAGTGCCCTACTAATTATCTCTACACTCTCGACACTTAGTTCTATATCAAAGTCATTAAGACTTACTTCTAAGAGTTTGTCGTTTTCGTCCTTATATTCATAAATATCAGACTTAACTGGTACGAATGAAATCTCTCCTGGTTCGTCCTTAATCTTAATACTTCTATTATCCCAATCAATGTCAACAGACTTATCCTCTACTCCAATTTGATAATCTTCAACCTCATCAACCATGCTCTCTCCGTTAATAGCCTTGTTAACATTCTTTTCTGTCATAAACTGATGGATTCTACTTACTACCATTCTAGCAACCTGTTCTAAATCCTCCTTAAAGTTTTCTACCATAGCCATAACATAGGCTTCGGTAATTTCTTTGTTAAGAATATTTGCAGTTGCAGTAGCATTCTTTTGAATAACACCAAGTTGTGTTGGGTCTTGCTGACTTGCTATAACAGCATCCTTTTGTAAAATCCCAAGAGCCTGGAATACGTCAACTGAAAGGCTTGGGAACTTAACAGTATCAAAACCTCTACTAATATCGCTAACTGGTATTGCTGTACCTGGTGCTCCGTCTCCTATTTCTAGTACTCTTGTAACATCCTCATAGTCCTGTTTTTGTACAAGTAACATAGGGTTGGTAGTGTACATAATGTAGTCGTACACCGCATTGGAAATCAACTCTATTTGGGTAACCACAGGAATAAGTAAATCAGGTAGTCCAATTCCGTATAATTGATAAGGAGCCTTGTAAGCTCTAAGTGTTGCTAAAGGAATATTCTTGTCGTTATAAGGCAGTGGTCCTTCATAAATAAAGACTCCATTTGCTCTAATTATGTACCAATCTTCATCATACCCATAACCGTGGACTACTTCTATATATTCCTTGTTGTAATCGCTAGGCTCTGCCAAGAAAGTATCTCTACCTCTTGTATCACCTTCTTCAGTCATATCAATAGCATTTGGTTTAACCTCGTCAAGATTCTTATACATCTTACCTTTAAATATGGTTTTGAACCTGTCTTCGCTAAGAACTTCTGTAACAAACGCATGTCCAGACCTATTACTGCCAGTGTTTACACTCTGACTTGAAGGGTCGAATAAGACATTCTCTAGCCTATGGTTAACAAGGGATACTCCTTCTGGTTCTACTAATGTAACTTTCTCATACGGAATAATACCCTTTTCCTTAAAGTTCTGAAGTTCTTCTTCAGTCATTTGGTCAGGGTTAGTCTTTTGCATTTTGACTTCTCTCTTAACCGATACCCACTCAACACCTAAAACAGCAGTCCCATTTGTAACTGCGTCCTGGTATGCGTCCTTAAGTCTGTACTTAAACTCTTTAGTCTTAAATAACTGATTAAGAAGTATCTGATTAATCTCTGCTGAAAACTTCGCCCTATCGTTTTTAGGTCTTACAATAAACTCTAAGTTAAATTTGTTCATCTTTTGTAAGGTACCTTGAACCCTACCTACAATCTCTGGAGACTTAACATTGGAACGATACCCATCACTCTGGTCTATATCCTCGTAGAAATAGTAAGCAAACTTCCTCTGTATGTCCCATCTGTCTCTCCAGGGACCATCATTCCAGAAACATCCTACTTCGTTGGCTTCTACAGCTTCTAGAAGTAACTTATTAAACTTAATCTCGGACTCACTCAACTGGTTTGTCTTTTTTGCCATTATAATTGTAAATAAATTTACCATTTACTACACGAGGAATGTATATTGTCTGTTTATAACATACCACTTTTGAGCCAAGTATTCTACCATATCTTATATCGCTCCAATCCCCGTTATCTGGTATACGCACATACAGCTTAGTAACTTCTCCGTCTTCGATAATAACTTCATAGTTACAACCAGTTTCCCTGAGTTGCTCTAGGAACTTTTCAAAGTCTTCATTTTTTTCTACAACTGTAATCAGCCTTACCATTAGAGTTCATCTAACTCATCTGAATACTCCATTGTAACAGATTTTTTAACAGGACCCAAGTCGTACTCTTCTGTTTGGAACTCGTTGTTCTTAATGTCCTCTACAGTAACAAAACTGTGGTCTATCTTTTCGAGTGTTTCTGGGTTAGTAATCTGCTTAAATACTAATGAACCAAACCAATCAGACAATCCAGCCTCAGAGGTCTGTCTTCTCTTTTCATACCTTTTAAGAGACTCATACTGCTCCTCTGTCACTACAGCGATTTCTCCTGCAGGTAAAACAAACTGAGACTTAACAGCAACCTCTTTACCCTCCCTTACAGTTTCAAGGTTAGGAATCTTCTTCTCAGTCATAAACTGGTGCATGAAGTTGATGCTTCTACCCTCTCTGTAAAGTACAACAATCCTAAAGTCTAGGCTTGTTTCTTTAATCTGGTAAACGTTATACCTTTCACTCAGGTACTTATCGAACTCAGGTTTGAGTTCATCTGGCATAAGATTTAAATCCCAGTCACAAACAAGGTCTTTATCGCTGACGTTTTTAACAGCGAAAAGATTTTTACTCTTGAGAACTTCCTTAAGGTTCCCGTAGTTAACCCTTCCCATCTTCTTTATTTCAGGGGCAGACTCAACTTTGTTAGTTTTTGACTTAGCTTTTACAGGAGTTTTTCCTGTTGAAACTTCGTCTAAGGCGCTTAATATGTCTTCCATATTAGTTCCTACTAAAATTATTTAATGTCGTATTGGGTTTATAATTTCTTATATAAATATCCCCGTTACCTATTTTGTTTGGCACATTCTTATACATCTGGTACGCCAC
>JAVEZL010000051.1:0-6766 GCA_034003005.1 Bacteroidales bacterium
GGCGGAAATATTGAATATGTCCCGGAAGAAATGGTTAAAAATGGAGCTGAGGTAATTCACTTAGCTACAGGTCTTGTTGTTGGATACCCTCCATGTCCCCGGATCAAACAGTTTAAAGAATATATTGAAACCCGTTTTAATATTCCTGTGGTGATTGGAACACATCCGATACCATTAAAATACCTTAATACACATGACAAGCTTTCATTTTGGAATTCAACATACAGGGAGAAATTTATTCCCCATTTGTTAAAAGAGGAAATAGCGATTATGGAAGCTTATAATTAGTTAGTAAACAGTGTATAACAATACATAATAAAATTAAAATGAGTAATAAAAATATTCCTTTTCAGACTATTGACTGGTCTGTTATACCTAGGACTGAACACAAGGGAGAAAACGGCCTTGCATATTGGCAGACCTTGCAGTTTGAAGGACTGAGAATAAGACTGGTTGAATATTCAAAAGGCTATGTTGCAGATCACTGGTGTACAAAGGGACATATAGTACATTGTCTGGAAGGCGATTTTGTGAGTGAACTTAACGATGGTAAAAAATCTATACTGACAAAAGGAATGACCTATGTGGTTACAGATGATTTGAGTTCCCATCGCTCCACAACAGTCGATGGAGTTAAATTACTTATCATTGACGGGGATTTTTTAAAAAAGGCCGGTGATTAATGCAGGGTAAGATTAAATATATAGTCTTAGACTTTGACGGTACCATGGCCGACACTATCGATCTGGCATTGAATATCTACGACAGGATAGCGCCTGAATATGATTGCCTGCCAATCGGGAAAGCAGACAGGAAACAACTGGGCAGAAGAAGGTTACAGGATCTTCTCAGGGAATATGGAATAAGCAGGCTGAAACTGGTTCTGATAGTACTTCGGATAAGGAAGGAGATGGGTAAGCGTATTTCTGAACTTAAACCTGTAAAAGGCATCAGGGATAGCCTTCAGGAAATAAAAGACATAGGATTCAATTTGGGAATATTGACTTCCAATTCGAAGGAAAATGTTAAAATGTTTCTGGAAAACAACGACTTATCTGACAAAATAGATTTCATATATAGTGGGAAAAGTCTTTTTGGAAAAGATAAAGTTATGACTCGTCTTTTTGATCACGAAGGTATTTCCAGGGAAGAGCTAATATATGTCGGGGATGAAATACGCGATATGGAAGCCTCGGTAAAAGCAGGAATAAAGGCTATAGCTGTATCGTGGGGATTATGCAGATGGGAAAATCAGGATACTCTTCAACCGGAACAGGTTGCACATTCTCCCGGCGACCTGATTACCTGCATTCAGGAAATAGTAACCAATAAAAAATTCACGTAGCAAAGCTGTGTATAAAGATCTTAAGGAACTCAGGGCTGTTTATTTTATAAATCAATTTTCCCCTGAAGCCCTTCAAACTTAGCCTTCATAGTAGGATTACCCTGGGTCAGTTTTTTAATTGTTAAATCTTCAGCTTTGTTATTAGCCAGTCGCAGGTTGTTTTCAGAAGACAGCAATGCATCTTTGGTCTTTTGCAGATGATCGATGGTTTTATCTATTTCATCTATGGCAGTTTTGAACTTACGACTGGCCAGTTCATAATTTCTTGCAAAGCCATCTTTAAAGGCGTTTATCTTTTCTTCAAAATTGGAGATATCAATGTTTTGATTTTTTATCAGTGCAAGTTCAGCCTTATATTTCATTGAGTTCATTGCTGCATTTCGAAGAAGAGTGATGATAGGGATAAAGAACTGGGGACGTACAATATACATTTTAGGATATTTATGCGAAGCATCTACGATCCCTGAATTATAAAGTTCGTTTTCAGCTTCCAGTAGAGAAACAAGGACTGCATATTCGCATTTCTTTTCTTTGCGGTCTTTGTCGAGTTCCTTAAGAAAATCTTCATTTTTCTTTTTGGTAGCTGTTTCGTCACCCTCATTTTTCATTTCAAACATTATTGAAATGATTTCGTTTCCTGCATCATCAGTTTCGCGATAGATATAATCGCCCTTGCTCCCTGAACCTGCATCATTGTCTTTCTCGAAATAGGCATTCTGAAATCCTGTAGCACGAAGCCTGTTGAACTCTACTTCACAATGCTGTTCGAGTGATTCCCCAAGCATCTTGGTCGAGAGTTTAAGCTTCATGTCTTTGCGCAAAGCTATTTCCTCATCTTTCAGCCTTATTATATCATCTTTTGTTTTTAGTTCTGAAGAGAATCTCTCGTTTAATGATTTCTCGAGTAGTTCTTTTTCTATTTCTTTATTCTTTACAGCATTAGCCAGATCATCCCTTTCTTTTTCAATTGCTTTAAGAGCTTCTGTTACTGATAGTTTTTTCTCAATCTCAGCATTCTGTATTTTAGCTGTCAACGCAGAGATCTCAGATTCTTTCCTGGCCAGCTGATCAGTAAGGTCGCGTTGATTCTTTGCTTTAAGCTCTATTATTTCTCTTTCCTTCCTGGCAAGATCCTCCTGAAGTGAATTTCTGAGGTTTGCTTCAGCAAGTTTAACCGCACTGATCTTTTCCTTTTCAGCAAGGGTTAATCGCTTTTGCAGTTCTTCCTCGAACTGATGATCCCGTACCTGCTTGAGAATTTCAGCAAATCCCGCCTCATCGACTTTAAAAACCTTTTTACAGTTTGGGCAAATAATTTCGTTCATTTCTTCCTGTTTTAGATGCTTCTTAGCTCTTATATATGCTTTTTAAATTTATACATATTTGAACAAACAAATGGTATATGAGTCTGTTTCCTGAAGGCAGAATTTTGTTCTGATAATACTCGGGAAAAATCAGACAGGTTGATCACGAACGGCCGCTTAAGAATAAAAGGAAACAATTTGCATATTAACTGTAATATACAACTGTGGGCATATAGTCAATCATTGCCGGGGTGGAATAGTCAATCATTCCGGCTTATGCAATCTGCAGATAAATGTAAAAATGTATATGCCACCGGCGAAGTTTGGCCAAAGCGACCTGCTTTTACTCATGATATTAAATATCATTTGAATAATGCTGCTTAACCTATTTTATTTAATTTAGAGAAGATTCCCATAGCGATTAACCTTGAAATGTTCCCAGGGAGTTTGGCTATAGTAATACAAAGAGAGTTAACAAAGATTGTATAAGACTATGAAGCAGCATATCAAAATAAAAAAAGCCGCTTTTAACTTATTGATAACCGGACTGATAATATGGGTTCCTTTAACCCTGAAAGCTCAACTGTTTGAGACTAATGAATTATACTCAAATACTAAGGTAATAAAAGGGAAATACTTTAACGGAACTGGTGGTGGTGGATATTGGTCATTGGATTATGTGGATTCAACAGGAAGAATAATTAGTAGTGAGAGTTATCGTAAAAAGCAATTGATGTCGAGACAGAAATTCGTTTACGACGAAAACAATAATAAAATATTTGACATCCAGTCCTTTGATTATAATAATCCCGGGCGAACAGATACGTTCAGATTTGAATACAAATACGCAGATAACCGGATAATATATCAATTTCGCAGACTTTCGGAAAATGATTCAACTGTTACGGAATTAATAGAAAATCAGGGGGACACGATTTTGAAATATAATGAACAAGCTTTTTATTACAGACCAAAAACTAAAAAGACTGATGTTTTTAAATACGTTTATACTTTAAGGTACCGAAACGGATTGTTGATCAGTAAAGAGAAATATGATAAGCAAAATAACACAACCGAATTACTTAAATACGAGTATTTCGATAACGGCAGATTGAAACGTAGATTAACAGAACAAATTCCGGTACCTGAAATGGAGGGTGCTTATTTAGGTGGTCCTGGTAGTGATGATGAGTCTTATAAATATAAACTTGATCCCCAGGGAAGAATAAAAGTATTCTATCGGATTATAAATGGGAAGAGATATAAGATTGCTGTTTATAGCTATGAAACCCACATGTAAAGCTGACACAAACACGTTTGTATATAATTTAAAATATGTAAAAACGGGAAATTTGTAAAAATCTGACAGGAACTGGCATGAGAACAACTATTAAAATATTAGCTATAATTCTTACTTTAATTACAACTGATTCATTTGGACAAACCGACGTCAACCTGATTATCTATATACAGAAGGACACATTGGGAATAGATACAATTGATAAAAACATCCGGGACTCTGAATTGTATTTCCCCATAGCAACACGGATTGATTCAGATAAATGTATTGGATTTGATTCTTTCACCAATGAGTGGTATTCAAGACACCTGAGAGCTATGAATGAGTCAGTTCTGTTTGAAGGTAAAATAAATAAAGAGATATTCCGTTTCACATGGCTTAGGACTTTTCATAACCCGGTTGTAATCAGGATTGAGAAAGAGAATGATTCGGTTAATTTGTTTTATAAAATGACAGATGGAGCCGGTGGATATGAACCCGGAGAGATAGTAATTGATAGCAGAAAGAAACTGGCCTTAAATGATTGGCAGAAATTCATTCAACTGGTTGATTCCTGTCATTTCTGGTCAACGATGCCCTGTGAAAAACTGGTGAAAGGACTGGATGGTTCGCAATGGATACTGGAGGGTGCAACTAATGATTATTACCAGGTGGTTGATGAATGGATGCCAGGGAAAGGCTCTTATTATGATTGTTGTAATTTTCTGATTGAACTGACCGGTTTAAAAATTAAAAAGAAGGAGAAATATTAATAAATTCAGTGCACAAAATCGGATATTCTCATTTGCGGGGAGGAGGGAAATGGATATGTATACCAGACATTTGTTAACAGTAATTCTGCTAATTCTGCTGTCTCAGATCACTTTTGGTCAGCGACAGGTAAATAAGATACCTGCAGATCAAAATCCATATGAAGAGTTTCGGAGCAGGGCCTTCAAGGTTACTCCGGTTGACCTTGGACTTGATCTGCCTCTTTCTGACACTACAGTTTATGGAGTTATAATTGACTGGCCCATACAAACAAATGTTGCAACAATAGTTGTCTTTTCAACCGGCGATGCCAGTGTATACCTGAAATCGGGCCAGATATTTATAGGAGGATTTGCATATCCGTCCATACAAAGTCTCGCAAAAGAGATGATATCAGGTGCTCAGAAATTATTATCCGAAACCGGTAAAGCAGATAGTTATGCATTACCGGATTCCAGCCTTGTTAAATTCTCGTTTCTTACAAATAATGGAATATATGTGCATCATGAAACGGAAGAAAGCATAGACAGGAATCAGTCTCAATGGACTACCTTGTTTTATAAGGGGAATCAGATTATTACAGAATACAGATTGATTACGCAAAATAATTAAACCGGGGCTGACAGGTTATGCGTCTGACTATGGTGCACAATTTAGTCGTCCATAAAACCATAGGCACAATGAAGTAAATATTTTGTGTATTGCTCCTGGCAGGTAACAGTTTATTTCCCTTTTCACTGAACAAGGAAGCAACAAACGCGGATGATTGTTACAGTGAAAAAAATCAATTTAAACACGGCATCCGGTTTCCTGTGGGTGCAGTGGTTTGATCTTCTTCAAAATCCATGGTTGACCCCCTCAGAAAAGGTTAATAAAGCAATTAACATTCAGCAACATTTTTTCAGACAGGGTTAATGATTATTTCTTTAATTGTATCTTTATAATATTCTGAATGAACATATTGTGTTCTTTCCCGTTTAATTGGTAATTACATCATATGGAGATTATAGTTATCAGCCTGATCGCATTTTTTACAGCCATTCTGACATTCTTTTCAGGATTTGGACTTGGGACTATATTAATGCCTGCCATGGCCATATTTTTCCCAATTGACATAGCCATTGCATTGACCGGCGTTGTTCATTTTTCAAATAACCTGTTCAAGATATCACTGGTTGGCAGGAAGGCTGATAAAGAAGTACTGTTAAGGTTTGGAATTCCCGCAATCGTTGCATCTTTTGCAGGAGCCTGGTTATTGCTTGGAATAACTAAGATGCCTTCAGTATTTGATTATAGTCTTTGGAACAGGAATTTTGAAATTACACCTGTTAAGCTTGTAATTGCTATCCTGTTAATTATTTTTTCTGTACTGGAAATTTTGCCGTCAGTTCAGAAAATTCAATTCAATAAGAATAAACTCATCCCTGGAGGGCTTTTAAGTGGCTTTTTTGGTGGATTAGCAGGTATTCAGGGAGCAATAAGAAGTGCCTTTCTTATAAAAAGCGGATTAACAAAAGAAGCATATATTGCAACCGGAGTAGTTATTGCATGTCTGGTGGATTTTACAAGACTGTCTGTATATGCATCACGATTTAAAGAAGCAAACATGGATGAACATCTGATCCTGTTAATTTCTGCCACCTCTGCAGCCATCGCAGGGGCATTTATTGGGAATCGATTGCTTAAGAAAATAACATTAAGGTTTATTCAGGTCGTGGTTGCAATAATGCTCTTCCTGATTGCCATTGCATTGGGAGCAGGAATCATCTGAAGGGTTGGAAATATGAAAAAGATCTTTTTCATGACAGGTAATAAAAATTATTTTGATCTTTTCATCGTTAGTTTTCTTTCCTTCCCTGGCTTCTGTATTCCTCCTGTTGGTTTTGTAATAAAACCAGCAGATTAAGAAGCTATAGCTGAAGAATAAGGATAGTCTTATTTATGAATTATTCAGGCAAAAAAATTCTCAGAAATTCAATAAAAAATTGTTCGGGGCCAGTCTATTTATTAACTTTATTGGGAGTAGAGAATCGATTGAACCTGGAACCGTTTCAGATTATGAAACCC
>JAVEZL010000052.1:0-6167 GCA_034003005.1 Bacteroidales bacterium
GGACAAATGGTCCTCACACACGAAATTGCAAACTATCCCGGAGTAGAGAGTATCAGCGGATATCAGCTTGCAATGATAATGAAGAAACAGGCACAAAGCTTTGGCTGCGAGATAAAATCAAATATTATCGTAAAGGATATCGAGACTGCAGGCAAAACCAAATCTGTTACACTTTCAGACGGAACAAATTTCACGTCAGATGCTCTCATTATAACCACAGGCGGACGCTCCAGGACAATTGGAGTACCTGGTGAGGAGCAATTAAAAGGAAGAGGAATCTCTTATTGCGCAACATGTGATGGAGACTTCTTCACAGATAAGGAGATTGTTGTTGTGGGAGGTGGTAACTCAGCACTCGAAGAGGCTGTATCTCTCACAAAATACGCTTCAAAAGTTACAATCGTTCATCAGTTTGACCACTTCCAGGCATTACAGCACTACGTTGACGAAGCTAAGAAGAATCCAAAAATTCACTACATAATGGAATCTACAATAGACGCATTCCACGGAGAAGAGAGACTTGAGAGCGTAGATATTAAGAACCTTAAAACCGGTGACGTGTATAACTTTAAAACCGATGGCACTTTTGTATTCATCGGCTACGTTCCCAATACCGAATCACTTAAGGGTAAAGTTGATCTGAACCAATGGGGTGAAATTATTGTTAAGGCCGATATGTCTACAAGTGTAGAGGGTGTATTTGCCGCTGGAGACAGCATCACAAAAAGATACCGCCAGGTAACAACAGCTGTGGGAGACGGCACCATTGCCGCACTTGCAGCATCTGCCTATATCAACGATCAGAGGCAGAACTCCTGAAGCAGTGCAGCTGCCGCACTCTCCCCGTAAGCAACTGCCTTTCTCCAGTCATCACACGCTTCACTTTTATTACCCAGATTGTCAAGTGCCACTCCCCTGTTAAAAAAGGCAAGGGCATTTACAGGATCCATTTCAATAGCACGATTATAGTCAGACACGGCACCCTGAAGGTCCTTCATGCTATATTTTGATATTCCCCTGTTTACGTAAGCATTCACAAGAGTAGGTTTAATTTCAATAGCTCTTGTGAAATCGCTTACGGATTCTGAGTATTTCTCAAGTTTTTGTCTAACAATACCTCTGTTGTAGTAAGCAATAAGCAAATCTTTTTCAATCTCAAGAGCCCTGGAATAATCCTCTTCAGCACCTTTAAAATCGTTTAACGCACTTTTGCAAAGTCCCCTGTTAATAAGCGCAACAACATCATTAGGATAAATCTCAAGTTCTCTGGTAAAATCAGAAATTGCTTCATAATTATGGCCAAGTTTTCTGTGAATTTCTGCACGAGCATACCAAGCATCTGGAAATTTAGGATCAATCGCAATACATCTGTTTAAATCAGTAATTGCCTCTTCATGATAATTGAGCATAGCCAGCAGCGTACCTTTGCCATACCAGGATCTCGAGTGAAGCGAGTCTATCTGAACAGCTCGTATATAATCATCAATTGCATCCCTGTATCTCTCCTGATACTCTCTTGAGAGGCCCCGGCTGTAAAGTGCCTCGGCATTTACAGGATTGAGCTCAATGGATTTTGTAAAATCTGACTCGGCTTTTGAATACTCTTCAAGAGAAAGAAGAGCGACCCCTCTGTTAAACCAGGCTGCTGCAAACTTAGAATCAAGCTCCAGTGCCCGCGTATATTCTAACAACGCTCCCTGATAGTCTTTTTTACCGTGTTTCTCTACTCCAAGATTGTAGAATTGCTCGGCTGTCTGACCTGAAAACATTACTGGGAGCAATAAAGCTAAAATCAATGAAAGTGTTTTCATTGCCCATTTGTTTTCAGAAAGTTATGCAAAAATCCGATACACCCTTCAAAATAGTTATCTTTGCAGTAGAAATACAATTGGCACTCATAGAGAGTAAATGAATACCAGATATTTAATATATAAAATAACAATAATAATTCTCGTTTTTACAGCTTTTATATTTCCCAACTTATCATTTGGACAACAGAATATAAGAACCATCGAGATTGATGAACTGGTTGTAAGAGGAGGAAGAGTAAAGTACAGAAACAAAGGCAATCCCGCCGTTGTTTTGATTGACAGTGTTATAGCATATAAAGAGCAAAACCGGAGCACTAACTTTGAATCTCTTAAGTACCGTAAATATGAAAAAATTGTATTCTCATTCACAAACGTGAGTCAGAGAATACAGAACATGAAACTCCTCAATAAATTCAGATTTGTCTTCGATAATTTAGACACCACACGTGTTCCCGGCAAGGCTGTGCTGCCTATGTACATGCGTGAACGAATATCGGACTACGCATACGATGGTAAGAGCGGAGCAGCTAATGAAATAATAAGGGGTGAGAAAATGGTAACCTATGAGGAGCACATGGATGAACAGGGAATAGGTGAATGGCTTAATTATCTTTACCAAGAGGTTGATTTATACGAAAACAACATCCTTTTCCTTACAAACAAGTTCATAAGCCCCATCTCACCGGCTGCACCCACATTTTACAGATATTACATAACAGACAGCATAGTAAGCGGAGGAGAAAAGTGCACCAGGCTCTTCTTCACTCCAAGAAATAAAACCGATTTCCTTTTTCAGGGTTATCTATATATAACCACCGAT
The DNA here is from genome assembly GCA_034003005.1 of Bacteroidales bacterium. GTDB lineage: Bacteria > Bacteroidota > Bacteroidia > Bacteroidales > UBA932 > Bact-08. Next base: position 2,632 of record JAVEZL010000052.1, read on the forward strand.
GGAACATATGCTGTAAGAAGAGCAGAGATTGAGGTTAATAAAAACATTAATCTTAACTGGATTAAAGATAGCAGAGTAGTTCAAGAGTTTAAGCGCACAGGAGAGGGAGGCTGGATTATTGACAAAAATGAGACCTCAATTGATTTTGGTTATAGCAAGGGAGGATTGGGAGTTTACGGACAGAGAACAGTAACATACCGAGATTACTCATACAACCAGCCCATTCCAGGGGTTTACTTTGTCAACCAAAACGTAAGGGCCGATTCTGTGTACACTAAGGGGGAAGAGTTCTGGAAGCTGAACAGACATGAAGAGCTCTCACAATCTGAACAAGGAATTTACAAAACCTCAGACAGTCTAAAGAGTATTCCCTCATTCAGAAGAATTACAAATTTATTCAGGATAGTACTTGCCAGTTACCACGATTTTGGGAAGTTCGAGCTTGGGCCTGTTAGTACTTTTTACAGCTATAATCCAACTGAGGGTTCCAGAGTAAGAATCGGAGGTCTTACCACAACAGACTTCAGCAAGAGATTTAACATTGACGGACATGTCTCTTACGGATTTGGAGATAAACAATTTAAATACAAGCTCGGCACAACTATTTCTCTTACAGACAAGTCGATTTATGAATTCCCAGTAAGAAGTCTGCGCTTCAGTATTCAGAAAGAGACTAAAGTTCCGGGGGTTGAACTCTATTTTGTTCACGAGGGAAGTGCCTATCTATCAATCAGCAGAGGTATAGATGACAAGCTATTTTACAATAAAAGCATTAAGGCCGAATATTTGCACGAATTCGAGAACCATTTCTCCTACAAACTTGGTTATAATTTCACAAGACAAAAACCCGGAGGTAGTCTTGACTTTGGAGAGATTCCAATGCTGGATATTGGCGAATTTAGCGTAGATCTCAGGTACGCACCAAATGAGCAATACTACCAGAAAAGAACCTTCAGGACGCCAATTGCTAGCAAATATCCTATCATCCAACTAAACTATACATTAGGAGACAAATTACTTGGGGGAGATTACAACTACCATTTGTTCCGTTTCAATGCCAGTAAAAGGTTTTACCCCTCTGTAATAGGTTATACAGATGCTGTATTTGAGAGTGGCCTTGTACTGGGCACATTGCCTTTTCCATTACTGGAGATGCATAATGCAAACCAGTCATATATATATCAGGCAACAACATACAACCTCATGAATTTCCTGGAATTTGTGAGTGACAGATACGCCTCTCTATTTATTGACCATAACTTCAACGGATTTTTCTTAAACAAAATTCCACTTATCAAACATTTGGGATTAAGGGAAATAGTGACTCTTAAGGTATTATACGGCAGCCTGAGCAACAAGAATAATCCGGCTACATACCCTGCATCTTCACTGGCGGAATGGGGACTAATGCCCCTCCCTAAAGACAAATTTGGGAATCCATCCACATTCTCACTTAATAATGGACCGTACATAGAGATGAGTGTAGGGGTGGGGAACATATTTAAATTATTGAGGGTGGACCTGGTAAGGAGGCTGACCTATACAGACAATCCAAATATCACAAAATGGGGAGTGAGATTTAGAATCAAATTTGATCTGTAATGATTATATTTGACAAAGTATCAAATAACCCCATAAAATGAGACTCCATATAGCAAAGACATCGCTTATAGCAATCATGTCAATTATCATGTTCACACCTGACATTGCAACATCACAAACTCTCTTCGCACTAGACAACTACAGAATACCTGTTGAAATCAAATCAGCTGCAATCGGAAAGGTATACAACCGTTCACTTACAACAGACCTTACTGAAAAGATTACTTACAAAATTATAAAGGACACTGCTGATTTATTCAGGATTGACAAAAAGGGAAACATAAAGCTAAAGAGAGGTAAAATAGTAACATCAAATGGCCCAATCAGATACTCCGTTACAATTTCCGCAACTAAAAGAGGAGCGCATAAAATAACAGAAATCAAGGAGTTTGAGTTTGTAAAAGACCAGTTCCTTAAAAACATGGTAGTTGCACACAGGGGAGCGTGGAAAGAGTCAGTTGCTCCTCAAAATTCAATAAAAGCGCTTAAAAACGCAATCGATTTAGGGTGTTCATGGAGTGAATTTGATTTATGGATGTCTGCAGACGGAATTCCAATATGTAATCATGACCCCTCAATCAAAGGTTATAAAGTTGAAGAGACAACCGCATCAGTTCTTACATCTGTAGAACTCTCCCCTGGTGAACATCTCCCCACCGTGGAGCAATATATCAGGACTGCAATGGAGCAAAACAGAACTGGTCTGGTAGTTGAGATTAAACCATCCGGTATAAGCCTTGAAAGAACTCTGGAACTTACAGACAAAGTTGTCAAAATGGTTCACGACCTCAAGGCACAAGCCTGGGTCTCATACATAAGCTTTAGTTACCCATCTCTTGAAAGGGTACTGGAACTTGACCCGCTTGCTAAAACAGCATACCTGGGAAGTAACAAAAGTGTTGAAGAGGTAAGCAAAAGCGGTATGTGGGGAATAGATTTTAATATCAGCCTTTTTAAAAAAGATCCCCTTTTAGTTGTGAAGGCAAAAGAGAAGGGACTTACTGTTAACGTCTGGACAGTCAATCTGGAGGAGGACCTAAAGATGATGATTGATCTGGGAGTAGATTATATTACCACAAACGAACCTGAACTACTATTCAGGATGCTGGAAAACAGATAACGTTAGAAAAACAATTTTTTAATATGAGACCAATAACTATTTCATTACTTATATTTTTCCAACTAATAACTACAGCAGTAACCACCGCACAGAGTTATAAGGTTTACAGCCAGCCTCAGGACAAGGTGATATTTGATAGTTACCTCTCTGTTATGAAGGGCAAAGAGAATCTTCCAATGGACAAATTGATTGTTGAGACTGCTAAATTTTTTCTGTCCATTCCATATGTTGCTCATACTCTGGAAATAGAGCCTGAAGGTCTGGTAATTAATCTGAGAGACCTTGATTGTACAACATTTGTAGAAACTGTTATAGCTTTATCAAAAACCATTAAAAGCGGAGATCCCTCTTATGAAAAATTTGCAAGCAATCTGGCATTTGTAAGATACAGGGAGGGGAAAATCACCGGATACCAGGACAGATTACATTATACGACTGACTGGATGTTTGAAAACGAGAAAAAAGGGATACTCAAAAGAATTATTCACACCCCTGAATGGGAACCCCTTACAATTGACCTTCACATTATGTCTTCAAATCCTCATAAATACAAACAGCTGGCAGGAAATAATGAACTCACAGAGATAATGAAGAGTCACGAGAAGAGCATCAACTCAAGAGAACACTTCTACCTGCCGGCCCATAAGATTGAAAAGAACAAATCGCACTTTACAAGCGGTGATATCGTTGCCTTCACTACAAAAATCAAAGGTGCAGACGTAAGCCATATGGGAATCATTTATAATGAGGGAGGCAAACTTACATTTATTCACGCATCACTCTCTCATAAGAAAGTACTTGTAAACAGAGAACC
>JAVEZL010000053.1:0-6111 GCA_034003005.1 Bacteroidales bacterium
TACATTTATGCACATTTTAATAATCTGATAAAAATGAAAAAAACACTTTTTGCGTGTGTTATCACCCTGGCAACATTCTTATTAACTGGTAGCATTAACACTCTTGTTGCTCAAGAGATTGTAACCAAGATTTCACGGGGAGAGATTGAGGAGGTAAAGGCTTTACTTGCAAAAGGTGTCAACCCAAATACAAAAATTCATAATGAGACAATTCTGGCCATCTCTATTGACGGCAAGTTTCCTGAGATAACAACACTACTGATTAACGCAAAGGGAATTAAGCTTAATGAATGGAATATCTTAACTCAGCCTGAGCGCTCCTGGAAATATACAGCACTTATGAAGGCTGTCCAGTTCCCGGATGTAGTTAAGCAGTTGTTAGATAAAAATGTTTTAATCGATTTGCAGGATGACTGGATTCTGTGGGACGGCAAGCTTCACGAAAGCGGTGGTAATACTGCATTGATGCTTGCTGTGGGTGTTCCAAATTTTACATATACAGAGAGTGCAAAGCTTCTTATTGACAAAGGGGCAAAAATTAATATTCAGAACAAGCTGGGATATACAGCACTTATGCTCGGTGTACATAATACCGAGGTTGCAAAAATTCTAATTGATAAAGGGGCAACCCTGGACACACGAACAAAGCATGGCGAGACAGCCCTCATGCTTGCTGCCGGCAAGTACGCTGAGGTAGTAAAAATGCTAATAGATAAAGGCGCAAATATACAGCTGAGACAATCGACTTTCTCCTCCTCCCCAAACGCACTTGACTATGCAGCTAAAGAGGGTAATATTGAGGCAGCAAAGTTAATCCTCAAAAGGGCAGAAGAGCTTGGAATTAAGAAAGAGATTATAAGCGCCGGTTTACACTGGGCTGTCATTGCCGACCAGCTGGAAATGGCAAAATACCTGCTGGATGAGGGGGCATTAGTTGACGGGACAGATGAGTACGGCAAATACACGCCTCTTATGGAGACCTCTATGCCTGAAATGGTTCAGTTACTTATCTCAAGAGGAGCAGATGTTAATGCACGGAACAACTTTAACTACACAGCTCTGCATAAAGCTGTAAGCAACTACATGAAGCCCGATAACAAAGAGAAAGAGTGTGACAAGATATTAAAGATGCTGTTTGAAAAAGGTGCAGATATTAACGCTCAAGATGGAAATGGCACAACTCCGCTTATGTATGCCGTTCAAAAAATGACACCTTTAAAAGCTCTTATAGCAAAAGGAGCCGATTTAAACATACAGAACAAAAACGGCGAAACAGCACTTATGCACGCTGTCAAGGGAGGCTTGCTGAAAGTGATTTTGGGAGGTATTCCGGTTGTGGGCGGGCATATGGATGCAGTTAAATTACTAATCAGCAAAGGAGCCGATGTCAATTTGCAAGACACTTGGGGTAAAACAGCACTAATGCATGCGGCAGGAGGGGTTAATGCACTCGGCAATAAATACGGTACTTATACAGAAATTCTTGGTTATCTTCTTGAAAAGGGAGCTAAAATTGACACAGAAGACAAGGAGGGATTCACAGCGCTTTATTGGGCACAAAGGTACAACCGCACAAAATCGGCAGAGCTTCTTCTGGCCAAAGGGGCAAATCCGGCTAAGAAATATGACAAAGCTGCAGACAAGTCTAACATTACCGCCGGGTTGGTAGGCATATGGGAAAAATCATTCAAAATGGAGGGTCAGACTTATACTACCCGTGTAGTATTTAATAAAGACTGGAGCTACAGCAAAGGCATGAGGGCGCCGGGTAATCAGTGGATTCCTGATGGTGGCGGATACACTACATACGAGTTAAGAGACGGAAGAATCTGGTTATTTAACAGCCTGTCAATGGGAGCAGTCATTGAGTGGCGTTTTGAAGGGAAAGAGCTTGTTCTTAATGGTGAGAAATATATTAAAGTTGCTAAATAGCCCTCAAAAAATAAACGGAAAAATAAAGGTCACAATAACAGTCCATATTACATAAACCGGGAGGAATTTTGCAATCACAACACCCACCTCTGATGCAGGAGTCCTTTCGCGGATTACCTTGTAGAGCTGAGCTGTTACAATTATAAGATTAATCAGAATTAACACATTTGCACCCAGTACTGCTGCTCTGTTAGGAGAGAGACCCCACTCGGAGATTCTGAAAAGTATTGCAGAGAGGGCAATGCTGTTAACAATAATTGTGACTGTTGAAAGCAGCAAAAGAATCCATAGCTCTATACGTCCCTTTTCCCCAGATGATGATTCTGCAACTGAAAAGAATATTATTGCCATAACTCCTACCAGAAGTGCATTGAAAATAATCAGAAACTCCCTGTCGTTATATGGATCTTTACCAGAAAATGCCATTGCGCCAAGGAAAACCAACAGCATAATCAGCACCAGCGGACTGAATATTTTTGCAATTACAGGGGATACCTTTCCCACAAGCTGAGGGTTAGTCCTTATTAAATATGTTGCAACTATAGGCGATGCTGCAAGGCCCATAATACCTACGTATTGAAAGTAAACTTCCTCAATTTTGAAACCTATAAGTTCAAAGAGGCCGATTGTTATACCGCTCATTATCCCACCGGCAATAATAATAAGGGTTGTCATTACAACAAGATCTCCGTTGAATTTCAGATAGCCGAGCCTTTTTTCACTCTCTCTTTTAATGGTGCCTACAAATGAGAAGCCTGTGACTGCCCAAAGTAAAAGTATCAGGTGAATACAGGAAAGAATGAGAACATCAGTCTCTGGCTTTGGAAGAGAATTTATAAAGATGAGGCCTGTCAGCATTACACCAGCGATTACCCCTATTTTTCCCTTTGACAAGTTGTTCTTCCAGGCAAAATATCCTGCGAGAATAGGAAAGATTACAAATCCTATATTTCTTGGGTAGAAAACCTCCTCATCCAAAGAAAAGATGGACGGTATTTTGGCTATAAAACCAGCCAGCAGAGCTAGTCCGATTATTACAGCCACCTCTTTGAAATTTCCGAAGCTAAGAGAATCTGATTCAAAATTCAGCCTCTCATTCCAGGTGTCTGCTACAGGATTACCGGCTACCTGGGGATAAATAATTTCAAACTCTTTTTTAAATTGAATTTTGTTTGTCCGGTACATCTTTTCAAGCTGACCGGGATCGTTGATGAATGCCAAGATTTCCTCTTTCATGTCTTTTTGTTTTTAATAGTACTTTGCATTTCAAAGTATGTTGATAAAAAATTTTATTTTGATTTATTTGATTTTAGAAATTTTTCCAGGGATAGCAGGTGAAGGTTAAATGCTTCTCTGCCCTCTGTAGTAATAAAGTATCTGGTGTTTGGTTTTTTGCCAACAAAGCTCTTCTCAATGCCTATGAAATTCTCTTTCTCAAGTGCTTTGATGTGGCTGGCCAGGTTCCCGTCTGTGATATCAAGATATTCCTTTAGTGAATTGAAATCAAGTGTTTCATTCACAGCAAGAGCAGACATTATACCCAGACGAATCCTGCTTTCAAAAGCCTTATGTAAACCATCAATGGAAATTTTCACCGCTCGTATTTATAATGCATATAAATGCCGTAAACTATATTAACTAACCCAAAGCCCAACGCCCATATAATAAGGCTATACTGAATCACAAGAATAGAAATAAGACCTAGTGAAATTTGTATAATGCCCATCAGTTTAACCTCCTCTAATGTCATCTTGCTCGCTGTGAAGAGTGCCAATCCGTAGAAAATCATTGATATGGGAGCAGCCAATCCGGCCAGGCCATTTAAGATCAGAATTACAATCAGTATACCTCCGGTTGAGAGAGGAACCATCATATTTGCAAGAAGGCGGCGAGTTGTCGCACTCCACATCTTCTCTCCCCTCTTCCCTGCATTTCTTCTTGATAGATAAATTACTGTACCTAAAGCTAAAGCTAAAATTATCAAAGCGACAAAAATAACGCTTGATATATTTGCAGGAGCTCCGGCAGTGCTGTTCATGCTGTATGTAAAAGAATCGGGATTAAATCCAAAAACAAGGAAGGCAACCAGTGCACCTGCAAGTGCATATATACCTGCCATTACTCCTGAGAGACCCGAGAGGGACAGAAATCTTGAAGAGCGCTCCATCATAGAGCGAATCTCAGATATGTCCTTTATATAATCTTTTTTATCTTTCATTTAAAAGTACTTTTATTTGCAAAGTAAAACTAAATTTATTTATTGTGCAATACTTTCAGATAAAAATCAGACTTTTCTTATTTTTGCGCCATGTTATTTAACTCGGTTGCATTTGCAATATTTCTTCCGATAGTCTTCATATTATACTGGATTCTTGCTAAAAAGGGGCATAAGATTCAGAACCTGCTCCTGCTAGCAGCCAGTCTCTATTTTTATGCAAGCTGGGACTGGAGATTTCTGCTTCTTTTAATTACATCAATAGTTCTTGGTTATTTTTCAGGAGCACTTATCAATAATTCCATTAATGAGAGGCACAGGAAAATCTGGTTGTGGATTAGTATTATTTTAAACCTTGGTTTTCTTGGATTCTTCAAATATTTCAATTTTTTTGCCGAATCCTTTTCAGAAGCGCTGGCTATGCTGGGCATTAATGCCGGGGTATCCACACTAAACATAATTCTTCCCGTGGGTATTTCGTTCTATACCTTCCACGGATTATCATACATTATAGACATCTATAACAGAAAGATTCAGCCAGAGAAGGACTTTGTTAACTACTCATTGTTTGTAAGCTACTTTCCGCTGCTGGTTGCAGGTCCCATAGAGAGGGCAACACATCTTCTGCCTCAGATAGCAAAAGCAAGAGAATTTAACTATTCCAATGCGGCAAACGGTTTAAGACAAATCCTCTGGGGACTTTTCAAGAAAATAGTTATTGCCGATAATTGTGCCGAGTATGCGAACATAATTTTCAACAGTCATCAGGACCACTCCGGGAGTACTCTCCTGCTGGGAGCCCTCTTCTTTACCTTTCAGATATATGGTGACTTCTCTGGTTATTCGGACATAGCCCTTGGGGTATCCAGACTATTCGGCATAGAACTTTTAAGGAATTTTTCATACCCCTATTTTTCAAGGGACATTGCCGAGTTCTGGAGAAGGTGGCATATCTCCCTCTCCTCTTGGTTCAGAGACTATGTATACATACCACTAGGCGGCAGCAGGGGGGGCGCCTGGATGAAGATCAGAAACACTTTTGCTATTTTTCTGCTTAGCGGATTCTGGCATGGAGCAAACTGGACCTACGTAGCCTGGGGTGCTTTGAATGCAATATATTTTCTCCCGTTAATGATTTCCGGTAAAAATCGGAATAATCTGGAGATTGTAGCAAAAGGGAAAGTCCTTCCAAGTTTCAGGGAGTTTGGAATGATTTTGTCTACATTTCTGCTAACTGTCCTGGCCTGGATATTCTTTAGAGCAGAGAGCATAGGAGACGCATTAAATATAGTTGGTAAAATATTTTCAAAATCACTCTTTTCAGCTGTTGCATTTCAAGGGGTAGATAAAACTCTTCCGCTTTTTTTGTTGTTGCTGATTTTTGTTGTTGTTGAGTGGAGAGGACGCGAGAGAGATTTTGCAATCAGAGATATGGGGATAAAGAGAAGCCGGACATACAGGTGGTCCTGGTATATGGTTATTTTACTGTCAATTTACCTGTTTGGCAATTTTGCAAGTAATATTGAATTCATATATTTTCAATTTTAGTGATGGAGAGGTTTAAGAAATCCATAATAAAATTTGCACTCCTGATGCTTCTTATCAACGGGGTAATATTTCTTGTAAAATACATCCTCTTCGCTGACTATTACAAACATTCCGATGAATTTAATTCATACCTGTTAGCTGACTCACATGGCTGGTATCTTGGTGACAAAACAGAGAGCATAGGGGTAACTAATTTCTCATATTACAGCGACTCGTATCTTGATACTGAGAGAAAACTAAACTACCTGATTGCAAAAGAAGAGGTTGATACAATTTACATCTCTGCAGATGATCATACACTTAGCCCTTACAGAGAGTTTTCCAATAATGGATATAAATCCATTAAGTATGAGTACACTCAGGGAGATTATAATTTGGAGGATTTTGCTCAATATAAACTACAACACTATGTAGTT
>JAVEZL010000054.1:0-6067 GCA_034003005.1 Bacteroidales bacterium
GTGCTGCCCCTCGACTTGCATGTGTTAAGCCTGCCGCTAGCGTTCATCCTGAGCCAGGATCAAACTCTTCATTGTAAAAATTTTTTATAATGCTGCTTGTCCTAACTAGATAAACCTTAAATTTATTTTAGGTTTTGACGAAGTTTATTTAAACCTCTACCTTGTTACTCTTTATAAACCTATGCTATCAAAGAACTTTCTTGTCAGCGTTTCATTTTCGAAACGGGCTGCAAAGATATGTTTCTTTTTTTTTTCAGCAAAATTATTCCTGAATTTTTTTAATTGTTTTTTTTGGACACAATATGGGACTGCCTCAGAGGAAAAGTGTCAAACTGCTAATATCTAGCACTTTATGCAAATTTAAGAAAATCCATAATCATCTCTTTTTCAACTGTTTGACACTTTTCCTCTGAGGTCGAATTTCTTTTGCTACTTTTGTAATGATGAAAGAGTATCTGGAAATATTCACAACATTTTCAAAAATCGGCGCATTTACCATTGGAGGTGGTTATGCTATGATTCCCGTAATACAATATGAAGTGGTTGACAGGAAGAGATGGGTAAGTAAAGATGAATTTGCAGACCTTCTTGCAATATCACAATCTGCACCAGGGATTCTTGCTATAAATATATCAATCTTTATTGGAGAGAAAATCAAAGGAGTTAAAGGGAGCATCGTAGCAGCAGTGGGGACGGCCCTGCCCTCCTTTCTTATTATACTTGCTATCGCAGCGTTCTTTTCAGACTTCAAAGATAACGAGATAGTTGAACGGATGTTCAAAGGGATGAGACCGGTGGTAGTTGCTCTGATTGCCGTGCCCGTCTTCTCTCTGGCTAAAGGGCTTAAACTAAACCGATACACCTCGTTAATTCCCGTTATCTCAGTATTACTGATTGTGCTACTGGGAATATCACCCGTTTGGATTATAATGGCCGGAGGCCTGCTGGGAGTGTTCTATTTTTACTATTTTACAAAGAGATGATATACCTTCAGCTTTTCATAACATTCTTCAAAATAGGACTCTTCACATTTGGGGGAGGTTACGCTATGATCTCTCTCATTCAGAACGAGGTTGTAGTATCCAAAGGGTGGATTGACGCTCCTGCCTTTACAGATATTATTGCAATTTCCCAGATGACCCCGGGCCCCATCGGTATAAACAGTGCCACTTATATAGGATATACAGTTACAGGTGGGTTCTGGGGCTCGTTGGTTGCCACTTTTGCAGTCTGTCTTCCATCTTTTATAATAATTTTGCTTATTGCTCTACTATACAAGCAGTTCAAACAGAATCGATGGTTTAACGCAGCATTGACAGGCATAAGGCCGATTATTCCGGGTCTCATCGCCTCTGCGGCAATTATGCTAATTACCCCCGACAATTTTATAGACTGGAAGAGCTGGCTTTTTTTCCTTTCTGCATTTGCAGCAGTACAGTGGGGTAAGCAGAGTCCCATAATGATTATACTTATGGGTGCCGTTGCCGGCTTGATTTTTTACTAGAAACAATGTGAAGGATTACCGGAGTCTCATCCCGTTTGTCTCTTCAAAGTACTTGAAATACATGAATAGTTTAAAATTAAAATCCTTGTTGTACTTTTCAGATGGGTTGTAGTCAACATAGCTCTCTATCCTTTTATCACCGTTTGTGTATCTTCTGTTCCATTCTTGAACATAGCGAATATTTGAGGTCTGAAGGTATTCGTTACTGTAATGATCAATTGTTATAGGATTAGTTTTAAGCCAATGGTCAAAACCAACGTCAAAAACCATCAAATCATACTCCACTGCCCTCTCGAGTACATACATATTAGCTAGCTCCCCCTCTACCCTTTTACCATCGCCATCTAGCATAACAAGATTACCTTCTTTGTATAGATAACTCCCCTCAACGCCCCCCTTTTTATCTGTAAGATAAACCACTCCGGAGCTCCCATCATATTTGTAAAAACCTGAATTATGAAATCTTGACCCTCTTTTGCCTACATAAACCCGTGAGATAGTATACCTACCCTTTTCATCCAATACAATCTCAGTTCTGATTCCTTCACAGTCTGCACAAGGCATAAGTCCTCTGTAAGCACCTGTTAAATCAACTTTTTCTGAAGAGTTATCTATCTTGTTATCCGCAGATTTATACCCGGTCGAACATGACACAAGGGATATGAGTACAAGCACCAATAACAATAATTTTTTCATGGCCTGATTCATTAAATTTTATATTCAGAGAAACAAAAATCGTGCTGTAATGAGTAGATTTGCAACAATAATTCAGCAATAATAAAGATACAGAACATTATGAAAAATTATGCTATCACAATTGTAAAATTACTGGCACTACTTATTATCCTGACCCTTTCCACAAATTTTTCTGCATACTCACAAAACAATAAATATCACACACTTTACTATCAAAGAGCTTCACTTTTTGAGCATTTACCCATAGATAGTGATGATATTGTTTTTCTGGGTAACAGCATAACACACTTTGGAGAGTGGCACGAACTATTTGACAATCCTAATATCAAAAACCGGGGGATTAGCGGAGATATTGCACAAGGTGTGTTCGACAGACTGGACCCTGTCATTAATGGCAAGCCCGCTAAAATATTCCTTCTGATAGGCATAAACGATGTCTCGCACGATGTAAGTGCCGATTCAATTGTGTGCGCAATAAAAAAAATTGCAGAGAAGATAATACGTACCTCTCCAGCCACAAAACTTTATATTCAAAGCGTGATGCCCGTTAATTCATCATTCAACATGTTCCTTAAAGCAACAACAAAAGGAGATGTAGTTAAAGAGATAAACAAGAAACTTCAAAGCCTTTGCATGAGTAATAATATCACTTATATTGACATATACTCTCATCTCACGGCAGCCGGAGAAGAGGTGCTTAATCCAGAGTACACTAACGACGGATTGCATCTTATGGGAAAAGGCTATATAAAATGGGCAGAAGCTGTAAAGAATTACATTTCCGAATAAACTAATCCGGATAATTATACGTTATATCAGCAGGGAATGGGAATTAAAAAAGCCCGATACAAAAGTACCGGGCTTTTTGGGTGGAAGATCGGGTTCGAACCGACGACCTCTAGTGCCACAAACTAGCGCTCTAACCAGCTGAGCTACGACCACCATTTTTCCGACTAAATCGGGATGCAAAAATAGATAATTTTTCTTAATTACAAACAAGAAATATTTAAAATCCAGCATCTATTAAAAATCGTAAGCAAAATGTTACGATTTAATAGGTGTTTATATTGCTTTTTTTCCTACTTTTGCCGCCGAAAAGTTCTTGTCAAGAATTGAATAAAATATATTGAAATTATGGCTCGTGAAATTAAATTTTCTCTGGTTTACAGAGATATGTGGCAGTCATCAGGGAAGTATGTTCCAATGGTGCACCAACTTACTCAAATTGCACCCGTTATCATAGATATGGGTTGCTTTGACAGGGTTGAGACCAATGGTGGTGCTTTTGAGCAGGTTAATCTTCTATTTGGAGAGAATCCAAATAAAGCTGTTCGTGAATGGACTGCTCCTTTTAACAAGGTGGGTATTCAGACCCATATGCTTGAAAGAGGACTGAATGCACTAAGAATGAACCCGGTTCCCGCAGATGTAAGGGAATTGATGTACAAGGTAAAAGCTAAGCAGGGCACAAATATTTCACGCTCATTCTGCGGATTGAATGATCCAAGGAATCTGGAGCTTTCTGCAAAATACGCAAAAGCAGGTGGAATGATTTCTCAGATAGCACTGAGTATAACATCTTCTCCTGTTCATACTGTTGAGTACTATATGAGCTTAGTAGATAAAGCAGTTGCATTTGGTGCCGATGAAATCTGTCTAAAGGATATGGCCGGTATTGGAAGGCCTGCTTTCCTTGGCAGACTTACAAAAGCTATCAAAGATAAGTATCCCCATATTGTTGTTGAGTATCACGGACACACCGGCCCGGGATTCTCTGTTGCATCAATGCTAGAGGTTGCAAGAGCAGGTGCAGATTATCTTGACGTAGCAATGGAGCCACTTTCATGGGGTATGGTTCATCCGGATGTTATCACAATCCAGACCATGCTTAAAGATGCCGGATTCCTTGTAAAGGACATCAACATGGATGCTTACATGGAGGCAAGAAGACTTACACAAAGCTTCATGGATGATTATCTTGGATACTTTATTGATCCGGGTAACAAAGTAATGACATCTCTGCTTGTAGGTTGCGGCCTTCCTGGAGGTATGATGGGCTCAATGATGGCAGACCTTAAGGGCTTCCACGGTGCAATCAACTCATCACTAAGAAACCAGGGCAAAAAAGAACTACAGCTTAACGAGCTGGTAGTTATGTTGTTCCAGGAGGTAGAATATGTTTGGCCTAAACTTGGTTACCCACCACTTGTTACACCATTCAGCCAGTATGTTAAAAACACAGCTCTTATGAATCTTATGCACATCCTCAAGGGTGAGCCTAGGTGGACCACAATTGACAAGGACACCTGGAATATGATTCTTGGCAAAACTGGTAAATTACCTGGCGAACTTGCACCTGAAATCATACAACTTGCAAAAGATAAAGGGATGGAGTTTTACACAGGAAATCCACAAGACGCATTCCCTAACGAACTAGACAAGTTCCGCAAAGAGATGGTTGAAAACAACTGGGATCTTGGAGAAGACGACGAAGAGCTGTTCGAGTTCGCGATGCACGAAAGGCAGTACAGAGACTACAAGAGCGGTGTTGCAAAACAGCGTTTTGAACAAGAGCTTGAGGCAGCAAAAGCAAAAGCAGGTGCTCCTATAGTAGTAACTCGCCCGGTAGTGGAGATGCCTAAGATTGATGTAGATAAGATTATTGAAAAATATCCAAACGCTAAGCCGATTCAAGCTCCTGTTAAGGGTCAGGTTATATGGCAGTATGATCTTATGGATAAATCTTCTGCACCAAACATTGGTGAATCTGTAGAGGAAAACAAACCTATGTGTTTTGTTCAGGCCTTCTATGGTATTGAAGTTATTAAACCATCGTTCAGTGGAAAGATTGTAGCCATCTGCGCAAAGCATGGAGAGACAATCGCTAAAGGCGAAATTATTGCATTTGTTGAATAATCGCATAAAATGCATATATGTAAGAGGAGGGCGTAATGTCCTCCTTTTTTTATTAAGAAGCCATGCAACACAAAGGGTAAGGTCTGCATCTATTCTATACAAACCAAACAATAAAAATTTAATAGTATGAAAGGAAAAGTTATCAAGTTTATTGCCGTTCTTTTTGCAGTATTCACATTGGTATCATGTTCAAAAGAGGGGATAGATCTGGACAAGTACTATCTTGCATATGGTGTGGTGGAGGGTGATAACCCGGATTACAAGATTAAGCTGGACAACGGAATGACACTTATTGTTGACATAAACAGGGTCCCAAATTTTGATGTAAAAGACGGACAAAGAGTTCTTGCAGACTACACCCCGCTGGATGAAATTCCTGATGGGGAACAAACATTAGCACCTTTTACTCAGAGCCGTGTAATTCTCAACTATTTGTATGATATTCTTCAGAAAGACTATCTGATTAATTCAGACATAGACACAGAAGAGAAAAGAGACAGCATTGGTCACGACTACATTAATGTAAACGACTCATGGATTGGTTCAAAATTCCTTAATATCCATTTTGAATTTTACATGAACAGCCCATACTTAAAACACATGGTAAACCTGGTCTACGATGATGCACGAAGTACAGATGAGGATATTTACTTCAACTTTATGCATAATGCGAAAAATGACACACCCAATTTTAGGGCGTTTGGGAGAGTTTCATTCGACATTGAGGATATATTAGAAGAAGTAGGAGAAGGTGAAACTATAAACATTCACCTGATCTGGGACGGATACGAATCCGGGAATCAGAGTAAGACAATAACTTACAGAAAGTGACCTAGGAGGGATTCAAACCCCCGACCTTCAGAACCGGAATCTGACGTTCTATTCAGCTGAACTACTAGGCCTAAATTTGGACCGCAAAGATACATATTTTAATATTCTCTGAAAAATGTA
>JAVEZL010000055.1:0-5909 GCA_034003005.1 Bacteroidales bacterium
TGAATCTGGTTTTCACAAAGAAGGTTGATAACCTCGTTTGCAAATGCAGGATTCTGGTTTATCAGATTTTTAAAGGTCCTTATATCTATAAGCCTTACTGTACAATCTTGATATGCATATGCGGAGTACTGAAATACATTTGATCCGTCCAGAAGTGCAGAGAGCCCTATAAGGTTTCCCTGAGGGAGAACCTTAAGTATAAGGCTGCCGGACTCATTCTCCATATATATCTTTGCAAGTCCGCAGCATAAATACAAAACATGGGATGCAAGTGTACCCTGTTTGCAGAGGTTTTCTCCCCTTTTGTACTTAATTACCACAACATTCTCTTCAAGCATTCTCAACTCTTCATCAGTCAGTTTCTCAAAGCAGCTTGTCACGGCCATGCTTAACGTGCAGGTATTATGGTGATTAGTCTCTCTTTTCATAGTGTAATGATGATGTAATTTTTTAAAGATACAAAAGATTTCGATTCGTAAAATATGATATAGAACATATTTTTTATTAGCAACGTTTCCCCTTTTCTCATAGGAGCATATCATAGCCCATTTTGAAGTGTCGATTGATACAAATCTCAACTTTGTACTGAACAATTTTAAACTTGAAAAGATGGAAATTAAGATGACTTTAGATTGCAAAGGACTCTCTTGTCCTATGCCTATGATGAAGATAGCAAAAGCTATGAAAGAGTTGAAATCCGGTGAAGTGTTAGAGGTGCTGGGAACTGATCCCGGAACAAAGACAGACCTTCCAAGCTGGTGTGAGAAGTCCGGAAACGAACTTGTTGAGTCTTCCGATCTTGATGGCGGAGTGAACAGATTTGTTTTGAGAAAGGGCTAGGAGGTGTAATTATGTCAAAAGATAAAAATTCACTTTCTGAGCTTTTCAGAATGTTTTTCGGGAAGCACTGGCCTGTATGGGTAGGCGGGATTGTACTGGGTTTACTAAACATACTCCTGTTTGCAATCAAGAGCCCGTGGGGTGCCAGTGGTGGAATTACAAACCTTGGAGATAATCTCTTTTCAGTATTTGGGATGTTCTCAGATAAGGTTGTAACACCTGTTTCCCAGAATAACTACGGAATGCTTGTGGTCCTTATTGTTTTAGGGTCATTTGCGGGAGCTTTGTTTTCAAAGGAGTTTGCCCTTCGCGTTCCTCCTAAAGGTGAGATGATAAAAGGTCTGCTTGGCGGTGCGCTAATGGCTGTGGGGGCTACTGTGGGTATCGGCTGCTCAATCGGCTCCTTCTTCAGCGGTGTCCCTGCTTTGTCCGGTGGTGCGCTGATATTCACATTTGCGATGTTTGTGGGTGTAATCTTGTCGCTCAAATATCTGATTTGGGAGATGGAGAGATTTCCAAAATGGAGCACAGGCAAGAGTTATACATTCCTGGCAGCTGCTCCTGAAAAGGGGAGATGGCAGGTTATTGCCGGGGTTATTGTTTTGATAGTGGTAATTGTGCTTGCCTATTCATATTCCGATACTAATCCGGTAATGAGCTGGTTCATTATTATCGCCTCTCTTATGGGCCTTATTTCTCAAAGATCAAGATTCTGTATTGTTAAATCATTCCGTGATCCATTTATGAGCGGAGAGTCTCATGGTACAGTGGGGGTAATTGCAGGATTGCTTGTGAGTTTAGTAGGATTCACTGTAATAAAGTACTTCACAATTGGAGATATATCTGAGGTTTCTCAGAGAGCTCGTGAACTTACCTGGGTATTCCCAAATTTCTGGGGCAAGGCACTTATAGGCGGATTCATATTCGGCCTTGGAATGACAATAGCCGGTGGCTGTGCTGTGGGTACCCTGTGGAGAGTGGGCGAGGGGCAGATAAAACTGTGGTTCTCGCTTATAGGTATGGTAGTCTTCTCACCCCTGTCAAACAGTTACGTTGTGCCTTTTGTGGATAGTATTTTACCTCAGGGTGCAAAGTTCAGGGCGTACCTCCCGGATTATATAGGATATGACGGAGCTTTCTTCCTGGTTCTTCTCATTTTGATTGGGTGGTATGCTTTTGTAAAATGGAACGAAAGAACAGGCAGATTCAGTGCTTTTTAAACTTAAGTCTATGAGAAGAATATTTAAACAAACTCTATTTTTTGCTGCTGTTGCAGCAGTACTTACCGGATGTGTAGGTGTGTATGAAGATGCTTCTGAACTGGCACAGGGTTGGGGTTCCAAAGTGGAGAAAATCACTCCTGCGGAGCTAAATAATCTGGTTACTGCCGGTGAAGATTTGCTGATTATTGATGTTCGCGAAGAGGGCGAATATTACGAGGGAAACATACCCGGATCGGTTAATATTTCAAAAGGGGTACTGGAATTCAGCATAGGTGATGCCGATTTCTGGGCTCAGCAATTTATGTATCCTCCCGAAGCTGAATCAAAAATCGTGATTTGCAGCAGTAATGGCGATATGGGTGTTTTAGCCGCACTGTCGCTTAAAAAATCGGGATATAAAAATGTCCTCAACCTTGAGGGTGGATTTGAATCATATAAACAATCATTCAACTAAAATTATTTATCGTGAAAAAACTTAACTATTTGAGATCGTTGTTTTTTGCACTTGTTGTCTCTTTGGGATTTACAAGTTGCATTGAGGCGTATGTAGAGCCGGAGGTGGATCACTTTGCAGTTCTTACGCAATATATGGCCCAGAATAACATGGACCTTAATCATATGACTACAGACTGGGTTATTGATGCAGCTGCACTTAACACAGCGGGAGTTACAAATTCGTTTGTAATTGACCTGCGTTCTGCTGCTGATTTTGCAACCGGTCATATTCAGGGAGCTGTTAACTCTACACTTGCAAATGTGGTTACCACTGCTGCAGGAGCAGGGACAAAGCCTATCGTTATCACTTGCTACACAGGTCAAAACGCAGCTGTAGCACTGGTTGCGCTTAGACTTAGCGGTTACAGAAACTGCAAGATTCTAAAGTGGGGAATGAGCGGATGGAACTCAAAATTTGATAAATGGACACCAAATATTTCTGACCGTGCACTTCAGAGTCCCAACTGGTCTGCAACAAACACAATTCAGCAACCTGTAAGTTTTGGCTATCCAAAAACTCCTGCTACAGAAACAACAGGCGAGGCTATTCTCAGAGAGAGAGTTGCTTATATGTTGTCTAAAGGTCTTCAGGGTGTGGCCGCTGCCGATGTTCTTGCAGCACCTACTACTTTCTTCATCAATAACTACTGGACTGAGGCCGATGTAAACCAGTATGGTCATATTAAGGGAGCCTACAGAATTAATGAGACGCTCAAAATAGCTAACGATGGGCTGAAAAATCTTGATCCTAACTCAACAATTGTTGTTTACTGCTGGACAGGTCAGACATCAGCTCTTGTATCGTCATATCTTAACGTGTTGGGTTATAATGCAAAAAGTATAAGCTTTGGTGCAAATGCTTTGATTAACAGCCAGCTCCAGAAAAATAAATGGACTGTTTCAGGCAACTTCCCTTACGTAACAAATTAATTTACATATAATTAGAAATACAATGAAAAAGTTAAAATATATATTTGCAGCGGCTCTTGCACTTTTTTCCTTTGAGGCTTATTCTCAGGGATGTATGACAGGCGGAGGAAGTGGAGATATAATCGGTGTAACTGGTTTTATCCAGCCTCAGTTTAACTATTATATAAATGGTAAGGATGCCGATGGCAAAAGCCTGAACAAAACCGAGTTTACATTTAACCGTGCCCGTCTGGGTGTTCTTGGTTCAATTCCTTATGATATTGATTACTATTTTGCAGTAGAATACAGTGGATTCAGTAATTCTGAGAATAAGGTTCACCTACTTGACGGATATGTTTCCTATACAAGATTTGCTAAATGGGCAAAAATTACTGTAGGTCAGTTTAAGAGTCCGTTCAGTCTTGAGCAAAACACAGCTTGTTCTGGTCTTTATACAGTAAATCGTTCTGAAGTAGTTAATCAGCTTGCCGGCCCTCAGCGTGACCTGGGTATCTTAATCAGCGGAGGACATGACTCTCTGAAGTTCCAGTATAGCCTTGGTCTTATGAATGGTAGTGGTATGAACAACCGTGAAGATAACTCAAACAAGAATGTTATAGGTAGAGTGGTTGTGGGTCCTTTCAAAGGGCTTAAGGTAGGAGGCAGTTTTAAAGTGGGTGGAATCAACCCTACAGATCCTGCAGAAAAGTTGAACAATATTTACCGTTTTGCTGCTGAGGCGCAATTTAGCTGGAAAGGGCTTCTTCTTCAGGGTGAGTATATCTACGGACAGGATAAATTGTTCTCGGCTTCAAGAGTTCCTATATATGGAGGTTGTGGTGGTATAATTGGTTACGAGACTAAACAACCTGGTACATACCATAAAGATGGGGCTTGGATTACAGCTTCTTACAGAACTAAATACAATATTGAGCCAGTACTTAAGTTTGATACATGGAATTCAGATAAGGCTTCAAGATATAGCAGAGTTAATACATATACTATTGGTGTAAACTATTACATCAACGACTACACAAGAGTGCAGATTAACTATGCAAACCTTAAGGAGTCAAGAGAGATTCTAAACGACATGGTAATGGTTCAGATTCAGGCAATTTTCTAGAAAAAATTAAAAAATATGAAAAAGGTATTTATAACAATATTTGCAGTTCTCGCTACACTTCAGATGAGTGCTCAGCTGGTGAGTGTTGATGAGCTGGCAAAGATGATAAAGGAGCCCAATCTGGTGGTTATTGATGCAAGGCCTGCCGGTGATTATCTTAAGACTCACATTGATGGAGCCATCAATATTGACGCAATTTCTCTTAGTACAAACACTCCTGTTGAGGGAACGCTAAAATCTGCCGCTGATCTTGCAAATATCTTTGCAAGTAACGGAGTTTCACCTAAAAACAAAGTTGTAATATATTGCAAAACAGGTGTTAGTGCAGGAAGAATGTATTGGGTAATGAAGCATATCGGCTTTAAAGATGTAAGCCTGCTTGATGGCAACATGGCCGGATGGTTTGCCGCAAGAAAGCCGATTACAAAAAATGCTAAGAAACTGCCTGCTGCAACTTTCTCGCCTACTGTTAACGCTTCAATGTTAGCTACTAAGGATTATGTCAAATCTAAAATGAGTTCAGCCGGAACTGTTCTTGTTGATTCAAGAGCTGCAGCTGACTTTGAGGCAGGGCACATAGGAAATGCAATAAGCGTTCCTAACGACAATCTTTCAGTTAATTCAAAACTGAAGCCGGTTGCCGAACTTACCAAGCTATTCTCGGCAGTGCCTAAAGACAAGGAGGTTATTGTTTACTGCAAGACAGGTGCAACCGGAAGCTTTACCTACTTTGTACTTACATCAGTTCTGAAATATCCAAACGTTAAACTTTACGCAGGATCTTATTCTGACTGGACTCGTTAATAACCTTTAATTAAATTGATTATGAAAAGATTATTAATAGTATCTCTGTTTGCACTAACACTGTTAAACTCCTGTTCAGGATACGACTCAAGAACATTTGAATCGACTGCGGCAATGGCAGAGGATGCAAAGGGGAGAGTTGAGTGGATTAGTGCCGGGGAGCTTAACAAGGTTATCGAGGATGGTGGCAACTTTTACCTGGTTGATGTAAGGGAGCAGACCGAGTTTGATGTAAGCTGCATAAAGGGAGCAAACTCAGTTCCAAGAGGTGTTCTTGAAGATATGATTTCTGAAAAGGCCCCCGGAAAGAGAAAACCACTCTATGTTTATTGCAGCAACGGAGACAGATCTGCCCTGGCAGCTACAATCCTCCCGCTTCTGAAATATTCAGATGTTAAGGTTTTAGAGGGAGGTTTTGACAATTGGCAAACCCAGTTCCCTGACCTTGTGGAGCTCGCTCCAGTACGCGGTGCCGTTAAAGCCGCCGTTAAGAAACCCGCAGCAGGCTGCGGAGG
>JAVEZL010000056.1:0-5883 GCA_034003005.1 Bacteroidales bacterium
TAAACTCTTTTATATATCTCTTCAAACGGCACTCTCATCCTGTCTCCCCAGACCCCTTTTTCGGCTCTTATTCCACAGGAGATGACCATATTAATTTCTGCACCGTATGGCAATTTGAGAATTCTTTTCACTCTTTTACTGTCTAGCCCCTCCATGGGACATGTATCATAGCCCTCCTTCGCCATTGCAAGCATGAAGGTTTGTGCTGCTAAAGCACATGTTTTATGGACAACTACTCTTGCATCGCATTCGGATACCTGGTATGTAATTGGCCTAAAGAGACCCACTGCAGAAACGAGAATTTTTCTAATAATTCCTAATATTCCAAAGAATCTTGAGTATAAAAGTGGAATCACCTTTCCATAGTATAATTCCCACGTTCTCACTCTCTTGGCCTGTTTCTCCTTTGGGCTGTTTTTCAATACATTCTGCGATTCAAGCTCTATCATCTTTTTTGCTCTCTTTTTGTAGAGGTCTTGTCTGGTGACAAAAACCACCATCTGGTTTGCAGTTCTGGCTGATTGCTGATTGAGGCAGGCCACTGATAGTCTCTTAAGAGTTTCCGGGTCTGTAACATGATAAAACTCCCATAGCTGCATATTGGAGCTATTTGGTGAGAGGGATGCCAGCTCAAGGCAATGTTTTACCGTCTCCGCATCTATTGGGGTATCTTTATAATGCCTAACTGAACGTCTGTAGTTTACAATTTCTTCGAATGTCATATTTAAATAATTTTTAAATCTTCTTTAATACATAGCTGAAATAAACGTACTTATTTGACACAAATTGTTTATATGTCACAGAATCAATCACTCCTGCAAAGTTAAATGCAATTTTGTGGAGAAATCCCGGGGCCAGCTTTTTTATAAGATTCCTTTTGCGCATATCGTCAAGTTCAAGAGCGGCAATCACCTCTTGGTTAATCAGCCTCTCTTTGATAATTTTCATCCCACTCTCCTCTAAATGTTTCTTCATCTCATCCATCTCATGATCGTATCTAAAATCGGTAAAAAGGAAGTGCCCATCCGGGCGTAAAATCCGTGAAACCTCTTTAAGAAATTCTGATATACGAGGATAACGGTGAGATGATTCTACATTTATAAGAACATCGCATGAGTTATCAGCCAGACTAAGTTTCTGTGCATCGCCCTGAGCAAATGTAAGTCCTTTCAATTTGTAAAAACGGTTACAAAATGAGACAGCCTGCTTATTAATATCTATCCCTTTGGCTGAAGCGGGTGAAAAATTTCTGGCAATATAATGTAAACCACCACCCCGGCCACAGCCAATTTCAATAATATCTTTGTTTTTTATCCCTATGTCACTTGTCAAATGGTGGTATAACTGCATAGGGTATCTGTTAGGTTCACTTTGTGTGTCCAATTCAATATATTGGCCACTATCACTATACCCAAAGTTCATGAATAGCACCTCTGCATTTTTATCTGCTTTATTGACGTACCAGTACCAAAGCCTGAACAATCCTTCCCTCAAATTTAAATTCATATTGTTTTTATTAATTTTTTACCAGGCGTACTGAAAAACCACATAGTTTATTATGGCCTGGCAAGCGAAGTAAATCACTATTGCAGAATAGCAGGTAGCGATGGCGGGCGTAGTCAGAATTGGTCTGTGTTGAAGTCCACCAATATCCGTATCGTTCAATCTCAGCGAATTCGCCATGACTATATCGGAGACCACCCGGCAGTGCACTAAACCCAGAACCATTGTTGTATTGTGGATATGTGCCTGGAGCTCCATTAGAATATCCATATGGCCAATTAGTTTTAGCACATAATAATTTGGCAATTGTTGTCCCTAGCTTAGTAGTGTCAAGGATATATCTGTTTGCGCCTACATAACTTTCCAGTATAAGCCAATCATTGTCTGTTGCTACATGCCATCCGGAAGGGGCAAGCTTGCCTGTGCTTACAGCATGCCAGTTATATAGCCTTCCGTATATGTCTGCGTTGCTTTCCAGATTATTATAATTGCAGTAAGCACCTTTTGTTGCATATGCCCAGTCTATTGGTTTTACAAGATTTGGTATACTATTACCATTATTGTACTTAGTAGTTTTTAGATTCTCTACTGTCCACACCTGATTGCCTATTTGGACAGTGTTATAGACATTTCCATCGGCATCAACTATAGTCCCATCACTTGGTAATGCACCAAGCAAAACTTCTGTTTTTTCACACGCTGTAATGTAAGCCATTAGAAAGCCTGCTATCAGTAGTAGCCCTGTTAATTGTCTTATCTTTTTCATAATGAAATTAATTACTATTATTTAAGAACAACCTTATTCTATCCTGTTCCAGAAGGGTTATAATATTTACTCAATGTAGCTCTTTTTTAAGAAATACCATTTCGTCTGCTAATAATAATAGGTCGAGGAACTGTTTCTTGTCTTCGTGTATTATTTTGATTTTTATCATAAAACAATTTCCCCTAATGGAATAATTTTCATTAAACAAATATCATCACCCATTTTAACACTTTTTAAAAGTTCAACATTGACTTCACAACCAAATGCTTTTTCGAAAAGAACTTTGCTGTATCCTGTTGTGCATTCACACCATGTTTTGCTATCTAACTTATCAACTTCGGCTAGCATGGGACAAGGGCAAGTTTTTCGTCCATAGCATAACCAAATACTTCATAAACAATTTAGAAAGTTGGTTTCGTTAATTCATGAACTAAACCTCTAAATATTAAGCCATGCAATGGAAGCACTGAATACCAATACATTCTGCCTTTTAATCCCTTAGGCCTAAAGGTGGCAGTTTGAATAAGAACAGAATCTTGTATTCTAAATTCTAACCATGCCTCTCCCGGTAATTTCATTTCTGCGAATAATAGTAATCTTTTTTCTGTTTTACTGGCATAAAGGACTCGCCAAAAATCCAGAGTATCACCGGCGTGAATGTCGTTTATGTTGGTCCGGCCCCTTCTTAGTCCCACTCCCCCATATAACTTATCAATAAATCCTCTAAGTTTCCATAGCCAGTTAGCGTAATACCAGCCAGTCTGACCTCCTATTTTCCAGATTTTATCAATGCATTCTTGTGAATCGATTACCCCTTTTCGTCGGACATCCTTAAAACAGCCAAATTCAGGGACTTTAATGTAATCAGATATTTTGTAATCGAATCTCCCGCTAATTGTAGAATCTTTCCAACTAGAAATAATTTCGTTTTGTTCAATTTTGTTGAATGCTCTTTGTATACATTCTTTATATGATAAAGGCTTTATTTGAAGCAACTTTTTTATATCATCATTTTTTGCAATCACTTCAATTTTCATGCTGTCAACCAAGGAGATGGCAAGTTTATATGATGTTGATGTTATAAAATACAACCAGTATGATGAGAGTTTTGGAGTCATAACGGGAACTGTCCATATAACTCTTTTTAGCCCGCGAACCTGGGCAAATTTTTGCAGCATCTCCTTATAAGTTAGTATTTCATCACCCGCAATATCATAATTATTGTTGTATGTTCTGGCATCTCCCAATGTGCCGGTCAATATTTCAATTACATCAGAAATACCTATGGGTTGACATTTTGTCTTTAACCATTTTGGTGCAATCATAATTGGTAGTTTCTCCACCAAGTCGCGGATAATCTCGAAGGAGGCACTCCCGGAACCAATTATTATGCCCGCCCTCAATGTTGTCAGTGAGTAATTTCCTTTACCCAATTCTATTTCTACGTTTTTCCTTGAATTAAGATGTTTTGATAAAGTCTCAGAGTTTACAATACCACTCAAATAAATTACTTGTTTAACATTAGTTTTATTAAGAGCATCTCTAAAATTAATGGCAGATTGCTTCTCTAATTCACTGAAATTTTTTGAAGCCGACATTGAGTGAACCAGATAATAGGCAAAGTCAATGTCATTTGGAATTGTATTAAGGGTCTCTTTTTGGGTTAAATCTACCTCTATGACTTGAATCTTCTCTCTCAAGCCATCTTCAACATGAAATTTATTTTTATCACGGACACAACAGATTATTGTGTAACCCTTCTCAATTAAGAAAGGCAATAATCTTTTTCCAATATAGCCTGTGGCTCCGGTAAGTAATACTTTCATGATAATGTTTTATACACAATGTTGTGCTTAGAAATTATTTTTCTTTTTTACAGCCTCAAGAAGCGAACATCCAGCCTCATTAGTATGAGTACAGTCCTTGAATTTACACATTTGTGAAAGATTGAGGATCTTGTTAAAAGTAGTTTCAAGACCGACTGTTGTGTCAGCAATACCTACTTACCTCATTCCCGATTTAGCAATATTAACTCACTAAAGAGAAAGTTCTTTCATAAGCCACAACTTCAATACCGGGTCGGCTAGAGAAATTTGTTTATTATCGACCTCAATCAGTTCCTTTTTAATAAGAGCTCGTTTTATAATACTCACATTTGCAGAGGATCCTAATTGGTATTTTTGAAGAACCTCCTGTGTGGAAAACTCACTTTTTACGCCATCTACTAATGCTCTTAAAAAATTCATCTGATATGAAGAGAGATTCTCGGTCTGCTTTTCAAACAAAGGAGAATTTTGGTCAATTAGATCTTGCTGTGCATCTGCAAAATTTTCTTCGGTTGCCTTTTCCTTAGTGTGAATCCATATCAGCCATGCCAATTGCTGAACATATGATGAATGATTATCTACTGTAAGGCAAATTTTTTCTGCTAACTCTTTTGATATTGATTTTCCGGTATATTCAAAACGTTCACATATATATGAAGTCCAGTCATCTGTTGATATTTTTGGGAGATAAATCACATCTCCGAACTTGTAGAATGGCAAACTTTTCTTCTCAAAAAGCTCATTCATCAAATGTTTCTTGCTGCCAAACAGGCAGTATGAGACTGACTGTTGAAGTTGCCAGACCGCTCGCAGACGTTTCTGAAATGATTTGGAATCTTTGAATTCTGCTATTTGCTGGAACTCATCAATACAGATGACTATACTAAAACCCTTCTTTTTTGCAATCTTTTCCGGCAATTGTAAAATCTCATCAACATCATTGTTTTTTTGATTTAACTCAAATGATATTGAAAAGTCTCCCATAGTTAAATCTTCAAATTTTGAGGAGGTCTGTTTTAAAACAGAAGAAGCGAAAGCAGTGTAAAACTCATTATCTGTTCGGCAAGAGAAAATGTCTATATAGACTATTTTCAATTGGCTTGAATGAGCTAGATTGCACACTTTTTTTACTAAAGAGGTTTTACCCCACCTGCGAGGTGAGATCAAGATTGTATTAATCCCATGTGTAAAATTTGAGAGCAATCGGGCTGTTTCCTTTTCTCTGTCTGTAAAGTTGTCTCCCGATGTTGCTACCCCAAATATGAATGGTTTGTTTTCCATAATGATTTGAAGTTTTGGTTCAATAAAGATACATAATAACATTATTAGTAATAAAGTTATTAGTAATAAAGTTATTAGTAACAGAATCTCTTATGTTTATCCCTGACACAAAGGTAGTCCCACAAATAGAAATAATGAACGGGTTTGCTCCGGTACGGTGGCCCAGTATCCGCCAGAATGGTGGTCCAGTATGGACAAGAATAGCTAGTCCATTGTGCATCGCCAAATACGTCATGCAACAATTCAAAATTGGCCTTTTCAATTTGATGCAAGGCATTTTACGGTGGTTTTCACGAAAATGGGCATAGTCCACATCCCCATCTGAAAGTTCCAATGTATTGTTTAAAGTCAGCCGCATCAATCATCCCTCTCAGAATGTTAGCCGCTCCCCATAGATAATCTTCTAATTATTTTTGTGTAATAATTCTAATTTCTTTAAGTGTCGCATAACTTCTCTATGCACTTCATCAAATTCAGGCAAGTCTTGAATTTGATCAGCCATAGAAG
>JAVEZL010000057.1:0-5879 GCA_034003005.1 Bacteroidales bacterium
AACAGTCTAAGTGGCGGCGGGTAGGCGAGACACTTCGAAGTGAGATGTGTAGCTGGCCCCCCAATTTATTGTGATTATAGCAGTTAATTTCATTTAAATTATTATGCCGCTATTGTTACTAACGTTCGGCGGTATGTGGCGTTGGCGCAGTATCGCGGTGGCGCGTGTTTTTGCACTCGTGGTGCGATGCAGGGATATGATGTTGATTTGTTTATTCTCGCGTTGGCAAAAACCGTGACACCAGGAGGGGGTCCCCGGCGAGAGCCGGGGCAGGCCGCACCGCTGACCACTTAGCGCTCCTCTTTAGCCAGAAAGTTCTCGCGGTGCGGAGCGCCTATGCCATATACCGACCTGTTAGCACA
Source organism: Bacteroidales bacterium (assembly GCA_034003005.1). Lineage (GTDB taxonomy): Bacteria > Bacteroidota > Bacteroidia > Bacteroidales > UBA932 > Bact-08. The sequence continues at coordinate 363 of JAVEZL010000057.1, forward strand.
CGTATTGTTCTAGCCACTGTACCTATAGTGACCTATGATCTTAAATTTGAATAGACAGTCTTCAACTACCTGACCTGCACCAATATTATGAACGATTTTGTACCTGTCTGAGTTGGGGTCTTTGACATTTACCACGAAACCGATGTGTGTTATTCCACCACCAAGATCCCAACATACAATTTCACCCGGAAGATAATCTTCCGGCTTTTGGGAAATGGGCAGCTTAATACCCTTTCTTGAGAAGAAAACCATAAGATTTGGCACCCTTCTATGGTCAATATTGGTGTCTGTGTTTGTTAATCCCCAATTCTTTGGATAGACTGAAAAGTTAACCTTCATGTCTTCATGCACCTTTTGTTGAAGGTCGATGCCAAGTTTTCTATATGCCCTGATAATTACATCAGTACAAACACCTTTGTCGCTTGGCACATCACCATTGGGGTAGGGGATTGAATAGTACCCTGGATCATAGGTCACTTGTTGTTTTGTTAATTCCAAGGCAGCATTATTGAGTTGAGAGTAGAAATCAATCTGTGCTGGGCAGTAATAGGAAAGAATTAGAAACCATATTGTTAAGAAGTATTTCATATATGTGTGCTAACGTTCAGCGGTATGTGGCGTTGCCGTCCGCCTCGCGGTGGCATGTGTTTTTGCTATAATGTAAGTGTAACGAATCTTTCAATTTAACTCTCTATTCAGCCTGGAGCGGCGAGCAGGATCAAACATCCGATAGGTTGAGCGTTTGAGCGACTGGCGGATAGGAGGGGATGCAAAAACCATGACACCAGAAGGGCGGCCCGGCCCGAGCAGTTAACGAGTTAATGATTACTTGACTTTCGAAGGCCGGAGGCAATGCCATATACCGGCTTGTTAGGTACTGTAGCGGCTTTTAAGTTGAGTTGGAACAGAAGAGATTTCACTAGAGTACTGTTGAACAGGTTACCTTGTCAACTCGCTTAGCCGCTACATATCCGATGAAGCGGAGGAGTGCAGCTGAGTTGGGGTGATTCGCGAATCGTGCTAGACTGGTTCTTTATGTTTTCTTAGTACCTAACAAGCTAGGTTACGGCGGGCTGGCGAGTCTCTTTGAAGCGAGAGGGAATGTTGGCCCCCCAATTTAGTCATTAGAGCACTTAACCCCTTAAATATCATTTGGCCGCTATTGTACCTAACGTTCGGCGGTATGTGGCGTTGCCTCAGAGTCGCGGTGGCGCGTGTTTTTGCACTCGTGGAGCGATGTAGGGATATGATGTTATTAGTTTATTCTCGCGTTGGCAAAAACCGTGACACCAGGAGGGGGTCCCCGGCGGGAGCCGGGACGGGCCGTACCGCCGACCACCAAACGGAACTCTTTAGCCAGAAAGTTCTCGCGGTACGGAGAGGCAATGACATATACCGACCTGTTAGCAACAGTTTATTTTATTACCCGATCTTGTTGGTTTTTTCTAAGTTACATTTCTTGCACAACAACTGGATATTTCTGTAAGTAGTTGCGCCGCCTTTTGATACAGGAATTATATGATCAAACTCCAAGTTCTCCTGACTACCACATTTAACACATCTACCTCCGTCTCTATTCCAGACTTTATCCATTACCTCTTGAGGAATAGGCTCTCTTCTGCCATCTTTATTTGTAAACGAGTTAAACAGTTCTCCAGCTTCTATGAGTTCATTCAGGGCTTCTTTGTGAAGACGTTTTTTACGTTCTTTATTGAGCATCTGCTGTTTAATTGCTTCTTTTTCTGTACGTTCTTCTTCAATTCTTTGATTGTTTGTTAGTTCTGCCCGTCTTTCTTCTATAGTGTCTCTATGCATTTTATAGAAAAGAATAGATTTGGTAAGTAATGATGGATTTTGTTTCAAGTAGCTTTCTAAGGCGTCAAGATTTTTTATATACACCTCTCGTGGAGTACTACCTGAAAACGAGCTTACAATTCCTAGTTCTTCAAGTTGATCCATAATTCTTCCCGCCCGTGCATAGCCAATTATTAAAGTTCTCTGGATTAGTGCAGTAGATCCTTGTTGTTTAGATACAATAAGCCTTGCCGCTTCCAATAATAATGGATCTGAAGAAATTGGAACTGTCCCCTCAATCATAAAAGAATCTACTGCAAGTGAATTTATCATTTCTTCCTTCTCTTCTGCAGTCATATCAAGGATAGACCTTTCAAGAGTATCCAGATATGAATCATGTGAATTTTTAGAATCATTATGTTGACTGTTCCCCTCTTTGAGAATAGCTGTTATCCAGTTAAACAACTTCATTTTTTTACAGATTAGATAATGGGTGTTAAGTTATGCTTAAATTGTTGCTAACGTTCGGCGGTATGTGCAGTTGGCGCAGAGTCGCGGTGGCGCGTGTTTTTGCACTCGTGGTGCGATGCAGGGTTAAGCGGTTATTACTTTATTCTCGCGTTGGCAAAAACCGTGACACCAGGAGGGAGTCCCCGGCGGGAGCCGGGGCGGGCCGCATCGCCGACCACTTAACGTTCCTCTTTAGCCAGAAAGTTCTCGCGGTGCGGAAAGCCAATTGCATATACCGACCTGTTGTGTGCTGTTAAAGTTTAAGGTACTCTCGTAAGGTATTCTCCTCGTTTGCTTTAATCATCTTTTTAATCTCTCCGTTTACTTTTACATTTTTGGTGGCATCCTTACAATAGTCTAGGAAAAGCAAAATTGAATTGTACTTAACTTCATTTTCATTTGAAGCCATTTCTTTATTTTCGAGCACGTATTTAACGGATGCGGCTAAGTATACTGCAAGTAGATTAGCGCTAGATTTGGTAGCCTTTCCGATTGTTTCATCTATGCTAAACATATAATCTGGGGTTCCACCCATCCACTTAATAATAAAGAGTTGAGCATTAGTATGATTGAGATCCTTATCGAGGAGATTATACTGACTATTCAAGATGTAATTAGCACATTCAAGTACTAGACTTTCGTTCTTTTGATAATCAGATTTGTCTTTAAGTGCAATTTCTTTCAGTTTTGTGTAATCCTGAGCCCCCAATATGGTTGAAAATCCGATTAGGAAAAGGCCAATAATTAAGTTTTTTGTTTTCATTTTAAAGTAGGTTATTGAATTGATAATTAGCTTTTAATGGCACACAACGTTCGGCGGTATGTGGCGTTGGCGCAGAGTCGCGGTGGCGCGTGTTTTTGCACTCGTGGTGCGATGCAGAGTTAAGCGGTTATTACTTTATTCTCGCGTTGGCAAAAACCGTGACACCAGGAGGGAGTCCCCGGCGGGAGCCGGGGCAGCCTGTGCCGCCATTAACGGTCTTTCCTTTTGACCAGAAGATTCTCGCGGCACAGAAGCCAATGACATATACCGACCTGTTAGCGTGCGTAAGGTTTTATAATTGATATTTTATGTTCCAGATAAGCATAGGGAACCAATACCCTTCATAATCTTTGTACCCCATACCTGGTATGAAATTTCTATAACCGTATAAATTTTTGTAATTGTTGTTTGGAAGAGAAATCTGAAAATCAATATTTGATTTCAAGCGGTTAGTAATCGAAAGTTCAAAACCCAAGGATGCACTTAATCCTACAATGTATTTGGAGTGATTTACTTCAACTGGCATGTACACTGATTGTTCGAGAGGTAAATAAATGCCTTCTTCATTTACAATTGAATTGGTTAGGAATAACCCCAGATGCGTATAATTACCTTTTTGGAAATCATTTCTTAGATTGAAGAATGTACCTATTTTGATGTATCCACCTGATTGTTTGCTTATTTCATACCCATCATTTGCGCCCTTACTGTGTGGTGTTAAGATAAACCCTATAAAATCAATTGCTTTGGTGTAATTTAGAGTGTATCCAAGTTCGACTAATGGGCTCAGGAAAGGTTTGACCTCTGATGTGAAGTTAGCATTCATTGTTAAGGCTGGTAGTTGTAATAAATTCATTCCCAAATAGGAAGCCTTTCCAGATTGCCCTGAGATATTTAGTATGTTCAGGAAAAATACGATTAATAAGATGTGCCTTTTCATATTGTAAGGTGTGATCTTATGCACGCTAACGTTCGGCGGTATGTGGCGTTGGCGCAGAGTCGCGGTGGCGCGTGTTTTTGCACTCGTGGTGCGATCTAGGATTATGATGTTATTTGGCTATTCTCGCGTTGGCAAAAACCGTGACACCAGGAGGGGGACCCCGGCGGGAGCCGGGGCGGGCCGCACCGCCAACCACTTAACGGCCCTCTTTTGCCAGAAGATTCTCGCGGTGCGGAAAGCCAATGACATATACCGACCTGTTGTGCATAGTTGTTTTTAGAGCTTCTTGGCTCAAAAGCCTGGTATTATTATGACATATATGCATGGCAATTAACTGTACAGCATCAAATTATGAGTGTTAACCCTGATTGTTATTTGTAATTCAAAAGCACTGATATGGATGCCGAGCAGTCATACCTTGCCTTGTTTACGATCAAGCATGCATATACGTCCGTGTTTAATGAGCTGGTCTCCCTCTGCTATGTCAATTTGTTAATTTATTTTCTTTTGGCAATACGCTGAATTCTTTGTTGTTCTGATCTAGCTGCCTTATAATCATTAAGATGTATCTGAGAACAAAGTAGAATGAATTGTATTTCCTTATCATGCTCTGCCTTGATAATTCTTTTTGTTCTGGACAGTCCTGCCGGAGTACGAGATACTTGGTGAGACAGAATTTGAAGGTCCTTACTATCTCTATAATGTTGTTGGGTAGAATTCACTTTAATATGGTTTTGTTAACTGCCCACAATTATGCACAACGTTCGGCGGTATGTGGCTGTTGCCGCAGAGTCGCGGTGGCGCGTGTTTTTGCACTCGTGGTGCGATGCAGGGTTAAGCGGTTATTACTTTTTTCTCGCGTTGGCAAAAACCGTGACACCGGCGGGAGCCCCCGGCGGTGCCGGGGCGGCCTGTGCCGCTGTACACCAAACGATCCCCTATGGTTAGAAATTTCTCGCGGCACAGAAGGCAATGCCATATACCGACCTGTTAGGGATAGTAGCGGCTTATTTGTCTTGAGTTGGAGAAGAAAAGATCTCACTAGAGTACAGTTGAACAGGCTCCTTAATTTACTCGCCAAGCCGCTACATATCCCTTGAAGCGGAGGGCTGCTGCTGAGTTGGGGGGTAATCGCGGTACATGCTTGAGGTGTTATTAATATTCTCTTTTTTTTCTCTTTTAATCTAAGTTACGGCGCGGTGGCAAGAGTGCTTGAAGCGAGAGGGACTGCTGGCCCCCCAATTTAATTTGATTTGAGCACTTAACCCTTTAATATTCAATAAGCCGCTATTGACCCTAACGTTCGGCGGTATGTGGCGTTGCCGTAGAGTCGCGGTGGCGCGTGTTTTTGCACTCGTGGTGCGATGCAGGATTATGATGGTTATTACTTTATTCTCGCGTTGGCAAAAACCGTGACACCAGCGGGAGCCCCCGGCGGAAGCCGGGGCGGCCTGTGCCGCTGTACACCAAACGGTCCTCTTTGGTTAGAAAGTTCTCGCGGCACAGAAGG
>JAVEZL010000058.1:0-3759 GCA_034003005.1 Bacteroidales bacterium
ATAAAAAATTAAAACTTGCCGGCGCAACCAATGTAATTATGCCAGACAAAGTTGGTGGGCAAAAGATGGCAAAACTTATTATACAACCCGACATCCATGAGTTTGTTGAAAAAATATTGCTTCAACGTGTTGGCGATGTTTCACTTTTCGAAATTTCATGCTCGGAGATAAACTCAAACACCAACAAAACAATTGGAGAACTTCAAATTAGAGAAAGAACAGGGATAAGCATTCTCGGGATCAAGCAAGAAGATGGTCAGTACATACTTAACCCATCATCTGATACCGTTCTAAAAAAAGGCATTATGCTCTTTCTACTTGGAAATAAAGATCAGGTTTGCCTACTAAAAAACATTATGAATGGATAGTACGAAAGTATTGATATTGACTTAATTGAAGGATTTGAAGTTGTTTTTTAACTGATCCCTCCACAAAACCCATGGTAAGATTATTTTGCAGATACATTTTGTACTCTTTGATAACTCTGGTTCCCATGCCGTTGTTTTCTTACCATAAGTGCCAGACTGAAAAATGAGAAACCAAAATAGTATTAGTAACTACCCAATATTCCCCGGCAATGAAAAAACCATTCTCTGATTTCGTTAAATCAACTTACCTTCTTGGTTGCCTGATAATCGTTTTTTATATTACCCTCATGTTCAAAAAAGGGGTCTGTTGCGTATAAAACCAGAATTAATGGTAATGAGGTAGTAATATGCCCAGTAAATAAAGTCACCGACACTATTCAGTTGCCTTTAAGCACCCTGATCGAATCATGTGAAATTATCAAGCTCCAAACTTCACCAGAAGCTGTACCCAGAAGATTTTAAAACAAGTCCTGCTGTTAACACGTACAATCCGGGTAATTTGTTTCCCGATTGATCGGAACAAGTTGTCACACTTATTGCTTTTTACACGGCTTATAATATATTGATTAACCGTACTCTCCATGACGCTCCCTCCGGTCGGTCAGGACAAAGCCCATGACGCTCCCTTCGGCCGGTCAGTGTAAAACACGTGACAGGTAGGGTAACGCCCATTACAATATACCGACGGGCCATCAGGTGTATGCAATTAGACCCGGGTCATTAATTATGGCCGCTAACTAATATTAATTTTTTACAGGCATCTTCTCTGAAATCAGGACCTGGTAAATAATATGCATATCAGTGATTTACTAAACAATTGCATAGATAACTTGTTAAATAATAATTAATGTAACTGAAGATAATAATTATAAAACCTGACAGAATTATGAAGCCAAGAACACTATCCGTAATTGCAGGTATAAGTTACCTGGTTATTTTCTTTGCTGCAATATTTGCTAATTTCTTTGTACTCGAATCAATCCTGAAAGATCCTCTGGTTACCATCCAGGAGAATCATGTGATAGTAAGATTTGGGGTTATAGCTTTTCTGATTACAGTTGTTTTTGATGTTGTAGTCGCATGGGCATTATATGAATTATACAAAGAAAATATCTTATCAGGACTAAGTACACTTTTCAGAATGATGCATGCTGCTATAATGGGGGTAGCAGTATTTGCTCTCCCCATTGCTTTATCATCAACTACAAGTCAGGAAATACTCCGACAGGTTAATGTTTTCAATACTACCTGGCTAATAGGACTGTTCTTTTTTGGAATTCATCTTATACTTTTAGGAAGTATTCTTAAAAAACCACTATTTATTACAGTATCCCTGATCATTGCCGGTATAATGTATATGGCAGATACAGGTGCGCACTTCTTACTCAATAACTATGACGAGTATAGTTCAATCTTTTTAGTATTAGTTGCAGTACCAAGTATCTTTGGCGAAATGGCCTTATCGATTTGGCTTCTTGTTAAAGGAGGTAAGGTATAATATAAAAAGTGTTATTATAGCTTACTACTGTTGAATTGCAGGAAAATCCACACACTCCGATTATGAGTTTAAAAAGACAAGATAGAGAGCCCCCATTGGCAACGTCAGAATGGGGTTGGCGTTATCATCACTTAGGAATACCCACGGATAATCCGGTTAACGGTGAAAAATACCTGCCACAGTTTAAATTTTACGTTTCCGGATTTGAGACAAGCCCCTATGGTATAGAATGGATGAGGTTTGATAAGGATAGTCCTATTAACGACTTGATTAAAAAAGTACCACACCTGGCCTTTGAAGTTGATGACCTGGACTTTGAACTTACAAGACGAGAGTTTAATATTATCACTCCTCCGAATTCTCCAGGTGAGGGAACAAGAATTGCGATGATTGAGCATAATGGAGCTCCTGTTGAATTGATTGAATTTGAAAAAAGAATAAAATAACAACTGAACATCCGGTCATACTCAATTATCCGGTCATCGCCTCATCAGCTCCCTCCAGTCGTTTGCCGCCCCGGGGGGTTGATAATGATAATTCAATTGCCTGTCTTTTTGTTAAAACGACATGAAAGTTATCTGAAACGGCAACAGCATATAACACCGGCCATTGTAATCAATTGTAAAAAATCCTCTTCAGAAAATTATTACTTTTAAAGCAAAAAATGGGAAATTGGATTTACCAGCTCAAGATTACTTTGATAGAATCAAGGCCTAAGATTTGGCGTAGGATCCTGGTTAAAGAGTCGGTATATGCCATTAACTCTCCCAGCCCTCCGGCAGCAGCACATACCCCCGGACCTCAGGTGTCTTGAATCACTCTTCCGGCCAAAACAGAAAACCTTCACATGACAAAAGACTACCGATATAAAAAGATACCCCGATCAAGAATAGCAACCTTTGACATTTTTGATGTTGGTCTAAGTAAACATCATATAAATGCTATGCTTGAATTCGATGTCACCGACAGCAGAAAGAAACTTAGAGATCTTAGGAAAAAGGGAACAGCTATCTCATTTAATGCATGGCTGATAAAGGTTATTGGTAACGTCCTGCAAAAGCATCCGGAAGCAGCAGCATATTTTTACAGTAAAAAGAGACTTATAATCTTCGATGACATTAATGTCTCAATGATTGTGGAAAAGAAAATCGAAGACACAAAAGTCCCGATTCCTCTTGTTATTGAAAAAGTAAACAAAAAAAATGCTTCAGAAATTACTCAGGAAATTGAGAATGCTAAAAGTGAAAAATTAAATCCTGCCGACATAGTATTGGAAAAGAAGCCGACTGCTTATCAAAGACTATATTATTATTTGCCTGGATTCCTAAGAAGGCTTTTCTGGAGACTGCTGCTGAAAAATCCGGAAGCTGCTTTTAAAACAATGGGAAATGTAGCTGTCACTTCCATTGGTATGATTGGAAAGATTAATGGTTGGTTTATTCACAAATCCGTTCATCCTATTTCATTTGGCGTAGGATCAATCCTTAAAAAACCTGTAGTCATTGATAACGAAATAAAAATCAGAGAGATTCTGAACATGACTATTCTTGTTGACCATGATGTAATAGATGGTGCACCTATGGTCAGATTCCTGGACGACCTGACTGATTACCTGGAAACCGGAAAAGGAATAAATTGATTTAATATGATAACCGATATTATTAAAAAACTGATTTTTCTACTTCTCATTTTCTTAATCTCACTGGATGTCATAGGTCAGGAAACAAAAAAGACTTCAGTTAATCTTAACTGTAACTGGAGTAAGATTATCTATGATAGATTACATGAAGGTGCCGGAGGATTTACACTTGAATTGGATCTATTGATAAATACTGAAACAAAATTTAACCCGAAAACAGAGGTTAACTACAGCATATTTAGTGTGTTGGAGGA
>JAVEZL010000058.1:3859-5865 GCA_034003005.1 Bacteroidales bacterium
TTATCTATGATAGATTACATGAAGGTGCCGGAGGATTTACACTTGAATTGGATCTATTGATAAATACTGAAACAAAATTTAACCCGAAAACAGAGGTTAACTACAGCATATTTAGTGTGTTGGAGGACTATCGGGAAACATTGGAAGGATACCCTGTTGTTTCAATGGACCATGGACCTTCTGTTTTTATGGGCTTATCTTATAATCTATTTAAACGATTTAATATTTCTTTTTCTCCAGGAATATGTTTCTTCAATTCGAGGACCTGTTTAGCAGTAAAACCTGGCATAGAACTATACCTTGATAATAAGAAAAGATTCCCAGTAAAAGTATCTTTAACTCATATCTTTATTAATGATCATGCCGGCAATCAACCGGAAGGATATGTCAATATCGGTTTAGGTGTAAGACTGCATTAATGAATATCATAGTTCCTCTGGAACTGATAACCAAAGAGGAGTTATCCCCGACTTTGAAGTAAGAAACTCAATCGATGACTATATCAATAAAAAAGATAGAGTACTGGAGTTTACTTTGAATATGATAGAACTCCGGTCAGTAGGGACAAGGCGTTCCTGGCAGCTATTAAATGCTTAACAAAACATTTTTTTTAAGATTAAAACCGTAAATTTAAGCTGAAAAGTGTTCATACATTAACCTAAAGAAAACAAATCATGATAATCAGAAAATTGATTACTAACCTCTTCCTGATTCTGGTAATTGCTGTCTCTGCAAACGGTCAGGGCAATACCGGAACGGCATCCCAAAAAGCCTTAAAAGAAGCCTACGCAGGCAAATTCCTTATAGGAGCTGCAAATGATCTCACATCTATTTCTGAGGCTGAGGCGGCAAATATTAAGATGCATTACGACATCATGACCCCGGAGAATTGCATGAAACCACAGCCAATACATCCTTCAATCGGGACCTACAACTTTGCAACCCCCGATGCAATGGTTGAATGGTGTCAGAAGAATGGTCTTAAGGTCTGGGGTCATACCTTAGTCTGGCATTCCCAGTCACCGCAATGGTTCTTCCAGGAAAAGCCTGAAGAGGCCCCGGAAGCAGCAAGGCCTGCAACCCCACCTGCAACCCGGCCTGCAACCCCACCCGCAAATCCTCCAACGCCGGCAACGGCTCCCAATGCTCAGCGCCCCAACATGGCAGGCTTTGGTGGTCGCGGCATCACAGGCCCCCAGGCAAGCCGTGAAGTCATTCTGGAACGCCTGAAGAGTCATATCATGACTGTGGTCGGAAGATACAAAGGACAGATAATCGGATGGGATGTAGTTAATGAATCGATAGCCGACGGTGGTGACGGTACAACAGAAAATCTCAGGACATTCAGTTGGTATCAGTATGTCGGACCAGATGTTCTGACACTGGCCTTCAAGTGGGCACATGAAGCTGATCCTGACGCTGAGCTTTATTACAACGACTACAACATAGAGCAGGGTGCAGTTGAAAATAAAGGCAAACATGCCAGTTCCCTGTTACTTCTCAAACGCCTCATTGCAGAAGGTGCTCCTGTAACAGGAGTAGGAATTCAGGGACACTGGCACCTGGATACCAACCTTGATGACGTTGAAAAAGCTATCGAGAATTACGCTGCTCTGGGTCTGAAGGTATCTATTACAGAACTCGACGTAACAGCAACAGGAAGTAATAGCGGCGCTTTTGGCGCACAACAGGGCGACAGAACCATCCCGGCTGAAAACTATCAGAAACAGGCTGAGGTTTACAGAAAGTTGTTCGAGATTTTCATGCGCCATGCAGATGTAATCGACCGCGTAACCCTATGGGGCCTTAGCGATACAAGATCGTGGCGCAGGGGTCAGGATGCACTTTTGTTTGATGGGCAGTTAAATCCCAAACCAGCATTCAACGCCGTTATTGAAGCAAGCTCATATAAATAGATTCTGATTTTATCAGAATTTACCGTTTTAAATGACCGTGGTGCACTGATACCTGCACTTGCTATGTTATTGTATCAAAGAAAGCTACGG
>JAVEZL010000059.1:0-5759 GCA_034003005.1 Bacteroidales bacterium
TTTCTATTTCAAATCCAATTCATTACAAAATCTTTGTGCCTATATGAATTGAAACCAGACGAATTGTTTTTGCATGACCAGTCTAATTTCCGCTAACGGTCATGGAAAAAAGCGCGGCAAATAACTTACCCCTCGCCGCGCCATTTTTCTAATGTTATGACCTGTAGGAACTTATTACAAGTCAAAAGCTTATTACCCTTTTATCTGCCTTGTTCTAAAAATAGTATTCGTATCCTTAAAACGCAAATTAACTCTCTCAGTGTTGAAACTTTACAGATTTTAGCTTGATTCTTAAATTATTGTCTATAATCTCCTTTGTGGCACTTGCAGCTACAATATAATAAAAATATTTATCGCCGGGGTCAGCTTTCTGCCAAACTGTATCACTGATCCAAGAGCCTGTTGTATCAAGAGTGAATGTGCCGTAAGGGTCTTCAGAAGCATAGACTTTATACTCTGTAGCACCCGGAACAAAATCCCAGCTTAATGTTGTGTCTGTGGAATCACGCTGGATAGTTACATTGGTAGGCGTGCCCAGATCAATGGTACCTGTCAGTGAGACTACATCCACCATTACCGCAGCGTCTTCGGGAGCTATGTAAGTTGTATCGGACGGAATATAAATTGTTGCTCGGAACAGGAGATAACAGCTTTCAAAAGTAAAATTCACAGGTATGCTTACTTCCTGCCAAACGCCGTTCGTCTGTCTGGTTATGTTTGTATATGAAAGTCCGTACTGCTTGGGGTGAGTATAATACGCATGATCAACACTGCAGTAGCTGGAATCTATCTCAGCGTTGTTATACAAAGAGACATTGAGACTGGTTGTCATATCGCTGTCGTATTTTTTGTGAGACAGGTTTACCCTGTAGCTGAGATTAAGATTCGAATAGCTGCTGAGATCAATGTTCGGTGTTCTGAGACCGCTTCTGCTGTCACAAGCACAGTCATATGAGGATTTTCCTCTGACATAAGAAGAATAACTGCCTTCATACGGTGTTATGCCGTTAACTGATGTCAAGTCTGACGCCCAGAGATTATCGTCATTATGTGGTGTGACAGAATTGTACCAGCAAAGCGGCAGATCGCCTGCGTGTTCATAATCCTCATAAATAGGCAGAACAGTAGAATATATGTTGACGCTTTTTATTACAGTTGCGTCAGATACTTCGTACGGTTCATCTCCATATCTTGCTTTCGCATAGTATTCGTAAACTCCGTCAGGCAGAAGATTATCCTGATAACTTAGCTCGGTCGTTGTGCTTATCAGAGTACTATTTCTGTAAATCTCATAAAATGAAACGCCGGGGGCAGGTTCAAGCCACTCCAAAGTAACGCAGTTATCCAATAACCCGATACCTTTACTTAAGGTGAAGTATGAAGGCCTTGCATAGGTGATCGGGGCTGTCTGATATTTTATGCTGCAGTCAAGCATGGAGGACTGATAGAAATCATAGCCGGGATAATCCGCAACAACAACATAGTTATATGTCGTGTTTCCTGAAATCTCTGTGTCTGTGAAGGATGTACCTGTCGTTTCTGCGATTATCTTACCGTCACGGTATATCAAATACTTTTCAGGATACATTGAGCCTGTAACAGCGGGCGGATCAAAAGAAAGAGTAATTGTGTTGCTTTCTTTTGCCTGTACTGCGGCAAGATTGCGCGGAACAGGTCTGTTTTCCCTTCCTTTCATGTACCACAACTTGATCTCATCAATATAAATATGAGATATTTTATTGTCTTCAATTTCATCCGTATAATAGCTTGGGATGCCTTCAATTCCAAGTCTTATTTTCAACGGTTTTCCGCTGCCGTAAACTTCTCCGGTAGGGAAGTAGAAATTCATGGCGCAGATCATATAATATTGAGTATCTTCCGTGTCATACGGATTAGACTGTTCCGGATTGTCTGGAAGGTTCCAAGGATAATCAATGAAGCCGTCCTGCTGAAGATCAAGAGTTTTTACCTTTACATAATCTGCTCCGTCCTTTGACAGTTCGACGGTAAAATTTGACAACTGCTCTTCCCAGTGCCAAAAATTCCCGTCTCTGTTCCACTTCTGACGCGGCGCAATGCAGATTTCAAGCATGGCTGGATATATATTGTCAACTGAATAGGTGTCTTCAGTTGTTGTAGTATTCAGGTGGAATCCGGTCTCGTAGTGCGCTTCGAGCATGTACCGGTTCGCCGCGTAATAATTATAGTTAAGGTCTTTGATTTTCCAGTACAGCGTGTCTTGCACTACTGGTGCAGGCCAATCCGCAGACCACGCACCGTTATTTTCCCATTGCTCAAAATAAGGGCATATCTGGATCTCTTTTTCCTGTACAATATTGATACTGTCAATAATGCTTATGCCTTCAGCTTTGATATTGTAAAACCCCGGCTCCAAACTGCCTGTATTCCAGATATGATGATAATATGCAAGCGTGTCAACAGGCGCATAGTAATTTGTTATAAATGTATCCGTCAGGTAATCTGTTTCAATTAAATTCTTCTCGAATATTGTTGCTTCAGTATCTGAATTTGTAATCTTAAAATTTATCGTGTTCTTGTCATAATATTCGAACGGGTGCCAGACCATGGTGTGAATTCTGTCCCCTGCATGATATTCCGTTCTCTCAACATAAGTAGGACCGGTTGATGAAGTGTAAGAATAATCGAACCATTTACTTTCATTCAAAAGCTTAAGCTTCCATTCCGGTATCAGAAAATCAACTGAAGCAGGTTTTGCAATATCTGTTACGCCGTCGTTAATATCATACGCATGATATGCGGCATTGTATATTCCGGGATATAAATGTTCGTAATCATTATAATAAGCCTTGTAGCCCTTATCGTAATAAGAAACAAATTTACTTACATTGCCTTCAGATTCAACTACCGGCTGAGGCTCTCTTTTATGATCGAAAAACAGGTTTTTGCATATACCGGGCTTATCTTTCTTGGTCGGACCGAGCGTATCCCAGAACGGATATGTGTTATGCCAGCCGTCCATACCGTTTATTTCACCCGTATGACCGGTAGTGACATAATATGCCCATTGCCATTCATAACCCAGATATCCGCCCCAATGGTACTTTGTCTGCGGACATGTGTACCACTCAAAATAGGCTGCGCTCCAGTTAGTCCCGTCAAAAAACATAAAGTCCCTATCAACATCTGTCAGAGTTGTTTTAAACACTGCTTCAGATTCCAGCGAATGATCTGAATAATATCCGCTGTAAATATATGGCGCGAACTCAAAGTCCCAAGATTCCTCTGCCGCAGGCTTAGGATTGGTGATCACGCAGGTTTGACCATCAAAGATATTAACAGTTATGGAATCACTGGTTTCGTATAATTGGGTGAGCGTTGCATCAGAATAATAAGACGCCGTAGCTTTTATGAGCACTTCGCCAGTATAAGCTTTACTGTCCCAAGTGCGTGTATAGTATGTTGTTTTAACAGGCGGTTCAGGAATTTCCGTATATCCCGTTTCTCCGTCTTTCTTGTAATAGAATTTCATTGATTCCATATACGGATAATCATTCCAGTTCGCGTCTGTGCAAGTAGCCTCGAAAACATGAAGGCTGTCTATTGCGTAATAATCCGATTTGTCTGGATCGGTTTTGGTGAGAGTTAGTCTTGGAGTTACTTCGATGTACAATTCTGTACATGGAGATTTTTGTAAAATATAATTTGTCCAGTCGTTATTCATCGAATTCTTTTTTACAAACGATCGGAAATGATTATACTTGCCTCCATAATTTCTCATCAAACTATCGGTTGCCAGCTTCACTCTGTATATGTTTGTAGAAATTGTGTCATATTTCAGCGTATCTGTATCAACTTTCTCGTTAACGAAGGAGTAAATCTTTAACGGAAGAGGAGTAACACTCTGATAAGTCAGCATTTCCGGGGTTTTAAGGTCAATCACAAGCGTATCGTTGAATATAACAGTAATTGTGTCTTTTGTATTTACGGTATAGATTGAATCTGAAGTAAAAACTGTAATAAATTCCGGTGGGGAGTAAACATGCCTAAGACCGTTAATTTCATCTTCTTCGATATATTCAATAGGATTAGTCCATGTGCCCGTATGTTCATACATAAGACTAGTGCTATATTGGCTATGATCAAGGCCAAGTGCGTGGCCTACTTCGTGCCTGAGCGTGGTGTTGATATCTACCAGAGTAGAGGAAGGTGAGACATGGCCCCATGGTGCAAAAGCGGAATCGTTTAAAGTTATAGCCAAAATATCGATTTCACCCTGAGTTGTCAATCCTGTTGAGTGTATTCCATACCAGTCGTCTCTAAAGGAACCAAACTGATCATAAATATGAGCGTAACGAACAATACAATCAGAACTGTTATCTATACCTCCAGCAACTAAAACGGGCATACTGTCAACAAGATTTGAGTTCATGTCAGATATGCATGAACTGAAATTAAAATTTGCCAAAGAATCTCTTGTCCCTTGGAAAACATGATTATAAAGTGTATCCGTTTGATTTATTGTTATTGAATCCGGAATTAGCCATTTATTCAATAATTCATAACAATACACATCGAAAATGATTGCAAAAAGTAGGGGAATTAAAAATCTTTTCATTTTTCCACCTCTGATCTGTAGCTTCGATTATAAAAATTCTTTGAATCATTTATTTCGATGATCCTTTTTATCTTATCAATCTCAGATTTTAAATCTCCAATCAAAATCTTTCCAGATGCAGAATAGAGACTATTTTCTATTATAAGTCTTTCTGCGTTACCTCTAGTTGCGAACCTATCTTCTTCCCCTAGTTTATAGTTAAGAAAGAATAATCTCTTTTCTCCAATTTGCATCTCGGTTTCATCTGATGAGAAGAAATTCTTCCCATTTTTTGAAAGAACAGAGATATTATCTCTGAATTCGTCTTTAATGAATTCTTCACCTTTAAAGATTTCAATTACTTTCACACTATAGAAAGATTTGTAAAATTTTTTGTTTTCAACATAGGATCTATTATAAATCTCACCTATTAAAACAATATCGGAAAATACTGCATCCTCAAGATGAGATTTAGATGTTGGAAAACCATACAACTTTACATCAACTCCATTATTTTTTAACTCTTCGTACGCATTCAAATTGATTTTAAGTTTAAAGTAAGAATTAAATCCGTCACGACCCTCAGGTAATTCAATTTCTTTAGCTTTTTTTATGAAATCTATCTTAAGTTCTTCAAACTCTTTGTAAGTCATACCTGTATCAATTCCCAGTCTATCCTTTATAGTCACTCTTTCATTTGATATTTCTGTTTGACCGCTTACTGGTTCTGCGGGTTGTGCTAACTGAGCGTGTTGTAATTCTTGAATGTTCTTTTCATTCTGTTGCACCTGCTCGCTCTGAACCTGCACACTTTTTGTTCCTTTTTCCTGTTTTACAGGCACATTACCACCGTCACCGGACATAGAAAAACTAGGAAATAAAAGTGAAATTGAGAATAAGGTTACCAAGATTTTCTGATGCATCATAAACCTCCGTTGTGTTTGTTTTAAGTCAAGATAATACATCAAATCTTAAAAATCAAGAGTTAATTTGCGTTTTAATATTCCGTAAAAAAACAAATAGTTGTAAAATGCGAAATATACAACCATCCTTAATATTAGTAGTGTTAGTTGAATTCAATTCTTTAAGTCAATGTGTCATCTGATCTTATTTTTAGTTCTCAGATAAAAGGGTAATAAGCTTTCCTCCCGTTATAAGTTCCTATTGGTCATAACGGTCATGG
>JAVEZL010000060.1:0-5574 GCA_034003005.1 Bacteroidales bacterium
AAGAACCTCTAATAATCAAAGTTATAAAGTATTTTGAATCCCGATGTCGAGTTAAATTTTGCTTTTATTGTTAGCATTTCGGGCCATCTGATTACGTTACGTAACTGTTAAGTTATGAGTAAATTGTCCCCGTTTTTGTGAAGCGGGCCTGAATGCTAACGGCCCGGTGGTAGGAGTAGTTAGTGTTACCTGACGCAGCATCCGGGCAGAGTCCTGGTACCCCGCGCCAGCGGGGCCAAAAAGTTGTCCCGGTGCAAGGAAGGTACGGCGCGCTTTTTGCCGTCATGGTATAAATTTTATTGAGAGCAGGCGCGGTCGCGGTACAAGTTGATAGATGGCTGGATATTTCTCATGGTAGATAAAGCTGGTAAAAGGCACTGGCGCAGCATCGCGGTACAAGTTTGGTCGGAGGCGGATATTTGTCATGGTGCAGGATTTATATTGCGTGCAGCTGTGCGAGTCCGGGTGCCGGGTTCTATACTGGTCCCGGTAAATGGCTCAGTATCATGCAAAAAGCGTGACGAACTAATTACACCTACCATCCGTGTTAGGTTTAGGGGAAATTTTAATATTGTCAAAATAGGTAGCCATTTTCTGCTTTAGTCGCCTGTCTCCCCATGCGGCAGGGACAGACTGGAAGGCTCTTTACGCAAACCTGGTTTTTACCACAATTATAGAGTTTTTTACGTTTGCGTAATGTGCCTGACAGCAATTGTTTATGTTAAAGCTAGTTTAAGGTCTCTTTATGAATAGTGATTTTCAAAACTTAATGGAAAGTCCATACCTGATTTTTTCATGGTCGTTGTAATAGAATTTGCCATAGGAATATTCAACATAAGGACCAATATGCCTGAACAGAAAAAAAGCTGCCCCTCCACCAACGGAGTATTCAGGTTGACTCCCATGGCGTACTATAGATAAGCCACCGAGCTTACCTGTCAAGTATAGATCAAACCTGAAATCATCTTTTTTTTATTATTATCGGAAGCAGGTGATAGTTAAAGTTTACTCCATAAAATACTACTTTTACAGTGTTACCTACAAATGACCCAGGAGGCCCGGATGGCCATGGTTCATATATCATTACTCTTGAATAACCAGCATAAACACCTGTTTCAATTTTATTACGAAGTCCATAATTTAATTCAAGCCTGTAATTATTGTTATTCTCTGATATACTGCTGAATAGATACGGTGTTTTATAAATTGAATACCCGGCTTTGATGTTCCACCTGCCTTTTATATACGATTCCTGTCCAAAAGAATAGATAAGTAGCACGTTACTAATGATAAAAGTAAATAACAATCTTTTCATGAATATTTAGTTATTTTGGTATATCCAGTTGTTGAACTTTTGTTTAAAAGGAATCTTGTTTTTATCCCGTGTTTTTCTGTCATTGTTTTCAGGAGGTTTAAAATCGAAGTAGACCTTATAAGAAACTGTCGGAATTATTGGAAACAGACTTAACTGAAAGAGAGCAAGTGGTTTATATTCTCCTCCCCATTCGGGCAAAAATATTTCACCGGTATTATTCGTATTGTAATAGTAATATACAGGATTATGCCGGTTATAAACATTATAAACTGAAAAATTCCAGGTAGCCTTATTCTTTCTTTTCTTTGTCAATGTAGAGTAACTAAAGCCTAGATCCAGACGATGATAATCTCTCATTTTTGAACTGTTTCTTTCACCATAGATCAGTGCTTCATAAAAATAACTATTCCCTTCAAAATCATTTTCTAATGATGGCACATAATACCTGCCAATGGCCGGGGTGAAAGGCAGGCCTGTCTGGTAAACCCAGAGTAAATTGAAGGCAAGTTTTTCATTGAGTTTGTAACTGACATTCATTGAGAGAGAATTTGGCCGATTATAATCAAAGAGATATTTTGCCCCATTGTTAATGTTTGGATACTGACGAGTTGTTCTGGTATGCGAATAACTGACAAAACCTGTCCATTTTCCGGAATTCTTCCTGAAAAGAAATTCTGCGCCAACAGATTCTCCTTTACCTCCAGACTCTATTTTTGAGGTCCAATTCTCATCTCCCATTAAATTTGTGTATCCTTCCCTAAAAGTAGAAAGGTTATTCATATTCTTATAGTAGAGATTTATTTCAGAGGTAAACATTTCATTCCTGTAATCCCCGTTCCATCCTAAAGTATATTGATCGGATTGAGCCGGAGGAACTTTCCTTCCGGCAGGAATCCATACTTCATTATTCATAATACTTCCTGTGGTAAAAGCTAGATGAGAGAATTGCGATACCCTCATATAACTTGCATTTAACATATGATTTTTTGCAACTGAGAGATTAATATTTATCCTTGGTTCAAATGAAAAACGAACGTAATCGTTAGTGATATAATTTACAAGTCTCAGTCCCAAAATTGCTTGACTATTTTTGAGAAATGTAATTTTATTATCAGTGTACAAGGCAGTTTCGAGTGAATTGGAAATATCGGATGACTGCTGGACTGTCCTGGTGGAAATATATGAATCATTCGGGATAAACTTTAGTAATGAAGTATGTAGTCCAAAATCTATTGTCCAGTTTTTAAATGCATTATATTTCCAGTCAGATCGATAAGAAAGATCCTGAACAGAAGAGATATATCTGATATTTAATTTTGATGTATCTGCTGAACTGGTTAACGAATACTTCATAGACTCCTTTAAGCGGTAACGGGTAAGAGATATCTTGTTTGAAGTATAAAGTTTTGAAGAAACAATTGAATTTAATCGTGCAGATATTAACCAGTTGCCCCATACATTATTAAGACGGTATTTTTCAGTTGAGTTTGAATTGTTACGTGACCAGTAATTAAGATAATCATCTCCCTGATATATATTCAGACTAAAGCTGTTCTTTTCATCAGGTTTCCAGGTAAACTTACCGTTAATATCATGAAAGCCATATGAAACTATGTAATTACTTCCTTCCAATAATGAACTCATAAAGGCCATTAATGGATCGATCAATGTTTTTCTCCCTGTTATGATGAATGTTGTATTCTTCATCTTCAATGGGCCTTCAAGAGTGAAGGAAGCATCTGTGATTCCTATTCCCAATGATCCTTTCAGCCCTGAATTATCACCTTCTCTTTGAGTAATATCCACAACTGAAGATAGTTTTCCCCCATACCGCGAAGGAAAACCTCCTTTGTATACATCAATATTGTTAATTATATCAGGATTGAAGACTGACATAAAACCTCCAAGATGATTTACATAAATAAGAGGTACATTATCAAACAGATAAAGATTCTGGCCCGGATCACCACCCCGAACCAGCATCAGACTTGAGCCCTCATTCTGATAACTTATACCAGGCATAAGCTGCAGACTTTTAATAACATCAGGCTTGCCGCCAATAGAGGGTATCTGCGTCATCTGCTGATAATTAATTGTAACAACATTGAACTTGGGAGTGCGTTGAGCAGTAACTATCACTTCATCCAGCTGCTCAGTGTCAGGGCTGAGTAATACATTAATTATTGTGTCTTTCTGAAAATTGAAATCAATTACTAAGTTTATATACCCTAAATATGATATCTGCAAAGAGGATCCGGAATTAACAACAATACTGAAATATCCATTATAATCGCTTGAAATTCCATGAATTGTTTCCTTCTCAACTATGTTTGCACCGATCAGATTTTCACCACTGAGCTTATCTTTTACTGTACCGGAAATTCTTACCTGCTGCTGTGCAATTAGCGGGGATGAAAGAATCAGGAAGATAAAAGTCAGTTTTATTTTATGAGTGAGCATGTTATCTTTTTAATTTTCCGGGTAAATGGTATCCGATTTAACTGAACAATATCCTGCAAAGATGCCATAGCCATTATTTATGTTTGAGAAAAGCGGGAAGGCAGTTGTAGATGCAGCCATGAATTCTGGATACCTGCCTAAATCGTACAGATATTTTTGTTTTACAAACTTGTAATAATTCTGGCTGACGGAACGAAATTCAAGTATTACCGGATACAGATCCGTTTGCATCGGCCCTCCATTAAAACTCGAAGCAGAACCGGTAAAGTAATTGATAGTCATTGTATAGCTTGAGCCTTTGATTGATTCATTACTGAATAAGGCTAACGGCAAGCCTTCGTTTAATAGAACCGGATCAGTAATAGTTTTAAGAGATGCAACACTTTCATATCCGTAACTTATAAGTCTGATAGCAACTTCAAAATACTGTTTTTCAGAAGGGTTATTTGTAAAAGTGAACTTTATCGCAGGATAATTCATTCCCTCTTCATCTTTACCTGCAATATCAATATGAATTATGTCAGATATTGTAACTGGTACAGGTATTAAATCGCTCCCTGAAACCAATTCATAACCCGGTATGTTTACATCACACCGGTAGGTCTTAAGTGGTTCAACAACAACTGAAGATGAATACATTCCTTTATCAAAGAGGATCAAGGTTTCCTTATACTCGCCGTCAACATAAAGTAAAACTTCAGCATTGTCAATTAAGGCAAGTTGATTAGTATCAAGTTTCCCTGCAAGTGAAACCTGTACTTTTATTGTACTGTCTTTAAGGAGAATACTGTTAACAGTTGGAATTGGTGTGTATTCAGGGAATTCATCTGTAACAAGCTCCCTGCAGGAAAGCAATATTATCAGTGTCAGAAGAAAAAAGGTTGAAAGTTTCATTTGGTTAAAACATATGATTTCAATGTAAGTGATATCAGAAATTAAAGTTGACTTTATATGAGATTACAGCTTTTTTACCGTTCGTAAACATGAGGTTTGAGAATTTGTAATACAGATCGAAGCTCATTCTTCTATTCTTAGAATAAAAACTTACACCAGGGGCAAAATAGTATCCGAATTTGTAATTTCGGTATGGTGTCGGGTAGCCATATGGAATCAATTCCCTCCAGTAGTGAGAATAGTAAGGAGAAACTTCAGCAAATATCTGAAATCTGCTATAAGCGGGATATAAGTATCTAGTAAATAAGCCGATCTTGTAATCAAAGAAATTAAAATAAGGACTTGCAGACCTACTGATAGGAAAAAAACAGGAAAAATCCAGACCTGTTGTAATATTTTTTGTAACCCTGTGCCCATATCGTATTGCAGAAACGGTAGTCGTATATCTTAGACCTCCTGGCGTAAACAACTGTTCATTAATATATGGATTCAACTGGATTCCGATCTGGTTTTTCTTATAAATCCTTATGGTATCACGGCTATCTTGTGATGCCAATACTTTTGGAAGTATCAAAAGGATGATCGTAATGAGAATGACTCTAATTTGCATTTTTGTCTGTTGGTGCATTTTTTGTTTTCGAATTGTCAGGATAAATTCTCAAGATATTGAATCTCCAAAGTCAACGTAAAAGTGGCAAGAAAAGTATGTGTTTGGCGTCAGCCAGACTCTTACTTTTGTGCGTTGGATGTCGCGGTTTGGTCGCACTATCCCTTAAACCTAACGGATTGGCGGTATGTTTTTGTTGCCGATTTCGAAGCACTGTCATGTCAAGTTACACGAAAGTTTATTAGATGCAGAAACGCTCAAATACCCACTATCTCGGCAATAAAATATACCGCATGTT
>JAVEZL010000061.1:0-5529 GCA_034003005.1 Bacteroidales bacterium
CGACACGCCTACTATCTTTTGTACCTTATACCCTTGCCTTGAGATATCTTAATATCATCCAGGCACAACCTCCCATAGAGGCTCACGCCTTACGCCTTCCCGCATTCGCGGGATTGCCTTCGCTACGATTCGGTAACATGCTTGCTAATTTGAATATTCAATACCCTGGTATTGAGATATTTTACTATCATCCTGGCACTATCTAGGATATAGGCTCATGCCTTTTTCTGAGTCCCGTAGGGACGGCCTGTTTGTAGAAACCTATCATTAAAAGAAAACTGAGCCCAGTCAGGGCGGACTGTTTGTTTTCCCGGATCAGAAATATTGTGAACTATTAAGTTAAAGGTGTTTCGGTACACAGGTACACCGGATCTGCCACGTAAACAATTTCCTTCGCATTCTTAGCTCCTCGCTCTCTGCCCCCAGCTCCTTGCTCTTCGCCCCCAGCCGTCGTCCCGATAAACCGGGACTATGGCTGACAAAGCCTGCCCCTTGCTCTTTGTTCTCAGCTGCTTGTTCTGCTTCGCCCACCGAAACTTTAGTGGAGGTGGGCTCTCTGCCCCACGCCCTCTGCTTCTTAACCCTGTACACCACTACAAAGTGCCTCTGGTTCCAGTGCACAATGCAGGGAAGTGGTACTTCGTCACGGAGCTGTTCCCAGGTGAGACGATACCCCCGTGTGCGGAAGCCAACGCTTTCTGCGGCTTCGCTGATACCGAGCATTGAGACACCGGATTTTGTTATGAAAGCTTTGCTGCGGAGGGATTGAATTGAATAGGATTTTCCATAGAATTTAGCTATCATTCGAAGACAGGATGGGCCGCAATCCATGGAATCAAGCTGCTTGAAAAAAGGGAATCCTGACATATTCACTTTTTCAATCTAACTAGAACTATTACTGAATTATCTGTTTCTTTCAGACTTGCTGCCAGCTTTTTAAGTTCCTCTTTTTTATCAGGTAGTGTGGATTTAGTATTGCTGAAACCAGGACTTTCAACATGCGATTTGATCTGCCAGGAATCTATTAATCCAAACATATATTCAATGCCATCCTCTTCAAATGAGCTATGTGGAAGGAATGCCGGTCCTCCGCTAAGGTCATCTGTTAAACCACCGGTAAAATTCGATTCCCAAAGACCACTATCATCACCAGCCAGATATACTAAAAAATACCTGTGACTATCCTTTTCAATCATGGCGATTGTTGGTTTCTGGTAGAAATATCTGATGACAAGAAACTTTTTAGTTTCAAAAATGCTTTTTAATACTAATTTGTTTTCCAGGTCCTCAAAGGATTTTATCCTTCCCCTGGGTGATCTGTGATTTCCGGTACTAATAATAAAGGATGGTTTTTCTGTTAGGTCAGGTGAAACAGAATATACAGTATCAATAAAATTGTCCCAATAGGAAATCTGATTCATAAATCTATAGATCCCCGCTCCAGCTCCATAATTAGCCTCAAAAACAGGCAATCTCCTTTCTCCCCTCTTAATCATTTTACCTAATGAATCTAGGACTATCCATGCAAACTCAGAGCTTTTTTCTCCCGCATAAAAAGTTGCATAAATCTTGGAATCAAAAATTTCCATCCGCTCAATACGCCCAAAGCTTTCAACTGAAAAACTTCTGATGAAACGCCCTTTACTGGAAAAAACTCTTATTGTTCTGTTATCTCTTACATATATAATCTCATTATCTTCATCAATTCCAATATCAAAAGAATAGGCATATTCACCCGGTCCTCTACCTTTAGTCCCAATGTTTCTTAAAAACTTTCCGGACCTTGAGAATGCCAGCACCCCGTTATCTTTTGTAGATAAGTATATTGAGTTGTTACAGAAAAATATGTCATTGTAAATCAAACCTAAAGGAACACTATTATCCAACGGAATAAATGTAACGTCATCTGCTATGTCAGATAAAAAAACCGGTTTCTCTTCAAGTGTCCTGGGGTCAAAATTGTAAAGATCGTGATGATCATTACTGCAGGAAAAGGAAAGAATCATACAAATAAAAAAGCAAGTTTTCTTCATATTACAATCAATTTCAGAAATCTGTTCTGCCGATAAATTATTGCTTCAACCTTACCACCATTAAAACCTGGTTATCTGTCTCGTTGATCCTCCCGGCAAGTTCTTCAAATGCTTTCTTCTTTTCAGGATACTTTGCCTGGAAGTTTTTGAATTCATCTTTCTGTACCTGGGCTTTTATGTCATAAGGATTTATTAGCCCTATCAGGTATTCCCGGTTGTTTTCGACGAAATAATAATAGGGCTGGAAGTTCATCCCTCCATCAAGATCATTAAAAATTCCACCAATCCGTTGTGATTCCTTTCCATTATAAATAGTACCCATTTTATTCTGGAAAACTATCTTGTTCTCTTTATCATATATCATTAAAAATGGATCTTTATAGAAATACTCGATTATAATAAACCGGTTTGTTTCAGATATTCCGTTAATTAACATATACTTTTTCAGCAAATTCGGATCGGGAATGGGTGCAGATGGGGCTCTGTGTTCTCCGGGACTGATAATAAATGAGGCCTTACAGGTCAGATCGGGAGATATTGAAAAAACAGTATCATTATAGGTATCCCAATAATAAAGATTATTCTTAAATCTATACGTTCCACTACTTCCAAACCATCCGCTATTAACTTCAGGAATGGTTAATTCTTTCTTTTTTATTGCTTTACCTAATGTGTCAAAAGCTATCCAGTTATATTTTGATTTATTGTAAAGTACCTCATAAAATAGAATAAGTTTCGAATCAAAGAATTCTGTAATTCCAATACCTCCAAATCCCTCCTCTAACACTATGTCTTTAATAAAAATCCCCTTATCGGAATACACTTTAGCCGGACCATTACTATTATTGCGTACATAAACTAATGAGCCTTCGGGATCGACAGAAAAATCCCTATAAACATTATATTCTGAAGGGCCTCTGCCTATGCCTCCAATCTTCCTTTCGAAGTTGCCACTCCGGTCAAATTTCATTATTCCTTCGTATGTTACGGAGAAATATATGGCATCCCCGGTAAATTTAAAATTGTGATGGACCGGTCCAACCTTAATACTATTATCCAGTGGGATATAGGATATGTCATCCGCCATGAAAGAAAGTGAAATATTGTTTTCCTTCAGACCTCTTGGATCAAATATAAAAAGCCTGTCATCATTGGATTTGCATGATAACAGGGTAAGCATTTGAAATAATAGAAAAATCATCTTCATAATATCCATGTTTTTTATCAACATATATAACCTACCATCCATGCCATCCATCTATTGTGGAGCAGTATAGGTGACATTGTTCTGGATTTGAAGCTGCCATAGAACCAATGATATGTTCATTTCCATCTACACACCAACAACAAGCTCCACCGTAACCACCTTTTAAAGCAACTAAATCGTCCTCATTTATTAGTTTCTCAATAATAATTTTTAATTTCCCAAGTGTTTTCATTATACTATAGATTAAGTTAAACTATTATATGATTCCCTGATTTATCTATTCACAGGTCAGTTACACTGACCCATAAAGAAGCGTCAGGAACGCTGTCGGAGTTGTGGAGATTTTTTATCTTCGCATAGGCTACCCCCTTTTTTAAGGAAAGGTCGGGGCAGGGGACTGAGGCTCAGAGCTTAGGAAAAATCTCCTGCCCTTCTCTTTCAAATTTATTTGTTTGTGTTTCATTTTGAGATACTTATTTCTTTAATCTCACCATAACCAGAACCGGATTATCTGTTTCTTTAAGACTGTTTGCCAATTTCTCAAACTCTTTTTTCTTAATAGAATATTTAGGGGTGGAGTTTATAAATTCTTTACTAACTACAAAAGCCTTAATCTGATAAGGATTTATTAAGCCAATAAGATATTCCATTCCATCTTCAACAAAATAGCCTCGGGGTTGAAAATTTATTCCTCCATCAAGGTCATTTAAAATTCCTCCGGAATTTTCGTCTTTTACACTATTATTATCCTTGTCTATATAAGACAGGAATGCTTTCCGGCTGTTTTTATCAACCAATGCGATAATTGGCCTTATGTAATCATATCTTATCACCCAGAAACGATTTGTTTCAAATATCATCCGAAGATGCATTATCAGATTTGGTGGCTTGCCTGGATTAAAATTTGACTTTGGCAATCTATGTTCACCAGGGCTCAGGGTGAAAGATGGTTTATAACTTAAGTCCGGCAAGATTGAAAATATAGTATCTATGTAAGGATTCCAATAATGCAATACTTTGCCTGACAAATAGGTTCCTGAACCTGCTCCAAAATTGCTGGTAAATTGAGGGATCGATCTTTCTTTCTTTCTTATTATTTTGCCTAAGGTATCCAGGATTATCCAATCATATTTTGCATTATTAAATTGGAGAAAGTACGCAATGAATATTTTAGATTCATACATTTCAATTAATCCAGGAGATCCTATATCCATTTGCAAGGGTATGCTTTTAATATAATCTCCATAACTATTATAGACTTTAATAAGATTGTCTCTGTCCAGGACATAAACAGTTTCATGATTTACATCAACAGTAAAATTGGAACCATAAAGATATTCCTCAGGACCTCTTCCTTTATTTCCTATCTTCCTTGCTATTCCCCCGTTTCGGTTAAATGCAATTATGCCATTTGGTGTGAATAAGAAAATGGAGTTTTTTGTAACCTTTGGATTGAATACATCATTTACAGGATATTTATTGTCTAATGGGATGTAATTAATGTCGTTTGCTATCCCGGTTAATGTGATCTTATCTTTAACTAATGCTATCGGGTTAAATTCATAAAGATTATTATCCTGTGTTTTACAGGAAGATGTTATGAGAACTATAAGAAATAGAAATCTCAGTTTCATAATTACTAATTTTATAATGGAGTCACCCTACTTTAAATTGGCAGTCTTTCAACTACACAACATTTATTAAAAATATATAAGACAATAATCAAGGGAAGAAAATATTGCTCCATGACCAGTCAGGAAAACCAGCAAGATAACATGCATCCTGACATTGCATCCAATCCTCTGCAGCCATCCGACCATAACATGTCATATTCATATTTCCGCCATAACAAAAACAGTACCATTCATCTCCGCCGCTCAAAACAAATAGTTCCTCATCTTTTATTATTCTTTCAGAATTAATCTTAATCTGTAGTTTATTTAGCTTTTTCATAGCACAATATTTTGGTTTTTTTTAATCTTACTTTCCCTGATTTATCTATTCACAGGTCAGTTATGCTGACCCATAAAGAAGCGACAGGGACCGCTGTCGGAGTTGTGGTAATTTTTTATCTTCGCATAGGCTATCTCCTTTTTTAAGGAAAGGTCGGGGCAGTAAGTAGCGCAGGGCTGAGGGCGAGGAGCGAGGGGCTGATCCGTAATTTTTTTTTGCCCCTGCCTTTTGCTCCTTGCTACCTGCCATTTAACTCCTGCCCTTCTCTTTCAATATTAGTCATTAATAAGAAGTTCAACTTCATTTAATTGCTTAATTTCATTTACATGATATCTT
>JAVEZL010000062.1:0-5457 GCA_034003005.1 Bacteroidales bacterium
AAGAGGCTGTCTCATTTCTGAGACAGCCTCCATTATTTACTACAGATTGTAAAAATCTATTGTTTTGTCAGCGTAAAAGGAAACTGGCCAAATGAACCCTGATCCACAGTGATAGTGAAATTCATTTCATAAGTACCATCACATGTATTAAGTAAGCCAAACCCTTCATAAGCAATGTTTGTATAATCAAAGGCAATTGAAGCAAGGACTGTTCTTTCAGCAGTTACTTCAAAGTTTAGAGGATTCACAACCATTTTCAGCGGACCCTTATCTTCGGTCAATCCATCAAGTTCTGCCAGGCCAGCTACGTAAATAGTATATTCATCTTCAGGATCAACTGTAATAGTAACAGGGCCATCAACTTCCCAATCTGCACTAACAGCTTTGTATGAACCTGATACCATTTCAGGATCATAAGCACACACTGCTGCAGCATTTATCACTGCACTTGATCTATAGGTATCTGATCCTTGAACGGTTAATAACTCCAAATTAAACACATCACCAGGAGTAATATCATCCAGGGCAATACCTAAAGTACTGGCAACATCACGCATATAAATCATTTCATCCTTTAATGGAAATGTAGTATAACTCTTGAACTGGGTTCTACTCAAATCTCCGTTAAATGATGCAATAACTTTTACTTCGCTTACTGCAGAAGTAGCATCTAAATCAAATTTGATAAATGTGTTCTCAGGATCATTCACATCAAACACAGCCGGATTAAGGTTGGAGATTGTTGGAATAACACCTTCATTTCTTGGACCTGCAGGATCAACAACATCGGTTTTGCAAGCCGTAAAGCCGAGAACCATTGCTGCCAATAAGGTCAATATTTTAATTTTTCTCATTTTCTATAATTTTTTAAGTTAGTAGATTAAAGCCTAGCGTGTACCGCCTGCCCACCAAACTTTTTCGGTGTAAACATAACTTCCATTGCCATAAGCATCCGCAATGTTTAGATTTGTGGTTACATCATCAGCACCGTAAGTAAACCTTTGTGGGAACTGTGTAGCGTTATTGGGATTTTCAAGTGTTATAAAATTTTCACCCAGCGCTTTTAAGCGACGAATGTCGTTGTATGCTTCTACAGCTTCTGATTCGAAGAAAGATATATACTTCTGTACCATAATCTCTCTCACAGGATCGGCAGTGAAAAGTGGTAACACTTCATCAACCCAATAGGTAGAATCCAAATCCATTCCAACTTTTGCAAATGCAGCTGTCAATGCCCCTTCGAGTGCAGCTTGCGCATCTGCTGATGCTACTCCACTTAGGCGCGCATAAGCTTCTGCTTTCAAAAACTCAAGTTCATGATAACTTAAAAGATAAGTAGGTGCTGTTGAGCTCATAACTCCGGATATTCCGTAGAATCCCTGTACCTGACTTGGAGCTCCATTAGGCGCAAATTCAACTGATCCGGTTCCGGGATAAGGTATAAAGAATACCCCATCACGAGGATCGTTACGTTGAGTTAGTTTATTATGCAAACTTGTACTGGCACCGAAATAGTCTCTGTCAATAAAGAATGTATAGAAAGGGCTATTGGTAGAACTCCCATTATACACAAACTTAGCTTCATCAGCAACTGAAGTGAACGATTGATTAGCAAAAGTAATCACATCTTCCCATTTTCCACCATTGCGGAAGGCTAACCTGGCAGTATAACGGGCTTTTAGTCCATACGCAAACTGCGTCCATTTACCAATATCTCCTCCATAGAGAAAGTCTTGCGTACCTAAACCAGCAGCTGTTGTTTCCTTGCCCATATTGGCAATACCTTCGTCAAGCAAACGGAATACTTCATTGTAGAGATCTTCTTGTTTATCAAGTTTAGGTTGGAAAATAACCCCGGGTTGTAAGGCTTCAGTATAAGGAACATCACCCATAAGGTCAGTCAATATTGCTAGGTTATAGGCTGTTAAAACCTGTGCAATACCTAAGGTATGATAGTTACCAGCCTCATCACCCTCATCGGAGGTTTTATCGATAATAATCTTGAGATTATAAAGAGTTTCATAAACAGAACCCCAGGTGTTGTTGTAGGTAGTAGCTAAAGCAGGTTCAGCAGAACGAATTTCGGCATTGTACATTTGATTGTAGATACCAACATTGTGTTCGGTATAAACAGATGCATAAAAAGCAAAATCGCTTCCGGTAATTGAAAAAGCAGTTTTCGTAATTACATCTGTGATGAGTAAACGCGAAGGAACATCTAAAGGATTATTCTTGTTAACGTTGATTTCTTCTAGCTTGTCCTTCGAACATCCGGCCATAATCAATAGGAGTACCGGGACGGCTAAATATTTTATTATTGTATTCATTTTCATTGGTTTAAAGGGTTAAAAATTCAGGTTGATTCCAAAACCATAACTGGAAGTTTGCGGCATTGAGAAACGCTCAAAAGATCCTCCCATATTATTATTACCTTGTGATGATTCAGGGTCAAAGTTTGGAAGTTCTGTCCAAAGCAAGAGATTACGTGCAAAAACAGAAACCGTAAGATCAACGTTATTCAGCAGTTTTTTGGGAATAGCATAACTAAGTGTCACTTCCCTGAGTTTAAGGAATGAGTTATCATAAATATAATACTCATCAATATTGGTAAGCACATTAGTTACTAAATCCTGATAAGCATCCGGATCGTTTGGTCCACCACGTACAATATCGTTAGGAGTACCATCAGGTTTTACGCCTTCGAATACAAAGGTTTCATCACGATTCTCGGTAAGCTTGGAAACACCGTATAAATCAAGCAGACCATTTGTGCCTGAATACATCTGACCTCCCGATTTCCAGTCAAGTGTTGCCGACAGTGAAATACCTTTGTAGTCGAAACGATTAGAGACACCAAGTAAAAAATCGGGTGAAACCTCACCAATAACAGCTGGTGGTCCGGTTTCCGGCATACCATGATTCCAGGCTCCAGGATTATCAACAACAATGATATTACCGTTGTCATCGCGTAGATATGAGCTACCATAAATTACAGGGAAAGTACTTCCAATACCAGCTCTAACCTGTGGTGTTACAAAACCTCCCAGGAAAATACTTTCAACTCCAGGAGCTAGCTCGTTCACCATATTATCTATTTTCGAATAATTCACTGTAATGTTCCATTCAAATCCACGATAAACTACCGGAGTGGCATAAAGAACAACTTCGTGAGCCTTGGTCTTAATTTCTCCACCATTCATTACCAATGCTGCAGCACCAGTTGAAGCAGCTATGGGCACCTGGAAAATTTGATCGGTAACCAATTGATTAGAATAGCTATAATCAACACCTAAACGATTGCTGAAGAATTTCAATTCAGCTCCTAATTCATAAGACTTCGTATTCTGTGGCTTCAGGTTGGGGTCATACTGAACATTATTGGACAAATATGAACTAATTCCATCAACAGGATACTGTATTGGTGTAGCACCCCAGAAACCACCACCATAGTCAGGTGAAGCAAAGAAATTTTGATAATACTCAGCTGCCTGTCCAACTTCTGCATAGGATGCCCTTACTTTAGCAAAAGAAAGAACTGGTATATCACGCAAGCTTTCCAGTTCTGTAATCACAAAGCCAAGTGATACCGAAGGATAGAAGAAACTGTTGTTATCACGAGGCATAGTTGAGACATAATCCTGACGACCGGTTACATTCAAAAACAACATGCTTCTAAAATCCAGCGCAAGATTTCCAAAGAAACCAACTGTCCGATCCTGGTATTGAGATTCATCTGCCTGTTGAATTTTTGTATTACCAATATGAGGCCATCCACCAAAGTTAAATCCGGTACCGTATTCATCATAAAACTTCCGGTTTCTATGATTCAACTCATTTCCTATTAAAGCAGTAAGGTTGAAATCGCTGTTTATTGTCCAGTCAAAGGTAGCAGTTAAAAGTGAATTTATTGTTTGAGAAGTAACTCCATAATTATTCATCTCACCTGTTCTTCCTCTGCTTCCAAATTCAAATATATCCTGGTAATGAGTAGTATAGACATCTGTTCCTAATTGATAACGGGTTTTAATACTCATGTTCTCAGCAATATAAGGACTGTATTCCACAAAACCATTACCAAAGAAACGGTCAGTTACTTCATTGAACTTATTATGTGATGCGCCCCAATAAGGATTATCAAATGTAAGTGAGCGATAATATATCTGTGAATAAGGATCCGTGGGACTATTTGTAGGGATACCTGCAAGGTCATAGTTTGGCGGTGCCGCATAAACACCAGCTAGTGCTGCATCATTTCCGGCAGGTAATTTGTCAATTGACGTACGGGAATAGTTTGACGAAAATCCCATACTCCAATTATTATTCAGCTTAGTTTCTCCGGCTGCCTTTGCATTCCATCTATCCATACCTGTTGAAGGTGCTATACCATCTTGTGTTGTGTTACCAATGCCAAAGGCTATATTTCCCTTATCATTGGCCTGGCTAATGTTAAGAGATGTTGTTGTGGTAAAACCAACATCAAAATAGTCACCAAAATTATCGTACACTTGAGGAGTTACCCATGGATCCAGACCTGCTGCTTCAAGCTGAGGAACATAGTACATCCCCGGATGACCTTGTGAATTACCACCATAAGTTGGGTCATCAGGCAAACTATTAATCTCAGGCCCCCAGGAGAAAGAAGTATTTGGGACATTCATGCCATAGCTACCCTGAGCATATTTAGTTTGATAATCTGGTTTCCGTGAAACCTTGTCAAAGCTTGTAAAGTTAGAGAATGAAATAGCAGGTTTACCAGTTTTATTCCCTTTACCACTTTTGGTAGTAATTATAATTACCCCATTAGAAGCTTTAATTCCGTATAGCGCAGCAGCAGCCTGACCTTTGAGCACATTAATGCTTTCAATATCATTAGGATCAATATCTACTGCCCGGTTTGCAATATCAGCACCGGTTACACTATTGCCGGTGGAGTAATCTGCTGTAGAAGAAATGGGCATCCCATCTACTACATACAAGGGAGTGTTATTACCAGAAAATGAACGAGCTCCCCTGATAATAATTTGTGACGAAGCACCTGGCATACCAGAAGATGGCTTAATTTCAACGCCGGAGATTTTACCTTGTAAGGCTGTTGAAAGGTTTGATGAACCTGAACGAGTAAGCTCTTCACTTGAAACATCCTGCACTGAATACCCGAGTGCTTTACGTTCTTTGGAAATACCCAGAGCTGTAACAACCACTTCTTCCATTTGAAGGACATCAGGTTCCATGACCACATTAATGGTACTTTGTTCCCCGATCACAATCTCTTGACTAATCATTCCGACAAAACGGAAAATCAATGTACGGTGATCCGGCTGTACAGCAAATGAATAATTACCGTCAATATCGGTTGTGGTACCAATAGTAGTACCCTTAACCATCACGGTAACTCCGGGAATTCCCATCCCATCCTGCGCACTGGTAACCTTACCAGTAATTGTTCTCGACTGCGCA
>JAVEZL010000063.1:0-5257 GCA_034003005.1 Bacteroidales bacterium
TCGTGTATACCATGAAAGAGGTAGATTGGAATCTCAAATTTTGTTACCTCTTTAGATAAATCCCTCTTCATCATATCACTCCACATACTGCTTACTCCACTTTTTGCCTTGCCGCGCCACATGTTTATCTTCTCTCTGATTGTGTAGTCTCTGTTTGTTAAAGAAGTAAAAAAGACTCCGGTAATAACAGAGCGCATATCGTGAGTAGTGCCTATTCCCAGAGTGTGCATAGCTTTATCTCGTAATTTAAGATATTCATACGGGATCCCGGAGGTTTCAGTTATGGGAGATTTGCGAAGATTATTGGCCATTTGAGAATTTCCAAGCTCTTCGTACTTCTCCACCATAAACTCATAGGCCAGTCTCTCTGATTCATATTGCCTGGACATTTGAGCTACACCTATATAGGCGTGGAAGAGTTCCGGCGATTTGGCCGCTGTGAGAATTCCCAAGAACGAGCCACCGGAGTGCCCCATCAGATAAATCTTCTCCTTGCCGAACCTGTTGATTAAATATTTAGCAACCTCTTCTGTATCTGAAATCATCAGATCAGTAGAGATAGCTTTGTCTGAATCATCTGACTTATAGTCGTTACTACTAAAGGATAGTCCGCACCCCCTCTGGTCCCACCACACAACAGTAAAGTAGTCTTCCATTCCTGTGGGATATTTTTTTGTAAGAAAATATGAGGGC
Organism: Bacteroidales bacterium; assembly: GCA_034003005.1. Classification (GTDB taxonomy): domain Bacteria; phylum Bacteroidota; class Bacteroidia; order Bacteroidales; family UBA932; genus Bact-08. Next base: position 694 of record JAVEZL010000063.1, read on the forward strand.
ATACCACCATGGAGATACAAAAGAACAGGATTGTTTACATTTTTCCCGGTTATAAACATACCCATATTGTGGCCATTAATGTCTACAAAAACCTTTTCTGATATTGACCCGCTTATTACATCTCCCTTAGAATCTCTAAGTGGCGATGGTTGTTTGTGTCCATATAGCAGAAATACTCCTGCTATTGTTATGATTCCCATAAACAAAAATAAATATTTGAGCACCATCGTTTAATTATTAAACATTAAATCGGGCGAATATACACAAAACAAGACTCAATGAACTTGTAAATTATTTGTTCCTGTATAAAAACTCAAAGACCCGTCTTGTCACGTAATCAGAGCCAAGCGAGTGTCCGTGACCAGGAAGATAGAGCTGTTCAAAATCTTTCCCTGCCTTCACAAGAGCATCAACTACCTGAAGAGTTGAAGCAGGGTCTACGTTATCATCAAGCTCCCCGTTGATTAAGAGCAGATTACCGGTTAGTTTATGTGCATTATCAACATTTGATGACTCTCCATACCATGGTCCCACAGGGTATCCCATCCACTGCTCATTCCACCAGATTTTATCCATTCTGTTGTCGTGGCAGCCGCAAAGTGCAACAGCATTTTTATAGAAATCTCCATGAAAAAGCAGTGCCCCCAGCGCATTCTGTCCCCCTGCCGAATATCCGTAAATACCCACTCCTCTTGAAATATCCATTGACGAGTACTTTGCCCCTGCCGCCTTCATCCATAGAATTCTGTCCGGGAACCCGCCATCCTTCAGGTCTCTCCAGCAAAAGTCATGGAACGCCTTAGATCTGTTTGCAGTTCCCATTCCATCAATAGTTACAACAATAAACCCCATCTCAACCAGTTTTGAGAATCTCATATAGGCAGCAAAATCCTTTGTAACGTGAGCATCATGTGGTCCTGCATAGATGTACTCCACAACCGGATATCTTTTTTTAGGATTATAATTTGAAGGGCGGTAAATAGTGCCCCAGATATCGGTCTTCCCATCCCTCCCCTTTGCAGAGAATACCTCCGGTCTGCTCCATCCAAATTTTTCCAACTCAAATACATCGGCCTTGCCCAGCTCCATTAAAACCGACCCATCCTTTGCCGAACGGAGTACCGATACGGGCTCCATATCCGGACGGGAGTATATGTCTGTGAAGTACCTTTTATCCGGAGAGAAAACAACTCTGTGATTTGCGTTTTCAGGTGTTAAATCAGTTAATCCGCTGCCATCCGTCTTCATCCTGTAATAGTGAAGATTATACGGATCTTCACTCTTGTTTCTTCCGTTAGCGGCAAATATTATATAATCCTCTGCTTCGTTTATCTCTATCACCTCTCTAACAACCCACTCCCCTTTTGTCAACTGACTTCTTACTACTCCGCTTACTGCATCAATCAGGTATAAATGCCTCCATCCATCTCTCTCTGAGGACCAGATAAGGCTCTTTCCATCTTTTGTGTAGTAAATATAATTTCTTCCATAGTGTACAAAAGTATTAAACCGCTCATCAACAACAATATTGGTCTTTCCTGTTTCTGCATTAACATTAACAATCTGATATGCCTGATGCCCCCTCTCGTTATAGTCAAAACTGAACCATTTAGAATCATCTGACCATTTTCTAAAAAAGAGCTGATATGGATTTGCGAAATCCCTAATGTCTATTTCTATTTTTGCATCATACCCTGTCCCTCCACTTATAACATTTTCAACGTCAAATAGTACAGGGCGATTCATTGGTATAACATCTCCCGGCTTATAGTAATCCCTCCACTGAAGCTTTGGTTGTTTCTGGTCTGCCGGAGCCGATTCCAGCAGGGGAATACGGTGCCTCTCGGCCTCTAATGTCTGAATAGCCGCAATTCTCTTTGAATCGGGAGACCAGTTGATTTGTGAGTAAAAGAGATTTTCTGTTCCGTCAAAACTTAACTGAATTTCCTTCTGATCAATTTTAAGCCAGATGTTGTAATCTTTTATAAAGGCCTCTAATTTTCCGTCCGGTGAAACAAAAACCTTTTTTTCTTGTGAGCGTCCAGAGCCTCTTACGGGTGGTGTTTCTCTAACCTCATTTTTTTTCTCTTCAGAAATTAACTCTTTCGATTTAGTAAGCACATTAACTCTGTACTTTTTCAGACCCTCCTTTTCTCTTATTTCATATGTAAAATTCAAACTATCAATCCATTTAGGTGCAATTGCAACATTGTGAACTAATCTGGAAATATTTGGAAGCGAATCCAGCTTTTTGTATTCAGCGTTAAAATTCTGAGCGTTAAGATGAAATAAACACATCATCAACGCCAGCAAAGTGAGGTAAAATTTGGTCTTCATAAATCAAAATGGGTTTTCCCAAAATTACACAATATCTTTGCACCTCAAAAATAAAGGAAGTATAATGGTCTCTTGTGACGGATTGAGTGTTGAGTTTGGTGGTACAGTGTTATTTGAAAACATTTCGTTTGTGATAAACGATAATGACAGGATAGCCCTGATGGGTAAGAATGGAGCGGGTAAATCTACTCTGCTTAAGATTCTTGCAGGGGAGCGGAATCCTTCAAGGGGAGTCATATCGGCACCAAAAGATTCGCTGATTGCATATCTGCCTCAGCATTTGATGACCGAGGATGGCCGGACTGTTTTTGAGGAGGCCTCTCAGGCATTCAAACATCTTCATGAAATCGAGGCTCAGATAGCTGACTATAATAAGCAGCTTGAGGAGAGGACCGATTATGAATCTGAGGAGTACTACAAACTGATCGAGGACCTTTCTGCGCTGAGCGAGAAGTACTATGCAGTTGATATAACTCATTTCGAGGAGGATGTAGAGAAGGTTCTGCTGGGTCTTGGTTTTAAAAGGGAGGAGTTTACAAGACAGACATCAGAGCTTAGCGGCGGATGGAGGATGCGGATAGAGCTGGCAAAGATTCTTTTGCGTAAGCCCGATGTTATCCTTCTTGATGAGCCCACAAACCACCTGGATATGGAGTCAATTATCTGGCTTGAGGAGTTCCTGGTTAATCAGGCAAAGGCGGTTGTGCTTATCTCACATGATAAATCATTTGTTGACAATGTCACAAACAGAACCATTGAGCTTACAATGGGAAGAATTTACGATTATAAGGTCAACTACTCTCACTATCTTGAGCTCCGCAAAGAGCGCAGGGAGCAGCAGCAGAGGCAGTTTGAAGACCAGCAAAAGATGATTGCAGAGACAAAAGAGTTTATTGAGAGGTTTAAAGGGACATATTCAAAAACGCTTCAGGTGCAATCTCGTGTTAAGATGCTTGACAAACTGGAGTTGGTTGAGGTGGATGAAATTGACACATCGGCCTTAAAACTTAAATTTCCCCCATCTCCCCGCAGCGGTAACTTCCCTGTTATAACTGATGGCGTGGGTAAAAGCTATGGTGAAAAGTTGATATTTTCAAATGCATCTCTTACGATTGACCGTGGAGATAAGGTTGCTTTTGTTGGGCGGAATGGAGAAGGTAAATCTACTCTTGTAAAATGTATTATGAGGGAGATTGAACATGACGGCAAACTTACACTAGGGCACAATGTTCAGATAGGATATTTTGCACAGAACCAGGCCTCTTTGCTTGATGAAAACCTAACAGTTTTCCAGACAATTGACGATATAGCCGTGGGAGATATCCGCTCAAAAATAAGAGACCTTCTTGGTGCATTTATGTTCGGCAGAGATGATATTGACAAAAAGGTTAAAGTCCTCTCTGGTGGTGAAAGAACCCGGCTTGCTATGATTAAGCTCTTGCTGGAGCCTGTTAACCTTCTAATTCTCGACGAACCAACAAACCACCTGGACCTCCGGACCAAAGACATTCTCAAGCAAGCCCTTATGGCATTTGACGGCACCCTTATTGTTGTCTCACACGACAGAGATTTCCTTGACGGCCTTGTTTCAAAGGTCTATGAATTTGGCAACGGACAAATTAAAGAGCACCTTGAAACAATTCAGGGCTTTCTGGAGAAGAAAAGGATGGAGCATCTGAGGGAGATCGAACTAAAATAATAGTTTCTATAGTATAAATACTAATCCACCCTGTTCTCTCCACCCTTTTTTAATCTTCCTGCATCCTTAAGGCTCTTGCTGATAATCCATTCCAACTGACCATTTATACTACGAAATTCATCTGCCGCCCATTTTTCAATTGCCTTCATGGTATCAACATCAATTCTTAATACAAATGTCTTCTTTTCTGCCATCTATCTCTTTTTTATTGATTTAGCGTACCTGTATTAATTACAGGTGAAGTCTCCCTGTCACCGCATAAAACAACAAGCAAATTGCTTACCATTGCGGCTTTCTTCTCTTCGTCCAGTTCTACAATATTCTTTTTTGAGAGCAATTTTAGAGCGCCTTCAACCATCCCTACAGCACCCTCTACCATTTTATATCGTGCTGCAATAATCGCTGACGCTTGCTGCCTTTTAAGCATTGCCTGAGCAATTTCAGGAGCATAGGCGAGATAACCTATTCTAGCCTCAATTACTGCCAATCCGGCAAGTTTTAGCCTTTCACATATCTCATCCTCTAGGC
>JAVEZL010000064.1:0-2389 GCA_034003005.1 Bacteroidales bacterium
GAGCTAGAGCGCCGGGAAGAGATTGCTCAAACGTCAGATTCTCGTTTTTAACCCATGCATAATAAAGGTATATAAACGGATAGTGGACCATGTAGAGGGGATACGATATATCTCCCAGAAATTTGGTAAGGCGGGTGGTGAATTTGCCTTTGGTCTCTCCCGATGCTCCTATGTAGACCAGCAGAGGGAAAGCTACTGCAAAGCAGAAGGTATCGTAAAGTCCATTCATCCAATAATTTTCTGTTCCTCCTAACCTCGGGATAGCTGATAAAACCACTATTGCCACAGCTCCTATCCAGAATGAGTATTTAACTACTCCTGCCTTGGCTTTTGCCAGCAGACTAAAGCCCTCTCCTCGCATCGGCTTAAATACCCTGGACATCAGCAAACCTGCGGAGAAGGAGAAGAGAAGGCGCAGCATACCACCCAAAACATTGTCTCCGGTGAGGGAGTAGCCTACGCAGATATCACCATATGGGCCCCAAATGGCAAAAATTGCTAATCCGATGCCGGCCAACAAAACCAATACTGTTAATGCGTTTGTTTTAAGTTTGCGGATAAATAGCACATAAAGGATATTGCCGATGTATTCAAAAAAGAGCGACCAGCTTGGCCCGTTAAGCGGGTACATCTCTCCTACTCCTCTTATCTCGGTACCGGGTGTTGCGGGAATCAGGAAAGCGTTCAGAACTGTTGCAACTACCAGCATCCCAATTGAAATCTTTGAGACATCCCACACGGAACACCCCTGAGTGTAAAACATCACAGCACCTATCAAGGCTCCCATAACCACCATAGGGTGGAGTCTGATTAACCTTCGCTTGAGAAAATCTTTGATTTTCATTGTCTTCCACCTGTCATCATAGGCATAGCCCATAACAAACCCGGATAGAATAAAGAAGAAATCAACCGCCAGATACCCGTGGTTAATTCTTTGATCGACATGACTCGTTGCAAAAGCCTCAAATATATGAAACCAAACAACAGTTAAGGCAGCTACTCCTCGTAATCCGTCAAGAATGTTGTAATGGGGCTTTGAATCGGCAAAGGCAGAAGAAGTGGAACTAATCATTAATGGTAAAAATTGAGCTGAAGCCTGAGATGTCAAAAATCTCTCTGATTGATGGCTGAAGCGATTTAAGTATAAGTTTTCCCCCTGTTCCCATCATCTTCTTATGGATAGTTAGGAATATCCTGAGGCCCGAGCTGCTTATATACGAGAGAGCGCTGCAATCCATCACAACCTCCGGGGTGAAATTCTCAAGTATTTTGTTTACACCACTTTCAAACTCGCCGTAGTTAGTTGTATCGATACGCCCCTCAACGCTGATTATTATCCTTTCCGGAGTGACTTGCGAAGCTATATTCATATTCAGGTTTAATATCTAAACGTTTTAAACACTTTCTATCTTTTTCTTAATAACAAGCACATTCTCATTCTCCTCACGACGATACTCTACCCTGTCTGTCATCTTTTTTACTAGAAATATCCCTAATCCCCCTATCTCTCTCTTCTCTGCAGGAAGTGTTGTGTCCGGATCTTGAGCAGCAGTGGGATCAAATGGTTTCCCTGTATCACGCAATTCAATAACCAGCATCTCCCCCTCCACATACAAAGATATATCAATTTTCCCTTTTTGCCCAGGCTCATAAGCGTAAAAGACAATATTACTAAAAGCCTCTTCAATAACCAGGTTAACAGTATTTTCCAGTCCGGCAGGAAGTTTAAGCCCGTTCAGCCGCCTCACAACCCATTCATTTATAACAGGAAGCATATTTATATCCCTATCTGCCGATATCATTTTTTCCGCCGATACCTCATCCCCTTTATACAATATCCCCAGCATTGTAAGATCGTCTGACTGTTCATTGCCATTCACATGACTTCTTACCGATTCAAGCACATATCTAACAAGGGTTTCCGGAGATTTTACAGTTGCAGATTTAATGGTTTCAATGAGCTTTTGATCAGAGAAGAGCTCATTTTTGCAGTTCTCCGCTTCAGTAAGCCCGTCGGTGTAGAGGAACAGAGTCTCTCCACTCTCCAGAGCAGCACTCTGCTCTGTAAATACAAAATCTTCATACAGACCAAGCGGTATCCCTTTTGTTATATCAAAGAATGTTGTGTGACCATTGTTCTTCACCATTACCGGTGGATTATGTCCCGCGTTGCAATACCTTAGCTCTCCTGTTGCAGTATCCAGTATTCCCAGGAAGAAGGTAACAAACATATTCGAATCGTTGTTAAAACAGAGAGTAGCGTTTATCTCAGAGACAATCATTGCCGTTGTTTTCTCTTTGTTTGCCAGAGAACGGAGAAGTGTTCGGGTTACTGCCATAAAGAGAGAGGCAGGTATCCCCTTTCCTGAGACATCGCCTATTGCAAAGC
>JAVEZL010000064.1:2489-5252 GCA_034003005.1 Bacteroidales bacterium
TTTATCTCAGAGACAATCATTGCCGTTGTTTTCTCTTTGTTTGCCAGAGAACGGAGAAGTGTTCGGGTTACTGCCATAAAGAGAGAGGCAGGTATCCCCTTTCCTGAGACATCGCCTATTGCAAAGCATAGCTGTTTTTCATCCAGCAAAAAGAAGTCATAAAGGTCTCCTCCCACCTCTTTTGCCGATTCTAGCAGCGCAAACAGGTCAATCTCTTTTATTTGTGGAAATGGAGGGAATATATGGGGTATCATTCCCATCTGAATCTCTTTGGCGATTCTCAGTTCGCTCTCAATCTTCTCTTTAGCAGTTGTGGTCTCCTTAAGATTTGTAATATACTCAGAGAGCTCCCTCTGCATAAACTCAAAAGAGTCTCTGAGTTCTCTCATCTCATCATTGCTTTTGATTTGCGGCAGCTCTGCATTAAAGTTCCCCTCTGCTACCTCCCTGGCTGAGTGAGCGAACTTGGTTAAAGGTTTGAGCATTCTGCTTACTATTGTAAAAATGAAGAGGACAAGCAGAGCGAGGGCTATTGCTGAGAGAATAACAATCATCAGATTGAGTTTTTGCAGAGAGGCATACATCTCTTTGTACGGGTAAATGACACCCAGTGACCATCCTGTTGATGTCAAAGGCTCATAATAGAGAAGAGCCTTTCCTATGTCCGGGAGTTCAACAGTATCAAATCCCTCCTCGCCTCTGATCATACTTCTTCCTATCTCTCTGAGTTTGGGTATCCCGAGCTCTACAGATCTGGTAAAGATAGTATGGTTCATTATGTTATCCCGTATTGGATGGGTAACATAAACTCCATTGCCGGATATTAGAAATGCATAACCTGTCTCCAGAATTTCAACTGAACTAACTATTTGTGTAAGCCAATCCAGAGATATATCAATTGTAATGATGCCTGCAAACTCCCGTTTTCCATTCTTTATAGTATAAAAGGGATGGGAATATGTTGACAGCAGGGCGTTGGCACCACCTTCGTCAAAATATGGCTCTGTCCAGTATGGCTTCTTAAGCATAGCAGGTATCTGGTACCAGTCCATTATCAAGTAGTTATAGGACTCTGAACCGAGATTTATTGTCTCTACAATAGTGTCATTTCTGTATGCATAGGGGGAGAACAGTGCCCCGTCTTTATCAGGTTCATATGCTATAGCACTTGCATAAATGAGGGGATTGTTGACTACAAGTTTGTGTAGAAAATGATATAGCGAGTCTCTGTTGAGTGAGCCGCTCTCCATCATCCACGCCAGATTTGCCGGAATTAATTCTACCTGTTTTACAATTTTCTCAATGCTTTGCACTGAGTTTTTCGCAGTCATCTGAGCATTTGCCGCTGTGTGCTCTGCGATTGAGCTCCTTGCATAAAGATAATAGGCAGTAACTATTGCAGCCCCTAAAATTAAGACAGCCGGGAGGAGTCTGCTTATTATCCGGTATGATAATTTCTCTCTTTTCATAAGGAGTCAAATTTGTAAAAATCTAATTGGTTATAGCTGTAACCAGTATATAGTCCTGTTGGGAGAGTTCTCCCCTTTTTACAGGTTTATCTCCGGGTTCTATTGCATCCAGTATCCTTTCGAGCATCCAACTCTGGTGCACCTTGTTGATAGGCAGATTTGCATGTTTCATTTGTCTTAAAACAAGTTCAATTGCGTACTCTTTGTTTGCTGAAGCGTACTCCCAACCTTTAAGAGTAGCCTCTGCAAATGCCCTCATTTGCTCGGGGTTTTCTCTCCACCTGCGCTCCAGACAGTAGAGAGCATCTTCAGGCACATTCAATCCTAAATCCCTCATAAAAAAGGTATTCAACTCCCCGGGATCAACTCCGCAATTGATAATTGTATTGTACTCGTTGTAGTGCATTACTGTCATAGCATCTACTCCCCCCTCTAAAAAAAGATTTACAGTATTGAGTATTCTAACAATCTCCAAATCTATTCCTCTTTGCTCAAGCATTGCAAATATGAGATCATCAAACCCGCTGCTCCATATCCCCAATTTGCGCCCCTTTAAATCATCAACACTCTCAATACCTCCACCTTTGCGTGTGACAATCATAAGGGAAGAGTGCTGAAGCATCTGGGCAAAATGTTTTATGGGGGCTCCACGTCTTTCCGCTTTCAATCCGTGTATTAAGAAGGCAGAGACTATATCGGCCTCACCCGTTGTGAGTATTTGAAATATGTCAGCTGTGGCAGAGGGATGTTTAATTGTAACATCTAATCCCGCCTCGCTGTAGAACCCCTGCTCAAGAGCAACATAGTAACCTGCAAACTGAGCCTGAGGTTGCCACTGGGGTGTAAAAACAATTTTTGATCTCTCTTGTGCCCATATGCCTGATGTATTTGCGGATAATAGAATTATTATCAACAGCAACTTGTGAAATTTTATAGTCATGAGGCCGGGAGTTAAATAATTTTGAAGCCACAAGTTACAAAAAAATAAAAACTCTAGAATTTGCCTCAGAGAAGATTATCTTTGCTCTTAAACAAGAACTATGAAAATAGCAATTATAGGAGGCGGGGCAGCAGGCTTTTTTGCAGCAATTACTGCAAAGGAGAGGTTCCCAGACTCCAATGTGACAATCTTTGAAAAATCGCAACAATTGCTATCAAAAGTTAAGATTTCCGGTGGGGGCCGATGCAATGTCACAAACGGATGCGAATCAATAGATCAGTTATGCATGGCCTACCCACGAGGCGGACGGCAGTTGAAAAAACTATTTGGGACCTTCAATAATCACCACACAAT
>JAVEZL010000065.1:0-5217 GCA_034003005.1 Bacteroidales bacterium
CTTTTCTCGCTGTGATAAGGAAGATGGTTCAAATTTTGACTTAAATACATATTCGATTTTCTGGGAAGAATCAAGTGCTTGGGCAGATTTCTATTATAAAGCCACTATTGACCAAAACGGGAAATTAGAAGTTCAGGAAAAATATGATTTAAGCGACCAATACAGGGAATCTGAATTTCAAATTTCAACCGAAGATATGTCTTTAATTAAAGAAAATTTGGAAAACTTACTTTCAATTGACATTTCGGATAAGTATGGATTTCATGACAATGCTGCAAATGATTCACCGACAACAAAAATGAAGTACGTAACCACGAATAAAAGCGATTCAACCTATTTATATTATCCAAATGAGAATGAATTACCAGACAAATTGGAGATATTTATGCAGGTTATTTATGAAACTATTTCAAAAACTGACACTTTGAAAAATTAAAACACTGGCTACACAGCAAAATATAATTAATCAAATCAATGCATTCTATTTTATCTGGACCAAATTAGCTATCGGAGCATTCTTTGGGATAATCTTCACCTGGATTTACTCCTTGGTTATCAAGATTATAAGCAAATCAAATGTATTAACCGGATTGCTTTTCAGTTTCATACTATGGTTAACAATTACACTGTGGAGTATTTCACACCCACTGGTCTACGAAACAATTGCAACGAAAGATCAGTTATTTTGGACTATATACTCTTTGGGTGGTTTCTTAACTTATGGCTTAATGATTGGTGGAATATTCAAAAAATAATCATTGTCTCTATGTGATATTTTAATACCCTACTCATAGACTGAAAAAACTACGAACACCTAACACGGATAATGCTATGAAAAGCATTGCCCCGGGTTAACAAAGGTAAATAATATTTTCCCTTTATAAACTTCTTCAAAAATTCTATAAAATCACACTGCTATCTGTGGTCAGCTTAATATCTCTGCCGCAATCACTTGTCATTTTTTATAGTAAGGGTATCCCGCACAAAGCGGGACTATGGTTTGTAATCATTCTGTTACCTGCCGTGTTTTACGTTATCCCTCAGTTTTTTTTTGATCTTATAGTTTTTGTTTTTCTATGCCACTCCTGTTATGTATGGCTTTCTGCTTTTCATTATATCTTATTCGGTTTAATAGTTTACGTGCCACTTTGATTACAACCTCATGTCCTTTGCTATTGACAACATGCGAATGATAGTACTGCATCATTGCAGGATCCATTCTTATTGCCTGCCAGGCAGATTCAATAAGGAGTGTCCTGAGAAACGAATTACAACTCAAGACAACTTCGTAACGGTTCTTACACCCGGACATCCCTGACGCTCCCTTCGGTCGGTCAGGGCAAGGCCCTAGACGCTCCCTTCGGTCGGTCAGGGCAAGGCCCTTGACGCTCCCTCCGGTCGGTCAGGTCAAAGACGTGACAGCTTTCTGGCCCTCCCGAGTACTCGGGACAGGGTACCAGTCCCGAGTAATCGGGATGCCCGGATGCTGCGTCCTGACGCTTCGGTCAGGACAGGTCGGATAACACAACCTCCCCATATTGCCGGGCCGCTGTAAGTAATTGCAAAAAAATCCTCCAATAATGTTTCCCTATAAGGAAACATATTGTATCTTTACATTAAAAAGTGAATGATTAAATTTGAGGTTATATTTCTTGAGCCAGCAAAGGTTTTCTTGGATGACCTGGATGGAAAATCAAGGGAAAAAGTTCTTTTTAATATCCGGAAATCCAGAGAAGTCAATGACCCTGAATTATTCAAGAAATTGACACCGGAGATTTGGGAATTCAGGACTTTATATAAAAATAAAAAGATCAGGCTGCTTGCTTTTTGGGATACAATTGAAGGAAAACAAACCATAGTGATTGCTACACATGGATTCATTAAAAAGACAGAAAAGACACCTTCAAAGGAAATCGAAAGGGCCTTGCAGCTTAGGAAAGAATATTTGGATAATAAATGAAAATGGATATGACAAAGAAAATAAAAACATACACGCTTGAAGAACTGACTGATAAGCATATTGGGAAAAGAGGCACAGAGAAAAGAGAACAGTTCGAATTCGAGCTCAAACTGGAAATTTTGGGCGATATGATTAAAAAAGCACGTAAAGACCAGAATTTAACTCAAGAGCAGCTTGGTCAATTAATTGGAGTACAAAAGGCTCAAATCTCAAAAATTGAGAATAATGCCAAAGATGTTCGTTTTTCTACTGTTTTACGTGTATTTGAAGCATTGAAAGCTAAAGTCAAAATGAGAGTAGAATTTGATCCCAATTCTTTTTATGAGTTAGCGTAGCAATAGCAACTACTTACAACAGCATGTATAAGCATTGCTGGCAGCAGGTTTACTAACGTTGGTCTCTTGGTTAGCTTTTGCTACCTCGACCACAAAGCGCCTTGATCACGCAACGGCTCTTACACGCGGCCATTGTTCTGAATGCCAAAACAGTTATGATAAACGCAATTTAAATATACTTGCAGTATATACATATTATATATATTGTTGTGGAATAATACTTATGCCATGAAAACAGTTTCATTAAAAATTGACGACTCAATCTTCGGAGAAACCGAAAATATTCTCTCCAAGATTAAGAAACCTAGAAACAGATACATAAATGAGGCTCTGGAATATTATAACAAAATTCAGAGGCGTAAAATCTTAGAATCAAAACTCCAGAGAGAATCTGCCCTTGTAAAAGACGAGTCTCTTTCTGTACTTAATGAATTCGAGGAGATAGATTATGCAAGTTAAAAGATTTGAAATCTGGGTGGCTGATTTGAACCCCCAAATAGGTACAGAGCCAGGTAAGACCAGACCTGTGCTCGTCGTTCAAACAAATCTTCTTAATAAGTTACCTCACCCTTCAAAAATAATATGTCCTCTGACGACAAATATTCAGAAAGAATCTGAAATCTTAAGAGTTCATATTAAAAAGGGTACAGCAAATTTGAATGAGAACTGTGACATAATGATTGATCAAGTGCGATCAATTGACAATAAAAGGCTACTAAAAAAGCTTGGGGAATTACCTGAGAATCTGTCTAATAAAGTCAAAGAAAACCTGACGATCATTCTGGATTTGAACTAAAGCACTCAGCACAACAGGTCGGTATATGCAATTGGCTCCTGCACCGCGATCACGATAATATCGGGATTCTGGCTAAAGAGGAGCGCTGAGTGGTCAGCGGTGCGGCCTGCCCCTGACGCTTCGGTCAAGGCAGGTCGGGTAATACAACCTACCCAAATTTCCGGGCCGCTAACGGTTAAAAAATGAAAACGACAATTTCAATGAGAAATAATAAAACATATAAAATAGTAGCGTTCATGCTACTGATCTTTCTTTTTTTAATTGGTTTATATTATTTAGCGAGTTCAAGAAAATTCCAGTTTTTCGGAGAAATTTACCCAAAAGTTAATACTAGGCAAAAGGTAATAGCTTTAACATTTGACGATGGACCATCTCCCAAAACCGATACAGTTCTGACTATATTAAACAATAATAACATTAAAGCAACTTTCTTCCTTACAGGAAACTCTTTGCACCATTATTTTTCAGAAACTGAAAGAATAGTCGCTTTAGGACATGAAATTGGAAATCATACATATTCACATAAACGATTAGTTTTCCGGTCATATAAGACCATTGCTTCTGAGATTGAGAAAACCGACTCGCTGATAAGAAAAGCCGGATACAAAGGAGATATTCATTTTCGACCTCCTCATGCAAAAAAGTTACTGGTATTACCTTATTATCTTGAACAGAATGACCGAAAAACAATTTTATGGGATATTGAACCTGAATCAATAGATAAAATATCAGCCAGTTCTGATTTGATGGCCCAATATGTTGTCGGGAATTCAAAAAGTGGCTCAATAATTTTATTACATCCTATGTACGATTGGGATAATGAATCAATAAATGCAATTGAGACAATTGTAAATGGATTAAAGAATAAAGGATATGAATTTAAAACCGTTTCAGAACTGCTTGAATATGATGGTAAATAGGATGGAATTACAATCGCTGACACACAATAATAAACATGGACAGAAAGTGTTAAATTTGAACGGCGCAATATTTAATAAACGGCTTAGTAACCTGATAAGCAGGTGCTTCTAAATGCCCTTCATTTCTTATTGCCAACCGTTAGATCTTATAATAATAATTTAAAACAGAAGTAACATGTTAAATATTAGAGATGAGGAGATCAAGGGACTTGTATCAGCAATTGATTATTCTGAGGCTCTCACAATAACTGCGACCAAAGATGATGTAGAATCTGCCTGTGAAACAGCAAAAATGTATGGTTTTCGAGCTGTTGTGGCCTTTCCGCAATATATTGGTCACCTGGTCGATACCCTTAAAGGGACTAATATTCGTGCTCAGATTCCAGTAGGATTCCCCTGCGGAGGGGTAACTACGCTTGTTAAGTGCACTGAGGCTGAACAAGGATTGAAACGCGGGGCCACTGATTTGGACATGGTAATGAATATTTCGGCATTCCTGAAAGGCGACTACAGGCTCGTATCGTCAGATATCCTGGAAGTTATGGCAGTGGCCAAATCGTTCGATGTCCCATTCAAAGTGATTATCGAGGTTGGTGTGCTTACCGACAAACAAATCATCGCAGCTTCGAAACTCGTGGTGGACTGCGGAGCTGATTTCATAAAAACCTGTACGGGATTTGGCCCTGGACGGGCTACCATTCACAACATCAACCTTATTAAAGAGACTGTGGGAGATCGTATAGGGATAAAAGCTTCAGGCGGTGTGGCCTCCCTGGAAGACGGAATTGCTCTGATGCGGGCAGGTGCCACGGTGGTGGCAATACGCCACCATCTGGTCGATCAACTCCAGGAACTCAACTGGCCAGGGAAAACTCATTTTTAAAGGAAAAATCCGAGGTTGTCTCTATACAGGCTCAGATGATCATTATTTGCAGGCAAATTGCCAAAGCCTCTTAAGCCAACACCTCTTCCAAAGCTTTGACAAAGAGCTTACAAAATAGAAAACCTGAATTTTAAAATTTTCCACTTGCGCCGTCGAAAAAAAAGTTCTGCACCAGGAATAACAAACAGAAAACAATAATAGCATACCTTAAAATCTTCCGGTACAGATACAAATAAACAAGGGCTAGCCCATAACACGGACGGTATAATTCATAAGCCCGTCATGGTTTTTGCGTTTATTCCTGCTCCTAAGGCAGCTTAGTA
>JAVEZL010000066.1:0-5125 GCA_034003005.1 Bacteroidales bacterium
ATGACTTTTTTATTAAAAGATTCTTAAACCTGTTTCCGGTTATATCATCCTCAATTATATATGATTGAAGGTGGATATGTTGTTTAGCATCTGAGATACACTGGAACATTGAGTCAAGAGCATCTCTGCCCGTAAAATACAGAGTAATTTCAGAATTTACACCCAATAAACTCTTGTTTCCTTTTAGGTTAAGATTAATAAGTTTCCTGTATTTTGACAGCTCAGAAGGGAACAACTCCGGATTACGGTTAAAGTCTTTAAGCTGTTTATAACTGCCAAGTCTCCTGAAACGCTCATCTCTTACACCTTTTCTATTATATATTTTTGATTTTCTGAAGTTCTGTCCGAATAGAAGATATACCACCAGTCCTATAAAAGGAAGAAGTAGAATAACTACTATCCAGGAGAGGGATTTCACAGGATCAAGCTTTTTGTACATTATTACAAAAGAGGCGTAAATGGCCAGTATGAAATATACAAAATAGAGAATGATTGATATAACCTCCCAGTATGTCATATGTTTCAGATTTTTAAGGCTGTATATAAAACTGAGACACCTCCTGTGAGTGGCTTGAAAGAGGAGTTTTTAAAACCAGCATCTGCAATCTCTTTGCAGAATGCAGAATATTGAGGAAATTGATTAACAGATTCAGGTAAGTATGTATAGGCGTTCATATCCTTGGAAATTAACTTTCCTATAAGTGGTAGTATATTGTGAAAGTAGAATCTGTAAACTGCTCTCCATAACTTGTTCCGCGGATCTGCAAATTCCAGGATTGCAACCTCTCCACCAGATGAAAGAACCCTGTAAATCTCATCAAGTGCTCTCTTTCTGTTTTCAAAGTTTCTAATACCGAATCCTATTGTGACAAGCTGAAAGCTATTATTTTCAAAAGGCAGTTCGTCTGCAGAGGCAATAAGAAAATCAGGCCTGGGAGAATCCTTTTGCTCTAACCTGCTGGTTTTTTTTATGGCTATCTCTACCATCTGTTCAGCAATATCAACGCCAGTTGCAGCTACACCTTTATTATAAAGAGAAATAGCAATATCGCCTGTGCCGGTAGCTATATCCAACGCTTTAGCCGGCATCCTGAGCATTACGTGTTTAATTAATACTCTTCTCCAGTATTTGTCAATACCAAGAGACAGAAGGTGATTCAGGAAATCATAACTACCGGCAATGCCATTGAACATTGCGGAAATCCTGCTCCGTTCCTTGCTGATATGTTGGGGCATATATTAGTTGATAAAGTCTGAAATATATCCAAACGATGTATCATCCATTCTTAACTCACCTTTGGTAACGTGACCAAGTAGAGTTAATGGTATTAGGTTGTTATAGAAGAAGTCTACAAATTTACCCTCTTTATCAGAGGAGACACTTACAAGTATTGCAGAGTTCTTGTCTCTGAAAAGAAAATCTTTATCACTTATCTCTGCATCTCCTGTTATATCAAAGCCGACTTTTTTGATGCTGCAGGCTTCGATTAATCCGCAAAAAAGGCCCGTCTTCTCAAGGGAGTGAGCACTTGTAACCAGGTTTTGCGAGATAGCATCATAAAGGATTTCCAAAATTGTACTCTTATCTTTGATGTGTTTTCTGTACTCTCCAATCAGGTATATAGTATCTCCCTTCTTGCCAAAATTCATCTGGATAGGGTGGCCCTCTTTTTCAAACTGTGCGTCAATAGGTTTCTTGGCATAATGGGCAACCCTTTCGCGCAGTTCTGTGCTTTCTGAGATTAAATTGCTAATCTCAACGAGGTCCTCCATGTTTTCAATCTGTTTCTTAAAGTTGTCGTTCATGCCGCTTTTATTAACATTTATGTAAAGTTAAGATTTTTTTTCAAAACCGTTTTAATTTCTAAAAAACCGTATTATCTTTGTGCTCCCTAAACGCCCAGATGGTGAAATTGGTAGACACGCTACTTTGAGGGGGTAGTGCCGTAAAGGTGTGCAAGTTCGAGTCTTGTTCTGGGCACCAAAGCAAAATAAAGATAATCAAGCGCTTAGAAATAGGCGCTTCTTTTTTTAAACCTTATGAAAATTGTATTTCTGGATTCGGCAACATTAGGTGAAAGTGTAGACTACTCGGCTATTGAACAATTTGGCGAGCTTAAGTTATACCCGCATACAAGCATTGAAGAAGTTAATGAACGGGTATCAAAGGCCCGGGTGGTAATTGTCAATAAAGTCAAAATGTATAAAGAGCAGATAGATGCCGCTCCATTACTAAAGCTTATTTGTGTTGCTGCTACAGGAACAAATAATGTTGATACAGAATATGCAAAATCAAAGGGTGTTGAGGTGAAAAATGTTGTAGCGTACTCTACTGAGAGTGTCGTCCAGATAACATTTGGATCTATTCTTGCTTTGCTGAATCATACTCAATATTTTGATAATATTGTTAAAAGCGGAGAGTACTCAAAAAGCCCTCATTTTACAGATACAGGAAGATCTTTTTCTGAGATTGCTTATAAAAAATTCGGGATAATCGGTATGGGCACAATCGGCAAAAGGGTTGCTGAAGTTGCATCTGCTTTTGGGGCAAAGATTATGTACTACTCAACTTCAGGTGTACCACACTTTAAAAAGTATCCGGCTGTAACTCTGGAAGAGCTTTTGTCAACTAGTGATATAATCTCTATCCATTCTCCTTTGAACGATAAGACAAAAAATTTGATATCGATGAAAGAGATTAGATTGATGAAACCAGATGCAATAATAGTAAATATGGGAAGAGGTGGGATTGTGAACGAACAGGATTTAGCCAAAGCTATCGATTTTGATTTGATAGCAGGGGCATCGACTGATGTTTATGAGCAAGAACCAATCCCGGCAGACCACCCTTTTCTGTGTGTGAAAAATAGAGAGAAGTTAATTCTTACTCCCCATATCGGTTGGTCAGGGGAGACAGCAAAAAAAAGGCTGCTTGAGGGAATAGCAGCCAATATCGAAAAATTTTCCGGAGTTAGTCTATTTTAATGGTGAGTCAGGTTCTCGCTTCATAAAGTCGTACTCAAGTTTGTCCACAAGACGTGGAAAAAACTTGTTGAGAGTTACAAGTAACTTACCTATAAATGTTAGTACAATCTGGGATTTGCGTTTTTTTAATCCTAAAACAAGGTGAGCAGCGCACTCTTCCGCACTCATCATCTTACCTTCATCTCTAGGTGTTGTCCCCTGTTCGCTTCCGTCTGCAATAAGAGCTTTTTCTCTAATTGAAGAGGCGGTAAATCCGGGAGCAAAAATCATAACATGTAAATTGTCTTTGAGATGCTCAATTCGCAGGGTATCCATAAAGCCATAAACGGCAAATTTTGAAGCTGAATAACCTGTTCTTGCCGGAAGTCCTTTGAATCCAGCAATTGAGATTACGCCTACAACTGAGCCCTGAGTTTCAAGAAGCCAAGGCAGTGCGTATTTTGTACAATATACAGTTCCCCAGAAATTTACATCCATCAGGTTTTTTATCACAGAGAGCTCCGTATCTTTAAACATTGCCCTCATGGATATGCCTGCATTATTGATAAGTATGTCAATTCTGCCGTAATGTGCAACTGTTTGTTCAACAAGATTCTGACACTCCTCTTCAATTGTTACGTCTGTTTTAATACATAAAACTTGAACAGAGGGAGAAAGTTCCTGTTTAAGCGCATTTAATTTTTCAAGAGATCTGGCCGCAATTGCGAGTTTGGAACCCTCGGCGGCAAATGCCTTTGCCGCCGCGAGCCCAATTCCGGAGCTTGCTCCAGTAATTATTACAACCTTATCTTTGAGAGTTTGCATTTATCAGACAACTTTCTCAGTTGATTTGTCCTGCATCTCCTCTCCTTTGTAAACACCCTTCTTAAGATTCTCTGCAATAGCTCCAAAAGCGTTTAATGTGTAATCAACATCTTCAAGTGAGTGCATTGCTGTAGGGATAATTCTAAACATTATCACACCCTTTGGAACAACGGGATAGACAACTACTGAACAGAAAATCTTGTGATTTTCACGAAGATCTACAAGGATATTTGTTGCCTCTGCTACGTTACCCTGAAGAAATACAGGGGTTACGCATGCCTCTGCCTTACCAATGTCAAACCCGCTTTCACGGAGACCTTTCTGAAGTGCTCTTGTAATAGTCCAGAGTTTTTCTCTTAGTTCTGGTCTTGTGCGGATAAGTTCAAGTCTCTTAAGATTTCCCTCAACAAGAGGCATTGGAAGTGATTTGGCGTATATTTGTGATCGAAGGTTATATCTCAGATAGTTAATAATTTGTTTGTCACCTGCCACAAATCCTCCAATGGATGCCATTGATTTTGCGAAAGCACCAAAATAGAGGTCTATTTCATCTATTACTCCGTAATATTCAGAGGTACCTCTTCCATTATCGCCCATTACTCCAAATCCGTGAGCGTCGTCAATAAGTATACGGAAACTGTATTTTTTCTTAAGTTCAACAATCTTATCAAGAATACCCAGATCTCCTGTCATGCCATATACTCCCTCTGTTATCAGTAGTATACCTCCGCCGGTCTCTTGGGTTAATTTGGTTGCTCTAGCAAGTGCCTTCTCACATTTTTCAATGTCATTGTGTGGATATACAATTCTCTGACCCATATGAAGTCTTACTCCATCCATTATACATGCATGGGCTTCTGAGTCGTAAACAATAATATCATGTCTGTTTACAAGAGCGTCTATTGTAGAAACCATACCCTGGTAACCGAAATTAAAGAGATAAGCATCCTCTTTAAGTTCAAATTCAGCCAGCTCTCTCTCAAGTTGCTCATGTAGTGCAGTCTGACCAGACATCATTCTGGCACCCATGGGATAGCCGAGTCCCCACTTTGCCGCAGCATCAGCATCGGCTTTACGAACCTCAGGGTGATTTGCAAGGCCGAGGTAGTTGTTGAAAGTCCATGCGAGCACCTCTTTGCCGTTGAAAATCATTCTTGGCTGTATCTGACCTTCGAGCTTAGGGAACATAAAGTATCCGTGAGCCTTTTTTCTGTATTGTCCGAGAGGACCACCCTCGTCATTTCTTATTCTGTCAAAAATGTCCATTTATGTAAATTGTTTAGGTATATCTTAGTCTTCTTCCTATTCTCAGTATAGAGGTGCGTTTGATTCCATT
>JAVEZL010000067.1:0-5101 GCA_034003005.1 Bacteroidales bacterium
AAAGTGACCTAGGAGGGATTCAAACCCCCGACCTTCAGAACCGGAATCTGACGTTCTATTCAGCTGAACTACTAGGCCTAAATTTGGACCGCAAAGATACATATTTTAATATTCTCTGAAAAATGTATCTTTGCGGTCCAAATACTATTGTAGAAATATGAAAGCTTTTGTTTTTCCCGGACAGGGAGCACAGTTCAGCGGAATGGGTAAAGAGTTGTATGACAGCAACCCTGTAGCCAGAGAGCTGTTTGAAAGAGCAAACTCAATTTTGGGTTTTCGAATTACTGACATAATGTTCTCCGGAACAGATGAGCAACTAAAAGAGACCAAGGTTACCCAGCCGGCCATTTTTATACATTCTGTTATTCTTTCAAAATGCATTGAGGATTTCAACCCTCAAATGGTTGCAGGTCACTCTTTAGGAGAATTTTCAGCCTTAGTGGCTGCCGGCGCCTTAACCTTTGAAGACGGGCTTAAATTGGTATATGCAAGGGCAATGGCCATGCAGAAAGCCTGTGAGATGAAACCATCTACTATGGCAGCAGTACTGGGTGTTGATGATAAAATTGTAGAAGATATCTGTTCTGAAACGCCAGGCATTATTGTACCCGCAAATTACAACTGCAAAGGGCAGCTTGTTATTTCAGGAGAGATAGAATCGGTAAAAGAGGCATGTGATAGGCTTAAAGCGGCAGGTGCAAAGAGAGCACTAATTCTCCAGGTAGGCGGAGCATTTCACTCCCCACTTATGGAGCCTGCAAGAGAGGAGCTCGCAGCAGCAATTGAAAACACACATTTCCAGACTCCGGTTTGCCCCATTTACCAGAATACCGATGCCCTTCCTCATACAGACCCGTTTGAAATCAAGGAAAATCTCAGAAAACAGCTAACAGCTCCTGTAAAATGGAGACAAAGCGTTGAAAAGATGTGGGAAGATGGAGCCAGAGAGTTTGTAGAACTTGGCCCCGGAAGTGTCCTTCAAAACCTGATTTCAAAGATATTACCTGAGAGCAAAACTCAGGGATTTCAATAATATTCAGACTAATAGAGTATTGACGGAATTCAATGACACTTCCTTTAAAGGAAGTGCTCATTTTACTTTTTATTTATAAAATAATTGACTATTTTTGGAGTGAAGTTGATATATTATGCCCATGTCACACCAGATGAAATTTGAATACGAAGTAGAGACAGAGCTGTTGGCCGGACTCTGTCCGGTGAGTGAAAGCGGTGATTCCTTTTGTGACATTATCAACAAATAGGGTCTGCAACCTTGAAGGGATTTGCAGGCCATTTTTTATTTAAAGTCGGAGATCAATAACTAAAATTAATTATACATAAATACTAATAACTAAAATACCAGTTATGGCAAAAGAAAAAAAATTCATTACCTGTGATGGTAATTACGCAGCTGCACATGTAGCATACATGTTCAGCGAGCTTGCAGCCATATACCCTATCACACCTTCTTCTACTATGGCAGAATATGTAGATGAGTGGTCCTCTTTTGGAAAGAAGAACCTCTTTGGTGAGCAGTTGAGGGTTGTTGAGATGCAGAGCGAAGGGGGTGCCGCAGGTGCTCTTCATGGTGCTCTTCAGGCAGGTGTGCTCGCCACCACTTTTACAGCTTCGCAGGGTCTCCTGCTTATGATACCAAATATGTACAAGATAGCCGGAGAACTTCTTCCTACTGTTTTCCACGTCTCTGCCAGAACTCTTGCAGCTCAGGCTCTCTCTATTTTTGGAGACCACTCAGACGTCATGGCAGCAAGACAGACTGGCTTTGCATTACTTGCATCATCAAGTGTTCAGGAGGCATTGGATCTGGGAGCAGTAGCTCACCTTGCAACTCTTAAATCAAGAGTACCTTTTGTCCATTTCTTTGATGGCTTCCGCACATCACACGAAATTCAAAAAATTGAAGACCTTGATCAGGATGCTGTTAAAAAAATGATAAGTGAGAAATCACTTAAGTCATTCAGACAAAAGGCCCTTAATCCTATCAAACCTGTAACCAGAGGTACTGCACAGAATCCTGACGTATTCTTTCAGGCAAGAGAAGCAAGTAATCCTTTCTATGATTCAGTTCCGGATATCGTTGCAAGATACATGGGTGAGATAAGCGAACTTACAGGCCGTCATTATCTTCCTTTCGACTATTACGGAGATCCACAGGCTGAAAATATAATTATAGCAATGGGTTCTGTTTGCGAAACTATTCGTGAGGTGGTTGATATGCAAATGGAGAAAGGTGAAAAGGTGGGAGTATTAACTGTAAGACTATACAGACCATTTTCTGCAAAATACTTCTTCCGTGTTCTTCCTAAGACTGTAAAAAGAATAGCTGTATTAGACAGGACTAAAGAACCGGGTGCAGTGGGCGAACCATTATACATTGATATCAAGTCTGCTATAGCAGAAAAAGGTGGTAAAATGCCTCTGATAGTAGGTGGAAGATATGGCCTTTCATCTAAAGACACAAGCCCTGCACAAATACTTTCAGTTTTTGAAAATCTCAACATGAAGGAGCCTAAAAACGGCTTTACAATAGGTATTGTTGATGATGTTACATTCAAGTCTCTTCCTTTGAAAGAGGAGATAAGTGTTTCCAAAAAAGGAGTGAAGGAGTGCAAGTTTTATGGTCTGGGATCAGATGGAACTGTAGGAGCAAACAAGAATACTATAAAGATAATTGGTGAAACAACTCCTAAATACGTTCAGGCATATTTTGACTACGATTCAAAGAAATCCGGCGGATATACATGTTCTCACCTGAGATTTGGAGACACACCTATCAATTCACCTTATCTTGTATCTACTCCTGATTTTGTTGCATGTCACGTAACATCATACATGAATAAATACGACGTACTAAGGGGCATCAAAAAAGGTGGTACTTTCTTGCTAAATACGTTGTGGTCAATTGACGAGACAATTGAGAAGCTTCCGGATCACATCAAAGCAACCATTGCTAAAAAGCAACTCAATCTTTACATTATAAACGCAACTCAGATTGCTGAGGATATAGGTCTTGGAAACAGAACAAACACCATTCTTCAAAGTGCATTCTTCAAGATAGCAGACATCATTCCTTTTGAACAAGCAGTAAGCGAAATGAAACACGCTGCTGAAAAATCATACGGAAGGAAGGGCGATAAAGTTCTTGAGATGAACTATGCAGCAATTGACAGGGGCGCCGAATATGTTAAAGTTGACGTACCTACAGAATGGAAAAATCTTACTACTAAGTTCCGCCCTTCAAGCTTTGACAGACTTGCACCGGATTGGGTAAGAAATGTTGCTGACGTTGTAAATGCACAGAGTGGTAATGACCTTCCTGTAAGTGCATTCCTACACCTTGAAGATGGCACCATCCCTTCCGGAACTGCCGCTTACGAGAAAAGAGGCATCGCTACCCACGTTCCAGAATGGCAGCCTGAAAACTGTATTCAGTGTAATCAGTGTGCTTATGTTTGTCCTCACGCTGCTATCCGTCCATTCCTTATGAGCGAAGAGGAACAAAGCCATGCACCTGCAGGAGTTAAAAAGGTTAAGGGTAACGGCCCTTTCAAAGAGTACAGCTTTACTATTCAGGTTACTCCGTATGACTGTACCGGTTGCGGTAACTGTGCCGATGTTTGTCCTGCTAAGACCAAAGCTCTGGTTATGAAGCCGTTTGAGACTCAGGAGCATGAGCAGCACAACTTTGATTACATGCATGGTGTTGTAGGTTACAAAGACACCATCCAGTCAAAATCCCAAAATGTTAAGAATCTGCAGTTTGCTCAACCTCTGTTTGAGTTTTCAGGTGCTTGCGCCGGTTGCGGAGAGACCCCTTACATCAAAGCTATCACTCAACTTTACGGAGACAGAATGATGATTGCAAATGCAACAGGCTGCTCTTCAATTTTTGGAGGATCATTCCCTGCATCACCATACACAACAAATACATCTGGCAACGGTCCATCTTGGGCAAATTCTCTGTTCGAGGATAACGCTGAGTACGGAATGGGTATGCGTCTGGGTTCTGAGAGAGTTCGCGACAGAGTTGCGAAACTTATGGCTGACGGACTAGAGTGCAAAGACTGCTCTGCTGAGATGAAAGTACTCTTTGGAGAGTGGATTACAAAACGCGACGATGCCGCTGCTACAAAAGAGATAGCTGACAAGCTTATCCCTATGATCAGCGAATGTGGCTGTACTATTTGCAAAGAGCTCTTAATACTTAAAGATTACTTCATTACAAGATCTCAGTGGATCTTTGGAGGAGACGGCTGGGCTTACGATATAGGATACGGTGGACTTGACCATGTGCTTGCTTCCGGAGAGAATGTTAACGTATTGGTTCTTGACACCGAGGTTTACTCAAATACCGGTGGTCAATCTTCAAAATCTACTCCTGTGGGAGCAGTTGCCAAATTCGCTACCTCAGGTAAGAAGATTCGCAAAAAAGATCTTGGAATGATGGCTATGAGCTATGGTTATGTATACGTTGCCCAGGTGGCAATGGGCGCCAGCCACAACCAGCTTATGAATGTACTTAAAGAGGCCGAGGCATACGACGGACCTTCACTTATCATTGCTTATGCTCCATGTATCAGCCATGGTCTTAAGAACGGAATGGGTGCATCACAGCGTGAAGAGAAAATGGCTGTTGAGTGCGGATACTGGCAGCTATACAGATTCAACCCTACGCTTGAGGCTGAAGGAAAGAATCCTTTCACCCTTGACAGCAAAGAGCCGGATTGGGCTAAATTCCAGGAGTTCCTTAACGGAGAGGTTCGTTATACTTCACTGAGAGCAACGTTCCCTGAAGAGGCTGAGACTCTGTTCAAACTTACTGAAGAGTATGCTAAGAAGCGTTACAACTCTTACAAGAGGATGACTGAACAATTCTAGAAGCAAGACTTCGATACTAATCAAACACAGGTGCTCCCAAAAAGGGCACCTGTTGTTATTAATACATTAAGAGATACACAACCGGCCCTAACCAGAGAATACAATTCGCTTTTTCTTAACGCTTTTTTTCTTGCTTTTTTCGGGG
Organism: Bacteroidales bacterium; assembly: GCA_034003005.1. Classification (GTDB taxonomy): domain Bacteria; phylum Bacteroidota; class Bacteroidia; order Bacteroidales; family UBA932; genus Bact-08. The sequence continues at coordinate 5,045 of JAVEZL010000067.1, forward strand.
CCTGCGGAACTCCTCCCTCTCGGTCGTCAAACATCCTCGGCCTTTTTCCGAAAAAAC
>JAVEZL010000068.1:0-5012 GCA_034003005.1 Bacteroidales bacterium
TCCTTTAAGGATTGATAAACAATCATAACTCGTTATATTTCTTAGCCGAACCTCTCGCTTTGTCTACTGGATACTTTTCTGAATTTTGTTTCAGTTTACTTTCAATAATAGTCTGAACATCCAGGTTATATTTGTTAGCTAAAAGAAGAGAGTAGATTAAAATATCAGCTAACTCCTCTTTAACCCTGCTTACATTTGCTCCATCTTCAGTCTTCCAAAGAAATAATTCTAATAATTCAGAAGCCTCAATATTTAATGCAATCGCTAAGTCTTTAGGATTATGAAATTGCGCCCAATCTCTGTCATCGCGAAATTTTACGATTTTAGAAATTAATTCATTCAATTCTGACATTTTGGAGAGTTTTAAAATATTCTTTTACAAATATATCAAAAAAAAAGGCCACCTCACGGCAGCCTTGAAAGTAAAAAGTAATGTAAGGGGTTAGCTTCTCAATTAAATACTTACTGTTCAATTACAAATATAGTAACATTTTTATATTAAACAAACCTTTTTCAGGAGTTTTACACTATTAATCAACTGATGGGTAATTATTTACTTTGAAGATTGTCAAAACACAATCTAATCCAGCATATAGATATTAACCTTTATCCTTAGCCAGTCTTTTCGCCACTCCTTTGAAACAACCCGGCAGAAAAACATCTTCCCGGCATCCATAAGACGGGCACAAACAAGATTCATCTCAGCAGGGACGTATCCAGTCTTAACATTTTCGCAGTAGATTGCAATTGCCTGTTCATCGTGCTCGTTGGATGGCTCCCTCTTAAGCGTAAGAACCTTTTCCGGAGCAATCTGCTCCTCAACGCTCTTAATGTCATGACAGAAAGAGGTGCCCGCAACCACAACCTCCAGGAGAAATATCTCATTCCTGAAAGGCGAAACGCCGTTTTGGCTTGCGTTCAGCAGAGCCATTAATCCGGGCGTGACAGGTATAATTGAATTATTCATTGTCTGAGATTTAACTTATTCATCAAGAATCAGGCTGATTATCTCCTTGTATTGTGCAATGTCATTATCGGCAGCGAAACATTGAGCATTTATCTCCTCCTGTCTGCCGGCAATGTAGTTGTCATCCATAATCTGCTCCTCAATGTTAAAAGGAAAACTCAGCCTAAGTTCCTCTATCTTTAAAACAAGTTCATTAATGCTCTTCTCAAGTCTTTTTATTCGCTCAACTCTCTCCTGAAGTGTAAGATTAAATGGGTTTTCGCTTTCTGTCCCATCAAGATAGAGCAGAATACCCTGCAGCTCGGCAATATTTTTTAAATCATATGCGGCCTTCACCTTAACAAACAGGTCCCGCTCCTCCTCTGTTAGGTCAGGATTTAAATCCGGATGCAATCTTTTGCACAATAGTCTGAAAAGCTCCTTTAGTTTTCCGCTGTCCTCCTCACTCATCAAATTTGAAAGAACATGCTTTGCTGCCTCCATAGCCATCGCCTGTTCATTGATTCTTGCATAATGGTTCTGCATCTTTGCTTCAACCTGTTGCTCAATCTGATCAATATCAGGCCTCTCGCTCCTGTTAACAGCCGCCTGAAGAAGCATCATCTTAAATTTACACCTGGCTGCCTCTGCCTGTTTCTGAAGAAGCTTCAATTGAAGATGCCCTATTTTTTCAAGATAAATTGAGTTGAGAATAAGCAAATCATTCTCAACCATATATTTATGCTTTGTATATAACTCCAGAAACTCCTTGTGAAGATCAACCAGTATCTTGGCAGAAGGGTCATTTATGGGAATTAATTCAGCCATTGACCTTTTTATAATCAGACAAAAACTTTTCAAGGCCGATATCAGTCAGCGGATGCTTTAGCAGGCCGAGTATAGCGTCGAGCGGGCAGGTGGCTACATCGGCGCCAGCCTCAAGGCACTGGATAATGTGCATTGTGTGGCGGATGGAGGCGGCAAGCACCTCGGTCTGGTAGCCGTAGTAGTTGTAAATCTCCACAATCTGCTTGATAAGGGCAACTCCATCGGTAGAAACATCATCCAGCCTCCCTACAAATGGTGAGACATAGGTTGCTCCTGCCTTTGCGGCCAGCAGTGCCTGGCCAGCAGTAAATACAAGTGTACAATTTGTTCTGATACCATTCTCACTAAAGTATTTTATTGCCTTAATACCCTCTTTTGTACAAGGGACTTTGACAACAATCTGCTCATGAAGGGCTGCCAGCTCCTCACCCTCTCTTACCATCCCCTCAAAATCTGTCGCAATCACCTCCGCACTTACATCTCCCTTAACAATATTGCATATATCTATATAATGCTGTTTGATATTTGCCTCTCCCTTTATACCCTCTTTCGCCATAAGCGAAGGATTCGTAGTTACGCCGTCAAGGACTCCCAGGTCATTGGCCTCCTTTATCTGATTCAGATTTGCAGTGTCAATGAAAAATTTCATGAGATTGATGTTTTTTATGAATTTACACAAAGATAACACTTTAAACACTTATCATTTGCCAAATATTACTATTTTGCAATCCTATCCAAAAACTAACCAAAATATGAGAAAAAGAGCCCTTTTAATTACTATCATTACCCTTTTACAGTTTAGCAATCTGTTAACGGCACAAGTACACGGCAAATGGCACGGAAAGCTTATTATGAATCCCACCTCTTCGCTGACTATTGCTTTTGAAATCAAACAACATGAGAATGGAAAATTCAGTGCATTGATGCACAGTGTTGACCAAAAGGCATTTAATATTGAAGTGGATTCGGTTATTGTAGCTGACAATAGTATTAAAATAGCTTTAAGCTCACTAAGAGCAGATTATCAAGGAAGTTTCAAATCAGATAAAGAGATTGCAGGCAGCATGATCTTCTCAAAAACCACAAAAATGGAGCTTAACCTTACAAGGGTAGATGAGTTCCCTTTTAAAGTTGCCGGAAGACCACAGGAGCCCAAAGAGCCATTACCATACATTTCAGAAGATGTTGTTTTTGAAAACAAAGCAGATAACATTAAGCTGGCAGGAACCCTCACTATCCCTGATAAGAAAGGGAGATACCCCGGTGTTGTCCTTATATCAGGCTCAGGCCCGTCTGATCGTAATCAGACAATATTCGGGCACAAAACATTTCTGGTTTTATCAGATATGCTTACAAGAGCAGGATTTGCTGTTTTAAGATATGACGACAGAGGAGCCGGGGAGTCGGAAGGAGTCTTTATAAATACCACTAATAAAGAGCACGCAGCCGATGCCTCTGCCGCAGCGGAATTCCTCAAAACCATGCCTTTCATTGATGCCGGTAAAGTGGGGCTTTTGGGCCATAGTCTTGGGGCCGATATTGCTCCTGTTGCAGCCTCAATTAACAGCAGTTTATCTTTTGTGATTCTCATGGCCGGATCTGCCAGCCCTCTCACAGAAGACATTGTTGAACAATGTGATGCAATTTACCCTGCAATGGGCGTAAGCAAGGCCGGAACTGATCTGAACAGAGATATCCTCTATAGAATGTTTGAGATTATTAAAGAGGCTGATAACATAACCATCGCGAAAGAGAGAGCCATTAAAGCTCTTGAGGAATTTGAGCCCAGAGCAGCTCAATTGTCACCGGAAGACAAAAAGATGCTTGGTTACAGGACTCCACTTAACATAAACTCCTGGAGAGATTTTTTTGCACCTCATATGAAGTACGACCTCTTTCACAAAAACGCAGACTACTTCTCAAAAGTAAAGTGTCCCGTGCTTGTACTTGGAGGAGAGAAAGATCTTCAGGTTCTGCCTCGTCATGTCAAACTTATTAAAGAGGGGCTTGAGAAGGGTGGCAATAAAAGAGTCACTGCAATCCTGTATCCGGGTAAAAACCATCTTATGCAAGATGCTGCCACAGGCGAACTAAGTGAATACGGAGACATAGAGAACACAATTGCTCCTGATGTGGTTGCCGATATTGTTAATTGGATAAAAAGCCTTTAAGAAGACTAATCTGAACCGGTGAAGAATTGCTGGGCCCCTTTGTGTCCTCTTTCAGCGGCGTATCTCAGATACTCCTCTGCCCTTTTCTCATCCTTAGTAACTCCGTTACCCTTCAGGTAGCAAATACCCAATGAATATGAGGCCTCCAGAACAACTTCGGGAGCATCAGATTTGAGACATTTCTCAAACCATCTGATTGCTTCCGGGTAGTTTTGGGCAACCCCCTCTCCATTACCATAACATGACGCAACTGCAAGGGTTGCATAAGCAAATTTATCTGATGCTTTCATAAACCAGGAGAATGACTCTTGCTTATTGACATTAGTTCCCAACCCCATTTTCAGTATCATACCCAGCATATACATTGACTCTCCGTCACCCTCACCGGCAGCAGTCCTGAACCACTTAACAGCCTGGGCCCGGTGTTGCTCCTTTCCTTCGTTAAAATAGCTGTATGCCAGATGTCTGTGCAATGTACTATTTTCATATCCTTTATTAATAGCCTCCAGCATAAGTCCTCCTGCGGTTTCATAGCTCCTCTCGACCCCTTTCCCATGAAAGTACAACATTGCTATATTATAGTAAGCCAGCCCATCACCCTGCATTGCAGCCTGTGAATACCACTCCATTGCCTTTTCGTAATCATTAACACTCTCATATCTGTCGCCCATTATAATCTGAGCAACTGGTAGCCCCTGCTCAGCTGACTTTCTGCAGAAGGCAGTATCTGTTGTTAGTTTTTCAATAAAATTCAGCTCAATATTCTGAGCGGGGAGAGTTATGGCAACTCCCCAAAAAAGACTTACCAATAATGAAAACCTTCTCATGATTAGATTTGTTATAAAACAGCATAAAGTTAGTACTAAATATTTTTACTATATTTAAAGAGTTGAGTATAATTTTAAATTAATCAGATATGGAAAACAACCCTAAAAAAGATAGCAAATGCCCCGTAACCGGAGCTACCGGCAAACATAGTATTGGGGCTGTGGGCACACAGAATAAAGATTGGTGGCCAAACAAACTGAGTCTTAATATACTTCGTCAGCACTCGGAACTTACAGACC
>JAVEZL010000069.1:0-4883 GCA_034003005.1 Bacteroidales bacterium
TCATAGTGAGCTTCGTTGATTCTGGTACCCATTAGAATATCAATTACATCATGTGTGAGCAGCAACTTAAGTATATCTCCGGCAGGAGATTCCTCAACTTTATCCCCCTCTCTCCAGCTCTGAAGCAAATCGGCTAAATGTCCAAGAGTCAGAATACCCTCCGTAACTAGCTCTGCTCCCTCCATCTTCGCTGTTGAGGGAAGCATGGCTTTAACCTGCTGACGCCCGTCTCCGGTTATTCTTTTCCCCAACTCCCTTGAAATAATTTGAGCTGTGGTACCACCACAAACAACTCTTTTCCCGGGATATGCGTCAAAAACCTGAGCCATCTCCTTATCTCTTCCTTTATCAAATGGGGGACCTGTGCAGATGAGAACCCTTCTGGGAGCTCTTAGGTAAACCACAGCGCATGTTATATCATCCTTTGCAATAAAATAATCATTGTGAAGAGCCTTTTGCATAACGACTTTTGAAAGCTCTTTCGCAGACACCTCCGGATGCTTTGAAACATAATCCTCAAGAAAAGAGATTACGCCTGCCCTCTCCCATCCTGCAGGATGTTGAGCACTACCGAGTCCGCTTTGAGTTACACCATCACTAATAAAGACTAATCTGTCTCCCTTGAAAAGCATGACACTGCTTTCAAGCATAGATCTTACACCCTGTCTGGTCTTGATTTTTACCGATTTTTTCCTCGTTTCAAAGTGCCTGCTACCTCTGAGAAGAATATAGTCCGGATTATCATACTCAACTATATGCGCCTCTCCACTTCTGTCTATATCAAACATTGAGCAAGTTGCGTAGCTAATCTTCTCCCCGGCATCTTCCGGAAGGGTGTCCATTATTGTACTGAGTGATTCTGAAAGAGGTCTGTTATGAAGCATATAGTTCATAGCCATTGACGCTGTGAGGGTACTTAGAACATTTGCCCGGATACCGCTCCCCAGACCATCAGAAAGCGTAGCACCAAATCTGTCTCCTCCTGATATACTCTTTGATAAAAAAGTGTCCCCACCCACAATCTGTCCGCTTTTAAACTCCTGTGTGTGCGCAATCTCTATAAAAAATTGATTCTCTTCTGCTCCAAAGAACATATTTTAGAATTTATTTAATTAATCTGTCTCTTTTTTTCCACAACAGAATTGAGCACACTCTCTGTAAATGAAGCGCTTTCGCCTAAAATAAATGCAATCCTCTGTACCGACTCTGCATTATGTCTTATTACCTCTTTTATCTTGTCTGAAATGATATCCTTAATTACTTGTGAATCATCCATATTCTGAATAACTCCACACACAAGCTTATGTGGCTGAATAGATATAATAGAGAGTGAAAGATTGCGTCCCTCCTCTCTTACATCAAACTCTCGGTTCTCCTCTCCCGATGATAAAACAGCAGAAAAATATTTATAATATGGTATAACCTTTTTTAAATCGGCACCGGCAAGCCCACCTAATGCTTCAGAAATCATCTTAATTTCTCCACCTCCCATCTCAATAAATTTTTCATTTGTATCTACAATCCTGAGATTTTCATCGGCAAGAACAACTCCGTAAGGCATCTTTCTCAAAAGAATTGACGCCTGATTTTGAGCCTCTTTCCTCATTTGAGAGATACACATTTCTCTCTCGGCCTTACCCTCAAGTATGGCCATGGCATATGCCCGGCAATTATCGTATCCGCAACCAGAACAATTGAGTTCATCGGACTTATTCTGCTTACCCATTGAGACAAGTACTGCCTTAATCTCCTCTTCGCTGTAAAGGCAATTTATCTTATACGGAATCTTGTATTTACTGTTTGAGATATCTATTTCCTTATATGTTAATGGTATAGCAAGACCTGAACGCTTGAATATATCAAAGTCGTTCAGTAATCTATTTCTTTTACCTGCAACACCCGGACTCTTTGCTGTTGCAGGACCCTTAATACAACCTCCGTCACAAGCCATCAATTCAATAAATACCCTTTTTTCCGGACTCCATGAAGAGAGTTCCCCACATATCTCCATGACGGACTGCATTCCAGAGAAGCTCATGTAACCTGAATCAACAGGCCTTATCTCGCCACACATTGTGCTAATCATGCCGCTGTCTACAGGAAACAGGCCGGCTCTGTCCGAAGCACCTATCAGAAAGTTATCAGGAAGATGAATCCTCTCCATGTCCTGGAAATTTACCCCCTCAACTTCTAAAAGCTCCCTGAACTCCTCAAAAGTAAGGACAGCATCTATCTCATCTCCATATACATCGGCTTCTTGCTTCTTAGCTATGCATGGTCCTATAAAGACTAACTTTGAATCTCTTTTTCCGGCGGCTCTGAGCATTCTTGCATGAGCAATCATAGGTGAGACGAATGGAGCCAGAAAATCTTCAAGTTCCGGAAAGTATATTTTGATATAGTTTACAACTGACGGGCAGCAGGTTGCAAGAAGCACTCCACTCTCCTTTTCATCAAGATGTTTTGCAGTTGCCCTGGCAACCACATCGGCACCAAGAGCAGTTTCAGATACTGCAGAAAATCCCAGCGCATGAAACGCTTTAATGAAATTGATAAAAGTTACGTTTTCAAAATCAGAGACAAAAGAGGGAGCCAGACACGCAATAACATCATAATTATGATTGAGCCAATCACGAACCGTCTCCAGCTCCTCTCTGTATTTTTTAGCCCCGGCAGGACATGCATTTATGCATTGTCCGCAATAGATACATGTATCATTAATAACAGAGGCGCTGAAGTCCTCAACCTTTATTGATTTAACGGGACAGACCTTTATACATTTGTAACAATCCTGACAATTGATTTTCTCTGTGTAAATTACCATGTCCCTTTTCATAACATCATATTTTTTGCAGCCTTCTTGTAGCCGCTTTGTAATCCGATATTGTGCTGCAACCGTTTACGCACCCCCCCTGACACATCATCACCTCAATCATGTTTGCTTCCGATTTTCCGTTTAGTGCAATACTCTTTAGCATTTTCACCGACTCCTTGTCCAGTCCGTTAACAACCATTGGTAAGAATGCCTCTTTGTCTTGCAGATACTGTGCCACCGAAGCAGCTACACCACCAGTTTTTGCGTAATATCTTCCGCTTTTTTCAACCTCCTCAGAGAGGGTGATCGGCTTACATGAAGCAATATCAATTCCCCTTGCCTCAATTATGGCTGCCATCTCTTCAAAAGTTATTACATAGTCAATGTTTTTATCATAAAAACCCTCAACCCTTTTGGCAATGCAAGGGCTAATGAAAACAGTGACGCAATCCGGTTGTGCTCTTTTCACAATCTCCGCTGTGTAAGCAGCAGGAGTTTTGGTATGAGATATGTATGGCACAAGAGCCGGGAGGTGCTTTTCAGCCCAGGCCACATAAGAGGGGCAGCAGGATGTAGTCATAAAAGGGGCACCCCCCTCCTTAACCCTCTCAACCCACTCATCGGCCTCATTCCTGGAAGTAATATTTGCCCCCATTGCAACCTCAACAATCTCATCAAAGCCACTCTCTTTAATTGCTGCCAAAACCTTTTCGTATGGCTGATCATATTGTCCTGCAAAAGCCGGAGCAACCATTGCTACCAGTCTCTTTGAAGGATTCTTCATCTCTTCTGCTATCTGCACCAGGTAGGTCTTCTCCATAATAGCCCCAAACGAACAGGCCTCTTTGCACTTTCCGCAGAAGACACATTTATTCCAGTCAATAACCTCAACTCCTAATGCATTTTTGCTTATAGCCCCCACAGGACAAGCCTCCTCACACGGAACCGGAGTGTAGACAATAGCATGAAATGGGCATGCGGTCATACATCTTCCGCAGTTTACACACTTTGCCGGATCAATTTTAGCTCTTCCGTTCATGGCAATCGCATCTTTGTTGCAGGCATAGGTACATGGATGTCCCACACAAGCCTTACAAAGATTTGTTACTGTATAATTCTGCTTCACACACGAACTGCAAGCTTCATCCACTACAGTAAGCATCACATCTGTAAAGTCCCTCCTCTCACGAGACATTCTGGCGTACTCGCTTAGTCTTGTAAGTTCATCGGTTTCATCTGTTACATTAAATCCGAGTATTGTCATAACCCTGTACTTAATAACAGCTCTGTCTTTGTGAACGCAGCAGCGGCTTAGTGCTGTTATCCTCGGTCTCATATGGAGCGGTATTCTGTCAATCTCCTCTTCTAGCTCCTCATTGAAAGTCAATTCGCAAACTCTCCTCAATAATTCTCTTCTGATCTCTGTTGCCTGATGGTACATATTCATTGATTTTTCGGGCGCAAATGTAGGTAAAGAAGTTATGATTTATAATACAATTGTTAGATATTTTAATGAGTATTTCAATAATACAACATAACAACCTGTATAATAGAAAATAAGATTATTAGATATGTGAGATTTTTAGTCACTTGAGAAACAAAACAGCACTTAGGCTTCCAATCTAGAGTTTTTCCTCCTCGCTCTCTGTGTTCGCTGCGGCGGAGACTCCTTCAAATTATTACCTGGCAATCTTACTGCATTCACAGAGTATCCGCATAACTTCCGGAGTTTTTCCTCCTCGCTCATTTCATTCGCTGTGGCGGAGACTCCTTCAGTTATGCGGACTACTCTGTGATAGGGTATGCAGGAATTCTTGCCTGTCATCCGTAAACACGACGGAACCCCCGCCGCAAGAAGCGAAGCGGATGAGGAGGAATCGTTCCGGAGTGGCAGCGGATGACTGGGAAGGAAGTGAATAGCAGGGGTTTGACACTTTATCCGAGGGGTGACCCCTCGGGTTGATTGTCAATATTTTCATTATCTAAGTGTTACAGCCGTGCGGGCACAGTTTATCTCGCGCAGATTTACGGATACACATCGCCTTGCAAGGATTTAAATGGTGCTGCG
>JAVEZL010000070.1:0-4658 GCA_034003005.1 Bacteroidales bacterium
TTGGGTATACAAGGAATAAAAGTATAAGCTTTTAAATTACAAGTCAATACTTAAGATAGAGGGGAGGTGTCAAATCCATAAATACAATTATGAAAAGCTGATTTTAAATTATAATCCTTTTACTATTGGTTAAGAAATTAGTGAAAAATATTAGTAGTTAATATCCTAATGGTAGAAGGACTGATATATATTTACTTCTGCAGATGGCAAAAATACCATTACCATTCTTTATATTCCCATTTAAATACACTGGTTCTGCAAATGGATCCTCTGCTGTCTTTTCGTATCTATAGAGGTTCTTTTCAAAATCATATAAACCTTCGGGAATGGATAGTAATTTAATTCTGAATGATCTTAAACCATGATAAAGAGAATAACCGTCATTATATTTTACAGACAAGGTAAGGTTGCATACATCTCCCAGTATGTTATTACCATCTATGAAAAATGCTTTTACCTTTGATTGGAGTAAAATTGGACCATCGCCTGAACAGTTCAGGTGGGACATCTTCAATCCATATAGAATTGCATTAAAACCATTTACACTATTATTCCTTACGGTAAAATCCAAAAAACCCAGAATGCCTGGCGGTAAAAGAAAATTGTAACCATATCCTTCTAAAAGGATTGCATAGTAAGAATCATTCATTGGATTGAAAGAAATATCCACGACAATATATTTAATACTGTCATGATTAGGCCAATTACAATCAGGTCTGCTGAACTTTATACTCGGTTCAGTTTCTTTATGTATTGAATTTACTACAATATTAGAAGGAGATTCAGGTACTTTCACCTCGGCAGAGACTTCATTCAATCCTTCAGCTTGGGCTTTCAGGAAATATTTTTCACCTGAAATAAAATTAAGTTCAGATGGTAATTTGTATGATTTAAGATTCTTTAGGCATGCATCAGAACAATATGAATACATTTCTTCATTTTGAGAGTAGATCGAAACCGTGAAGTCCCTTAAAGAATCATCGCGTTCTTCTGGATATTCTGATTGGTACGATTTCTCAAAGGAAATGATACGTAACCAGTTATTATGGGAGTAGGGATCCTGGTAATTAATACTTAGAGTATCATCTGCATCAATAATTCCTACAACACAAAGTTTTTCAGGCAGATCAGGTCGGTAAAAATTTCTATTACTTTCACAGGATGAAATTATCATTATCATTATTAATATTCGTAAAATTAAACCAAGCTGTTCAGCTATTGCTTGGAATCCTGCTAATGTCATACTTTCATCTGAATAATGAGTAGAAGCATAAATATACATTTTTTTAGTATTTAAATTCATACCAAGCTATTACATATACTGTTCAGTTAAGTCCTTAAGCTTTCTCCAACAATCATTGGACAATGGTGCTAAATAGCCGCCTGTTAATTGTGCCTGATGAGTTGTAACTAGGAGTTTTTCCAGATGTGAGAGATTAATAATATATGATTTATGGCATCTGATGAAATTGTCAGTTTGGTATTTTAGGCTTATATAGTTAATCTTATGAAGGATCTTGAATGAATTCGTTCCCAAGGTAGTATAAACAACTGTGTAATTACCCTCCGCACAACACATTATTATCTCTAAATAATCAAGAAAGATATAGCCACCAGAGGCTTTGAAAATGACTGGTTTTAATGATTTATCTGATAAATCCTCCATTATTTTTCTAAAAATTAAATGTTAATGCTATTGAGGGCATTATTGGATAGAGTGAGATGTTTTTATACAAATAGCTCCCTTCTGCCTCATCCCAAATTTTTTTAAAGTAAAACGTGTTTCTGCGGTTATAGACATTATAGATGCCGGCATCAATCCAAAATGAAAATTTTTGTTTCCTGATGAGATGTCTGAATGAGAAGTCGAGCCGGTGATAATCGAAGTACCTGATGTTATTTTTTGTCTCGAAAAATTCTCCATACGATGTCTCATGCATATAAATCGTTGCCGGTGCACCTGACTGATAAACAAAATTAAGACCCAGGCTCGTCTTCTCATTATAATGATACTTAAGTGAAAGATTGAGATTATGAGGCCGGTCGGCAACAGAGGGGATCCATATAAGTCCTTCAGGCGAAGGCCATTCTCTTTTTGACCTAGACCATGTGTAACTGGCGCTCCCGGTAAGTCTACCTGATTTTTTTATAAATCCTGCCTCAATCCCATAGGCCCGAAGAGTGGTCCTTTCCACCATATCGACAAAAGAAGTATCGAAAATGAAGCTGGCTCCCGGTTTGTAATCAAGCATTCCAGTAGTTCTTTTAATATAACCGTCAAGGTTCCAGGTAAGATCATTTCTGATCTCTCCCTTGAATCCTGCCGAGAGAACATCCGATATCTCAGGCCCAAAATCTTTATATAAGGGCAACCAGAGCTGAGATCTTAATCCAGCATTCGACCCTTCTACTGCGTGATCATTCTGTCCCAATCTGACAAAGTTGATATGTGGTGAAACTTTGCTTCCCTGGCCATAAGTAATACTTAATCTAGGTTCTGCCGTAAAAAAGCTGCCATTTCTGATAAGTACACTGGTTAATCTTAATCCGACATCGATCTGTAAATGCTTCCCCACCCTCATGTTAGTAGATGTAAAAAGAGATATCTCATTTGCTTGACTGTTACCACTCAGACTGTTACGGGTCACAGTATCATTTTTAGTAATCAGAGCATAGTTGTTCGGTACATACGAACGGAACCTGTCTGACACACCAAGCGATACGGATATTTTGTTAAAGTCCCTTTTCACTGTCGAACTGAAACCTATATTATTTATTGCAGGATAAAAGGAATAATTAGTGTCTGAAAAGCTTATTTCCTCTCCTGTAGAATTAACAAGAGATTCCGATTCTGAATATAACCTGCGTCCGGTTGCCAGCCTGTTGTAATTTAAATTAAAAATCCATTTATACTGATCTCTGACTGAGGGTTCCCACTCAAGAGCCTGTACCATGCTGTTCCATCCGGTTTTTAAGCCCTCGGTGTATTTAACAAGTGTATCCCCATGAGTACCGTATGTTTTACTTTCATCCGTCCCATTATCGTAATTTCCGAAAAACAAATAGCTGATCTTTCCTGCCCTGGTAGATTCATAAGAGAGTTTGAAAAAAGAGTCAAAAAAGGAGTATTTATCAGGAGGTAGAAAGTTCCCGACATCATCCGGGATAATTTTCTTTAGAAATTTGGAATAAAGGAAATAATTACCACTTTTAATCCCTGCCGTAAGGTCGAGATTGATTTTCTTAAACGGGACCTCCAGTATTACACCCGATGATATAAGTCCCAGTCTTAATTGGGTGGTCAGCGAATCAGTATGCGGTTTAAGGAAATCCAGACTAATTACTGAAGAGGCTCCACCTCCGATATCTGAAGGAATATAATCCTTATAAAGTTCGGCGCTTTCAAGAAAGTCAAGGTCAATGGGTGAGACAATACCGAGCAGATGACCCGGTAGAAAAAAGGAACACCCGTCAGCGAATATAACGTTTTGCCCGGCACCTCCACCTCTCACGTAGATATCTGAACTCCCTTCCTTTCCGAAAGAGACCCCCGGAAGAATCTGTAACGATTTTAGCAGATCGGGTTCACCGAAAAGTTTTGGTATTTCCCGCATGGCCGAGGGAGTGACAATAAAACTACCCAAATTGGTTCTTTGTATAACGTTTGCTGAATTCCCTATCACATTTACTTCATCCAGTTCAAAGACAGTAACGTTCATTGAAAGATCAATTAAAGTGTCAGACTTTAAATCGAACTTAAGTATTACGGATTCAAAACCGAGAGAGCGTGCTATTAATTGTTTGGCTCCGGCTCCGGTCCTAAAGGAATATTGACCCAGATTATCAGTAGTAGTATGTCTTCCCTCAGGCATAAGTACCAGATTTGCACCTAAAACAGGGGTTTCACCTTTATTTTCAATAATTCGCCCGGAGATTGTGTAAGTCTGTCCAGAGAGAATTGAAAAGGCAACCAGAAGCAATATCCCTACTGTAAATACCTTTTTCATTAAAAAGTTATTTCTGTTTCTTATTATTCCTGCCAATCTAAACGATAGTCTTTTTAGGCATATAACTAATTACGATATTATCGTACATTATCTGTCGTTTCTCTATCAACTAAATTATGAGGCATATAAAATTCCAACAAATTAATACAACCCAACAATCCCTAACTCACTAACCCTCTGCTTATTGCCTGACATGGACCAAAAACACAGATACTAAGTTAAACATTTTACATTTACGCAACCATAGGATAACTAAGAAAATATCCACTATGCCATGTCAACTGTATCATTTCTTCGAATTATACTACCCAAAGTCCCTTCAGCCTGGATAAAAATATGGATATTACTTCTTCCTGGGAAATTGGGAAGTATATTCTTTAGTAGTATATTATTGTTATTTAATTGCCCTACTTATACTTATCCTTCTATCCTTTACTTACTGCTATACTATTTCTTAGTCCTTCTTACTACTTGTTTTATTACCTTTATACTTCACAGTTGCAATACCCCTTTTGCCATAAATGAAAACATCAATGAAACAATAAATAAAATCATCCCAAATCCGGCGCGAGCCGTCAGCGAGTAGCAGACAATTTTCGGCATGTAAAGCGGGGGTATTTCGTGACTAAAGCAAGGCTTCAGTATGAACCC
>JAVEZL010000071.1:0-4599 GCA_034003005.1 Bacteroidales bacterium
AACATGGAAAATCACCGGAGATCATAAACTCTGATCAGGGCAGTCAGTTTACATGTGAAGACTGGATTGGAGTGTATATATTGCTAAATATTTAACAAATGCTTTAGTATTATTAACATATAATTAGAATTTAATGTTAGGCGTATTGTCTAAATTTGTTAAACAATGTTTGTACTCAGTTATAAGGTAATCTGGTAAATACTATTTTATTAATCCTTAATATACCAAAAATGAGAAACTTATCAATTCTGCTTTGCTTCACCTTCCTGATTTTTTTTGCTGCTCCTGTTCAGGCTCAGGATAACAATAAGAAGTATTCAATTGGGATTCAATTGAATCCTTATTTGGATTCATACCTTTTTGATGGAACTTTTTTTAAGCCTGTGTTTGCAGTAAGATATGGTTTTAATATTAAGGATCACTTATCCTTTGGCCCTGAGGTCTCAGGGCATTTTGTGCGTATGCGTTCCGATCAATATAATAGTTCTGCTATAAATTTAGGTGCCTTTGTTAGGTACTCAATATTTCCAACTTCCAGGATTAAGCCATTTCTTGAATTCAGCCCTTATTATTCTTTTCTTCATACTAAGCTTGCTGCTTTTCAAACCCGGGAAGAATATGAGGCTAGTAAAATCAATATAGGTGGTTATCTAAGTCCGGGAATTTCTTTATACACAAAGAATCGTAAGTTCAGTTTGGATTTAATGTATAAATTCTCGATCACGGATAAAGCTTTTGTAAATAGTAAACAATCTGTATTTACTTACAGATTTAATTTTAATTTTTAAACAGAATCCGGTACCCTGTTAGGCTTTGACCCTAAGCAAAACATTCTTTACCGTCGCACTGACAAATGATTTGACATTCCTTTATATAAACATTAGCAATAACTTAAGTTAAAAAAGAGCAAATTGTTATGGTATGTCAGACAATCGTGAGATTTCTTATGAAACCCACATGTATTGCAGACACAAACACGTATGTATATAATTTTCAGACATGTGGGTTCCATCAGACCATTAAAATAAAAATTATATACTGATGAAACCCGCATGTATTTGAATACAAAAACACAATATTATAATAATCACCTGCATGTGGGTTCCATCATACCATTAAAATCAATTATTATATGATGAAAATAACACAAATTCAATTTAAATTTTTGATGAGTCATTTGCTAAAAATCCTCACTTTTATTATTATTTTCTCTGCTATTCTGTCGTGTAAGAAGGTTATCGATATAGAGTTGCCTGCGACAGATCCTAAAATAGTTGTAAACAGCTTTTTTACAGATAATTCCCGGATAAAAGTCCAGTTATCAAAAAGCATTGGAGTTCTGGAAGGTACATCTCCCGATATTACAGATGCATCGGTTATATTGAGGGAAAATGGGGTCATCATTGATACAATGTACCTGGAATCCGGAGATTACTATTCACACACTCTGGCTGAAAAAAACAAAGACTATTCTTTGGAGATCATAGCACCTGATATGGAAACTGTTTCCTGTGAGGATTTCATTCCGGAGAAAACAGTTCTGAAAAGCTATATGTGTACAGACTCAGTTCTGATTAATGAGGATGGATTAGCAATAAATGAACTTAAGCTTGATTTCGAGGATTTTCCCGGACCTTCCTTTTATGAAGTAGAACTGAAAGCAAACGATGTTATCAATAACTATAACCAGGGACTCTGGTTTGAGAAAAACTCCGACCCTATTATAACCTCAACAGGACTACTTGATTATAATCCACGTACACTGATTTTCACAGATAAAATGTTTGATGGAAAACATTGTTCGGTAAAAATTTATTTTGCTTCTAATTCGTGGTCCGATTATAAACTAACAATCAGTTTCAGGTCGGTTTCAGAATCTTACTATAAATACAAAGAAAAGCAAATTGCATATTTATTCAGCCTCGATCAGGATATTTTCAGTGGGATGAGCGAGCCGGTAAATCTTTATTCAAATATTACAGGTGGCTATGGAATTTTTGCAGGCTATTCATCAGATGAAAAAGTAATAATAGTCCAGTAGATGATAAAAAGGTACATAGTATTTCTTTCTCTTTTTGCATTTGTTACCCGCGGGTATCCTCAGACGATCTCTGTTAGCGGTTATGTAAAAGACTCAGCATCTGGCGAGATAATTTCGGGGGCTACTATAGTTACTTCAGACTATTTGAATTATGCGATATCAAATAGTTATGGTTATTATATTCTAACTCTGAATCAATCAGAAGATTCAGTTAAAATCCAGGCTTCTTTTGTTGGATTTTCTCCTTCATCCTTTTCGGTAAAACCCAATCATAGTCAGAAGATTGATTTTGCATTAATGTACAGTAATGTACTTGATGAAGTTATTGTAAGTGCTGAAAAAGAAGTTACTTATGAAAGGAGAAAAGAAATGAGTGTGGTTTCAGTACCTGTTTCAAAAGTTACTGTAATGCCGGCTCTGGGAGGAGAATCTGACATATTAAAATCAGTGCAACTAATGCCCGGGGTCCAGTCTGGCAGTGAGGCTTCCAGTGGCTTATATGTCCGCGGCGGAAGCCCAGATCAGAATCTGATGGTGATTGATGATGTCCCTGTATATTATGTAAACCACCTTGGAGGATTTGTTTCAACTTTTAATTCTGATGCAATTAACAGCATGAAGCTTGTAAAAGGCGGATTTCCTGCTCATTATGGAAGCAGGTTATCATCTGTTGTGGATGTCAGAATGAAAGAGGGAAATCTGAAAGAGTTCCACGGAAATGTAATGATTGGATTGATTAACTCAAAAATTATGGTTGAAGGTCCTATCAAAAAAGAAACTACTTCATATATGCTTTCGGTTCGACGATTTATGTATGATCTAATAACAAGACCACTGACAAAAGCAACCTCATTTGATGGTACATCAACCGGATACAACTTTTATGACCTGAATGCGAAGATAAACCATATCATCTCATCAAAGGACAGGCTCTATTTTAGTTTTTATTCCGGTGGGGATAAGATATTAACAAAGCAAAAAATACAAAAGGATGTAAACAGGATGAATCTTGAATGGGGTAATCTTCTTGGATCATTCCGGTGGAATCATCTTTATGGAAACAAGCTCTTCTCCAATCTTACTTTATATTCAACCAGGTACCGTCTTGCTAATGATTTCTCAAGCACATATACTATCAACGATGTAAAGAGAAAGGCATCAGCCAGTTACTGGTCAGGGATTGTTGACCTTTCACTAAAGGCTGATTTCGATTATTATGCTAATCAGAATTATAAGATGAAATTTGGCGGCACTTCCGTTTACCATTATTTCAATCCTAATACAACAACATACAAATCTTTTGAAAACAGCACCGTAATTGACACCAGTTTTGGAAGTAAAAAACAAAATGGGTTCGAAAATGCGATATATCTCGAAAATGAGATTTCAATCGGCACCAGGTTGTTTACAAATTTCGGTTTCAGAGTTACAAATTATCAAATACCAAACAAAAGTTTTACCTCTTTTGAGCCCCGAATGCTTACAACATTTATGTTGGGGGAGAACACTCTCATTAAAGCATCTTACTCGTCAATGAATCAATATATCCATTTACTTTCAGGGTCAGGTCCTAATATGCAGAATGATATCTGGGTTCCGGTAACAGGCTCTGTTGCACCCTCCCTCTCAAAACAATATGCTATTGGGGTTGAAAAGACTTTCAGAAATGGAATGTATGAGGTAAGCCTTGAAGCCTATCATAAAACTATGAATAACCTTATAACGTACAAAGACGGTGTTGGAACACTCTCCTCGGCTTCCGAATGGCAAACCCAGATTGAGACAAATGGCAATGGAAGATCTTATGGATTGGAATTTCTTCTTCAAAAAACAAAAGGTTCGGCAACTGGCTGGGTAGCATATACCTATTCTAAATCGACGCGTCAATTTGAGAATAAAAATTTTGGGAATCCATATCCTTTCAAGTATGACAGGACACATGATATTAGCATTGTCTACCTTCAGAAAATAAAAAGTAATATTCAGTTTTCAGCAACATGGGTATATGGAACAGGCAATCCATATACTCTTGCGGCCGCAAAATATAGAATGATACAGGGTGTAGATAATGATTCATATAAGTTTTATAACTATGGCCAGGTATATAATGACCTTAACTCCTACAGGATGCGATCTTATCATAAACTTGATGTTGGGATCAATTTTAATAAAACTGTGAAACGGGGTGAAAGAACCTGGAGTATTAATATCTACAACCTTTACAACCGTCAGAATCCTTATTACTATTTTCTGAATACTTCTTATAAATATGACGAGAAAGGTAGGATAATACCTGAGGGTACGAAAACAGTATTAAAACAACAGAGTTATTTTCCGATTATTCCTTCAATTAGTTATAGTTTGAGGTTTTAAATTTATTTATAAGAGGATCGATTTTACAGAAATAAAGTAATCTATCTGATTATGACTTTGTGTTAGCCCCTTAATTCATCGGACAAAATTATAGACAGAAATCTGTAATTTTATGATGATGAACAAGAGAACATTCACACAAGAAGAGAAGCTGCGTATCATTAAAGAAGCCAGTGAACAAGGAG
>JAVEZL010000072.1:0-4554 GCA_034003005.1 Bacteroidales bacterium
AGGCGGATAGTATCCTCAAGTTTTGAGCTGGATAGTTTTCTGCTTACGCATATCATCTCTAAATCACCATTTGCAGCAAGCTGAAACCTTGCCTGCATCTCAACATTAATCTCAGCTCCGTCTTTGCACTTTTGTCTAACCTCAAGGAAAAATGGAAGGTCCTGGTCCGGTTTACGCAAAAAATCTGTTTCAGCTTCGCTCACAGCCTTTTCAAATACAGGTTTTGAATCATCAGAGAGACTCTCCATTAGAGTTTCGTTCATGGCTTCATCAACGGTATATCCTCTTAACTGGGTTACTGACGGACTTACATACAGATGAGAGCCTTGAGTCATGTTGTATACGCATACAACCTCTTTTATATTGTCTGCCAGAAGTTTATACATGTATTTACTCCTGGTGAGCTCCCTCTCAGTTGTTTTAAGTGTTCCCTGATCCAGCATAAGCATGTGAGCCTTGATAAAGCCGGCGTTATCTGTCTCTGCTCCTGAATAAATAATGAAATCTGAGTACTCACCGTTCTGTTTCCTGATTTTATATGTTCTGAAATCTGTCTTTTGACTTGAACGGAACTCACGGTAAGTTTTAGGAAAAATATTCTTCTGGGTGTCCGGAAGTAAATCCCCAAAGTAAACCCCCTCAACATCTTCTGATGAGTATCCGGTAGCGGTGCACCAATTCTCATTTACGCTAAGTATAACTCCATTTTTATCCAGTGTAAAGTACGACACCGGAACGGAGTCCATATTTATCTGCTTTGAGAAAAGTTGTTGCATTTGACTTTATTAGTTAATAGCTGATTGTAAAGATAGTAAATTCAGAAATCTAATACATCAGAAATCTGAAGAATCACCTTGCTAATTTTGTCAAGCCGTTTTGGTAAGCGCCCCATTCTATCAACTCTTGCTTTTAGTTTAATAGTAAGAACCTCAAGGGATTCCCCGTCTGCCTTGATTTTTGCCGCAATTGATTCGCCTGTTTTTTTAATAATCTCTCTCTCACGTTCTCTTAACTCTCTGGAACTTTTTTCCAGTAGTTCTGTCTCCTGTGAGTTGTTTGCTTTTACGGAACTAGCCCTTAGAAGTTCAATCTCCTCTACCATTTTTCTTATTAATGCAAGCTCTTTAGCCAGCTTTATCTCATCTTTTGCTATCGGTTTTTTTGCCATTTTTTTGTTGCTTTATGTAGTTTATTAACCTCTTTTCCAAACTCCTCTATTTCCAGAATCAGCTCCGGAAGTGATATGCCTTCTCTTATCTGAGAGGCAAGTTTATTATGCGCCCTTCTTAAGGAACCTACCGATGTTATTGTTGCCGTCCTGAGTTTTGATATATCGTCTCCGCGCCCGGCAAGTTCAGTAAACCGCCTGTCCTCTTCAATGCTGCCTCCTCTGATTCTTACATAAGACAGGTAGTTGGCTGCAACCATCTGCTGTTCGTGATCAATCAGCAATTTTAAATCTTCACCTTTAAGGATTGATTCTAAAGAGAGGCATAACTCTGTAACAAGAGTGTCTCCTGAGGGTAGCATTGCCATCAACGCCTCACCCCTTACTCTTGTGGCATTAAGCTCGGCACCATATCCAATTATTTTTGCTGCGACTGATAAAAATCCTGTAGAAATGGGTTTTGTAATTTTCAGGGAATTAAATGCAGTCAGAAGAGTATCTATTGCCCGCCCGGCAGACCGAATCTCAATTCCCGGTGCCTCAACCCGGTTATTGTGTGCCAGCGATTTCAAAGCACGTGCATAAGATGCCAGAATACTCATGGAGACATCAGTCCCTTTTGCTAACTTCTCACTTTCATTGCGAGAACCTGCAATAATCAGTAGTTCATTTACTCTGTTATCCGGCTGAGTCAGGGATGATGCATACCATACAGAGCTCTCCTGCCTGATGCTGTGTAGTTCGCGAAAAATATGAGAGGGGTATGCTGTGAAACTGTCACACGTCTCAGAAAATTTTGCAACACTCTCCAGCTGGGCCTTAGATAACGGGGAGCAGCCGCTCAAAAGGGCGGCTGCTGTGACTGCAATTAGCAGTAAAGATTTTTTCAGAAATTTTTTGCTCATATTAAAGTCTTTAGGACCTGAATATAAGCAATCGTGTTAGAACTTTATACCAAAAACTATCCCAGAGCGTATTCCAGCCCATGGACCTGTAAGATCAACCCTTACATTGTTTGATGTAACCGATACTGTTTTCTCAACCATAGGGATCTCCATCTCCTCAATTTCTCTCTTAACGTTTGCAATCTCCTCCTCCGGAATTGCAGGTGTAGGGATTCCGTTTAGTACACCTGAACTCACTCCGTAAGCAGCTCCGAGTATCCACCAGTCAAGGGAAACATGTTTTCCCAAGGCCCATTGAACACCAAACATAATTCCCCCGGTGTGAGAGGTAATGCTTCCCTTCAGATCAATATTTTGTGTCTGAGGATTTGGGTCCATCTCATCCCCGGTTTCAAACGAGAACTCAAGGTTCTGAGTTTCGTATGCAGCATACCTGTAATATGGAGCAATGTAAAAGCCTCTTCCGTAGCCCTTTTTCCCAAGATAGAAGCGAACTTCAGGGGTGATTGAGTAGTTTGCAAATTGTGCACTGTTAAGCATATCAATACTCTCCTGATCCTCAAATTCAGCCATATTAATAATAGTGCTCTTGAAAGGAATAGTTGTGTAAGGCATGAATCTGAATGAGATTGCGGCAGAGACACGTTTTGTCAGTACTCTTTCATACTGTAAGGAGTAATTCTTAAGAAGGATTGAAGTTAGATTAAATTTTACAAAATTCATTTGAGGCTTTATTGCCTCCTGAGCCCTGAGGGCAAATGAAAAGCAAATAATAAATGCTGAAATTGCAAGAAGTTTTTTCATGGTTTCATATTGTTAGAAATCCACTATGAATGTAGTACAAAAAATTGTTATTGAGAATTTTTTTTAACTTGCCTTATAAACAGGAACCTATTAATTAACCCGAACAGCTATGAATATTCTAAAAATCAACTCAGTCAACATTTTAATGATATTTTTGACCTCTATGGGATTATCAAACTTTTTAAAGGCTTCTGGAATAGTGCCACTGCCTGCTTCTCAGGTACAAGGGAAGGGCTTTTTCGAGATAAGCAAGGGTACAAAATTCCTCTACACTTTTGATGGGGAGCACATGGATAATATCCATTTTGTTATAGATTCTCATATGCGAAAATTCTATGATATTACTCCTTCAAAGCCTGCATTGACAGATAAATATGTTAATGGTTCCGTCTGGTTTAATCTAGATTCTAAGTCATTAATTCCGGCTGAGGGTTACAAACTGGAAGTGACAAAAGAGGGAATTAAAGCAACGGCTTCAACTCCAAACGGACTTTATTACGCTGCTCAGTCTCTTATACAACTGATGCCTGCCGATGAGAAGACCAAAGCAAAGGTTGAGATACAGGCTACCACAATTGAGGATGCTCCAAGATTCCCGTGGCGCGGGCTTCACCTTGATGTTTGCCGCCACTTCATGCCTAAGGAGTTTGTGCTAAGGTATCTTGATTATATGGCGATGCATAAATTTAACACGTTCCATTTTCACCTTACAGAGGATCAGGGTTGGAGAATAGAGATTAAAAAGTATCCAAAACTTACAGAGATTGGTTCAAAGAGGAAGGAGACCATTATTGGAAGAAATTTCAACCCTGATGCTAAATTTGATGGCAAGCCTCATGGCGGATTCTTCACTCAGGAGGATATTAAGGAGATTGTTGCCTATGCTGCTAAAAGATATATTACTGTTGTCCCGGAGATAGAGATGCCCGGTCATGCACTGGCTGCACTTGCATCTTATCCTGAACTGGGTTGTACAGGCGGACCATATGAATTGGCAACAAGATGGGGCGTCTTCAATGATATAATGTGCGCCGGAAAGGAGAGTACATTTGAGTTCCTGCAGGGTGTTATTGATGAGGTTATTGAGTTGTTCCCATCAAAAATCATCCACATAGGCGGTGACGAAGCTCCCAAACACAACTGGAAGGAGTGTCCGCTCTGTCAGCAGAGGATGAAAGAGGAGGGGCTTAAGGATGAGCATGAATTGCAGAGCTGGTTTATTACCCGAATGGAAAAGTATATCAACTCTAAGGGAAGAAGTATAATAGGATGGGATGAAATTCTTGAAGGGGGGCTGGCTCCAAATGCCGCAGTTATGTCCTGGAGAGGAGAGGCTGGAGGGATTGAGGCTGCAAAATCCGGCCATTTTGTGGTAATGTCTCCGGGTTCGCACTGCTATCTGGATCATTATCAGGCAGAGCCGGCTACCCAGCCACTTGCAATCGGAGGATTTACTTCGCTTGCAAAAATCTATGGTTACGAACCTGTTCCGGCTTCATTAAATGCTGAGGAGGCTAAGTATATTATGGGTGCACAGGGAAATGTCTGGACCGAGTATATGCCTAATTCAGCTCACGTTGAGTATATGGTTTATCCAAGAGCGGCCGCCCTCAGCGAAGTGGTCTGGTCGCCAAAGGAGAGCCGCAATTATGATTCATTTATGGAGCGGATGCAGAG
>JAVEZL010000073.1:0-4328 GCA_034003005.1 Bacteroidales bacterium
CCGGCATTCATGGGTAAAGTAAAGCAAAGAATTCACATGGGATTTGAAGATCCTTCTCATAAAACTGGCACCCCGGAATATGTCATGAGCGAATATTATCGTATCAGAGATATGATAAAAGAGCAGTTCCACAGATTTTACCTAGAAAATCTTGCGTGATGAAAGAGAGAGAAGGAATTTCGTTTTTTGACAGATACCTCTCAGTATGGGTCGCACTATGTATTATCGCAGGAATCGCAGTAGGCAAATTTATTCCCTCTGTTCCGGAATTTCTTGGAAAGCTTGAGTATGCAAATGTCTCCATTCCCATTGCAATTCTTATCTGGATTATGATTCTCCCTATGATGCTCAAAATAGACTTCAGCAGCGTAGTCAATGCAGTAAAAATGCCCAAAGGGCTTACAATAACACTGATTGTAAACTGGCTTATTAAACCATTTACAATGTTCGGGATAGCGTGGCTCTTCTTTCACGTAATCTTCAAACAAATAATACCTTTTAACACTGCAAATGAGTACCTTGCAGGAGCTGTCCTTTTGGGTGCAGCACCATGTACAGCAATGGTATTTGTCTGGAGCCACCTCACAAAAGGAAATCCGGCATACACTCTTGTCCAGGTAGCAATCAATGACCTTGTTATTTTGGTGGCATTTATTCCAATTGTGACACTCCTTCTGGGAATTACAGGTATTACCATTCCTTGGAATACACTTATAATGTCAGTGGTTCTGTTTGTAGTTATTCCACTCACCCTTGCAGTAATCATTAGAAGGACAATTGTTAAAAATAAAGGAATCAAATACTTTGAAGATAATTTCCTTCCAAAATTCAAGAGCACCACTATTATAGGGTTACTTCTTACTCTAATAATAATCTTCTCATTTCAGGGCGAGACAATTCTAAATAATCCCGTGAATATTATACTTATAGCCATTCCACTTATTATTCAGACCTTCTTTATTTTCTTTGTTGCATACAAGTGGGCCGAGAGGTGGAGGCTACCCCATAACATCGCTGCCCCTGCCTCACTTATAGGAGCAAGCAACTTTTTTGAACTCTCTGTTGCAGTCGCTATCCTGCTCTTTGGTCTTAACTCCGGTGCAACACTTGCCACAGTGGTGGGAGTACTGGTAGAGGTACCGGTTATGCTAACCCTTGTTAAATATGCAAACAGAACGGCCGGCAAATTCAAGCAAGCCTAAGAAATAAAAATTTAAATAAACATCACAATAAGTAAACTATGAACAAATTCACACTAATTATCCTATCGGCCTTAATGCTCCTCTCATGCGGAAACAGGAACTCATCTGATAGCAAGATAGCCGCAGATACCGGAAAGATTACAATTGAGACAAGCGACAGCGTTATAAATGTTCTCTATTTTCATGGAACCCAGAGATGCAAGACATGCATTGCTGTAGGTAACATTACAAAAGAGACAATTGACAGCCTCTATTCAGGCAACATCAAGATTGTCTTTACGGAAGTGGACACCGATAAACCAGAATTTAGTGAGATAACTGAGAGGTTTCAGATATCATGGAGCTCTCTGATTATTTCAAAGGGTGATGAAAAAATTGACCTTACCGATTTTGCTTTTGCAAATGCACTTAAGAGTCCTGAATTGCTTAAGGCCGAGCTGGAGAAAACAGTAAATTCACTACTCTAGCATTACTCGCTATGGACTTTCTGCAAAACCTGGCCGACAACTCCCAAATACCGATTATTACAGCTTTTATACTTGGACTCATTACTGCAATGAGCCCTTGCCCACTGGCTACCAATATAACTGCTACTGCATGGCTTAGCAGAGACATTACAAATAAAAGGACTGTCCTCCTAAACGGAGTGATGTACACATTTGGGAGGATGTTCACCTATACTGCTCTAGGGCTGCTTTTCTACATGGGGGCAAGTAAATTCCAGATTGCCAAGGCTCTTCAAAGTCTGGGCGGTGTATGGCTTGGTGTTGCTTTAGTGGTATTTGGAATACTAATGCTGGACATAATAAAAATCCCCGGTATTCCGGGGATCAATAAGGTTCTTGAAGGCAAAAATTTCAAAAGAGGTTTTCTCAACTCCTTTCTACTGGGAGTACTTTTCGCACTCGCTTTTTGCCCCTATAGCGGTGTAATCTATTTTGTTGTATTAATTCCCATGACTATTGCCTCTCCATCAGGGCTTCTGCTTCCTCCTGCCTTTGCAATAGCAACAGGACTGCCTGTTATTGCAGTTTCATGGCTGCTTGCATATAGTGTAACAAGTATGGGGAATTTTTACAACCGCATTAAAAATTTTGAAAAGTGGTTCAAAAGAGTTGTTGCGTCAGTGTTTATTATAACCGGGATTTACTATATAATTATTAATGTAATCTAGCTATTGCTGGTTTACTATTAATAATTTCCTCTGACCTTACTCTCCCTTTTTACCCTTGCCTCTGCTCTTATCCTCCTTTACATCTGAGTACTCAAGCCCTTCGCGGTAAACGCTCATGGCAGCAAGACTCATACCCATACTCGAATATCCTCCGTCGTGAAAGAGGTTCTGCATTGTCACCTTGCGGGTGAGGTCAGAGAAGAGGGTAACAACATAGTCGGCACACTCCTCGGCAGTGGCATTACCAAGCGGAGACATCCTCTCAGCGAAATCATAAAGTTTATCAAAACCCATTATTCCACCACCGGCGGTAGTCATTGTAGGGGACTGAGAAACGGTGTTAATTCTGATATTCTTCTCCCTTCCGTAAATGTATCCAAAGCTCCTTGCAATCGACTCCAGCAGAGCCTTTGCATCGGCCATATCATTGTATCCGTAAAGAGTACGCTGTGCAGCTACGTATGAAAGGGCAACAACTGATCCCCAATCGTTTATGGCATCCACTTTTCTGCATGCCTGAAGAACCTTGTGGAATGAAATTGCAGATATATCCAGTGTCTGGTGAAGGTAGTGATAGTTAAGATCATCGTATGTACGGCCCTTCCTCACGTTTGGAGACATCCCTATTGAATGGAGGACAAAATCAAATTTTCCTCCAAGGAACTCCATCCCTTTAACAATAAGATTCTCAAGATCCTCTACATTTGTAGCATCCGCAGGGATCACTATAGATTCACACTTTTCTGCAAGTTTGTCGATAGTCCCCATTTTCATAGATGCAGGCGTATTTGTAAGAACAAACCGTCCCCCCTCTTCATACACTCTCTCGGCTGTTTTCCACGCAATGGAGCTTTCGTTAAGAGCCCCAAAAATGAGCCCCCTCTTTCCTTTTAATAAATTGTACGACATAATTTAATATTTACACTATCAATAAACATAAAAAATAATCAAATGTTTATCTTTAGTATGGTTAAACCGACGGCAAATATAAATCAATAAATTTTAAAAACGTCAATTTTATTTTCCATTGGAAAATTGTTTTATTAGAAAATATATTTAACTTTGCATCAAATTTCAATGGGATAAAATTTGAGAATAATGGATAAAGCCATACAATATATTAAAAAACAGTGGATTATTATTGCAGGTGCAGTTCTGGGAGCTTTAGGAGGCTACCTTTATTGGTACTTCATAGGTTGCAACAGCGGAACCTGCCCTATAACTTCTTCTCCGCTAAATAGTACCCTATATGGCATTCTTCTGGGAGGACTACTTGGAAGTATGTTTAAAAAAGAGAAGAAATGAGAACTGTAATAAAAGTTGAGAGGGTAAACTGCTGTGTATTCAATAACTCTCTAAACCGGGAGATTGCATCGCTGGGCGGTGTATATGGAGTCAACATAGACAACTACAAAAACGAAGTAACTATCGACCATACCGACGAAGTGAATTTTTCAGAGATATTCTCAAAATTAAAAGAGAATGGATACAACCCCTTAGACGAAGGGAAATACGAAAAGACAGATTACAATAAAATTGACTACAGTGGACTATTTCAAGAATAAGGCCGGGGAGTGGGACACCCCAATGAAGAGAGAGATGTCTGAGAAGTTTACAGCCGAGCTTCTTAAAAATTTCCCTCTCTCAAAGAGCCATAAAATAATGGACTACGGATGCGGTACAGGACTGGTAGGTATTGAGCTTTCCAAACTAGCCAGAGAAGTTATATATCTTGACCCGTCAGATGCCATGATAAGCATTCTTCGTCAAAAACTGGATGCACTTAAAGATTTTGGACGGACAATAATTACCGGAGATGTATATTCATACAATCAAAGAGACATTGACCTGGTCACAACACTTATGGCACTTCACCATGTAGAAGATATTGAAGGTTCATTGAAACACATCTCACAAAACATTCTTAAACAAAATGGTGTTATTGTTATAGG
>JAVEZL010000074.1:0-4303 GCA_034003005.1 Bacteroidales bacterium
AACGGATGTGATGGGTTCTGAAATGTCAGAAGAGATCCGTAAAAAGTATGAACGCTTGCATTATGATCAGCTCACAAAAATCATCGCACAGGATTTGTTCACAAAAGATGTTTATGATAGCCAAACAGATAGTTTAGATATGGGAACGGTTCTTAACGGACTCGCTACAATCTTAGAAAACAGTACGGATGTACAAGAGCGTAATACCGCTATCAATCTACTTAGTGGTCTTATTTATAAAGATGGCTTAAGTCCTGCACTTGTACTAGGAAAATCTGTGTTAGAGATGCCTGATGTCGTGGCGCAATTAGCACAAGCAGATATCCATTTTGTTCTTTCAGATACAGGGATATCAGGAAATGTAGGACGCTACGAGTACGGTACAAGTTTTGATGATATGATGGATTACGGCGGTGGCGGTACGCATGATAAAAATACCAATCACGGAAAAACTATCTATGCAGGCGATGGAGCCGACAGTGTTGTAGGTACAAACTCTCATGATATTATTTATGGCGGTGCGGGAGATGATGTTCTACGCGGCTATGCGGGGGATGACTTAATCTTTGGCGGAGCAGGCAACGATACCCTTTACGCTGCTGGCACGAATGCATCCGATTCACCTTATGGACATGCTATCTTAGAAGGTGGACAAGGTGATGACATTCTTTATGGAACAGGTCGCCAGACAACATTTGTCTACCGCTATGGAGACGGGCATGACACTATCATCGACGGCGGCAATGTCGGTTCAGTTCCCGATGTTTTAGAGTTTCGAGATATTCAAAGCGTAGATATCAAAGTTGTAGTTGGAGAAAATGCCAATGACATGCTGATTCTTGTAAGAGATATGGAGACGGGAAGTTTTGAGACACCATCAGGGTCTGTTTTGATCAAAAATGGGTTTGATTTTGTTGAAGCAGGAAATGGCAGCTATTCAGGTAGTAAAGCGATGGAACAGTTTGTTTTTGCGGACGGCGTCTTATCGTACCAAGAGCTTAGTGAGAGATTTTCATTTGGAAATAACACTTATAGCTTCGCAAAAGGCGACGGTGTTGTAACTATTGAAGAGGTCGGCGGTCATGATAAACTCTATTTTGGAGAGGGAATTACGACTTCAAATATCCGTGTAAAAGTTCTTCAAAACGGTGACCTCGTCGTAGGTGTTGATGAATCAGATGTTGCATTTGAAAACTTAAGTGATAGAGTTATTTTAAGCAATGGCACTGCAACGGCAGGTAAAATAGAAGAGTTTATTTTCCAAGATGGAACCGTCTGGAACCATGTAGCGATGATGGCTCTTCAAAGCGGTACATCCGAAGCAGATTTTCTTGATTTTTCTCAAAGTAATTCAAACCTTATTATCAATGCTCTTGAGGGAGACGACACTGTTACGACAGGAGGTGGCTCAGACCTTATAAGTGGTGGATTGGGCGATGATAGTCTTTATGGAGGAGGTGGAAACGACACCTATGTATATAATGCACTTGACGGTCATGATACGATATTTGACAGTTCTGGAATCGATACACTGAAATTTACAGCCGGTATTACTTCAGATATGATTGAAGTTGTAAAGGATGGAACAGATCTTATTGTGGGCTTAAGTGAAGGTGGCACGGTTCGTATTACAGATTGGTATGTTAAAGAAAACAGAATCGAGTCTTTCTTGTTTGAAGAAGACGGCAGCACTCTTAACATTAGTCAGATTCATAACCTTGTGCCAAATAAAGAGGGCGTTATCATTGGAACTGATGATGCAGATACACTTGTTACAGACCCTGCATACGGTGCGATTGTTTACGCTCAAGGTGGAGATGATGAGATTAATGGCAGTGATAATAGTGATTTGATTTATGGTGAAGATGGAAATGATATCTTAATTGGACATGGTTCCAACGACCTTCTGTATGGAGGAGCAGGGAATGATACTTATGTTTATAATTTAAATGACGGTATCGACACTATTTTGGACACAGAAGGTGTGGATACTTTAGAGTTTGGTGATGCAATAACTGCAGCTGATCTTATTGTTCGACGCGATGGAGATTCGATTATTATCGGTATTGAAGAGATAGGGAAAACTTTTGCCGAGTTAAACAATAAGGTTGTTATTAGCGATTGGTACAAATCGACAAATAGAATCGAAAATATTGTGTTTGCCGATGGGAGCACTTTAGGCGCAATTGACTTAGTAGCTTTAATGGGCACGACGCAAAACGATGAGATTATCGGTCTTGATGGTGACAATATCTTTGAGGGGCTGAGCGGCGATGATATTCTTAGAGGTAAAAATTTTAATGACACTTATATTATCGGCTTGAATGAGGGTAATGACACCATCATTGATTCTTACGGTCAAGACAAACTTATTTTTAAAGAGGGAATTTTAGCTTCGGATGTAAAGGTTCAATGGAAACAAGGAACAGATGATATTGCTATCAGCATAGAAGGCTCTGAAGATATTATCACTATCCAAAACTGGTATAAAAACGGTCGTATAGAGACTTTTGAATTTAATGATGGTACACAATGGACATATGCTCAGATTATCGATGCTATGGCGACACAGCATGATGATGTCTATCTGGGTGTAGATGCAGATAATGTTATCCATTCACTAGGTGGAGATGATATCATCTCGACTTTCTCAGGCAATGATATAGTTGACGGAGGAGAAGGTCATGATGTCCTTGAGAGCAGTTCGGGAGATGATACTCTAATCGGTTCTGGCGGGGATGATTTTATGGCAGGGGGTATCGGAAATGATACCTATATTTACAACTTAAATGACGGTCAAGATTATATTACCGATCTCAATGGTCTTGACACTTTACATTTCACACAAGGCATTACCAAAGAGATGCTTCGATTTAAGGTAGATGAGTTTAATAATAACCTTCTTATCGCGGTTGCATCTGATGCAACGAGCGAAGTCGACTTCGATACGCACAATCAAACGATTTTAATTGAAGATTGGTTTAACGCTAATCATAGAATCGAGACTATCAGCTTTGCAAATGGTGAGACTCTCGATGTAGATGCTTTTATGCAACTTGTTCAAACATCCCAGGATGACGTGGCTAAAGCTTTAGTGGAGGGAAGCACGCTTAATACGCATGAAGGAGATGATATCTTGCTTGGCAATGATGGGGCTGATACCTTAAATGCAGGTGCAGGGGATGATGTGCTCCATGGCGGAAAAGGGGATGATATCTTAGATGCAGGAACGGGCATTGACTTTTCAAACGGACAGGCTGGAAATGATACCTATATCTTTGGTCGCGGATACGGCAAAGATAGTGTTCAAGACCATGCGCAAGCTTCGTATCAAACATATGGATATATAACAGATCCGCTAACGAATCAAAGCTACTGGGGTGCAAAAACGGCAAACTATACGATAAACGGTGGTGTTGACGCTATCGAGTTTGCAAGCGATATTACAACATCTGACATTGTCGTGCGTATTTCTGGACAAAATCTTTTAGTCGGGCTTCTTGAAGAAGGAAAATCATTTGAAGAGTTAAGTGATGTTCTTGAAATTATGAACTTCTCGGATACGAACCAAAAAATCGAAAATTTTAGATTTGCAGACGGTACTGTTTTGAGTGTGGATGAGATGTTGAACTTTATCTTTACGGATGAAGATGATACTGTTACTTTTGAGGGAAATGCCAACCATAACGTATATGCAAAAGCAGGCAATGATATTGTAAACTTTGGAAATGGAAGCGATAGCGTTCGAGGTGAGGCGGGAGATGACATTCTTAGCACGGCAGGAGGCAACGATACCCTTGAAGGTGGCTTAGGGGATGATACTCTCAACGGTGGTACCGGTAATGATCGATATGTATATACTTTAGGAGATGGAAGTGATTTAATAACAGACACCGGAGGACTAGATACTTTAGTTGTTAATGGCGTTACTGCATTAACAGATATTGAATTCAGATTTGATGGAAATGATTTAGTTCTTGGCATGGAAGATGGTGCAGAGATTATACTCTCT
Organism: Bacteroidales bacterium; assembly: GCA_034003005.1. Classification (GTDB taxonomy): domain Bacteria; phylum Bacteroidota; class Bacteroidia; order Bacteroidales; family UBA932; genus Bact-08. The sequence goes on from JAVEZL010000074.1 coordinate 4,013, forward strand.
AACTGGACTGAGGTGTCAAATAGAGTTGAAAACATTCAAATAGATGACGGCGAGAGCTTAAACATCAGTTCGATGCTTACTCCTGTTGTTCAAGATTATACAATCAACATGAATGAAGATTCTTTGAGTTCAGGAGTTGTTGCTGTAAATACATCTTCAGCAACGTTAAGCTTTGAGGTTCTTGAATCCGGATCAGGAGAGTTTTTAGTAGATACGGCAACTGGAGAGTGGACATACACTCCTTTAGAAAATTACTTTGGTACTTCTTACGCTATTGTCAAAGTTACAAAT
>JAVEZL010000075.1:0-4234 GCA_034003005.1 Bacteroidales bacterium
TGTTCAGTACACCTGATAACATTGCTACACCCTGCTCAGTAAACGCATATGGAGGTGTTCGACGGCCACCCCAACTTGATCTTCCAATTTGGAATAGCAAGATATCGAACTCTTTCTTTGTAAGCTGAAACATAAAGTCCTCAGGGAATCGGGCATTATTTCGGCTTACTGCCTTGTTAAGGTTGCCGGTGGTGACCCCGTAAAGCTCTGCCAGATCTTCATCCAATATCACCTTCTTATCTCTAATTATATATATTTTACTGGTGATTAATTCATCCGGTATTGCAACTTGATTGGATCCTTTAACCATATGTTTTGTTTTTGCTTGCGAAAATTTATTGTTAAAATCTTGATATCACAATTTGTGATATCAAGTTTTAAGGTCACAATATTGTGACCTTAGATTTATCCCAAGGGATGATATTTCTCTATGGCCTTCTGTAGCTCCTCGATCCCTCTCTGGCGGATGGTTCAGGCATTGAGTGTAAAAACTTCTACCCCTGATAACTTCCCGCCGGTCAAGACTGACCACCCTTGGACGGGGTTAATCAAATGACCTACAGATAAATATAAGCATGTCTTATTTACTGGCGGAATGTGGTCAGGGCGATCGGCTGATGCCCCATTCCATCCGGATCAATAAATCTTAAAGGATTATCAACGCAATAGTTGTAAGGTGACCATTTCCGATATTTCTCAGCCAATGGGTCAACAGTCATCCACCTTCCAATTTGTGGGTCGTAGTAGCGTGCCCCATAATCATAAGTTTCCCATCCCAGTTCGTCCTGCAATTCCTTGCCGTTATAGAGGTACTTATTCTCACTTACGCATTCTTTTTTACTGTATATTAATTCGTTACGCATTATTCTGAGCAGACATTTTTCTTTAAAAGTGACCTCCAAATCAAAGATAACTTTTTTATTTTCAACTGAAGAAGTTTTGCTCACTGTTTTTTAACCCTTTAAGGTGTTCGCGAGCCAGCAACGCCGGGTTCAATTGAAAAAAAGAAGTTCATATTCCTGTCATAATCTCTGCTTCTGATAAAACTTTACACTATGGCTTAACTTTGGCTTAGATACAGACTGAGCAAGCGGGCGGGGAAGTGTCAAGGTTTCCGGCAAAAATTTTTTTACAATTAAAAATTCAGTTGAAAAGAAAAAAAATTTTGCCAGGAACCCGAAGGGCCCCGACCTTGACTGCGGGGGGCGGAAGCTACCTTTGCTAAGCCAAAGTTTTAAGACTGGCTACCGAGGATTGCCCGGTTGTACCAGGAGCTTTATTCCTGGTGAGCGCGTCAGGCTGAGTGGCTATTTAACATAGTGTCGCATTATAGGGCAGCTTTGGTTTTTGAGCGGTGGATTTGTGCGGCTGTGCCTATAATGCCGCATTATGTTAATATAGCTTGGGGGATTATTTTTTGGCCATGTCTTTTTGTTCACAAAGTGTTTATTTTCAATGGCGTTCACGAGCTCGCTTCGCTCGGTTGTTTGCAGGACCGGGGCGGCTCTTTGATCCCGACGAAGGAGTGGGCAATGTGCCGCATGTGCGAGGGGACAAAAAGCATGACAAAAAATAAGCCGGCAGGGCACGGCTGCGGGGGGCTTAGTCTGTTAGATGGGACAGGCTTTCGATAATCTCTTCAGATGACGGTAATAATCCTTTTAACTTCTTAGGCAGGGTTTTGCTCAAAGAGTAGTCTGCAACACCCATCGGACTTCCGGTGTTTTTTAATGCATACTCCACCACGGTCCTTCTTTTTGTTTTACAGATTATTATCCCGATTGACGGATTTTCACCTTCCTGCCTGACCTTGTCATCCAGCACAGAAAGGTAGAACTGCATCTTGCCTGCATATTCAGGGATAAAATCCGTGGTTTTAAGCTCTATTGCTATCAGGCTTTTGAGTTGACGGTGATATAAAAGAAGGTCTATAAAAAACTCCTCTCCATCAACATCCAGCTTGTATTGATTCCCTATGAATGAGAAGTCCCCGCCCATTTCAAGTAAAAAACTACGGATATTATTTATTAATCCCAGCTCCAACTGTCTCTCATCGTATTCTTTACCTAGTTCAAGAAAGTCAAAGTTATAACTATCCTTAACCGCAAGTTTGGCCTGATGCCGGTACTTCTCCTCCAAAGCTTTGGTAAAATTTGTTTGATTCAGGAGATACCGTTCATAAGCTCCGCTCTCGATCTGATGGATCAAGATACTTTTTGACCAGCCATATTTCCTGGTAAGAAGAATATAAAATTCCCTTTCCAAAAGGTCCTTACACTTTTCCATCAGTATAACATTATGCGACCAGCTAATTTCTGCAACCGCTGGTTGCAGTTTTATATTATCCTTATACTCAAGATAAAACGATCGTATCAGCCAGAGATTCCTTGCAGAAAAGCCCAGCATACCTGGGAACTCATTTTGCAGATCTTTTGCCAGGTTTTCTATTATGGATTTGCCCCACCCAAGTTGTTCCTGTTTCTCAACTATTGATTTTCCTATCTCATTATATAATACCAGCAGTGCTCTATTCACAGCCTGCATGGCTTTTAGCTGCGACTTGTATATTTTCTCTTTGATCTCTTTTACAAAATCCTGGTAATCTGATGGCTGTATCTTATTCATACTTAGGGTTTCTATTACAAAACTAACATTTTATTTGTGGTCGCAATTTGTGTCCACATTTATCCCAAGGGATGATATTTCTCTATTGCAGCTTGCAGCTCCTCGATCCCGCTCTGGCGGTATTTCTTATTAGAGCTGATCTTCTTGTGCCCGGCAAAGACCTGGACAACCCTCAGGTCCTTTCCCTCTTTTAGCATGTTCGTGATCACGCTCTAGCGGATAGTCCGGGCATTAAGATTACGCTCCGGGAATAGGGGTATAAAAGTCTCGACCATGTAGTTGATTGGATAAAACACTGACCCTGAATATCTCTCACTAGTAAAAATTGTCCAGGCAAATCTGTTCTAATTCAATATCATGAGTTATAGATTAATATAAAATGGGCAATTTACCAGATGGAATGTTATCAAGGCGACCGGTTTATGCAATTTTAAAGCAGCTACTTTAAAAATAAAGGCCATATTTATATGCCCCTTTTATATAACTAACATCAGTTGTAGTACTATTTATCTTGTCCAATTCTTTAATTACATCTACAAATAATTTGGTATTCCACCCTCCAACAGATGCCTGTTTAAACACCCTTTTCCCACTTTCTCTTTCTGTAATTTTTAAATAATATGATTCGTATACTATTACTGTCTCTTGAATCTCAATTTTTAGATCACTTAATTTAAACTCAACCCTTTTCTGGAAACGATTATACTTATAAATGATCAATGTGATATTTTTTGTTTCCTCAACTATCTCTATTGATTTCAAGTAAGTTCTATTCTCAATTAGTGAAAAAACAAAAACCACCAACAGAAATGCTGCCCCAATTAGTATTGATATTTTAATTCCTGCCTCACCATTTAGTAAACCAACAAGAATCATTGCGAAAAATCCTATAAAGATAATGGGTCTAAACCCGTTAAGACTTCTGATTATATACGGCTTATACTCAGCATTATATATCATTTCTATCAGTATTTTCTAGTTTTCTATCATCATACTTTTATCTTTGTATAGCTTGTCTCTATTCTATTCTGGTTCTAGTGTTTTATCAGGCTCTTTAGCAATGTCCGCTGCAGATCTTATCCCTTCTATTACTGAAATTACAGCATCTACGCTTTTTACAATAGATTCTGGATCTTTACTAAGCTGGAGCAATCCTGTGGCGCCAACTCCAATATTTGTTACTGCATCGCCAACCTTACCTGCTTTATCACCATTGCCTCCCGTTTGTTCAGCAATACCTTGAGCAGCTGCTCCAGGGATTGTAGTTGCCATTTTGTTTATTGTTTCGACCTTATCAGGATTAGTTACTCCAGGAACTGTGTTAACAATTAGCTTTGCTGAAGATAATCCAAATCCCCCTGTTCCCAGTATTATTCCAAGTGGATTAAGAGTAGCTACAGCCACTATACTTCCTATTATACCAGCAGAAGCTTGGGCTTCTGAAGAACTAGCAAACTCTTTTATTTTAACACCTGTTGACGCATTCTGCTCAGGTGTGAATGTTTGCATATATGATGGTCCCCCAGGTCCCATCTCATCTGGGTCAATGAACCTTATTGGGTTATCAACTGCATAGTTATATGGTGACCATCTCCTATACTTTTCCGCC
>JAVEZL010000076.1:0-4186 GCA_034003005.1 Bacteroidales bacterium
TAGAGGCTCACGCATCTAGCCTCACGCCTTTTTCTCCCGCTTTTGTATTGTTTAATAGTCACTTCCCGGCATGGTTAAGAGTTTGTGATTTTGTAAAATAATGTAATTCAGTAATTATGCTGTTTTTTTTTTTTTTTTTTTGTCGGATTCTCTTGACTTTAACTGAAGTGTTTCATAATTTTGATAAAACGAATTGCTACTCAATAATCCTGAAAACTGACTTTTCTCTCCCATGGGTCTAAACGTCTGTTTGAAATAAAACATACCAGCTAATGAAAATCAAAATTGCTCTCTTTGCCTTGTTTATCGGGATTATTGCCTGTAACCGTGGAGGTGGACCTGTAAATGACAGGAAAACAATTGAAGTAATTGACCTCCTTTCTGAACCTGAATCAGAAATTACTTCGCTTTCTGAAATAGCAACAGATATTGAATATATTTCTCTTCAGACTTCTTCGACTTCCATGATAAAGTTTATCAGGAAAGTTATAATAAGTGAAAATAGAATTTATGTACAGAATAATGTTGAGGAAATATTGTGTTTCGATAAGGACGGCAATTTCTTGTATAAACTAAGCAAACAAGGCAGGGGGCCTGGCGAATATACCTTTATCAGCGATTTTAGTATTGATTCAGTAAAGAATACCCTGATTATACTGGATGGGGCTGAGATACTGGAGTATGAAAATACCGGTTCTGAATTCATTCTTATGAAATCTGTTAAACTTAATCGACCAGCTCCCCAGAAAATTGATATAATACCTGGTTCAAACAAAGTTATGCTTTCCATACCACCCTTTAAGGGATCTGAACCGTCGCTCAGCATAATGATCAATATGGATGGGGATACAGTATATTATAAACCTAATTGCTATCAATATGAACGCAAAATTGCAAAGGGAGGGATGGTTGTTGTTTCTGCAAATGAAACAGTCCAATATGTACATGACAATAAAATCTGTTTCAAAGAAGTATTCAGTGATACAGTATTTTATGCCGATAAGGAATCCGGTCTTTTCTTACCTCATCTGATTCTTAATTCATACGGGAAAATGTACCCGGCCAGGGCAAAAAGTGATCCTGAATTTGCAAAGACCAATGGTGATGAATATTACTATATTGCTAATATTATGGAGGTTCCGAGATACTTAGTATACTATTATTATTTTGATAAATCACGTCATATAATACTTTATGATAAAGTAAGTAGTCATAAATTCGGTATTTCACTGGATGATCATATTTCAGAAGATATAGCCGGAGGCCCGTTTTTTGATCCTGCAGGAGTTACCAGCGGTAAGTTTTATTCTTTTGTAGAAGCATCCTCACTTATAAGGCATGTTTCTAAAGAAGAGTTTGCTACTGTAAAAGTTAAAAATCCGGCAAGGAAAGAGGAACTTATAAAGCTTGCCGGTTCGCTTGAAGAAACTGACAATCCGGTTCTGGTAGTTGTGATACCTAAAAAGTAAACTGATTGTTAAGGTAATAATTTCTGAATTATGAGACTATTTATATTAATGTTAATTTTAATGTTAATTGGTTCGTGCAACAACCAAAACCATGATCTGTCTGAAATTGTCACTCAATTCCCGGATGCTGATAGCATAAAGGTTATTGACATTTCCACTATCCCTATCCGGGAAATAACAAACATTTCCGGTATCTCAATGGGAATTGAATATATACCACTTGAGAAAGGCAGTAGTTCAAAAATCGATGTTATTGATAAGATTGTTACAACTGAGGGCAGGTTATATGTCGGTACATTAAATGAGGTGTTTTGTTATGATAAAGAGGGTCACTTTATCTGCAATGCATCCAGGGGCAATAAAAATTTCAAAGAACCTGAAGATATTATTTACGATTTTGATGTAAGCTCAGATGATAGTATACTTGCTATACTTTCCAATAAAAAAATACTTGTATTCAGTAATACCGGAGCTGAGTTTAATTATCTGAGAACGATTAATTTAAAAGAACCTTTTCCATCAAAAATCTCCTTTGTTCCAGATTCATACAATATTCTGATCTCCTTGATTCCATCAAGGGGATCCGAAAGGTCTCTCAGCATCATTATAAACCCCAATGGGGATACTCTTACGCTTAAACCTAATTTTTACAGATTTATTAAACATGATAAGATCTCATATGGGAATGTAGAAGAAATAGTCCATTATAAAACAGATAATTGTCTTTGTTTCAAAGAAGAGTTCAGTGACACTGTATTTTATTTCGATAATCAATCACTTGAATATAAGCCAAGGTTAATCCTTGACACCCAAGGCAAAACTATCAAGCGTTGGATGAGAGGAAATTCACCTTTAAAAAACAGTTATGATTCTGTTTACTCAGTCCAAAGAATTTTTGAGGTTTCCCGGTATTTTGTTTATTCGTTTGAGATTTCCACAGAAGGCAGTTATTCAGTACTACTTGATAAGGTAACCAACGAGAGTTTTAAGATTGACTTGCATAATGGTCTGACTGATGATATTACCGGAGGTCCGGATTTATATCTGAATATTTGCAGCGATGGAAAGTTTTATTCATGGATGAGTTCTGTCTCTCTACATAACCATCTTAAGGAAGAGAAATTCATGAGATCTGACTTAACCAGGAAAGAACAGCTTAAGGATATTTTATCTCCGAAAAATGAACACCAGAATCCTGTTTTAATTGTTATTACTCCAAAAGAAATGGATATCTAATCTTCTTTTAATAAGCTGAAATACTTGGGAATAGAACGGAAGAGGTGTAAATCTGTGGAATTTGAAAATTTGAAAATTTTCCAGGTTAAATCCACAACCATAAAGATCCCAGAGTTCAGAAAAAGGCATGAGGCTCTAAAGAAGGTGAGCCTTTAGCCGTGAGGCGTGAGCCTCTATGAGAGATTGTGCCTGGATGATAGTAAAATATCTCAAGGCAAGGTTATAAGGTACAAAAAGATAGTAGGCGTGAGCCTCTATTGGAGATTATGCCTGGATGAAAGGTAAATATCCAATACCCTGGCCTTTGGATATTCTTCTTTCATCCTGGCTCATATAAGGATTGGCATATTTTCTGAACAAAATCTTAAGGCCGATGTTTATATTTAACCTGTATATTAAATATCAGAATGATGCAGACAATATTAGGCTCAGGTGGCGGTATCGGGATTCCTCTGGCCAGGGAGTTAATGAATTATACAAATCAGATCCGTCTTGTAAGCAGAAATCCACGGAAAGTAAATAACACTGACGAACTCTTCACGGCAGATTTACATGACTTTAACCTGATTGACAAGGCAATTGCCGGAAGCGAGGTGGTTTACGTTACTATAGGTTTTGACTACAATCTGAAAGTCTGGAGGGAAACATGGCCTCCTTTCATGCAGGAAGTGATCTATTCATGTATAAGGCATAATGCAAGACTGGTCTTTTTTGACAACATCTATCTGTATTCTAAAAACTCAGTTCCATTCATGACTGAAGAATCAGAAGTTATGCCTCCAGCCGAAAAAGGAAAAGTAAGGAAGATCGTCCGCGACATGATAATCAATGAAGTTGAGAAGAAGAACCTTTCCGCTCTTATTGCCAGAGGAGCAGACTTCTATGGCCCTGAAAACAGGAACAGCATGCTGAATATGATGGCTCAGGATATGATGAAGGGGAAAAAAGCCAGGGTATTCGGAAATCCGGATAAAATTCATACATATACCTACACGCCCGATGCAGCCCGGGCTACTGCCATCCTTGGAAATACACCTGATGCATTTAATCAGGAATGGCATGTTCCAACAACCAGTGAGAGGCTCACCACAAATGAATGGATTGAGCTGATCGCTAAGGAACTGAATTCCGAAACAAAGGTTCAGAAAGTACCGGTTTTTATGATTAATGCCCTGGGACTTTTTATTCCAATAATGAGAGAATTCCCGGAGATGTTATATCAGTTTGAACAGGATTATATCCTTGACAGCAGTAAATTTGAGAAAAGATTTGGGATTCAGGCCACAGCACCATCAGAAGGTATTAAACAGATGATTGCAAGTCTCCGTTAAGGTTGATTATATCTAATAGAGGCTTCCCGCGTTCGCGGGATTCGTTGACACGCTTTCTATCTTTATTTACATTATACCCTTGCCTCTGGATATTCTACTTTCATCCTGGCACTATCTATGATAGAGGCTCACGCCTAATGCCTCACGCCT
>JAVEZL010000077.1:0-3644 GCA_034003005.1 Bacteroidales bacterium
AAAACAACAGATCCCATTTCTTTACCATTTCAGCTACCGAAAAAAACAGGATAATATCTACTTATCCCGAAACTGAATGGAGATATGAAGGTATAGCATATTACGTGCCAGCTACTTCCAGCGGAAATTCTCCCGTTTATAGATTCTATTCCCAAAACAACAGATCCCATTTCTTTACGATATCAGCCAGCGAAAAAGACAAAATAATTGCGACTTACCCGGAAACGGAATGGAGGTATGAAGGAGTGGCTTATTATGTCCCCACAACTTCCAGCGGAAACTCTCCCGTATACCGATTCTATTCCCAAAACAACAGATCCCATTTCTTTACGATATCAGCCAGCGAAAAGAATAATATCATAGCGACTTACCCGGAAGAAGAATGGAGATACGAGGGAATCGCTTACTATGTGCCGGAATAGCAAAAAGCTTAAAGCTTAAAGCATAAAACATAGAGCATAGAGCATAAAACGTAAAGGTGAAGGCGTAAAGTTAAAATCTTAAGTTTGTGTATATTAGGTTATTGGAAATAATAAATACCCCCGCCCTTACAGGTGGGGAGTTATCGCTGAATTAAATAAAATGCTATAATTAAGACAGCTTTTAATAATTAAAAAATAAAAACAAAAATGAAAAAAACAATAAGGTTTTTATTAATGATGGTCTTCGCATTTTTTATGAGCAACAATGCATCTGCTGTTGAAGACGCAACGGCTCCCCAAGTGACAGCATTTTCATTCGATAAATCCGAAATAAATACCGAATCATCTGATGACACATTAACGCTCACAATTTCCGTAACAGATGATCTGACGGGAGTTTGCATAAGAGGTGACTGTGGAGATTATATAGGCAGTTATACTCAATTAACACTTGTTTCTTCAACCGGAGGAACTCAAACTATCGATTTTACTGATTTTGAAAGAATCTCGGGAGATGCCCTTGATGGTACGTATGAGGTAGTAGCAACAGCTCCGAAAGGGATAAAAAATGGAATTTGGGAGGTTAGTAATTTTTTATTGATGGATAAAATTGGAAACTTCGAGTATTTAAATAAGGATGATATTGAGTCTCAGTTCGGTGACGGTTCAGCTGTAATCAATAACACGGCAACTGTTTATGACAGTTCCGCTCCTCAAATAACGGCATTTTTAATCTCTCCTTCGGAGATAAATACCGAATCTTCCGATGATTCGATTACGCTTGAAGTCACTTTAACAGATGATTTGTCGGGAGTTTGCATAAATGGAGACTGCGGAAGCTATGATATGAGCAGTAATACCCAGCTTAGCATCAAATCTGCTATAGGAACGCAGACAATAAGTTTTACTGATTTTACTAGAACCTCGGGAGATGATCTTGATGGAACATACGAAGCGACTGCAACGGTTCCGAGATATTCAGCAACAGGCACTTGGGAAGTGGAAAATTTCTTTTTAAGGGATAAGCTAGGGAATGCGGAATTTATTTCCAAGGAAGAATTGGAATCTCAGTTTGGAACAGGATCGGCCGAAATCGATAATCTTGCCTCCGTAGGAGATATTTCGGCGCCTCAGGTGACGGAATTTTCAATCAATCCTCTTGAAATAAATACTGAATCATCCAGCGAGACATTGACTCTCGAAGTTACGCTGACAGATGATCTGTCAGGAATTTGTATAGCTGGGGATTGTGGAGGAAATATAGGCGCACAGACGCAGCTCAGGATAAAGCCTCTTATCGGAACGCAAACTATCGATTTTAGTGGTTTTGTCAGAACCTCAGGAGATAGTCTCAATGGTACATATGAGGCGACTGCGACTATTCCTGCCAATGCAAAAGAAGGAGTTTGGGAAGTCCAATATTTTTATTTGGGTGATCAGTTAGGAAACACCGAATCTTTATCCATCAATGACCTGAATTCTTTGTTTAGTGGAGAAAACTTAACCATTGTCAATACAGCGGAGTCATCTTCAGTCGAAGTTGAAAGCCTTTGGAATTTAAACTCTGAAACAGCCTCTGTAACTTTTAGCCCCGGAACGATAGTTACCAAAAAAGAAGGAGGCAGTTTTGCTTTCTATCAAATGGTTAACCAAGAAGTCAACATAGAAGAAATTCCCGTTGATGATGAGCCGGATGGGGATGTAATAAAGACAATCAGATTCGGTATCCCGGGAATCGGTTTGGAGTTTTCTGAACCGGTAAGCATATCTTTAAATGTCGGAACAGAATATAATGGAAGTGTTTTGCAAATATCATCTCTCGAGGATGGAGATGAGCAATGGAGCGAAGAAGACGAATGTGTCGTTCAGGATGGATTGTGTTCCTTTAGTGTAACTCATGCCAGTTATTTTGCTGCTGTTGAACTTGGATCACCTATTTACCGCTTTTATTCCCAAAACAACAGGTCCCATTTCTTTACGATTTCATCTTCCGAGAAAGACAGAATTATTGCTACCTATCCGGAAAAGGAATGGAGATATGAGGGAATTTCTTGGTATGTGCCTACAACCTCCAGCGGAAATCAGCCTGTCTACCGCTTCTATTCTCCAAACAATAGATCACATTTCTTCACAATTTCGGCCACCGAAAAAAACAGAATAATCGCCACCTATCCGGAAACAGAATGGAGATATGAAGGAGTTGCCTGGTATGTGCCTATAACTTCCAGCGGAAATTCTCCCGTCTATCGTTTTTACTCTCAAAACAACAGGTCCCATTTCTTTACGATTTCATCTTCTGAGAAAGACAGAATTATTGCTACTTATCCGGAACAAGAATGGAGGTATGAAGGAGTGGCTTATTATGTGCCGAATTAGATTATAGCTGAAAGATTAAAGCCGAAAGCTTAAAGTCAAAAATTTAAAGTTAGATGTAATATAATACAAAAATTAAAAGTTAATCAATACCCGAAATAAAAATCATGAATAAATTTGAGGATATGATTGCTTGGCAAAAAGCAAGCAGTTTTATGTTGGAAAAAGACATGGAACATGGAACATGGAGCATTGAGCATATAACATTAAATATAAAACATGTAGCATGGAACATGTAGCATATAGTAATTTAACAGTTAAAAATTAAATTAATGAAACAAGAGAAAAATAGAAATTTCCACTCAAAATTAAAATCTAAGATGGATAAGTATGCATTTAATGTATATAAGAACACAAAGAAATTTCCCAAAGATGAATTATTTGGGATAGTATCACAATTGCGAAGATCGGCACTTTCTGTTATCCTTAATTACATTGAAGGCTATGCGAGATTAGGAGAAAAACAGTATAGGAATTTTCTTTTAATGTCTTTCGGTTCTCTCAAGGAATCAAAATATTTATTATTCTTTTCTTACAGGGAAGGTTACCTTGAAAAGGAGGAATATAATAAGTTATTAAATTTGGCAGATGAAATTGGGGCGATGCTCTGGACAACAATACAAGGAATTAAGCGAGATTAGCTTGTTTCATGTTCTATGTTTCATGCTCCATGTTTAGTTATGAAACAACACGAAAATTATAAAGAATTGATCTGGATGCTTGCAAAGACGGATTTTAAACTCCGTTACCAAGGGTCATTTTTGGGATATGTCTGGGCAGTCTTACAGCCTTTGCTTTTGTTTTTGGTCCTTAATTTCGTCTTTTCCGGAGTTTTTGGCGGGGGCGCCA
>JAVEZL010000078.1:0-3584 GCA_034003005.1 Bacteroidales bacterium
GTTAATCTCTGAAAGATTTGCGTATGCTTCTGCAGCAATAAGATACATCTCAGATTTTCTAAATACCGGGATGTTGCTTACAGCCTGTGCAGAAGGGATACCATCAAATTTCTTAGGATGATTTCCACTTATCAGGTTTAATCTGGCATCATTTGCACCAAACTTCCCCTTTACAAATTGAGTTATTGAGCCACCATAACTATTATACAGTGTATTCAAGGAGTTTGCAGAAAGATTATCTGCACTTGATTTTACAATTGTAAAAATATCTTCATCACTGACTGCTACAGAAGACCACATGTTAACATAGTCCTCATCAGAGATATCAGCTGAAGCTCTTAACTCAATTGCTCTCTCTGCCGCAGTTGCAGCTCCCTGATAATCCTGCATGAACAATTTAACCCTGGCTTCTAAAGCATAGAGTGCTGCCTCATTCATAAAATATTGTGAAACAGATATCTTATAAGCTGATGAGAGTAGTGCAAAATGTTCTTTTGCGCTTGCAATATCCTTCAAAATCTGATCATAAGTTTGCTTAACTGTTGCCCTTGATATCTGCTCAAATGCCTCAATCGGCTTTTCGTCCACAAGGACAATTCCGAGTTGAGAATTTTCAGTACCGCTTCTGAATGGCAACGAGAAAATGTTTGCCAGGGTAAAATGTGACAGCGATCTTATTGAATATAGCTGAGCACTATAGTTATGTAAATTTGTTATATCAGTTTCCGATAGTTTATAATCAGCCGGATGAGCGATAAGCTCTTTTGCTCCGTTGATAGCTCTTGTACATCTGTCAATTACCTGATAACCGATTGTCCAGGTATCTCTAAGTTCTGCATTGTCATCATTAATACTCCATCCGTTTATTGCTACAAAATGGCCTGATGAAGTACTTGCCAGTGATATGTCTGAAGACATATCTCCTATTGCTACAACATTTCTTCCCCAGAACTGAGATACTCCCAATGATTTGTATGCACCATGCATACCATTTAATACATCCTGAGGAGAACCAAATGCTTTCTCTGTTGGTATAGCGGAAGAGGGACTTGTCTCAAGGCTGCACCCTGTATTCCACAGAGCCAGCGTAAATAACAATATATATGTTAGACTTTTTTTCATAAATTACTAATGTTAATCAATTAAAAACCAATTTTTACTCCAAGCATAAAGTTTCTTGGCAGTGGATAATTCCACCACTGTAAGCCATTCGCTCCTATGCCTGAAGGGTCAAATCCTCTGTAATTACTACTGCTGAAGGTGTAAATATTATCAGCACTTAATTGAACTCTAAGCGATTGCATTCCAATTTTGGTTACAATGCTTTTTGGTAGTGAATAGCCCAGAGTAATTGACCTAATTTTTAAGTACGATGCATCCATTAAGAACCTGCTTGAGTGTGAATGCTCACTTCTTCCGGACATAAATGATACCATTGGAACCTCTGCGATGTCACCCGGTTGTTTCCATCTGTTATCATAGATGTAATTTGTAAAATTGTCTCCGAATGAATTTCCTATTTGCTCATCATATCTGAGATTATTACCATAAATTTTACCACCTATTGAATAGTTTAACTGGAAACCAAAATCAAAACCCTTCCAGCTGAACGAACTCAATAATCCACCTTGAAAATCAGGTGAAGCTTTGCCCAGATATCTCTTGGCTGCTGCATTATAGTTACTGGTAGTCTCATCACCGGTTTCATTCAGATACCATAGTCCGATACCTTTTTCCGGATCAACCCCTGCCCACTCTTTCATCTTAAATGTAAACAAATCTCTGCCTGGTTCAATGATAGTTTGAGCTGTTGTAATTGGAAGATCTGTACTTAGTTTCTTAACTGTATTAATGTTTTTAGCTCCATTAACCGTTACATTCCAAGTGACATTTTCATTTTTCAAAATATCTGCAGACAAAGAGACCTCAAATCCTTTGTTTTCCAACTCACCTACATTCTGGAATATCTCAACCATTCCTGTTGTTCTTGAAATAGGAACTGAAAAAACCATATCTTTTGTAAGGTGGTTGTAGTAATCGGCAGTAATATTTATTCTGTTGAAAAGACTCAAATCAATTCCAACATTAAGCTTGGCTGTCTGCTCCCACTTAAGGTCCGGATTACCTATCTGGAGTCTTCCACTTCCGGGAAGGCTATTGTAATTCTCACCAAACGAGTAAAGGTCTTTTGAAGCATACCAACCGGTACCCACTTGCTGATTACCTGATGTTCCGTAACTTGCTCTTATAGTAGCATCTGAAAGCCAATTATCAAGACTCTTCATAAAAGACTCATTCGACAATCTGTATTTGCCTCCAACAGACCAGAATGGTGCCCATCTGTTGTTTTGACCAAATCTGGAGGACGCATCATACCTGAAGCTACCAGAGAGATAATATTTATTTGCATAACTATATTCTGCCCTTGAGAAGTATGAGTTTAAAACAAGACTTTCATTATCTGTTGAAGCAGAGCCTGGAGTTGAAGCATTGATAACCTCCGGCAAATAATCTACAGGATAATTTGAACCGGCCAGGTATGTTGTCTTATAGTCTGTTCTCTGACCCTCTTGTCCTATTAAAATATTGATATTATTATCACCTATTTGTTTTATATAGTTAAGAGTGTTACTAACTGTCAATAATATTTTGCTTGAAAAGGCATTCTCTCCAAACCCTTTCATTGAGAGTCCCTGAGGTTGCAGGAAAGACCAATAACCAAACTCATCAAGAAGGTATGCATCTGCTCCGGCTCTTGAAACAAAATAGAGATTATCTGTAATGTTAATCTGAACAAAAGGAGATACAATTGCTCTGTATTGTTTAGCTGTATTTTTATCTCCAAGCTCACTTCTTTGTGCTACAGGATTATAGCCGTTGTTAGTGTTGAAATTCCAATTTCCATATTCATCATATACTGGAGAAATGGGAGACTGCATCATTGCCTGCGTAATAGGATCTGAGAAGAATCCACCGCCGGTACCCATATTAATTTTTGAATAACTGAAATTTGAATTAAGACCAAACTTCACAAACTTAGAAGGCTGTTGATCAAAATTGAATCTCATTGAGATACGTGAATAATCTTTACCCCTGATTATTGCTTTGTTATCCATATAATCAAATGCAAAAAAGTACCTGGCCGATTTTTCGTCTGCACCACCACCACTCAAATCAAATGAGTAATTCTGAATATAACCCTTTCTGGTAACCTCTTTTAGCCAGTTTGTATTTGCCATACCCTCTTCAGAGGTGTCAAGACCGGTATACCATGAGAGAAATTCTCTTGCACCAGCTTGATTATATGGAAGATTTAGACCATATCCATTGTTGTAATAATCAAAATATGAGACTTTTCCCAAAGACGAAGCATAATTATGACCATTAAGCAAAGCCTCTTCAGAAAGTTCCAAATATTTATCCTTATCTAATGTACGGTAACTATCAGGAATATTTGGCAGTACTTCAAAACCTGCTTTTGCTGAGAAGTTTACCAATAGACCGCTCTTACCACGCTTTGTAGTAATTAATATTACTCCGTTAGCAGCTCTTGCTCCGTAAATTGAGGTAGCAGACGCATCCTT
>JAVEZL010000079.1:0-3551 GCA_034003005.1 Bacteroidales bacterium
AATGCACAAGTAAATCCAAATTGCCCGACGGGATGTGTTGAAGGAGGACCATGGTGCTACTGCAACGGCATGTCAAGTACTTGCTGGAATCCCCCTAAAGGTTCTACATTGGATTAATTGAATCAATATAACCTGGAGATTCCGTGTTAAAAGAGTGTGGTTGTGAAAAACAGCCACACTTTATAAGTACATACGTTGTTTAGTGGGAAATGTAAATGATGGAAAGTTAAATCACTATTACCAGATGAGATATTTACAAATACTGTTCACAATTATGCTTTTGATAATTGCAGGTTGTGGGAAAAGGAATGAGAAAAGATTAGAAATAGTACAAAGCGAAAGAGGTTGTATCGTAGACGTATCTGATAAGATAATGAGCATTAAAACGGATTATGTTATCGGGAAGGTTTTTTTATATATTATTGACGATATCCTGCTTACAGAAGAGTTCTATCCTAAAGGAGAAAAAGTAGATCACCTGTTTGATCTTAATACATTCAGATACATTACAAGTACCGGAGTCCTGGGCAGAGGGCCGGGAGAGATAACTATGCCAAGTGGTATATTGGTTGACAGAGAAAAAAGAGTCTTCTTGCAGCTTGATGTAGGAAAAAAAGTCCTGCATAAATTTTCTCTGGACAGTGTTCTGTCCGACGAAATGTATCTGCCAGGTGCCTCAGTAAAACTCGTAGATACATTACTTCTTGTGTGGTATGGTTTCTTAAATGACAGCATCGCTCTTGGTAAAGCAATAGAGCCTTTTTCAGGATCACCTTTTGTAACAATGGCAATGACAAAGTTTAATATTAATACCGGTGAAATCACGCGATTCGGATATGAAAATCCTGGCGTAAAGGGCAGATATACAAATTCATATTTCGACATGTCTGTAAAAGATGAAATATATGTCAACAGTTATCCGTTTAAAGATTTAATGACCATCTGTGATTTAGACGGTAACTTGAAATGCAATGTTTACGGACCAGGATGGGATGATCCTGAAAAGGATGATAATAGTTATTTTTTTGATGCAGTAATACATAACAATAGAATCTTTGCTTCCTATCTCGGCAGCAGTCGTATCATTGTTCAAGGCAACATACAAAGAGGCGCATATCCCAGAAGTATAATAGTATTTGGTCTGGATGGCTCGTATAAGAAAACTATTGATACCGGGGCTGAAATATGCAGCTTTTGTATTGATGAAAAGCATAACAGGATAATCGCCTATTTCAATGACAGGGAAGAACCGCTGGGATATTTCGATATTCCGGTTGAATAGTCGGGATTCGGAATGTGGAATGATTAAATTTCCTACTGATAATTCCCGATAATTCCCGATAAAAACTTAAACATCTTATTTAATTTTACATAGGTCAAGTTTGCCGTTTTACGAAATATTTTTTTTAGGGATAAAAGTATAAATCAGAAAGAAAAGGGCAGAAAGCTTTGCCTGTATTGCCAAGTACTTTCTGCCCCGGCCTTTCACAAAAAATGAAAGGAGGTGACGACAAAGATAATAAAACAGAAAAATATTCAAGCTGGATCAGCTTGAATAACGGCCTCGGCCATAGTGAATTCATAAATATGTTTTATTAAAAAACCCTATCATCATGAAAAAAAGACTTTTTCTTGCAACTGTCGCCTGTGTTTTTGTGATGTTTGCAATTCTTACCGTAAATGTTGCACAAGTCCGCACAGATGACGCTAATTTGAAGGCCATAAAAATAATGTCCCAGGCAAATGCGCAGGTGAATCCTGATTGCCCGAATGGATGTCTTGACAACGGAGCGGGTTGCAGGTGCAATGGATGGCATCCTCATTATCTTGATTATGGAGATTATAAGGAAAGGCAGCAGTAATTATTTAAGATTCTTTTTGTATGGGCACAACTCCCGTGCCCATACTTTCCAATTATTTAACCATAATACACATGAAGAAGTTTTTGGTAATTTATATGTTTTTTGTAATATGTTTTACAGGTTGTTCCGGGGTTAGATCGAATACTGAAAAGCTCCAGAAGAAGAGAAACAAAATTGTTAACGTACAAAATGATATTGTGGATATTAAAAATGGAGCATTATTCGGTAAATCGTTATTATATATTATTGATGAGTACCTGGTTCTTCTTGAGGTCGCATCTAAAACCCCCAGGTGTATTCATCTATTTGAAAAGAACACCTTTAGGCACGTTGCCAGTTCAGGTTTGCTGGGAAGAGGCCCGGGAGAAATAACTGAGCCCGGCAATATTGGAGTAGACAGGCAGAATCGAGTTTTATGGGTACCTGATTTTGGACAAAAAGTCATATGGAAATTTCCCCTTGACAGCATACTTGAGAATGAAGATTTTATGCCGACAGAAAGTCTGAAGCTAAGCGATGACCTATTTATTGATAGATTCGAAATCCTGAATGACAGTATATTCATTGGGAAAGCGGTGCAATTTATCAATAGCAACTCTTACACAACGATTATGTCAAAACTAAATATTAGAAATAATGTGATTCAAGAATTTGGCTATGCAAACCCCCAGCTTGAAGATGATAAGTCAAGTTCTCAATTTGCGCTTTCAATCGCCAATAATATTTACGTTAATAGCTATTTTAAATATGACCTATTGACAATTTGTGATTTGGAGGGGAACCTTTTGTATAACGTATATGGACCAGAAGGAGTGAAAAACGACGGGAATAACAAATCGTTTTATTTTGGAATTGAAATAGCAGACGGGAAGATATTCGCATCTTACATCAATGATTTAGCTGTTGTTAATGATGGGACCAGGCTGAAAGGGAATATTCCCTCTAAAATCTTAATATTTAATACACAAGGAGACTATTTATTGACGATAGAAACCGAAGATAAGTTTTCTTATTTTTGTGTAGATGAGGATAATAACAGGATAATTGCATATTTTGAGGGAAGAGAAGAAGCTCTGGGATATTTTAATATACCTGTTAAGTACTGAGGCTCCGAATGTGGAATCTACAAAACATAATTGTGATTATAGAAATGCACAACAGTAGGTTTTTAATAGCAGTCATGAGATATTTACCTTTAGCAGCGGCTTCCCTTATATTGTTTTCTTCCAGCTGTGGCAATAATAACAAGACCGAAATAATCCAAAAGGAAAGAGACCGAAAAGTAGATGTATCTGACAAAATAGTTAATATTGAATCTGATTATATTTTTGGCAGATGTGATCTGCATATCATTGATAATATCCTGATTGCTGAAGAGTCCTACCCAAAAGAGGAAAAAGTAAATCATCTGTTTGATCTTAATACATTCAGATACATTACAAGTACCGGAGTCCTTGGCAGAGGGCCGGGAGAGATAACTATGCCAAGTGGTATATTGGTTGACAGGGGAAAAAGAGTCTTCTGGCAGCTTGATGTAGGAAAAAAAGTTCTGCATAAATTTCCTCTGGACAGTGTTCTTTCCGACGAAATGTATCTGCCAGGTACCTCAGTAACACTCGTAGATACATTACTCCTCGTTTATTATGGTTTCTTAAATGACAGCATCGCAATTGGTAAAGCAATTGAGCC
>JAVEZL010000080.1:0-3347 GCA_034003005.1 Bacteroidales bacterium
TGTCGATTATTGCTTTAAATGCGAAGATAAAACCGAACGCTTTTAATTCTGGATATTCGCTTAAAAAAGCTGTGAGGACTCCAGAAATCCCCATCAGGATTGCAAGTTGGATTGTCTTGCTTTTGTACCATTGTTTCATATTGTTGAATTAATTATTACTCCCCTACTTTGAGCGGGGGTATCGCTTTATTGCTTAAAAATGGCTTAAAATTGCGGTGGGGGAGGGGATTATAGTTCTAAATGATTGTGCAGTTTTTTTATTTTTTCTCCAAAACTTCCTGATATTTCATTGTTTGAGAGAAGCTCGCTCCATACTGAACCTGCAACCATATTTACAGTTAATGGAGGAACGATAGGCAATGCTTGATATGTATTATCTAATCCTCCCAAATCAACGGCACTTCGATATGAAATATAAATATCATCCCAATACACATAAGCATCGCTCCCAACAGCATCAGTTTGGATTTGGATTGTTACTGTTATTTGTCCAGCTTCCGCAGGTGTTCCTGAAATAACCACCACCTGCCAGTCAGTCGTATCAACAGAGGCGTATGCGGTATTAGCAGAGGCGTTCATCCCCAATCCGCTCATTGTAAATTTCGGAGGTATATGTTCGCCAGATGCGTAATTCAACGAATTTATTTTACAGTATATCGATATTGAGACAGGCTCATCGGGTTTAGTCACAGGTATATTAAAAGATAGATAGTGTCGTCTATCTGTAAAATAAGGAAGAAATCTCCACGCCTTTTTCCCGCTTCCCGGGGAGTGTGATGTCGTATCTTCATTATCATCACCAGTCGCCTCAATCTGCCCTCTGGTGAACCAAGACTTGTTAGCCTCTGGATTTCCGTCTATGTTTGAAATTTTTATCTCTGAACCATCCGACCAATTATCCCTATAATCCGTATTTCCTTCTGAAACTATCCCGTCATTAAAAGTAGCAGTATTGGTTGTTAATCCGTCAATAAACATAGTTGAAAACATATCATTTAGTGCACGCACTATGCAGAATGCTTCATCTACATCAAGATTGTTAATGGTATTGTCGATATTAACAAAAGCGGCATTGTTATATATTACGCCCTGTGCATTCATAGTTGTTGCTGCATTACTTTTTTGATAATATATCCATCTGGCAGTAACATTATTAAATTCATTGAAATTACACCCTTGCATATATAAAACCATTCTTGAACGATAAGCATTTATATCAGTGATTATATTGCTTGCAGTTCCACTTGATAGATTCACGACATATTGCACATTTCTAGCGACAATATTGTTGATAGTGTGTCCGCCACCGCCAGCCAAATTTATCGCATATTGTGAACGGATTGCGTATATATCATTTACAACCCATCCAAGCCCATATGGAATGCTTATCGGATATAATGCCTGTGCTGTAGTAACAACTACCGAAGTTCCAAGATATATCCCGTTAACTGTTCCGCCGAATTGATGAGTATTGCAAATGATAGCTGCAGAATCAAAAAGCACAACGTCATCTATGTATGTTTTATATATTTCTTTTTCATCAGCCGTATATTGTGCGGAGTACAAATATCTTGAATGCCAATAATATATATGTTGGAACGATACTCCTTGCAATTTGAAAGAAGAACCTTGAAACGAGTGATAGCTTTCATTGGTAAAAGTCGTGTCATTCCCCCTTACAACAATATTCCTATCCATTAACATAGCAATCGGAGGAGTTTCTTCAAGATAAGTATATTTATAAACGAGATTTGATGTAAATGTGATAGTCGTTACTCCATCAGCATAAACGGCAGAATCAATAACAAGAGAATCAACCCTGATAAAATCTTGATTTCCTTCAGTAGAGCTTTGAGCGCCTCCAAGTATGATATGCTTTCCTGCTGTCCATTCGCTAGTTACATCTCCCTCAACCCTTATAACAGGCTGTCCTGCTTCGGCTGTTTCGGTAAAATTAGCGACAGGGTGAACCGCCTTTGTTCCCCATAATTCAACCAGGGTATTCTTGCCATAGTAAGAAGTAGAGGACATTGAATGACTTATAAATCCTCTTTTGTCTGTTGCCGAATTATTCGGGAAATAAATATCCAAAGTTCTGCTCGAAGGAAGAGGGTTATCGGCATCTTCCCCAACCAAAAACGGTTTTGAAAAAGATGACATAAAGAAGCATCCGTCAAAAGTAATCGAATAATCATCCTCTGCATCAGAGGGGACATATATTTGCGGAGTCTTTCCAGGAGTGTCGGCACAAGCCCATAGGCAAAATGTAGTTGAATTTGCATCTCTTCCTGTTTGCGTTCCTCTTGATATATTTATACCAGCCAAAGAAAGGTCGTCATCAACGGTTATCTTATCGGTCAAAACGAGTCCATCGCTACTTGTAAGCGTGGCAGTTGAAGATAGATAAGGTATGAAAAACAGATTGGATTCATCAGAACCGTCTGTAGAATATTTAACCTGGAATGTGCCACTTCCTGTTCCGTCTCTATAAATTGCAAATCTCCATTTATCGGAGTCAGTCGTTATCGGATATGGAGTATCAAAGCGAAAATCAACGCATCCGTGAAACCTATTGTTAGTATTAGTAGGACCGAAGTCAGATGTGGCTATGGTTTTTGATGCTCTGACTGTCCAAGTTCCCGAGACATTTTCCTCCAAATCAACAACTATATTTCTTCCAAGATTGGTTCCGAATCCTACTGCATATATAGCTAAAATCACTCCTTGCATATCCCCTGCAAGGTTTGGAGTAAACGCAATATATCTTTTTGCAGAAGATGATAAAATTGAACAATACCCAACATCCGCTCCACCAGTATTGACAGGAAAAAGATTTGATTGATAACAGGTCTCGTAAAACTCATTTCCAGCAACAAGTTCTGATAATAGTCCTGCTGATTTTTGAACTAATAATGCCATTATATTTCTTTAATTGAATAAGTTAAAATTTTTCCTGCACTCCCGCAGTAAGCATAAAGTCTTTGATTGGCTCCAAACTTTGCCCTTGCACTATCCCCGCTCTGTAAAGGTATTCCGTTAGTATTGGAATTATCATAGCCTATATACATATCAGTATCGCTTCCGTTATAGAGAGTAATGATGTAGTTTGAAGTAGGGGCGGACGCTGGAACCGCATAAGCTGTATCGGCATCTGTCAAAGTAACTGTTCCGTTTGAGCCTGTGCCTGAGGGATAATTGGAGTTTATAATCTCATCCTGCTTGGCTTCGGTGGCAGCATTTACCTGTGATCCATCATTATAAATAGAGACACGCTTAACGCCTGCTCCATCTCCATAGTTTAAATGTTCGGCTCGTTCTATATCCGAAACTGCTGTTGCTTTTGCCAT
>JAVEZL010000081.1:0-3273 GCA_034003005.1 Bacteroidales bacterium
ATAAAACTGTAACTTTGTTGTTAGCCTTGATATTCATAGTCGGAAATGGTATTGGTAGTACTATTCCAACATATTGTATATCAAGGTTTTATCCTAATAATAAGACGTGTTTTTATTAACATATCAAGCGTAAGATATTAACAATCAATGCGTTGACATTTTTTGTCATGTACTAAGCTCATTTTATTATATTATGTTAAGGATCTGATCGCAGAAAGCTATATGAGCCGTATATCGGGCATTAAACGTGACCCAGTCAAAGTGAGAAGTATTTTCAGGTCAATAGCAAGGAATACTGCAACGATGGTAGCCTAAACCTCTAATGTTAAGGATATTAAAGAGTATGACGGCGGTGATATCACATGTCCAACCTTGAATGAATATCTGGATGCCCTGAAACGGCTGATGATCATTGAAAACCAACCGGTATGGAGTACACAAATTAATTTTTTAAGAACACACTGATTGGAACACTGCCTCAACCATGGATATCATTGATAATCAAAGGTTAATCCATACTTATTAAATCGTCAATAGTATTGAGAAACTCTTCAACTTTTGGAATAATAGAAATGATATCCTTTTCTTCAAAGTCATAAAAATCACCATAATCTCCTCTTTGTCTCAGATCGAACAAATCTCCATATATCATCCCTAATTCCTTATCAAGAAGACCTGGTTTTACAAAATGTAGTGATAATTGGGTTTTGACACCTGAATGGGTTTGAGTGTTCAGGTTGTGTTTGGCAAATAATGCAAGTACCGAATAAAAGCAGGCATAATAAAGACGATTCATAGAAGAATTCCAGCTCCCAGTCTTTGCCAGTAATTTAGCATCTTCAAAAGTTTTCCAAGCTTTCTCTATACGATATCTTATATACTCTTCTTTTGAAGCCTTCATTTTTATATCCTTATACCTTCCTTTGACACATTCTTAAACAGAGGCGTCATCCAATACCTGGTTCTCCAGTCTGCCCTGTTATAAACTGTAGTAGAAAATACTTCTCCGGTTTCTAGTTCAAGATCGTATAATTTATGTCTGAATAATCTTTCATAATTAAGGTCAACTTCACTATCAACAAGAATAAGAATATCCCAATCAGACTCAGGATGGTAATCTCCTCTGGCTCTTGAACCGTAGAGTATAACCTCTGCTGATGGATCTATCTCCCTAACAAGAGTCGTAATCCTTGAAGTGATAGTTGTATTCATTGATCTCATAAAACAAAGTTAATGAATTAAGTAATTGGCTGAAGTTGTTCAAATAATCTCCAAATATTAAATAACCAGTAGTAGTGCGTAAGGAAAGAATTTTGCCTCCGGTTTCCTTCAGATCCCCCATCTCACGATGAACACCCCTGCCTTCAGCCAACTCTTCCCACTGTCATGGCGTGTTCGGGATTCTCACCCTATAGTTATCGCCCATTCTGGGGGTACACACAATTCATGGCAAGGAGGTGCAGGGACACAAAAGGGATTAACTTATGAGAAAGGCAGAACAGGTTGGAAATACTATTCATACTTATCCTCTAATCAATTATGAACCGTTCCAGACCGTTATTACTAAATGCATAAAGCCTGATACCTGATACACAGATGGTTTCGTACCACGAATCTCCGAGGTTGAGCAGCCTTTGGCAAGACATATTTCTATCGCTCACATCAATAACCAGGATATCACTACAGGATATCCTGTTCCCTCTATTGGCATACAACAGAAGATAAAGTTTGCCATCATTATAACAAACATCCTCAACAAGAAGAGTATAACCATTTGGGGTTGTATTCTCACTGATTACAGCGAGCCTCTCTCTGACTATCGGGATGCTTGAATAATCGAGTGTCTCTAGCAGTTGACCCGAATGGCTGTATTTCTCAATTACCGGCATATTATCCGAGACTGCAAATATGCAGGAATCAGTCCCTGACAGGTGCCGGTGATTCCTTATCCTGGTATGTATATCAGTATCAAAAACCTTCGGTTGACCAAATAGTTCTATAGCGGAGGTTTTAACATCAAACGAACAGAGACTATTTGTTTCTGACACCGAGCTCATGAACAACCTGTTCCTGAAGAGGAAAAAATTGAAACCTCCACTGTAATCTATATTATCAGGAAGCCTGATTGTCTGCAGGTGACCATCTGATCTGAAAACCTCAAAACTACCATTACCATCATTGTAAACCCACAGTGAATCACCCTGAACAATGATGTCTGATGCTCCAAGGAACTCTCCCGGCCCTTTGCCCTTTGCCCCAAGATACCCTGCCAATTCTCCTTGCGGAGTTAGTTTTATTATCTGATTCCGCTCATAATCTGTAACATACAAGTATCGATCAAACACCATTGATCTCACATCTGACAGGTACGACGAATCACTTAAACGGTCAATTCTCATGTCAGATCTGAGGTATGAGACCGGCATCTCCTGATTCTTACAGGAGAACACACATAGTGAGGATATTATTAACCAGAAAGTTCTATTCATAGGCAATCATTTCTAATTTATCAGCCATGGTAGTAAATGTGCCCGCATTCCCGGGCTCCTTGGATTGGTCTGACAACGTAATAGCATCATTTCAAGCTCACTTTCATAATTACCGGGTTGCTGAATTCATCTATTGTATCCAATATTGGAGCCATTTGCCGAAGGTATTTTGTGTCATTCCTTGTTGCCTCGGAAGCGTTGCGGTAGTATCTTGAAAATTCATCTCCATCAACTATACTGTACATGCAATTCCCGGACGAGATAAAGTATCCATTTTCATTTACAGGTGCAAATGGTATTAGATTATCAATATCATTTTTCAAATAAACCCTGGTATACGCTCTTTTGAACTCCTTCAAAGTATTCATTTCAGTTGCACCTGTATTCCTGTCATTGGTAACCAGGACCTGCGGACCCTTGTGCGATACCAACATCAAGAACAAAAACCGGTCAGTCTCGCTGAAAGACTGCATCCAATATCCGGCAGGCGGACCTCCGGATATATCAAACATTGCATTATCACGCCACACTTCCCAGGCCAGTTTATCATTGGCGATATAAATAATATACCTGGGATTAACCTCAAATTCCCGGTTCGCCATAAAGATCGTATCACTGAATTTCTCCTTGAAAAGGAGGGTGGTTTCGTTTATCTGGTAATGAAAGTCATGCGGAATAATTGCAGGATTCCTCTCACTCTGATCATCCTTATATTCCCGGATATTCTTGTACAAAACATGCAACGTGTCTTTCTGCATATCATAACACGAGTAAATGTATTTAA
>JAVEZL010000082.1:0-3269 GCA_034003005.1 Bacteroidales bacterium
TGGGTATCTCTCCAGTTGACCATCTCCTCAATGGGGAAGTTTGCCGGCATTTTATACATTGAGACCCAGGGGCCGTCAGGAGTTGTGTTTGTTTTTATATGTGAGTAGCTGATTGCGGAAGTAATATTCAATTTGCCGAATTTCTGCAGTGTGTTAAGCCTTAATCCGTTCCTTGAGCTCCTGTCTTTGGGGATAATTCCTTTAATTGTTACATTTTGCAACGAGAGATAGTATCGGTCATCACCTCTCTCTTTTGAGAATGAGAGGTCGTTCTGAATATTCATTCCGGTTGTAAAGAGCTCTCTTCTTACATCCTTTTTTCTGGCTGAGTTGCCCGGAGTACCATCAAAAGCAGCTCCCCAGGATTGATATTCTGTAGGACTGTAAACCCCGTCAATACCCTGTCCGTACTGAGTCTGGGCTGCTGGAAGAAGATAGACTTCAGAGAGAGATGTTGATTGTCTGAAACTTACCCGGCCGTCACTCCCCTCTCCGCTCTTGGTAACGATTATCAGAGCTCCGTTTACCCCCTCGGAACCATATAGCGCGGCTGCGTTTGCTCCTTTTAAAACCGTGATACTTTCAATGTCTGATGGATTTAGTCTGTTGATATCGGGAACAGGAACTCCATCAACAACATAGAGTGGTGCGTTGTTACCGGTAATGGATCTTGAGCCCCTCATTGTAATCTGAAAGTTAGGGTCCACTTTGCTGTCGTACATATTTACCCTGAGGCCGGCCACCTTTCCGGTGAGCCCTGTAAGAGGATTAACTGGAGACCCCTGAGCCAAATCCTCTTGTCTGATAACCTCGGTAGAGCTACCCAGCTCTTTGGGTGCTCTTTTTATACCCAGAGCCGTTGATATCACCATAAGCTCTTTCATTAATATGGTGGCCGGACTTATCTTAACATTAAGATTATGATTATCCGCAGCCATTACTACCGGATTGTAGCCCAGCGATGATACAAATATGGTGTCACCTATAGTTCCGGGGATTACAAATCTTCCGTTGTCATCCGTGAGGGTGTGGCGGTTTGTACCCTTAATATTTACTGTTACAAATGATACCGGTTTTCCATCCTCTTCTGAAGTTACAACACCGGTAAGTGAAAGGTCTGCCTGGCCGAATGCAGCTCCCGATATGAGAAGGCCTGCAGCTAGCGTCACTTTAAAAAATATTTTAGAAAATAACCTGTGCATCGTTTTGTTTTTAAACATTGGTTTTTTAAACGGTGCAAAGGTCCGTACACAAATAAAAAAGCACAATCCCCACTATTAGGGATTGTGCCGTCTTTAGTAACTACATTTAGGGAGGTATATGCCGCCCCTGAGGTTAATTTAATACTTTACCCCCGTGGTAAAGTTTTGGCAACAAAGAAAACATACCCGTAAAACTCTTTGTACTTTGAGTAGAGTTCTGCCTCCCGACGTTCGTTAGCAACAAGCTCCCGGGCAGTGTTGTTGTCTGGGTACCTCTCCAAAAATCCTTTCTGGGAATCCTTTTGGGGAACATAAAAATTATCTGTCCAGCAGGTCTCTGGAAGTATAAACGAGGCAACAGGTACATATCCGGCACCCTGGATTTGCGCAATTTTTGCCGGGATAGTGTCAATCTCCGGATAGGCCTCCATCCAAAAATCGTTTATCTCGGCCGGCCTCTGTGGAGTAAACCAACAGGCCTCGGTAACAGCCAGATAACCTCCGGTTTTTATAAACTGCTTCCAATAGCTCAGCCCCTTTTTAAAGCCGATATTATAGATAGCCCCCTCGGACCAAATCAAATCGAGTTCTCCCTCTGTGAAGGGGAGGTCGTCCATTGACCCTACTACTCCCGTCACTCTATCCTCAAGTGAGTGCTTTTTTGCATTTTCATTAAAGAGGTCTATGAATTTGGGGAAGAGGTCAATTCCGGTAACTGTTCCGGGTGCATTTTGAGCCAGAACCAATGTCTGGCCTCCGGTTCCGCAACCGAGGTCTGCAATTCTGGATTTATCATTGAGGTTGTCAACAAATGAGAGGGCCTTGATAGTGGCCTCTTTACTTCCGGGCCCTTGCCTGTCAATTGCTGAAAAATATTCACAAATCAGGTTAAAATCAAATTCTATAATTGATTTATTTTCGTTACTCATGGTGTAAAATGTTTTTGAATAATTTAAATAGAAAGAAATCTCAGGCAAAAAGTGCCTGAAATAATAAAAATTCAACTCTGCTAACTATGAGTATAATTCACAGTTTAGCAGATATTTACACCAAATCCGAAGTAGAATTAAACATCCAGTGATTTTAGATGTGCAAATGTAGAAAAAACTTTATTATAAATTAGCAACTCAGGAAAAGCCATCTTGTGGACTTGACCATATATTTACATTATGAATACAAAACAAACAACAAGGGAGGAGTACCTTAAAAGGCTGAACATTGTTATTGAGTATATCAATCACAATCTTGGCGAAGCTATTGATTTGAAAACTCTGTCTGAGATTTCAAATTTTTCCGAGTACCATTTCCACCGCATTTTTAAAGCATTTATCCGTGAGCCGCTGGGTAGCTACATAACCCGATTGCGTCTTGAGGCAGCTGCTCATCAACTGCGTTACTCGGAATCGTCAATTGAGACGATTGCATACAACGTCGGGTTTGAAGTGCCTTCATCCCTCTCCAAATCTTTTAAACAACTGTACGGTATCTCTCCCAGGGAGTACAGGGCAGACAAAAACTATTTCATAATGAGAAAAGAAGAACTTAATCCTGAATTTAAACTGAAGTCTCCTAAAATTGTGGAGCTTGAAAGCAAAAAAGCAATCTATATCCGCCTTTTTGGTGCATATAGAGACCTTGATTTCCCTGGAACATTCGCCAAATTATGGGCCTATGTAAAAGAGAAGAATCTATTTTCTGCCGGTATTGAGCATATCGGTATTTACCACAACGACCCTAAAGTAACTGAAAATGAAAAGCTCAGGTCAGATGTGTGCCTTGTAATTCGTAAACCTGTTGAACCTCAGGGTGAGATTGGCGTAAAGGAGATACCGGGTGGAAAATATGCACTCTTCTCTTACCAGGGTCCGTACAGCAATATGGGGTTAGTTTACGATACCATTTTCTCAAAATGGCTCCCAGACAGCGGTCAACAACTAAGAAACTTGCCATTATTTGAAAAATATATAAGCGATCCCTCAAGAACAGAACCGGATAAACTTAAGACCGAGATTTATCTTCCGCTGCTTTAGGGCTTAATTCACAGGCGTGGGTGGGACGAACCTCCAT
>JAVEZL010000083.1:0-3206 GCA_034003005.1 Bacteroidales bacterium
CAACTTCTTGGAATTAATTCCAAGTGTTCTACCATTGAACTACACTCGCCATTTGTATTTCCCCTTCGCCAACTGCATTTCTGGGCTTGCACCAATGTCGCCTTTATTGTGGGGTTTTGCTAGCAGAATTTTAACCATTAACTATGGGCGAAACTTTTTCCTTTAACGACACCTGTAAGGAAAGAAGTACAAAAAAACAGGTAATGGTGGGTGAGGTTAGATTCGAACTAACGAGTTTAGCCTGTGGCACTGAATTTACAGTCCAGCTCCTTCAACCAGCTTGGATACTCACCCATATTGGCGGACCCTGTAGGTAACGCTCCCACGTTCTCAGCTTAACAGGCTGGCGTTCTACTATTGAACTAAAGGTCCATATTATTTTTTCTTTTTCATTATTTCATTCATAACCATATCTAAACTAATAGTGCCACCAGATTTTTTATTACATTCTTCACATATGTGCATTCCGACAGCTGTGAAAACTTTATTATTTGGCTTTAGTTCTTTACCGCATTTATCACACTTTGGCATAATAATCCTCCTTAAAATTTAATGGGGTGGATGACCAGTTCGACCTGGCACCTCTCAGTTTCACAGACTGATGCTCTACATTAAGCTACACCCACCATAAAAATTGTACCAATCCCAACTTCTCCGTTCCCAATTCTATTTTAACGGAATTAACCATGGTAAGGGAAGCTTCTATCCTTTCGGTCTGGTATTGACACCCAGAGTTGGGATTGATTAATGGCGATTGAGAAGGGACTCGAACCCTCGGCCTCTACCGTGACAGGGTAGCATTCTCACCATCTGAACTACTCAATCATATTTATTTGGCGAAGCTACGGAGAGTCGAACTCACGATTGCCACAGTGAAAGTGTGGTGTCCTAAGCCATTAGACGATAGCTCCATAATATTGGATGCGGGAGGTTAAATATATTCCCAATTTATAATATTGTTAAATTAGTTTACAACAGACACGCCACGTGAAGGCTTTAACATGTGTCCATGCGGGAGGGAGAGTTGAACTCCTGACATAGTCGCCAGCTTATGAGACTGGTAAGGCTACCCTGCCTTATCTCCCGCAATATTGAATTTTATTTTTTTACCATGAAGACTATACCTATGATAATTGCTACTATTACTAATATTGCTGAAGCCCACAGAGGAGCAAAAATCCATATCCAAGACCAATCAATAACTCCAGTTAGTTTTAGAACTAAGAAAGTTATAAATAAAGCACCGGAGAATCCTATTCCACCGTGTTGCACACTTTTATTATCATTTCCAGACATAAATTTCACTTCCTTTTTATTCATTATTTGGTTCGCTTACGAGATAACCACTTCTCGACTCGGCTATATTTCTTGCTTGTCTTTGTATAAATATTATATCATAATTTATACTCTTTGTCAAACATTTTGTTTAAGAATTTTGTAAGGCAGAACTATTCCCCATATAGCGTGTTCACTTATTAGCTACATATAAACAATATCAATCAAAACTGCACTCGCACCTCTCAGAATATCAGCTGTATATTAGTAAGTTATAGGGGTGTGGAAATCACCACAACACGATATTGGTTGTATTCAGCTATCGTTTTAGATATTCTGCTACAGGTCGTTTGTGACAATTGTGATTGTTTTGTTTACTACTCCAAACTTTCAGCCGCCTTACACAAACTTAATAATATGGTGGGAAAGACTGGTACCGACCCAGTATCGCTGGTGCTTCAAACCAGTGCATAGACCATCTTTGCTACTTTCCCATTGGAGGAAGGTCAGAGAATCGAACTCTGTCGGGTGTCACCCCTTGACTGTTTTCAAGACAGCTTGCCACCATTGGCTTACCTTCCTTATTTGGTGCAGGAGGGGAGATTTGAACTCCCAAAAATCAGTTTCTAAGACTGAGATGTATTCCAGTTCCATCACTCCTGCAAATTTTTCTTTACATTTTTGCTTTTATAAGTGTCTGTTAAAGTGTGACAATTAGGACAGACCATTTTCAAATTGTCCAAATTATTATTTAATTTATTCCCATCACGATGATGTAATTCCAAAGGAATAGGATTCCCCAACCACTCTGATAACCCACAAGATTGACATTTATGTTCAAAATATTCTTCTTGTAAGAGTCTCAGCCTTAATTTATGGCTGGTAATAGGCTGTTTATTATCAAGATAGTCTTCTATTGGAGTCTTAAATCGCCCAGTGTTTTTAGAGTTCCCATTATGAGTAAAATGAGAAATATCAATGGAAAATTTTTTAATTAAATTTTTCATTGTTTGTGTTGCAGACCCACCATTAGGACTATATCCCATTTTTAAGCTTACTTCTCGATATGATTCGCTTTGCTTGAATAAGTTTCTAATTTCCTCTTCAGAAAAAGCTTCCCATTTAGCTTTCGTCATTTTATCACTCCTAATATAATGGTACAGATGGAGGGAGTCGAACCCTCACTGTAACGATTTTAAGTCGTTTGCCTACTTCCATTGGGCTACACCTGCATATAAGTAGCCACGCCATAGACATGGCTACTTTGGTTTTTGGCAGAGTATTGCGAACTTGCCCTCTGCTATGGCGACCTGTTTTTGGCTATGCGTACAGGCAAACGCACCCAACCGCACATTCCCACTAAAAAGCAATACTGATTAATGGGCGATACTCTTCCCTTGCCATTAGTAAAAGTCCTACAATTCCCGTTATTATTTTAAGTCGCAAAAGGTGTCAACGACAGACCGATACTCACCCATTTTTCTGTTAGTTGGTTTTCTCTTAGCCTACTGGTATTATAACCCTTATCCAATTGGGTAAACCCTAAAAACGAGACAGCACAGGTACTTTCTCGCCAAGCCATGGGATTTTCGGCTTATGAGCCAATCATTGCCTAGGTGTTGGCTCTCATTTTTGAGCAGTTTCGACTTTACTCTCTATCATGTTTACGGGCACGGTTGCGACCCATGCTCAGGAGACACCCGTCAAATTGTTTGATGTAAGCGACAAAGGCACAAATTGAAAAGCCCCTGGTTTGTTCCAGTTGTCTCAAGCTAACCCAAACCACGCAATCATTTTGAGCCGGGCCATTTATGAGACGCATACCCGGAAGCGACAAATATTTGGAGTTAGTTATCTCTCAAAGGAGTGGGCGGATTTACCTCGCTAGCAAGGCCTAACTCTACCGTGAAAGATAGGAGCAATACTCAACC
>JAVEZL010000084.1:0-3140 GCA_034003005.1 Bacteroidales bacterium
CTTCTATATCTCTTCAGTAATTGTTATCCCCTCAGGGAGATCAAATTTTTCCGGAGGAACAGAACCCTCTTCAACAGATGTAACTTTCTGGCTGGTTTTAATTCCCATTGCCTCACCATCCATTTTCATCATGAGGTTTCCATACATTAAATAGACCATCTCGGTCCCTTTGTCACTTTTAATCTTGAACTTTTTACAATTGTATCCAAGATAATTCTCCTCGCCAAGTTTCTCCATGTTCATCTTCCCCAGAAACTCCTCCGTAACTTCCTCAACATCCACGCCCAGAGAACTCATTGCTCTTTTTTGTGAATAGTGAGTTCCTGTTTTCTTGTCCGGGTCAAACTTCCAGTGGTCATCTCCCTTGATAATCTCAACGCTTCTTGAGGTTAGATTCTGCCCCATCATCTCCATGGGTGTTACTGTCTCGATTACCTCCCAGTCACCCCAGTCATCAATATAGGTTGTGACAAAGGTCTCAATCCCCATAGTCTCTAAGGTGGATTTCACAACGCCGCTCCTGAACGGATACCTTTTAGCTTCTGCTTTTGAAAGATCGTTAACAGATAGCTCCTCTCCTCCAGATTTACCACTCTTTCCTCCGCATGCCCCTAATAGAAGCACAGCAGAGAGTACAAAAAATAATTTTTTCATAATAACATCTTTTTTATCAAGCACATAAATAAAGCAAATTATACAGAAACAGAATTGTAAAAAAACGACACTCAACCACGAAGGGATAAGTCATATTTATTTTTACCTTTATCCATCTCAAAACTACATAGGCTATGAAACTTGAAAGTGAAAAGTATTGCCACGAGTGTGGCAGGAACATCAATGCAAAAGCTGAGATTTGTCCGTTGTGCGGAGTAAGACAACCGTACGTATCTTCTAATTCTGGCTATAGCCAGGGAGTAAGCAATCAGTGGCTTATAACCTTTCTGCTTTGCTGGTTCTTTGGCGTGTTTGGAGTTCACAGGTTCTATAACGGCCACACAGGAACTGGCATCTTGATGCTTATAACATTTGGCGGATGCGGAATCTGGTGGTTAATTGACTTTATAATGATCATCGTTGGCAACTTTAAAGATAGCGATGGGAATTTTATCAGGTTACGTTAGGTCTAATAAACTAATTAGTTTCATTGCTCTCTATTTTATTGCATCTATTGTGTTGCAGATGGTGTTTTCTGTCAACATAATGTTTCCGTGTCTCTGGAAGACATTTTTTCATCATGAGTGTCCGGGGTGCGGACTTACTACAGCACTGATTAATCTGATTCGTTTTAACATTGAGGGTGCATACAGGGCAAACCCTCTGATATTTATTGTTCTGCCCTCAGTAATTTTCTATATAATAAAAGACTTCAGAAAATATGGCCATACCCACAACAAGGGCAAAAGAGAAAGCCTCAATACTTATTGATTATAACAAATGCACAGTTTGCGGAAAATGCGTGGAAGTGTGTAAAGACTTCAGCATTGAGATCCGGGAGGGCAAACTGGTAATCTCAGATAATCCTCTATTTGGCTGCATAGGTTGCGGACACTGTATGGCAGTATGCCCCACAGGAGCAATTGAGATAAAGGGGAGGGAGATCTCCCCTGCCGATATATATCCCCTGCCGGACTCTTCTGCGGCATGTGGATACGAACAGTTGTCGGCCTTACTGGAGAGAAGGAGGAGCATAAGGGAGTTTTCTGAAAAGGGGGTAAGTGCAGATGTAATTGAGAAAATTCTTAATGCAGCCAGAACATCACCCATGGGTTTACCGCCATCTGATGTGAATGTGCTCGTACTTGGCTCAAGAGAGGCGGTGAGAGGATTCGGCCTTGACTTCTGCAACTACCTCAATGAAATGAAGTGGTTTGTATCAAGGTGGTTTCTTGGTCTTATGCGCCCACTTTGGGGCAAGGCAAACGACGAAATGTTCCGGGGATTCGTTAAGCCCATGTTCAATTTCTTCATTAAAGAGTCTTCACGGGGCGTAAATATGGCTACATACGATGCCCCGCTTGCAATGTACTTCTACGGCTCTCCCTATACCGACCCTGCCGACCCCATCATCGCCGCCACCGTAGCGATGTATGCTGCAGAATCGCTCGGTCTTGGAACATGCATGATAGGAAGCGTCCACCCTCTTATCCAGAACGGCAAAAAGGCAAAACAGTTCCGCGAAAAGTACAAAATCAAATACACCAGCCGCGAGGGGCTGATTGTTCTGTTTGGCTATCCGGCCGTCAAATACAAAAAGGGGATAAGGAGGACATTTGCTTCTGAAGTGCATTTATAGTATACATTGGGGTGATACTATGTATAGATTTTTGCGTTTTTTATACAAAAGAAGTTATATTTGTATACGTTTCTTAAATTTCTATACATATGAAACCCTGGACTGTCTTAGAATTACCATACAAAGTTGATCTGGAAACAAAGAGAGTGCTTAAAGCACTCCCATCTGCACATTCAGCCTTAGCGGAATTAAAAGGGGTAGTTTCAACCATTCCCAACCAGAACATTCTTATAAACACGCTTGGCCTCCAGGAGGCAAAAGATAGTTCAGCAATTGAAAATATTATTACTACCCACGATGACCTTTACAAATCTGAATTAAATCTTAATGCATTCAAGCCTCTACAGGCAAAAGAGGTTCAAAACTACATTTATGCACTAAGGAAGGGATTTGAACTTATATCTGAAACAGATCTTTTAACAATTAACACTATTTTAAAGATTCAGGAGGCACTTGAGGAGAATAGTGCCGGATTCAGAAAATTACCCGGAACAGAGTTAAAGAGTTCCTCAACCGGTAAAACGGTCTATGTACCACCTCAAAACAATCAGGACATTATAAGGCTAATGTCAAATCTGGAAAAGTATATAAACAATCCAGATATGCAGGACTGCGATTCGCTGATTAAAATGGCTGTTATCCATTTCCAGTTTGAAAGCATTCATCCGTTTTATGATGGAAATGGCAGGACCGGCAGGATAATCAACATCCTTTACCTGATAAAAGAGAGGCTACAGTCTCTTCCTGTTTTGTACTTAAGCAACTATATAATAAAACATAAAACGGACTACTACACACTACTCCAACAAGTCAGAGAAGAGGAGAGCTGGGAAGAGTGGATTCTGTT
>JAVEZL010000085.1:0-3110 GCA_034003005.1 Bacteroidales bacterium
AGTTTACAATTCCATGCATCAACGAGTTCAGATAAGAGTCTTTATCAACTACAGGAAAGTACTTATGAGTATTGCCATGGGATTCATGAGAGACAAACCCTTTTTTCTCAAGTATCCTAACAATAGTGGATACAGTATTGTACGCCGGTTTAGGTTCCGGTATATCCTCAAGGAGGTCGTTTACGTATGCACTCTCCTTGTCCCAAAGCAGTTGCATAATTTGCAACTCTGCCTTTGTTAGCTCTTTTACTTTTCGCTTCTCCATTCTCAACTATTTTAATAGTTATACAACTAAGCTTTTAGTTACAAAATTTATGCCAATAATTCATTAAGGATAAGATGTTATCTTTGCAGATGAAAAGAAAAAACTCATATGCCTACCCTACAAGAATTAGCTGATAAATACAATCATATTGATTACTTTAAATGCGATCCAATAATTTTCCCCAGCCATTTTAAAGATCTCTGGGTAAAAGGAGAAGCTTCTCTCATAGATATTGAGATATCAGGGTTATTGTGCGCACATCTGGCATGGGGCAGAAGAGAGATGATTGTCAGGGATTGCAACAGGGTGATGGATGAGATGAAGTGGAGACCTTTTCACTATGTTATGGCTGGAAACTACAGAGATGACCAGACATCTCTCCACAGAACTATTAAATGGAGTGAAATTTCCATTATCCTAAGCAATCTTAGGGAGTACTATTCCCAGAATAGTTCTCTGGAAAATCTTGAACCTGAAGAGTACAGGGTAACAATTTTTGGGCGTAAGAAGAATCCTAAAGCAGCTAACAAAAAAATTCACATGTTCAGACGCTGGATGGTTAGAGACGACGGTAAAGTTGATTTGGGTGTTTGGAAAAACACATCACCAGAATCACTTATAATTCCTCTTGATGTTCATGTTCACAGGATGGCACTCGAACTGGGTATTACACAAAGAAAAAGTTCAGATATAACTACTGCCTTAGAGATTACATCCTATCTTAAAACAATTTTTCCCGGAGATCCGTGTAAGGGTGATTTTGCCCTTTTTGCCTATGGGGCATCCCAAAAAAAATAGCTATATTTGATTTGTCCAATTAATATGTTCCTATGCCCAAACTATATATAATTTCAGGGTGCAACGGTGCCGGAAAAACTACAGCATCATATACAATACTTCCGGAAATGCTGGATTGCAAGGAATTTGTAAATGCAGATGAAATAGCCAGAGGTATATCTCCCTTCAAACCTGAAAGTGTATCAATTCAGGCTGGAAAGATTATGATAGAGCGTATCAACAACCTCATGGCCAACGGCACGGATTTTGCGATTGAGACAACGTTAGCAACCCGGATTTATGCGAAAATCATCAAATACGCTCAAGAGAGAGGATACAGGGTAACATTGCTCTTTTTTTGGTTATCAATGCCAAACCTTGCAGTAGAGAGAGTTAAGATGAGAGTGGCTTCTGGAGGGCATAATATTGAAGAAAAAACCATAAGAAGACGGTACGATATTGGAATAAAAAACTTATTTTCGCTATATATTCCATTATGTGAATACTGGATGATAATAAATAACTCTACCATTCCGCAAGAGCTTATAGCTGAGGGCGGAAAGAGTATGGAACCTAAGATTTACAACAAACCCACCTACAACAAACTAATTAATTATGAGCGAACTGGAGACTAAAGAGCTACGACAGAGCATACTCAATGGTTTGAACCTCGCTTTTCACAGACTCATTCAAGAAAAGAAAAAAAACAATTCTGAACTTGCCTTTTCAAACAAAGGCAAAGTTGTAAAAGTTAAAGCCACTGACCTATAAACCAGGGAATTACAACTAATGACAAGACTT
This sequence comes from Bacteroidales bacterium, assembly GCA_034003005.1. Taxonomy (GTDB): domain Bacteria; phylum Bacteroidota; class Bacteroidia; order Bacteroidales; family UBA932; genus Bact-08. The sequence goes on from JAVEZL010000085.1 coordinate 1,844, forward strand.
AAACTATTTGTACTGCTGCCACTCATGATGTGCAGCGGTAGTCTTTTTTCACAGATACTATTCAGTACTGAATTTGAGTCAGGCAGTCTTGGTTCAGCCAAGATAATCGATTCTGTATGGTTCAGCCCAAAAAATGGAGATTCAACACTCTACATATCTTATCAGATAGATTCCAGGTTTGATCCACTTAATCCTGTTGACACATCTTTAAGACCAAGTGCAAGGTGGTACTTTTTCAGGATGGTGGGCGTAAAGGATAAGATGGTTCACCTAAACATTAAAAACTCTGAAGCAATAAGGCCTTTCTACAGCTATGATGGTGAAGATTTTACAAGGTTTACCTCCGGTGAGAACCCTGGGAAAGGTCATTTGGTGAAAAAATTCAAAAACGATACAGTTTATATTTCTCACTTTATTCCCTACACATGGAGAAGGCACAAAGAGAAACTTGATGAGTGGTCTCAGAAATCATTTGTAGTTAGGGAGGAGATAGGTAAAAGCAGCCAGGGCTTACCTATTGAGATGATTACAATAACAGACCCTCAATACAATAATGTTAACAAGAAAAAAATCTGGATTCATGGTCGTTCACATCCAAGTGAGCAACCAGCCAGCTGGCATCTGGAGGCACTTACAGATTTCATTATATCAGACAAGACAGAGGCTTCCGACCTAAGGAAGAACAGCATAATTTACATAGTCCCTTTTATAAATCCTGATGGTGTATATGGAGGATATTCTCGATCTACATCCACAGGAGTAAATATTGAGATTAACTGGGACAGGCCTGACTCATTAACAATGCCTGAAGTTAAAGCGCTTAAAGGTGCCCTTGAAAGGGTAACTTCTGAAGGTCCTCTTGACCTACTTATGAACATGCACTCTCAGATAGCAAACTCAGCATCATACTGGATACATACTGGAGAATCAACAACTGAAAAATTTTTTGATGATCAGCTGCTTCTATCATCCCTTACTATGGATGACAGAAGATTCTACAGGGAGGAGGACCAGCAATTCTCGGCAGTAGCATCAAGATATGCCGAGGGGTGGATATGGAACAGATTTGGAGAGAGGACACTTGCAATTACATTCGAGACTCCATATACTTATTATAAAGAGAGTCCTGAAAATGAATGGGTCTCTCCAGGCAATCTTAAAGAGCTTGCCGAGGATACTTTTTTCGCTATTTATGATTACCTGATGATACCTGGTGAAAGTCGCAAAGTGGTTGAACCTGAAAGACTAAAGGGTAAAGGTTGGAAAA
>JAVEZL010000086.1:0-3083 GCA_034003005.1 Bacteroidales bacterium
TGGTCAAAGATATCTGACTGAACATTTTCGTAGTAAATCCAGTCCTTAATTTTTGTAAAGAAGTACAGCTCCATAGGGATACCCTTCTCTGTGGGCTGAAGCTGGCGCACCATAAGTGTCATCTCGTGGTTTACCTCCGGGTGGTTCTCCAGATATTTCTGGATATATGCCCTGAAGACACCTATGTTTGTCTGTCTGCGACCGTTTACAAGCATTGAGTTGTCTGTGCTGTTATCTTCGTTATATTTTCTGATGACCTCCTCAGTAGAGTCTATATAATCTGTAAGATATTGTATTTTTCTGAACCTCTCAAGCATCTCAGGTGTGCAGAACCGGATGCTGGTCATATCAATAATAATTGACCTTTTGATTCTTCTGCCACCAGATTCCTGCATTCCTCTCCAGTTCTGGAATGAGTCGCTTACAAGAGCGTATGGAGGAACGGTTGTAATGGTGTTGTCAAAGTTTCTGACCTTAACTGAATAGAGGCTCACCTCCTCAACGTTTCCGTCTGCTCCGTATTTGGGAACCGTAATCCAGTCGCCCTGGCGGAGCATGTCGTTTGATGAGAGTTGCCATCCGGCAACAAAGCCCAGGATGGTGTCCTTGAATACCAATATGATAATGGCCATAGAGGCACCCAGTCCTGCAAACAGAGTCGCAAATGAGGTGTCCAGCAATATGCTTAAAAGGGAAATTGCGCCTACGAAGTAAGCAAGCACTGCAACTATCTGAAATATAATTTGTATGGGTTTGTTTGAGTAATCTTCTGACTTGGTGTAAACTTTGGTCATCGCCTTTGTTGAGGCGTGAACTGCTCTTATGATTACAAAAACAATATAAATAAGTGCACCTTTTTGAAACAAATTTATCCAGAAGAGAGATTTCAACGCCACAGGTGTGCTCAGATAGAATACAATTGCAGGTATTACATGAGCAATGTGTTTAAAAACCCTCTCCTCTACGAAGAGATCATCCCACTGAGTTTTGGTGAATTTTGCCAGATGACCCACTACCCTGTGCAGAACAAATCTTGCGATAAGGTCTATACCATATGCAAGCAGGAAGAGCAGAGTCATAGATATAATCTCGTCAAGCCAGCCTGCAAGTGCTGGAGATAGTCCCCACTCGATCAGGAGTGAATTTATGCCATCTACAATTCCAAACAGTGCCGTTGCTCTTGTTGTTATTTCGTTCTCTAACATAAATACTTTTTATATAAAGTCTTTGTGCAAATATACTAAAAATGCTGCAGTGGCTTAATTTAGCATACGATTAAGAAATTGTGTCCGTTTAAAAATATGTATTGATCGCAAATTCAAACTGATTAATAAAGATTTTCTTAAAACCGGAAATATTATTTTGTTCGTAAAACAGAAGCATTGCTTTTTTATAATCTATGGAATCTACGGTTCTGAATGACAATGGACAGTATTTATTATTGATTAGAATTGCATTACTTATGATTCTTGCGGTCCTTTTATTCCCATCCATAAATGGCTGAATGTAAGATATGAGAACTAATGCCATCAAAGCTTTTTCAAAAACATTATCCTTTTTATTTATTAGAGTACAGGTGTCTTGTAAAGCTTCTGCAATCATAAATTCGTTATCTAACGGCCGGTAATTTGTTCCTGAAATTCCTATGCGCCTTTTTCTTATATTTCTCTCTACTCCCAGCTCCTTGACCAATATACTGTGAATATCTTCAATCTTTGAAATTAGCAAAGGATTAAAAAAATCTAAATTGTCAAGGATGAAGTCAAGGGCATCTTTATGATTTAAGAGCATTGTAGCCTCCTCTTTTGTTTTCCCGGCGGCCGTCTCTCTCTCTAATAGAAGTTTTTCAGTTTCTAAAAGCGAATATGTATTACCCTCTATCTGAGAAGATTTCCAACTCAAATCGATGGCTAATCTTTCAAATTCTCTTTTGAATTCGTTTTCTGATAATTGAGAGATATTCTTTAAAAACAATTCATGTAATTCATTTAGTTTTGATAATTCACTTTCTGTAAACACGCAATTATTTGACAAAACTTCATTTATAAGACCAGTATCGAAATTCTCTTTAATCTCTCTTTCATCAATCTCTTTTTTAAAATAATTTTCAATATCAATTGGTTGAATTACCTTGTATATAGGCGAAATAAAGTATTTTGTTCCCTTCCCTTTTCCTTTATCTGAAAGTAAATTTTCAGATATAAGCCTTTTTAGCACTCTTTTAAGAGTGGAATAACTTATGGAAACTCCGGCTTCGTCAAAAATATTTTTTGATGAGCATTCTCCCGTTTTTTGAATAAATTCAATTATCTGTTGATCTCTTACATCTGCCATACTCGGTTTTTTAGCTCACGAATATAAAAAATATGGCTCAAATAACCTGCTTTTTGAGCCATATTCTTTAAATAATTGATCTAAAAAACCCTATGACGTGGCCTCAATCCCAAACTCTTTGAATATGGATATGCAGTGGGAGATTGTATCAGGAGAGGGTTTATCCATAGGGATATTAAGCGGATTATATCTGCTTCCCATTCTTGAGTGTTTTCCCACTCCCACATTGTGGTATGGCAGCAGCTCTACTTGCCTCTCTTCTGCTCCGGGGAGTGAAGCCAGGAATTCTGCGGTGGCTTTTATGTTCTCCTCATGGGCATTAACCCCCTCAATCAGCGGTATGCGGACGATGAAATTGTAGCCCTCCTCTGCCAGCATCCTGATATTTGCCAGAATCAGTTCGTTTGTTTGACCGGTGAACTCTTTGTGCTTTTGAGGGTCCATATGTTTTAAATCGGCAAGTATAAGTTCGCAGTTGCCGGCGACCTCTCTTACAACCTCTTCACTTGAAAACAGGCACGTGTCAACTGCCCTGTGAATCCTCAGTTCACCGCATCTGTCAAGAAGTTCCATTAGCATCTTTTTATGAATCAGGGGTTCACCCCCGCAAAAAGTAACACCTCCTTCGCTCTGGTCAAAGACAATTGTCTCCTTGCGGATCTCTTTCATTATATCATCTGCGGATATCTCTTTTCCGGATATCTCCAGTGCTCCGGTAGGGCAGGCCTCTGTGCACTCTCCGCAGTTAA
>JAVEZL010000087.1:0-3045 GCA_034003005.1 Bacteroidales bacterium
GTGTTGGTGACACAATTCGTGAATAACCTAATGTACCAGGGGAAGAAGAGTATTGCCTATAGCATTTTCTATGATGCTATGGATATCATTGGCGAGAAGATGAAAGATTCTGACAAGGCTCCGCTGGAAATCTGGAAAAGAGCATTAGAGAACATTACTCCACAAGTTGAGGTGAAAAGCCGAAGAGTGGGTGGTGCAAACTTCCAGGTTCCAACAGAGGTGCGTCCTGAAAGGAAGATTTCGCTCTCAATCAAGAATATGATTCTTTACTCACGCAAACGCTCTGCTCATTCAATGGCCGAGAAGCTGGCTGCTGAGGTGCTAGCCGCTTACAACAACGAAGGTGGTGCTTACAAAAGAAAAGAGGATATGCATAAAATGGCTGAGGCCAACAAAGCATTCGCACACTTCCGTTTTTAGAGTGAATAAAAAGAATAAATGGCAAGAGATTTAAAATACACAAGAAATATCGGCATCATGGCACACATTGATGCCGGTAAGACTACTACTTCTGAGCGTATCCTGTACTATACGGGTAAAACCCATAAATTAGGAGAGGTTCACGAAGGTGCCGCAACAATGGACTGGATGGTTCAGGAGCAGGAGAGAGGAATTACTATTACCTCTGCTGCTACTACAGCTTTTTGGAACTATAATGGAAATCAGTATCAGATAAACCTTATTGACACTCCCGGCCACGTAGACTTTACTGTGGAGGTGGAGCGTTCTCTCAGAGTTCTGGACGGAACTGTTGCAACTTTTTGTGCAGTAGGCCGTGTTCAGCCTCAGTCAGAGACAGTATGGCGTCAGGCCGACAAGTACAAAGTTCCTAAACTCGCTTACGTAAACAAGATGGACCGTGTAGGTGCAGACTTCCTGGCCGTTATCGAAGAGATGAACGACAAGCTGGGTGCACATGCAGTTCCAATTGTACTCCCTATTGGAGCGGAAGAAAAATTTGAAGGCATTATTGACCTTATTTCCAACAAAGCATATTATTATAATTCAGACAGCAAAGATCTGGTTAACTACCAGATTAAAGAGGTCCCTGCCTCCATGGTTGCTGAAGTTGAGGAGTGGAGAGGAAAACTGGTTGAGTCAGTTGCTGAGTTTAACGACGCAATTCTTGAGAAGTTTTTTGATGATCCTAACTCAATTTCTGAAGAGGAGATTATTGATGCACTAAGGAAGGCAACCATTAACATGGCTGTTGTCCCTACACTTTGCGGATCCTCTTTCAAAAACAAAGGAGTACAGTTCCTGCTTGATGCTGTGATGCGTTATCTGCCTTCTCCGCTTGATATTGAAGCCATAAAGGGCATCAATCCTGATTCCGGAAATGAGGAGATACGCAAACCTAATATAACAGAACCATTCTGCGGACTAGTCTTTAAAATTGCAACCGACCCATTTGTGGGTAGGCTGGCTTTCATAAGAGCTTATTCAGGTAAACTGGACGCCGGCTCTTATGTGCTTAACACACGCTCAGACAAAAAAGAGCGAGTTGCAAGACTTTATCAGATGCACTCAAACAAACAGAACTCTATTGAGTTTGTTGAAGCGGGTGATATTTGCGCAGCTGTAGGTTTCAAAGATCTTCGCACCGGTGATACCGTTTGCGTAGAAAACCGTCCTATAGTACTTGAATCAATGTCCTTCCCTGATCCGGTAATCGGTCTGGCTGTAGAGCCTAAGACACAGAAGGATCTGGATAAACTGGGACTTGCTTTGGGTAAACTTTCAGAAGAGGACCCTACATTTACAGTTAAAACTGACCACGATACAGGCCAAACCGTTATTAGCGGTATGGGAGAACTTCACCTGGAGATCATTGTTGACCGTCTCAGAAGAGAATTCAATGTTGAGATTAATCAGGGAGCACCTCAGGTGAACTACAAAGAGACAATTCGCTCTGCAGTAGCACACAGAGAGGTATTCAAGAAGCAGACCGGAGGTAGAGGTAAGTTTGCAGACATTGTATTTGAAATAGGACCTGCCGACGAGGGGGTAACCGGACTTCAGTTTGTTGACGAGGTTAAGGGAGGAAATATTCCTAGAGAATACATACCATCTGTTGAGAAGGGATTCAAGGCAGCTATGGCAAATGGTGTACTCGCAGGTTACGAAGTCCCGGCTATCAAAGTTGTACTGAAAGATGGTTCATTCCATCCTGTTGACTCAGATTCGCTATCATTTGAGATTTGTGCAAGACAAGCTTTCCGTAAATCTTGTCCTAAAGCAAATCCATACATTATGGAGCCTATAATGTCACTTGAGGTTGTTACACCAGAAGACTATATGGGAGATGTTATCGGCGACCTAAACAAACGCAGGGGACAAATCACCAATATGGACTCAAAAGGAAATGCAAGAATAGTTAAAGCTAAAGTTCCTCTTTCAGAGCAATTTGGTTATGTAACTGTACTTCGTACCCTCTCTTCCGGAAGAGCAACTAGTACTATGGAGTTCTCGCATTACACCGAGCTTCCTGCATCTCTTGCAAAAGAGGTTATCGAAAAAGCAGGCGGCAAGAAGTTTGACGACGATACAGACGAATAATAGAATTATAAATTGGTTAATATATAATAGAAATGAGCCAAAAAATAAGAATAAAGCTGAAATCTTACGATCATATGCTGGTAGACAAATCTGCCGATAAGATCGTAAAAACTGTGAAGGCTACAGGCGCAATTGTAAGCGGACCGATTCCTCTTCCTACTGATAAGAAGATTTTTACCGTGAACCGCTCTACATTCGTAAACAAGAAAGCCCGCGAACAGTTTGAGCTAAACTCTTTCCGCCGCCTCCTGGATATCTACAGCTCTACTCCTAAAACAGTAGATGCTCTTATGAAGCTGGAGCTTCCAAGCGGAGTAGAGGTTGAAATCAAGGTTTGATGATTTTACACGATAAAGACTGCAATAAATATTAGGAGTTTCAGGATTTTTACTATTTTTGCAGTCCTTTTCGGGCCCATAGCTCAGTTGGTTAGTAGCACCTGACTCATAATCAGGGGGTCGCTGGTTCAAGCCCAGCTGGGCCCAC
>JAVEZL010000088.1:0-2994 GCA_034003005.1 Bacteroidales bacterium
ATCAGTAGTAAATGTTGTACCATTAATACCCATAAGGCTCTTTGCATTCTCGGGAAGATTTCTCATGCTGTAAGCAGAAGTATCCTCTGATATGGGCTTTCCTTTAAAGAAATTAAAGTCGGCTACTAATTCCAGAGGTATTCTAATATTAGGTGCTAATTGTCCAAATAAGTTTTGTGCAGACTCCTTCATATCCCTACCAAACAACTCCCCTGCTGCCTCAACGTTAGTACCAAATCCATATAAAGCTCCTACCTGTTCACCACCGCCTGTAATAACAGAGTAAGCCCCACGTAAATAATCAGGAAGTATTTCTTTAATGTCTGTGTCTTGCTCGTCTGCCAGTTGCTTAAACCCTTTAAATATCTTATCAAAAGCTTTTACCCTCTTAGGGTCTTTTACCATAGTCGTGAACAAAGACTCAATGTTTTTACGGTTCCAAGTATTTCCTGTAATAGTAATAAACCCATTCTGTCTCATAACCCAAGTCTCATTATCAGTCTGTGGACACCATACAACCCCCTTGTAGTGCTTTCTTCTAAGATTATGCTCAATTTTCAGATATTGCCTTTTTGACAAGTAAGTACCCCTGTTAGAACTACTTGTTCTGTATCCTAGCAATGTAGAGATAATTCTAAACAATTCCTTGACTTCCTCTTTTTGTGCCGCAAAAAACATTGAGTCTCTCTTCCTGTGAAGCGCAACCGTACCGTCCGCTTTGTACATGGCTTCAAACATAGCCTCTAGCGCTTTCTTTGACAATCTTGTTACAACCTTCTCTAAGCTCCTGGGATTATCAAGATACTCTCTTAGGTACTTTTTAATCGGTTCTATTTTTTCTTTGGTTACAGAAACACAAACGGTTCCGTAGTCTGGATGTGGCTTACTGATATTTCCTCCTGCAATTTCCTTGACCTCCTCTAAGAACTTTTTAGGACTTTGGTAAATCACTGCTCCTAGGTATGTCTTAGAAAACTTAGAAGTCCTTATGTGTCCGTCTGTGATTATCCAACCAAGTAGCCTTGCTTGTTCTGGAGTTAATATTGAATTGTCGTCTGTTACATAAGGAGCTATTACCCTTATAGAGTCCCCTGTGGTTAACTCATTTGCTTTAACCAAGTTTTCTTTTCCACCATACCACTTTCCTTTTGTAAAGGTTTTTTGTTCTCTCGCTATCCATTTGTGCTCGTCTGTAAACATAAAGGAATACCTCTTGTTAGCAAATTCGTACAATTCTTGGTCGTGTTCAAACGAAGCTATTCCTCTAAGTGGAGTCCACTCCATAACCTTTTTCTTTCTATTGTATGAAAGCACTTCTTCTTTAAGTTGTAAGTCTTGGTAGTGTTTCCAGCCGTCTCTAGTTAAAATCTCTGCACTGTCTGGCACGCAATAAAAGGCAAACAAAGGTTTTACCTTCTCCAATTCAAAATCAGTCAATTGAGTGTAGTCAAAAAGAGCAAATCTAGCTTTATCCATAGCTTTAACATCACCAACGTTCTTAAGCTTCTGGTCAAGGAATATTGCTATCTTGTCACTAACCTCAATCTTTTGAGCTAATTCTCCACCACCTAAAGCCCCTTTAACGGCTCCAAGTGCACCTTCGTATTCACCCATACTTCTTAAAATATCTTCTACATTTGTACCACCAAGCCCACCCTGCCTAGCAAAAGCGTCCCCTATTTGTTTGACTGTGTAATTACCTATTTTTTCTTCACCACCAACACCCTTTGAAAGATAATCCCAAACCTTTTTAGACTGAAACATTCTAGTAGGTATTTCTGCTGGATTCATCCCTGCATACAACGCCATGGACATTTTGTTATTCATCCAGTTACGAACAAAGTATGCTGGGTTTAAGGGTATTTCATTCCCAAGCCCTGGTAGGTTTACTCCCTTCGGAAGTTTGGCTGTCCAGGCTGTAGTCCAACCTCTCCACCATGAGTTCATTTTATCAAATGCTTTGAACATCTCATTGTAATCAGTCTGCCCTAAAAGGAACTTATTACTGTCTTTTATGATATCCCAAGTGTCCTTATTTACTAATATCCCTGCGTCGTCTAACATTGGAACACCAGTCTTTTCCCATGTCTTAGGAATGTCTCCCATACCCCTTACTGCAAAGTCTGGCATCATACCCATCTTGACTTGCTCTATAAGAGAATTATAAGCGTCATAGGTTTGTTTAACTGCTTGGTCTTGACCAGCCTTATAACTAATCTGGTTTACAAGACCTCTAGCACCAGTTTGTAGCTCTAGCTTTGTAGGACTAAATTCATTATAAACTTCTAGGTCTGCCAAACTTGGTAACATTCTTTCCTGCCTACTAATCAGGTTCTTCTTAACGTCCTTTGGCAGGTCGTTTATAGATTTAATGTTATAACTTCTTCTTATATACCCAGGACCTAAATCCGCCAACCCAAGCGCAGTTCTTCTGCCCTCTATATTAAGGTTTGCTTCAAAGATATCCGCTATATATTTGTTATAAAACTCCTTACTCTGCTCGTCCAGCCTACTTCTTTTAATAGCGTCCCTAAACATTTGAACATCCTTGGCTGTTTCAATAACCTTGTTGCCCTTATAGCCAATTTCCTCTATAAGGCTATTCCACTTAGTAGCTTGTTTGGACATGGCATTAAGCCTTGCAGGTACAAACTTAAAAGCGTATCCCAACTGGTCCTCTAGGAGCCCAGTACCGTAAGCAGTCTTTTGTTTAAGTAGTTTAGGCACTTCACTAAAAGGAGTCTGTGCTACTACTGGGTCAAGCCTTTTAATAATATCGTCGTAATCAGATTTAACAATAAGCCTTGCTTCTTTAAGTGTTTCTACAAACTCTCCAACTGTAGTCTTTTGTGGTAGCCCACCACCAATTTCTACATAGTCTGCAATGCCCTTTTCAAAGAACTCTTGTTTTTGTTCTTTAGGGAGTTTATTAAAGAAGGTTTCTAAATCTCTAAGCTTACTACCGCTTGCATATTCACTTGCCGTATTTATACC
>JAVEZL010000089.1:0-2769 GCA_034003005.1 Bacteroidales bacterium
TCCGCCTGCTTCAATATCTGCATGATCTGATGTTCGCTAAATCGGCTCTTCTTCATAGAAATTCTCCTCTTCCTTCTTTACGAGAATTTTCTACTTCTAAACACCTTTAATTGCAGGGGGGATTACCCCCTTGAGTATAATACCCACGAATACCTGAAATATTTGGATTCCATGGCTCTTCAGAACCATAAATCAACTTCCCTAATTCATAGTCAGAGTTAATTGATGCAAGCGTATATGCGATTGCTGCGGAATCTTCAAAAGGCATATTGTCAAAAATAACGCCATCTTGACCATAAAGATCTGCTATGTACCCCGCGAGACCTCCACCAAGAGAGTGACCAGTCAAAGAAACATTCAATGCAGGAGAATTCAAATCAGCTCCAGCTCCATATACTGTTTCGACGACCCCCTTATAGAACTCAATCGCCATATCACCTTGTGGAGCCAAATCCGGAAATCCTCCTCCAATCCCATAGCCAAATTCGACATCTGATCCTATGCCCTGCTCACTATCCCCAGTAAGCAGATCAGTTCCTCTGTAGGAAATAATAGTTCCGCCATTCAAATTATATGCAATGGCGTAGAAACCAATACTTACCGCATCTGCCTGTCCGCGAGTTGCAGAAATATATGCCTTTCCTATCTGAGTATTCACAATATCTGTTTGCCCGTAATCAAGGGCCGAGGCGTATCCTCTGTTATACGAGTCCATAGCCAAAATAGCTTTGTAAAGATCGCTCGTTAACTCAGTCATTTTATTTCTGTCCCTTTTTAAATTGTCCCACATCTAGTCTATTTGCCAAAAAACCTGATGTTGTTATTTTACTTCCATCTATATTTGCTGTTATCTCTGACAACCACGGTAGATATTGATCAACAAAACCCCATGTTACAGGCTCGGTTGTTGTCTCAATCGTGACCTCTTTTATTTTAACCCCTTCTCCAAAATCCTTAGCCAAATCATGAATATCGACCAGTTTTACAGAGAGAGGATCATTCAATGCTCTGAACTTTACAAAACGTGGCAAAGCGTCAATTTCTAAGAGGTTTGCTTTTGCATCTTTCAGGCTAGAGTAATATTCCATTCCTTCTTTGGTCAAACCACCTTTGCTATAAGGAAAGGCTCTAAACATTACGCTATATCCAAAGTCTTCTCCGATTGTGGCGAACAACACACCACGTTCTCCAAGATCAACAGCAACAGCTTCTCCCTTTACTCCGGCAGCTCCCCCGCCTGTATCCCCTATCTTAATACTTGAAATGGCATGTACTTCACGGACAGCAGACCCTGTTTTAATTCCTTCAGGTGTAGCCACCTCGACAGTCATCTTATAGCGCCATGAAGCAGAGGGAAATTCCTGTTTCCACCATGTGACCACGCCGCCTACTAACAAAGCCGCTAGCACAACGAAAATCCCGAAAACTTTTAATCCCTTTTTCATCCCCATCTCCCAAAGCAGGTGTTTTAGATCATTCCCACACCCTGCCATGAAGTTATAGCAGCTTCCAGTTCATTATTTCAAATTTTATGTAATTTATGATTGTATCTTTATAAACATTACCAATTCGTTACCGCACTGCAAAAGTCTGACAAAACTTACGGCTACTTTCTTTATGCAGTGCTTCCTGAGGGAGACTAATTTTCTTCACCCAAAAGACTTGTCCAAATTGAAAAACATCTTGCAAACTTACACATTTTCTTACACACTTTTGGGTAAGTGAATTTTTTATATAATAAAATCAATGGTTTATGCTGATGTTGCCGCTCTCGAAAAGCGGTATGGGTGCAAGCTCATCGAGGGTTCGAATCCCTCCCTGCCCGCCATTTAATAATTACATCTACTAACCTCTAAGCTTGCTAATGCAGCGATATTGCTTCTTTCATCTCATCTATTTCCGAAGGCAAGAACGCATAGAACGGTATGGACAAATAATCACACAGACTTTGCGCTAACAGAAATGATCTATCCTGTTGCTTAGCAAGCTCTTCTGAGCTTCTTTCTGGACGAGTCCTTGTAACATCCCTCTGCCGTCTAGCGACTATAGTCTCGACCTCATCAAACAAGAATATCAAACGACTCGGGGAAATCATCTTAAAAATAGAAAAAGGAATATCTATGAGCTCTTCATCATTATCAACCAGCATATGAGCGTCAAGAAAAATCCGGCAGTCTTTATCAATATCGACAAGGTCACAATTAAACTGTTCTGCCATCAAGAACTGATTTTTGAGAATGACCTCCTTATTCAGCACACGCAAGCTGTCGCGCTCGATGTTAGTCAGCTTCTTCTTTATTAAACTACCCGCAGAAAGATGGATGCACATCCTCTCTTCAGATAACAATCGATTTATTACAAATGTCTTCCCAACCCCTGAAAGACCCACAAAAAGGGTTATATCTCTCTGATTAGACATTCATATGAATCCTTGGTTCCAATTCTATAAATTGCTCATTATCAATTAATCTAATAGACTGGTAAGGTCCTAAAATCCCGACACCCTCCATTTCTTCATATGAGATAGGCGGCGATATATGACCCGCTAAAAGAAAGTTTATAACTTTTACTTTCTTTGTTTCTCCATTAGTAAATCCCTCAAGTTCACTTTGACTAAAAACAGACCGTTTAGCAGTAAGCCTTAATGATCCACCCCCTATAAATGAGTCCGGATCCAGAGTGAATCTGGGTATATTATGGACACATTTAAGGAGGAATAGAAATGGCTCGGAAGAGATTTACGACGGAGCAGATTATCGGGTATTTGCG
>JAVEZL010000090.1:0-2756 GCA_034003005.1 Bacteroidales bacterium
CGCTCCTACGGAGCTCAAAACCGTAGGGAACAAAGGAAATAGGGAGATAAAGAAATAAGAAAATTGGAAACCTATATTAAACGAAATCCCGTTGCATTTCCCATTTACCGGATTGGATGAATATATTATAATGCCCGATCATATTCATGTAATAATCATTATTAATGAAACACAAAAAAATCAAAAATCGATTTACCGGAATGATGATGCCGTTACATCATCATTTAACGATAATGATTCGTTGACGGGGATGGTAGATCCGTTGTATACAACGGATCTACAACAACCATCAACAACCATCAACAAAAATTGGTAACAGGGACAAAAATCCAAAAAATACCGGAGAGACAAAAAATATGCATTTTTCATCAATATCCCCATCACACGGGTCATTGGCGACAATCATCCGGTCATACAAATCGGCCGTTACCATCCGTGCCCGGTGTATTGAACCCTGTTTCGCGTGGCAATCAAAATTCTATGATCACATCCTCCGCACCAATGCCGCTTTGTACCGCATCCGAACCTACATTAAAAACAATCCATCAAAATAGTAGATCCGTTGTATACAACGGATCTACTATTCTCGAAAGTAATTAATTAAATAGTTAAAATTGGATAAGCGCTTTTAACAGTGAGGAAGCTCTTTTAAACAGCAACTTTGATGTGGTCAGATTACTCCGGCGGAATGTGGTCAGATTAACGGTGTATACAACTTACAAAATATTAACTACGTATTATTAAACCAGTAAGAAAGATATGAGGAGTTAAAAAATGCGCAGATAGTTGAATTAAATAAGAATAAGTGTGCAGATAATTACTATATTTGTATTGAATTAGTAAAATGGCTGAAATAGAAAACATAAAGCAACTTGGGAATATTCCTGTCGATTATGCATTGTTGCGTTCGGTTTTCAGTGACTACAAGTCTCCAAGAAATAAGATTGCAAATCTTGAGACCGAGGGTAAACTCATAAGACTAAAGCGAGGGTTGTATGTAGTGTCACCCGATGAGTCACAAAAACTTCTATCAACGGAGCTTATTGCTAATCACATTTATGGGCCTTCTTATGTTTCGATGGAGAGTGCTTTGAAATATTATGGATTGATTCGGGAGAGCGTCCGGGTACTTCGATCAATAACAACAAAAAGATCAAGAGTTTTTGAAAATTCTATTTCAAGATTTGAGTACATCAATTGTAGTGAGAAGTATTATTCTATCGGAATAAATCAGAAAATAGACAATGGCTATTCATTTCTGATTGCATCTCCTGAGAAGGCTCTGTGTGATCTTATAGCATATACCCCGGGAGTTAGGCCCAGATTCATAAATGCTCTGCGCATATTTCTTGAGGACAATATCAGACTTGATATGGAGGCCTTTTTCAGGATGGATATTGATATATTTAAGGAATGTGCTGAGGTAGGGAAAAAAAAGAATGATCTGAATAATCTTATAAAGATATTGAAACGATGAGTGTTTTTGACCAGATGATGGCTCGTTATGAGATTAAGTCACATGATGACAAACGCAATGCAACTCAGGAAGTGATGCAGGAAATAACCCTGGCCGGCCTTTATCGGAGTGGTTTTTTTGAAAAGGCTGCTTTTTATGGAGGGACCTGCCTCAGAATATTTCACTCAATGCCCAGGTTCTCAGAGGATATGGATTTTTCCCTTGTAGCAAAGGATGATTCATTTAATCTGGAAGGGTACTTCTCTGCAATAGTAGCAGAATTTAAAGCAATGGGAAGGGATGTGATAATTATTAAGAAAACTAAAAGTATTTCCAGCAATATTGAATCTGCTTTTTTAAAAGACAATACTGAAATTTATGATCTTACGTTTCAAACCGAGCGTTCAATAAAGGTAAAGATTGAAGTTGATATAAATCCTCCTCCTGGATTTCTGACTGAACAAAAACTTCTGCTTCTTCCATTCTCATTCATGACCCGCTGTTTCGTATTACCCGATTTGTTCGCGGGGAAGATGCACGCATTATTATTCAGAAATTGGAAGGCACGAGTAAAAGGTCGGGATTGGTACGATTTCGAATGGTATGTAAGAAACCAGGTACCTCTTAACTTTAATCACCTGAAGGAGAGAACCAGTCAGTTTAATGGCATTGATATGAGCAAGCATGATTTTATTGATAAACTTAGACTTCGGCTCTCTGCAGCTGATATTAATCTTGTTAAAAGGGATGTTTCTCCATTCATCAAAGATAAGAGGGAACTCGAAATCTGGTCTAATGATTACTTTCTTCAACTGGCCGACATGTTGATGTATTTATGAAGAGAGTGAAACATCTCAATTTTGTCTCCAGAAGAACTGTCAAACCATACACTCTATATAGGATGGGTAGTACTCTTTCTCAAAAGGCGCCGCGAACTCGATTACAAACGGTTCCGGCAAAGCGCCGCCAACCAGAGTAACATCGTTCAGCTTGTCACGGGAATGCAGGAGATAAAGCTTAACAGCTGCGAGAAACAAAATCGGTGGGAACGGGAAAGGAAACGGATAAAACTCTTCAAGGTAAGCCTGAAGAGTATGATGCTTAACCAGAAACAGCAGCTGGGAGCGGCAATCATAAACCAGGTAAAGGAGCCATTGTAAGCGTTGAGACATGGTTTATTTTCACTGCTGCCTGAGAGATGGTCCCGCTCAACGTTAAAATCTCAGGGATCTCATAACTTAGGCAGTCAAAGACCCATTCACCAGGTCCCCTCAAGTAGGGGACTTTGGTGGGTGGTTTA
>JAVEZL010000091.1:0-2736 GCA_034003005.1 Bacteroidales bacterium
ATTTCTTCCATTACGAAAATACACGCATCTGCCAGCTCTTCACTCCAAAGAAAGTCTCTTGTGGGGGCTCCGCTTCCCCATATTTCAACAGATACATTATTATTATCAGACACACCTATTCCATATTTATTGAGAATTGCAAGAATCTCTTTTTCTGAAGATTTGCCAGTAAATTCTTCAACAGGTCTTCTGTTTAAGTCTTCTCTTACAGCTTCCCAGTTATTGTTTTCAAGACACTTGCCCAAAAATATTTTTCTAATTAACGCCGGTAAAACATGTGCTGTTTCAAAATTAAAGTTATCATTAGGGCCATATAGATTAGTGGGCATCACTGAAATGTAGTTCGCACCATATTGGAGATTGTAGCTCTCACACATCCTGATACCGGCAATTTTTGCAATAGCATAGGGTTCGTTTGTATACTCAAGAGGAGAGGTTAAGAGGCTCTCTTCTGATATTGGCTGAGGTGCGTCACGAGGGTAAATACATGAACTACCCAGAAACAGAAGCTTTTTTACGTTTGATATCCAGGAACTATGTATTACATTGCTCTCTATCATTAAATTCTCATAAATAAACTGCGCCCTATATGTGTTATTGGCTTTAATTCCACCTACCTTACCTGCTGCAAGGAAAACATATTCTGGCTTCTCTTTTTCAAAGAATTCCAAGACATCTTTCTGGTTAATGAGATTAAGTTCAGAAGATGTTCTTAGGGCAAAGTTTGTATATCCTTTCTTTTTAAGATTCTTCAAGATTGCGGATCCAACCATTCCTTTGTGACCAGCAACAAAAATTTTACTATCCTTTTTCATATTACTCAAAATAGTTGCAGATTCTGTAACCTCCCTCCTTAAGCCATGCCTCTTTTTGCATAAGTTTAACATCGGCATTCATCATGTCTTCAATCAACCCTTTAAGGTCATATTGCGGCTCCCACCCAAGTTTGGTTTTTGCTTTTGTTGCATCTCCCATTAAGATATCAACTTCAGTAGGTCTAAAGTATTGTGAATCAACCTGAACTATGGGCACGTGTTTCTTTATTAAAGTGATAATTTTTTCAATGTATCTAGCTCCCACTTTCTGTGAAAACAATTTCTCGTCTATTGCAGATATATACCCCTTTTCATCTGCACTCTCACCCTTAAAAATAATCTCAAGGCCTATTTCCAGACCGGCAAGTTTCACAAAGTCTCTAATAGTTGTCGTAACTCCTGTTGCTATAACATAATCGTCCGGCTGTTCCTGCTGGAGCATTAAATACATAGCCCTCACATAGTCCTTAGCATGGCCCCAGTCTCTTCTGCTGGATAAATTTCCAAGAAAAACTGAATCCTGTATCCCTAATGCAATTCTGCTAAGAGCCCGGGTAATCTTTCTGGTAACAAAGGTTTCACCTCTTACAGGAGATTCGTGGTTAAATAATATTCCGTTACTTGCATGTAACCCGTAAGCTTCTCTGTAATTTACCGTAATCCAGTATGCATATAGCTTTGCAACAGCATACGGAGAGCGTGGATAAAATGGAGTTGTCTCTTTTTGAGGAACCTCTTGAGCCAATCCATATAGTTCAGAGGTAGAAGCCTGATAAATACGTGTTTTATCCTTTAGTCCAAGTAATCTTACAGCCTCAAGCAACCTGAGAGTTCCTACTCCATCTGCATTTGCAGTGTACTCAGGAGTATCAAAGCTTACTTTCACATGGCTCATTGCAGCAAGATTATAAATTTCATCCGGCTGCACTTTTTGGATAATACTAGTAAGATTCATTGAATCAGTTAAGTCGCCGTAGTGAAGAGTGAAGTTTCTATTTTCAATATGAGGGTCTTGATAAAGATGGTCAATTCTATCAGTATTAAACAATGAAGAGCGCCTTTTAATACCGTGTACAATGTAGTCTTTCTTAAGAAGGTACTCGGATAAATAGGCACCATCTTGCCCGGTAACACCGGTAATTAGGGCGGTTTTCTGTGACATATATTTATTATTTAAATAAAGATAACTATAAATGTTTTCTAAAGCTTTTAAAAATCGGTTTAAGGACTTTCTCCTTAACCCCATTACCAAATGGAGACAGCATTATCATAGCACTCCTGAATCTCAAATATCTCAGCAAATTATGAGCAAAAAAGAATTGCATTATTGAATACCTTTGAGAAACCGACATTGATCCTGCTTGATCTGAGACAGAAATAACAATATTCTCAATCAATCTGTCAATAATGGAGCTTACCCTGTTATCCGTATAATGATTATAAAGCTTTAATTTTTCAATTACAGTAAAGTAGCCTGTTAGATTTCGCCTTGAGAACTTGTTTGTCATTGTAGAGTTTTCTCTTATTCTTCTGTGAAAAAAAACGTGTGGAATATAATTCATTCTTTCTGCAGCAAGAAAGAGTATGGGAGTAAACAGCTCATCTTCATGAATAATACCAGGTGAAAAGCGTAGTTTGATTTTTTCAATCAACTCTCTTTTTACGAAGAACAACCATGGAACCGCCTTAAAAAGATTGTGTTTAAGCAACTCCTCCATAAGTTCTGTTCCATTGTAAAGTCTGTCGTCAATCTTTCCTGATCTAATATAATTAAACCCAGATTTTTCGTTTTTTTCACTTTCGTAAAAAACATCGGCATCAAAAATTACAATATCCAGATTCTGTGAGTCGCATTTTTCATAACATGATGATAGTGTATTTAGTTCAAGTATATCATCACTATCCATGAAATATACATAGT
>JAVEZL010000092.1:0-2690 GCA_034003005.1 Bacteroidales bacterium
CACATACCGCCGAACGTTATCTGCAAGCCCAAGCAAATCAGCAATCTGCAGTAATTTGACAAAGAATATAGCTTTCAAAACTTCTTCATATCTTTCCACAAATCGTAATATTTTTCGATATGAAAATACGGGCCACGACCAAACTTCTTAATATATCTGGAATAAAATCAACCAAAGATGAAAGTGAACCATGCGAAACATTACCAGGAGAATGGTATGCCGGAATTATGTCTCTCCTGCGTCCAGGTAAATTTGCTGTTCATTTTCTGCACTACCCAACCTACATTTCCATTTTTATTCCAGGCAAATCACTTAATAAGCTAATACCATTGCTACCCCAAAAAGTATCTTCCTACCTCAAGCGTAATGGATATTCAAAACTTGAATCTTCATTCCAGTTAAACACTAGTCCAGAAATATTTGCTACAAATAGCCGGAGCATGTTAGGGCATATGAACCAAATAAAATACGCCATAGAATATCACTTTGCTATCGCATATTCAATTGAGGAAATAGACTTTGAACACATTGAAGATCAATATTTGAAATACTTATTTGGTGGAAAATACAAAGGGCGTAACTACATTACACCAAGGGATCAACTTGACAATTTTCTACTCCAACAGACTATTGATAAGCAATAAAGGGCCAGCAGATAACAGGTCGGTATATGCAATTGCCGCTCCGTGTCGCGACAATTGAGTAACTAAAGAGGCGGTTTTGTGGCTGGCGCCACGGCCCGCCCCGGCTCCCGCCGGGGTCCCCCTGCTGGTGTCACGGTTTTTGCCAACGCGAGAATAAACAAATAACATCATAATCCTGCATCGCACCACGAGTGCAAAAACACGCGCCACCGCGATGCTGCGGCAACATGCACATACCGCCGAACGTTATGCCTAATTGTCAAACACTACACAAAGTCATGAATATGAGGATCATAATAACATTTGTCGTAATCATTTTCGTTTGTGGTTGTAATAATAACAAATCCTCAAATAACCAGAAGATTACTCAACCATTGGTCCAGGCAACCGATACAACGTTTAATCAAACCCTACCAGTAAATTCAATGGTTATTAATGAAAATGCTGTCATATTCTTGTTTCCAGATAGTATTGAAATAAGTGAAATGCAGGCCAAATATGATGAAGAGACCTATAATGAGATTGTGGCCGATTTGACATGGTACCCAGGCTTAGCAGGTGAGGTTCTCGATTCTGTAAAGATCAAGAATTTACAATGCAACAATGAGTATATAGTGTTCAAGAGTTCTGATGGTCGTCAGACCATTTTGAAACGTAAAGAAATTGATGGTGACATGATTGTCTTTAACGTTAACAAGGATCCATTAATCTCGTCAGCTTCTCAATTCAGATTAAATGTGGTCATGGATTTTCTCAAATAAAGACAACTAGGCATAACAGGTCGGTATATGTCATTGGCTTCTGTGCCGCGAGAATTTTCTGACTATGGATGACTGTTCTGTAGCTGGCGGCACAGGCCGCCCCGGCTCCCGCCGGGGGCTCCCGCCGGTGTCACGGTTTTTGCCAACGCGAGAATAAAGTAATAACCGCTTAACCCTGCATCGCACCACGAGTGCAAAAACACGCGCCACCGCGACTCTGCGCCAACGCCACATACCGCCGAACGTTGGCGGAAATTACAGAACACATGAGATCAATCATTACTATTCTTTTTGTCTTCCTATCACTTAATACCTTTGGCCAGGTTATATGTAGCTCCAAAAATTTTGACTATTTCTGGCTCGGCGACACTATAAACCGTACAATAAGGGGTAAAAAGCAAGGATCGTGGATAATAATCAATCAAACCATTAAATGCAATGACTGTAGTGAATGCAAGGGAGGTACCGCGATTATATCATACAAAATAGTGGCACAAGGCAACTATCTTAATGATAAAAAAGTTGGCAATTGGTATTATTTCCACAACAACTCAATAATTAAAAGCCTAACCAACTATCAAGATGGAGTAATTGATTCAACAAATACTTCTTATGATCCTTCAGGTAATGTAATTAGTAGATCTTACTACTCAAATGGAGAACGAGACAGCATTATAGTATACTACAATATCAATAATATCAAATTTCGCGGTTATTATAACGGAAATAAGCTCTCTCATTTCACGATTTATTATCCAAATGGCCAAACGAAATACAATGCATCTCAGATAGCAAAATATAGAGCAAATTATTTAGAGTATTTTGACGAATACGGGAATGAGATTAAACCTCGGGAAAAAGATATTCTGATTATTGCAGCACTTGAGAAACTAATCCAATACATAGAGTAAAATGTAACTACCGCCAACAGGTCGGTATATGTCATTGGCTTTTCCGCACCGCGAGAATTTTCTGGCTAAAGAGGACCGCTAAGTGGTCGGCGGTGCGGCCTGCCCCGGCTCCCGCCGGGGACCCCCACGGGTGTCACGGTTTTTGCCAACGTGAGAATAAACAAAACAACATCATAACCCTGCATCGCACCACGAGTGCAAAAACACGCGCCACCGCGACTCTGCGCCAACGCCACATACCGCCGAACGTTGGCACTAATTGTAAAACATTACCATGAAACAGCGAAAAATAAGAATCATAATAATCGTTTCTATTATTGTTCTGTACCTAATTGCCAATCTTTATTACTTTCTCGTCAAATCAAATGGACTAC
>JAVEZL010000093.1:0-2661 GCA_034003005.1 Bacteroidales bacterium
AATAATTGATACCCCTCCGGGAACAGGTGATATCCATATTACAATTCTTCAGAATATGGCTGCAGATGGGGTAATCTTTGTAACGACCCCTCAAATGATGGCTATGGATGATGTGGAAAAAGCAATATCAATGTACAGGAATCCTCAGATAGGAATACCAGTGATAGGAGTTGTAGAAAATATGTCTTGGTTTACCCCCACTGCTCATCCGGATGAAAAGTATTTTCTTTTTGGGAAAGGCGGAGGAGAGAGACTTGCTGCAGAATTCGGTATACCTCTCCTGGCTCAAATACCCGTTAATGAAAGTGTAGGCATTAGTTGTGACGGAGGAAGAATGAGTGATCTTACATTAGATAAACAAATACATGGTGCTTTTATGAAACTGGTCGATATCATAACTTAATTAATTAATGAATATGGAATCAAAGAGAATAATTGTTATTGGCGGTTCGGCTGCCGGTCCCAAAGCTGCTTCAAGAGCAAGACGAATGGATGAAAATGCACAGATAACACTTATCCAGAAATCTGCAGATTTATCGATGGCTTCGTGTGGATACCCTTATTACATAGGAGGATTTTTCAACGATCGAGATCAGCTTCTATGCTCTCCTGCGGGAGTTGTAAGGGACTCTCGCTTTTTTTGGAATGCAAAAAAAATTGAGACAAAGGTTAGGACAGAGGTGACATCTGTTGATACAAAAAAGAGAGAGGTCTTTTACACTAACTTGGAAACTGGAGAAAAAGGTTCGTTACCATATGATAAATTAATTCTTGCAACTGGTGCAACTCCAAGAAAGCCTCCTGTTCAGGGAGTGGAATTAGATGGTATTACAACTTTGCAATCAATGCAGGATGCTGACTTTCTTAGAAAAGTTAAAGATGAAGGAAAGATTAAAAAGGCGGTAGTAATAGGTGGAGGGCTTATTGGTATAGAGACATGTGAGGCTCTACACCTTGCCGGAATTGAGATCACAATTATTGAGATGCTTCCACAGCTGCTCACATTCCTTGATATGCAGATGGCTAAAATTGTTCAGAATTATATTCAAACAAAGGCAAATGTTATATTAGAAAACGGAGTATCTTCATTTATAGGAGAAAATGGGAAGCTTACTGCGGTGAAGTTACAGAATGGAACTGAAATACCTTGTGAACTCGCTGTTATAGCAATAGGAGTTGTGCCAAATATCAATCTTGCAAAACAGATGGGTGTTGAAATTGGTATTACCGGAGGTATAAAAGTTGACAGATATATGCAGACCAATATTGAGCATGTTTATGCTGTTGGAGATTGTGTAGAGAGTAATAATTTAATTACCGGCAAGCCAGTACATGCCCCATTTGGCGATCTTGCAAATTTACAGGGAAGGGTAGCTGGAGAGAATGTAATTAAAGGACATGTCAAGCAATTCCCTGGTACAATACAGACCGGAATTTGTAAAGTATTTGACTATGGAGTGGGCGCAACAGGATTGTCTGAGCAAAATGCAATAAGGAACGGAATTGAACACTATGAAACAGTTTTTAATGCCAGTCTGGACAAACCCGGTTTTATGCAGGGGAATTTACTTATAACAAAACTTATAGTAGATACAATATCACGTAAAATTTTAGGTGCACAAGTAATAGGGCCTGGTGATGTAAGTAAGCAGGTAGCAATTTGGGCTATGGCAATAAAAGCAGGGATGACTGTGGAGGACATGGTAAATGCGGATCTGCCTTATGCACCTCCATACTCTTTAGCAATTGACCATAGTATTGCGACAGCACACATAATGCAGAACAAACTTGATGGCATGATGAAGAGCATAAGCGCACTAAAATTTAAAGAGTTACTTGACAAAGGTGAGAAGATGACTCTTCTTGATGTAAGAAATCCCGATGAGTTTGAAAATATGAGACTTGGGGTAGGTGAAATATTGATACCTCTAGGTCAGCTCAGAAAGAGAATTGGCGAGCTTCCATCTGACAAGAACATTCCTGTTGTAACCTGGTGTAAAATATCACTCAGAGGATATGAAGCATCAATAATTCTAAAGGCTAACGGATTTAAAAATGTTATTGTTCTCGAGGGTGGCATTATGTCATGGCCTTTCGCAAGAGAGAAGTAAATATGAATTTTTTAAAAATTACGACTTTAGTTGAGAATTATGCCACAGATGAGGGGCTCGGTGCAGAGCACGGCCTCTCTCTGTTGCTTGAGGTGTGCGGAGATGAGGGTGAAGTTCTGGCTAGACACTTGTTTGACACCGGACAGGGAGATCTCTTTGAGAAAAACGCAAAAGTGATGAATATTGATCTCTCTCTAGTTGACAGTGTAATTATTAGTCACGGGCATTATGACCATGCGGGAGGGCTTGAACATTTTTTTAGAATAAATTCAAAGGCAACACTTTTCATGAAAGAGTCTGCGTTAAACCCAAAATATAACGGTGACAGATTTACAGGATTTAAACTTAACAGATCCCTTTCTGAAGGTAGGATTAATTTTGTTAACAGTCCGGCTGAGGTTGCACCAGGCCTTTTTCTTATGCCTAAGATTACAATATTTAATTATTCAGATACAAGTTTTATTAAAGAAGACTCTTTTGATGATGAGCTCTACCTGGTCTTTAACCATGGTAAATCTTTAACCGTAATCTCGGGATGTTCTCACAGGGG
>JAVEZL010000094.1:0-2634 GCA_034003005.1 Bacteroidales bacterium
AACCTGGATGTTCAGACTATTATTGAAAGTAAACTGAAACAAAATTCAGAAAAGTATCCAGTAGACAAAGCGAGAGGTTCGGCTAAGAAATATAACGAGTTATGATTGTTTATCAATCCTTAAAGGAGGGCTTCCTTAACGATGTAGTCAATAATGAAATTGAGATAAAGATTGAGAGAGCTTACAGATCTTTTTTAGGAAGGAGACCATCACCTAATGAGGTTTTCTCCTGGGCGAATTCGATGCAAAGAATGAAGAATATTTTGGAGGATCCGGAAATTGCTTCTGATGCAGGTATTTCAATTGAATTTCAAATCCCACTGACTTCAAAAAGGATTGATTTTATAATCACTGGTTTGGATGTGGAGAAGAGAGAGAAGGTAGTAATTGTTGAACTAAAACAATGGAGCTCAGCAGAACTGACTGATTTGCCTGATCTTGTAAGGACAAGATTTCAGCATGGATTCGCAAACACTGTCCATCCTTCATATCAGGCGTGGTCTTATGCATCAACCCTAACGGATTATAATCAAACAATTCAGGATGATAAAATTGATATTATTCCTTGTGCATATCTTCATAATTATAATCCAGATGGTGTTATAACAAATGATCTCTTTAAGTACTATATAGATAAAGCGCCTGTTTTTTTAAGAAATGATGCTATTAAACTAAGAGAGTTCATTAAAAGATTTGTGAAATTCGGCGACAGCAGAGAGATAATGTACCGAATAGAGAATGGGAAATTAAGACCATCTAAACAACTTGCTGACGCCGTCGGCTCAATGCTAAAGGGGGTTAGTGAGTTTATAATGATAGACGATCAGAAGCTGGTTTATGAAACGGCTGTAAAAATGGCAAGGATATCAAAGCATGGTAAAAAGCAGGTTTTGATAGTAGAGGGTGGTCCTGGTACAGGTAAAAGTGTAATTGCAATTAATCTTCTGGCTAATTTGACAAAAGAGGGAATGGTTGCAAAATATATTTCAAAGAATGCAGCCCCAAGAGCAGTCTACGCAACTAAATTGAAAGGAAGGATTCGTAATAGTAACATTAACAATCTTTTTGGAGGTTCTGGTAGTTTTATTGAATGTGAGAACAATATTTTTGATGCCCTTATTGTTGACGAAGCTCACAGACTGAACCTTAAGAGTGGTCTGTTCCAGAATTTGGGAGACAATCAGATTACTGAAATTATTCAGGCGTCAAAATTTTCAGTTTTCTTTATTGATAATGACCAGAGAGTTCATATTAAGGATATAGGTACAAGTAAGGAGATCTCTGATATTGCTCTTGGACAGGGTGCGCATGTAGCAAAACTTAAGCTTGAATCACAATTTAGATGTAATGGTTCTGATGGGTATTTATCTTGGCTTGATAATACCTTACATATAACGAACACTGCAAATATCAAACTATCAAATAGAACGTTTGACTTTAGAATATTTGATAATCCAAACGAACTCAGAAGAGTAATTGAAGAGAAGAATCTCGTAAATAATAAATCAAGGATAGTTGCTGGATATTGCTGGGATTGGAAAAGCCAAAAGAATCCAGAAGATATGGATGTTGTTATTCCGGAGTTTAATTTTGCTATGAAGTGGAACTTGAAGAATGACGGAAGTAACTGGATAATTGCACCTAATTCTGTAAATGAAGCCGGTTGTATACATACTTGTCAGGGTCTGGAGCTGGATTATGTGGGAGTAATTGTGGGAGGTGATATAAGATTTGAAAACGATGAGGTTGTGACTGATTTCAACGGGCGTTCTGCGATGGATCAATCTCTGAAGGGAATAAAAACTAAGTTCAAAGAGAGTCCGGATGAGGCTCTTCAGATTGCAGACAGAATTATCAAGAACACATACAGAACATTAATGACTCGCGGGATGAAGGGTTGCTATGTTTATTTCTGTGATAAGAATCTTGCAGATCATTTTAGAATGCAATTGGACGTTTTTGAGAATGATATAGTTCATGAAATCCAAGACACTATTCCTATTGTTGAACGACTCAGAATTGAGCCAGATGTGATGGAGAGTGCAAAATTTGTTGACTTTCTCCCTTTTTACACAATAAAAGCAGCATGCGGGAAATTTGCAGATGGTGAAGATGTCGATAAATCAGGTTGGGTAAGAGCAGAGGGTGTAGGCAAATTAAACGCAAATATGTTTGTTGTTAAAGCTTCCGGAAAATCAATGGAACCCCGGATTCCTGACGGGTCACTTTGTGTATTTAACAGGAATGTCGCAGGATCTAGAAATAATAAAATAGTTCTTGTTCAGCATCACTCCTTTTACGATCCGGATCATAGCGGCAATTTTACTATCAAAACTTATACTAGTGAGAAGAGTTATGATTCCAAAACCGGAGAGTGGCGTCATGAAAAGATTATTCTTAAGCCGGTAAATAAAGATTTTGACCCAATCATCTTATCAGAAGATGACAACTATAATGTAGTAGGTGAACTTGTAGCTGTTTTGTGAGCAATGCTTCCCACCCTCCCACCAGATATACTGATGTTTGACACTTTTCCTCTGAGGCAAGAGCGGCAAGAGCGCACGCGCAACCCCACGCTAAATTTTGTTTTTCTAGATTTTATTTTTACCTTTGCATCGTAAACGATATAATCTA
>JAVEZL010000095.1:0-2592 GCA_034003005.1 Bacteroidales bacterium
GCACGATCCATCACATTGACCGTAAAATGACGCTGACAACGCTGCCAAACAGCACCGGGATAATGCTTCTTTA
This sequence comes from Bacteroidales bacterium, assembly GCA_034003005.1. Taxonomy (GTDB): domain Bacteria; phylum Bacteroidota; class Bacteroidia; order Bacteroidales; family UBA932; genus Bact-08. The sequence goes on from JAVEZL010000095.1 coordinate 74, forward strand.
TCGCATGATGGATCCCCGGATGATCATCGCTGGTAAAAAGCCTTACCCCCTGTAAACCCCGGTTCTTTAATCCAACAATAAACCGATCCCAGGAGTCATTGCTCTCCGACCATGAAGTATCAACACCCAGAACATGACGATACCCCTCAGAATCGATCCCCAGGGCTACAAGACAGGCTATATCAATGATCTTTCCATCTACACGGCAGCTCTCATAACGGGCATCTACCACAACGTAAGGATACTCCATGGTGAAAGATCTTTCTCTCCAGCAGTCCAGCTCATCATCAAGAGTGGATGCAAACCGGCTGATTGATGCAGATGAAAACTCTTTACCCATCAAGCTCTCAGTTACTGCCTTCATCTTTCTGGTCGATACACCCTGCAAATATGCTTCGGCCAAGGCAAGAACCAACGCCTTCTCACTGCGCTGATAACGCTCCAGAATCGAAGGATAGAATGCTCCGTCACGGGTCTGAGGTACCTGCAGAACCAGTGGACCAACACGCGTATACAGAGTCCTGGATTTATAGCCGTTCCTGTAACTCTGGCGCTCATCTCCGCGCTCATAGCTGCCTACACCAATATGTTCATCTCGCTCCAGTTCCATCAGGCTTTGTATGCCAAGTCTTAGTATCTCACTTATCAGGTTCTCTCCCTGATAATCTATCAACTGCGAAAGCAGGTCATCTGAATTTTTCTTCGTAATTTGCTCACGTTCTTTGAAAGTCATGGTTGTAAGTTTTTTGATTAGTACTCTTAAACTATTATCAACCGTGACTTTCTTTTTTCTATTGCACCTCTATATCAATTTTACAGAAAAAAAGTTGCACAACTAACTAAATACTACTATCATGAGAAAGATTCTTATTTTCTTTGTTCCGTTTGTCTTTTTATGCTCTTGCGGGTATGAAACTGATTTAGGGGATTTAAAAGGTGAATTGGATGACATTCCTGGTCTGGAAACCAACGACTACCAGGATGAACCGTATTCTTTTGAGAAAGTAACGGATCCGGCGGTTTGGCGTACTTTTAACAATCTAGAAGAAATGCTGGAAGCTTGTCAACTACCCAAAGAGTTGTTATTTGTTATATCAACAGAAAACCTGATCCAAACTATCATGAATCACCCCTTGTACGGTATATACGCGGCATACAATAATGAATTAGATGGCGTAAATGTGATTTTGGCAAACTTCAATGGATTCGAGGAGCTACAAAAAAGAGAAGGAGCTGCCGAAGCAGTAATAGAATTTTATGATGCAACCAATGTGGAAAAAATGGTGGAAGCGTCCAAGCATCCAGGTGTAGCTAAGGACCTGACGATTTATCATTTAGACTTTCTGGAGTTGATCATCACTACGAAAAAAATTCCGAACATTTTCAGCCCAAAGAACCTTGACAGGCTTGAAGGAATCCAGAAAGAAAAATATGATGCCAAATTGAACCACCCGAGAGATGTCGGACTATTCTCAATTAGGAAATCTCTTTTATTAGGCGCCGAAATAAAGATCACAAAGAATCAGGTAAATTTGGAAGACAGGAAAGTGCTACAGGAGTTTGTAAGTGCTGGAGGTCAAGTCCATGATGACTCAATATATACAATAGTTTCTAAGATAATCAATTTAAAATAGGTTCGATATGAAAAGGATAATATTATGCTGTATACTATTTCTTACTGTTTTCTGCTACAATGTAAAAAGCATTTATGTTTATACAACATTTGGAAGGGCAGTCGAAGTAGAGTCACGTTCTGATTATGGCTTTGATAAGGAATATTGGAACTGGTATTATCAAACCACCTACCCCCAGGCAACATATTTAGCAACAGCTACACAGACTTATAATTGCCATTTCTTTGCATGGCATATGAGTGATGGCGGCAGTGGGGTTTATTGGATGAATCCAGGTTCTAACAATAACAATATTTCTAAGTATTGGACAGATGCCTATTATGGACAAGTTTCATCCACTAATGCCGCAAAGATACACTACTATAGCTCCGATCATTCTGCAATTGTTTCATCTGTTAGTGGAATGTATGAGTCGAAATGGGGACCAATGCCATTGATGAGGCATGCTCCCGACTATGGACCTTACCCAAATATGTCAAACCGAAATTATTATGCTCATATACAATATCACGGTTTATTGGACCCCAACGGGTATGGCGAAACATATGTAGATGTAACTAATTATTATCTAGCGCCATATCTGGGAAATAATGTTTATGGCGTATGGGTTATTTATAATGCCAGGGAAGAAGAAGAAGGGTACACCCAAAATCCATCCGGGAATATGAATACCGTTGTTTTCCAAACCCAGGGAATATATCAGATGTACTATAATTTATTCTTGATCAGTACAGATGAACCAGTAGGCGATCAATGGTACGAAGTCCTTGTTGAAATTTAAGTACTTAGACATGAAACAAAACCTCACTCTTTTCTTCTTTTTCTTCACCCTTGCCGTCCATTCCCAAATGGTGATGGTAAGTGGATATGTAAGAGATTCCGAGA
>JAVEZL010000096.1:0-2546 GCA_034003005.1 Bacteroidales bacterium
GATAGCTATCGGGATGACGGCAGGAATGGCGGAACTGATTGTATTCCTGTAAGCCAATATCGCCGATTCATAAACATTTCATCATGTTTTAAATCATTCTAATCTCAATATGATGTTTAATATGCAGATATTCAATACTATAACTTTCCCCTCCTTCGCAAGGCTCATCTTTATACACATTTTTTATCATTAGCCTGTAGCAAACTGGGAACAAAAGGGATTTAGGTTATTCGTTGGAAGGAGATGCAATAAATTGCTTGTTCTGGTATAGGATACAGATAACACATGCAGATCGCTGCCTTTTATGCTGCGATAACACTTGTTTTAACCCACATTGCAGCCTTAGGTTTATAATGAGCTGATATTATGGGCTATCATTTTTAAAAATTTCGGTAGGGGGGACAACGGATTTTTTTCTCACAAATGGAGCATATTTATATTTTAGCATGTCATAAATATTCTTCACTTCTTTTGTAGGTTCTGTACATTGACGTATAGAAATGGTTTCATTCTTTATATTGACCAGACTTGTGGTTACACATTTTTGGGTGTTCATTGTCCGCACTATTGCGCGCCAGTCGGAGTTTATTCCTTGCTGTTTCAATTGGTAGCGTATTGTTGCCACTAACCAATATGCCAACATTCCTAAATGCAGGTGTGCCATAGCGGCACTATCTGTTTTATGGTAAATGGGGCGCAGGTCAAGGTCGGTTTTTAGGACCCTGAAGGTATATTCTATTTCTCTGATAATATTGTAGATAGCCCAAAGAGTTTTCTCTTCGGTTCCTTTCAATGAGGTACGTAAAAAGTAAATCCCGGCTTGTTTGTCAGGGTCTTCGCCTGTTTTGTGCCGACAGCTTATATTTGTTGCGGTGCCATTGCCATCGTCTCCAATGGTTATGTCATAATAATTGTGCACCGATGGATACTTCTGTTTTAGCCGTCCTATTCGTTCGTAAACTTTATTGAGTTTTTTTGTGCCTCCCTTTTTGGCAATACCTTCCTGTATGCTTTGTATGCCTTCTTCGAACCTTTGCGAAAGCAAGCCGTTCATGCTTTTTTCTTTCAATGCTTTTGCCTGGCTGCGTACCCAAAGGTATTGGTCATTGTCGCCGCTGGTTTTAACTTTTAGCAGTTCTATCGGCTGCTCTTTTTTATCTTTTATTTCCACCGGCAATGCAGTGGTATCGGCATGATATTCTTTTAACGATGAGCGTGATACGCACATGTAATCGTAACCCTTGTTTTTGAGCATGGCGATGTTGCCATCGGTGGCTATGCCCGCATCTATAACCACTATGGGCTTGCGATGGGAACAGGAGGTCTGATTGCTCATAGTATCAATTACAGAACCTAAGGTTTTGCAATCGGCCATATTGCCTTCGAAGATGTTCGAGTATTTCAGAAAGCCTTCACGGTTGATGACCACGGCCAATACCACGATGCGGGCATCGTTGCGTTTCTCTTTGCTTCGACCAAATTTGGCTATTTTGCTCCTTGTCATACGGCCTTCAAAATATGTATTGGTCAAATCGTACAGGATAATTTTATCTTCCAGATCGAACAGCTCATTGGTGCGTTTTGACAGGTATTGTTCCAAAGGCGTCTTTATCTTGTAAAGCTTATGCGATATGCCATAGAGTAAATCCTTGGTGAGTTTGTCCTTGTCAAATCCGGTTATTTCACTTATGGCGGAGTTCTCTTTTATAAATGAAACACTTTTAAGTTCCGATGACGGATATACCGCCCTGCTTATGATGTGGTTGGTTGCCAGGGCTATTTTATCTTCGCTCCATCCTGCCTGCTGTAAAAACCTACCTATCCCCAGTTGGTCAAAGGCTTGCTTGCAGAGCCACTCGGCACCTATTTCCCGGGCGTCCTTATTTTTTAATGTGGACATTTTGACCGTCTCCCAGTCTTCATCCCCGTGCTTTATATCATATCGTTTTTTATTCTTTATCTCTGCAAAATAATGCTGGGCCAGTCGCTCCACTTGCTCATCGACAGCGCTTGTAGGAAGGCTGTTGCCACCGTTAACAATTAATTCTTCTACCCGCACAGCCAGCAGCTTCTTTTGTTCTACCGTTTCAAGTTCTTCTAACCTGCCAAAACCCACTATTATGCGGTGATAAACCCCACCGTTTAACCGATACCCCTCGCATAACTTGTATACGCAGTACCGCTCACCTGTAGTCCTGTTATGTTTAAAGAATGGCTTGATAAACATGTAACAAAGCTACTTATATCATTAGTATTCAACAATAAGAGCGGGGGTACAACATTTTGATTCATATAAATCAGCCATTTATTAATGCCTGATAACCTGAATATTGCATTTTGCCATATCCGGAATTGTTAATAAAATACCGCTTATGAACAGAATTTTGTCTGTTTTTACCTGCTTCCCCTGCAATGTGGGTTAATTTATAGGAAATCAATTGTTTGACAATAAATTTCTGTAAAAGGGACTTTTTTGTAAATTTGTATTTTATACCTAACCTGAACACCGCGCCTGAAAATGTACCTTAAAAAACTCCTGCTAACCA
>JAVEZL010000097.1:0-2540 GCA_034003005.1 Bacteroidales bacterium
GTTTGTAATCGAGCTCGCGGCGGCGCTTGAGAAAAAGCACCACCCATCCGATATATAACGTACTGCCCAGAAGAAAGATACCGAGTATTCCCAGGTGATAGGTTGCCATTATTATGGTGTACATGACCAGTGTAATGACAGCGAAGACGATGCTGATAAGCGAATCCGTGAGGAAAGTCCTGATACGGTTATGATCGCCTATTCTCTGCATGATATCCCCCACAAGCTTTACATCAAAGAAGGAGATAGGAAGCTTCATAAGTTTGATAAGGAAATCAGATATGAGCGAGATGCTTATCCTGCTTGTTATATGAAGGCTTATCCAGTTACGCAGCAGTCCGTTGGCTGTCTGGCTGAGACTCATAATCAGCTGAGCGATCAGAACAAGGACAACGAAGGCCATGTTACTGTTACCGATACCGGTATCGACAAGAGCCTGGGTAAGAAAAGGGAGGATAAGGCTTATGATGCTGGCAGTAAGCATGCCAAGCATAAGCTGGAGGATGAATTTTGTATAGGGTCTGATATACCCGAGAAGGTAAAGAAAGTTCAGCTTGCTTTTTTCATCGTCCTCCTGGCGGTAGAACTCCGGTGTTGGTTCAAGGAGCAGGGCAGTACCCTCATCGATACCATCGCTCTTGGTGGAATACCAGCATTTACAAAACTCATCTTTGGTATATTTTAAAAGACCTGAAGCCGGATCTGCCACATATACAATTTCCTTCGCATTCTTAGCTCCCAGCTCTCTGCCCCCAGCTCCTTGCTCTTCGCCCCCTGCTCCCTGCTCTTTGCTCTCAGCTACTTGCTCTGCTTCGCCCACCGAAACTTTAGTGGAGGTGGGCTCCCTGCCCCATGCCCTTCGCTTCTTAACCCTGTACACCACCACAAAGTGCCTCTGGTTCCAGTGCACAATACAGGGAAGTGGCACTTCGTCCCTAAGCTGTTCCCATGTGAGACGGTAGCCCCGGGTGCGGAAGCCGATGCTCTCTGCTGCATCGCTGATGCCAAGCATCGAGACACCGGATTTTGTTATGAAAGCTTTGTTGCGGAGGGATTGGATAGAATAGGATTTACCATAGAATTTAGAGATCATGCGAAGACAGGATGGGCCGCAATCCATGGAATCAAGCTGCTTAAAAAAAGGGAATCCTGACATATTCACTTTTTCAATCGTACAAGAACAAGAACCGGGTTGTCTGTTTCTTTAAGTCTATCAGATACTTCTTTAAAAATTTTCTTCTTTTCAGGATCTACAGATCTTGCATTTTCGAAATCATTACTATTTACATATGTTTTAAACCTGATTGCATCCTTGAACTCAATCAAATATTCTCTACCGTTCTCAAACAGATATCCCCGGGGTTGAAATCTTAAGCCTCCATCCAGGTCATTCAAAAGTCCTCTATAATCATCATAACTCCAATATGATAAAAAGGATTCGCGTTTTTCTTTATCAATTAAAACCAAACTATTTTCCCCCTTATAGAAAAGATACCTTAGAATCAGGAATTGATTTGTCTCAAGGATTTGTTCCATGCTCATATATTCAGGTAATCTTTTCATAGGATCATCAACATACTGTTTTGGTAACCTAAAATCGCCCCCGGCCAGCAAGAAGTTAGGTTCTATTGTAAAATCATCTGAAATAGAGATAATAGTGTCAGTGAAATTATGCCAGAAGTTCAACTTACTGTTCTGAATAAAAGTTCCTCCCCCATTCAGGTAATTACTTTTGAATATTGGGATTGAACGGTCCTTTTTATTAATGATATTACCAAAAGTGTCAAGGAATACCCATTCGTATTTGAAATTATCCCCATATTGAAGATCGAAAGTAACAAATAGATTCTTATTAAAAAATTCCATTTCATCTACAGAGCCCTGATATTCATTTATCATAAAGCTTCTTAAATAATTACCATTTTTTGAATAGATTTTTATGCTTTTCAAATCAACCAGATAAACTGTACCACTTTCTGGGTCTACAGTAAAAGTGTTTACAAAGGCATATTCACCGGGACCTCTTCCCATCTTACCAATTTTTCTGAGAAATTGACCGGACCGTGAAAAAACCAATATACCAAGATTACTATCAAAGAGGTAGATCCTGTCATTAGTAAACTTTGGAGGGTATACAGTGTTTATACTAGAAATTAAAATACTGTCATCAAGAGGTACATATAAAATATCATCAGCAATCTCAGAAAGACTTATTTCTTTCTCCTCTAAAATACGTGGGTCAAATTTGTAAAGTTCTTTTTTTGAATTTTTACAGGAGAAAAGAAAAATGCTCAATAAAATTAATAGGGTAATTCTCATATAGTATGTTTCTATAAAGTTAAATATTTAAGTTCCCAAGTGATTTTAGGCCACTTGCTTGAGTTCAAGATTATCAAGATTTATAAAATGCTTAAAAGTTTCACTACGGTTAATCAGGGTGTCCATCACTCTTTCATCGTCGATCTGGAACGCTTCAGCTATGATCATGACCAGTTCCTGAAGGATGCCCCATATTCGTTCTGTAACCGAGAGTTGAACAA
>JAVEZL010000098.1:0-2503 GCA_034003005.1 Bacteroidales bacterium
AATACTTCATGGCAATATGTAGGAGGCCGAATGCTTACTCATTAATTGTCAAACAATTGAATGACTACTGAATGACTGTTTTACCCACTAATGGTTATTTGCATTTCGCTATTAGGACTATCGGATTGCTGAATTCGGTTATATTCTTCAGCCATTCAAATCTTTGCTCAAGCAATGCAGCCTTTTCTGGATTTTTGTGAATCCAGTCAATGATGTCTTTAGGTTTTAATATACTTATCATTTCGTTGTTTTGTGTAAAGCCTTCCGGGACGACCGGCATGAATCCATTTATATCGTCTGTAAGAGCTGAAACGGAACCATCACTTGTCATACATACCGTTGTAGTATTCTTGTTCTTATTGTAAAAACAAGTGTGGAATTTATTTTGAAAAAACAATTGAAAGAAAAGATAATCAGGATTTTCATCCATATCGTTCATCAGAATATAATCAGAGTTAATCCGTCGTTCATTTGTTATGATCTTATCCTGCCGGTCGTATGGGAGGCCATATTTCCCATACCTGAAAACAAAACGAGGGATAAGTTTATCGATCTTTACCGTAAACATTGTGTCGTTAAATAACTCTTTGAAATACAAATTGTCATTCCATCTGATGAATGTCGTAACACTGAAGGAGCCTCTGCTATTCTTACTACTCTCTTTATCTCCCCAGCTTAAAAAATTGGGAAAGAATTTAAGAATCTGATCCCTGGTAAATAATACCAGTTTTGTCTTTATTTGTCCATTGAAATTATCAGTAAAACAAACATAGGTACTGTCGTTCAGGTATGCCTCGATATAAGCAAATCTTGTCACTCTGTTAATGGATGGCTCAACCCACTCCGGTACTTTGAAGCTTTCGATGTACTTTCCGCATGTATCAAATGTTTTTACTTCTCTGTGAGTGTCGTCAAGGGTATAGAATGTCTTATTTAATTCATTATAAAAATAAGGGGCAGGGATATTGTATTCATCAGGACCTCTTCCTATTTTTCCTATATTTCTGATAAATTTACCTGTCTTCTTGTCAAACAAAATTAAGGGAGTTCTGTTAATTCCTGAGTTTCTTACAACAATATAATCCTCAACCCTGAATCTTGCATTTTCGCCGATAAAGGTCTCGGCGGCTGTTTCAAGTGGAATATATTCCACCTCTGTGACAAACTCACTCAGAAAAGCTTTCTTCTTGTTATTAATGGCAGTATATATATCAATAAACTCAATCTGCTGGTCTGTCTCTTTTTCATCAATAGCACAGCTTGTAAGAAATAGAATTATTAGTGTCAATTTTCTCATTGCATGGTTTAAACACATAAATTTAGCATATCATAATATCTAATAATAAACCAAGGTACACTCTGCCCAGTATGCTCCCAATTGTTGGGCGACCCAAATTCCTGGCTCAAACTGACCCTGTGGTACACAAGCAATTCCTTCAGTTGGGGAGCATCCTGCGCAATACCAAACAGTGCAATTCCATGGTACATAACCAGAACTACATGATCCACCTCTAAATGTAAGCAGTTCATCATCTTTCAGCAATCTTTCAGGATTGATCTCTAATTTTCTGAGTGTTTTCATTTCTCGCGATTAAATTGTTTATGATAGGTTTTTTTGTTTCAACTTCGGATTTTATTTTATAGCCTGGCTGCCATAAAAAGCAAGGGGCAAGGGGCAGGCTTTGTCAGCCATAGTCCCGGTTTATCGGGACGACGGCTGGGGGCAAAGAGCTTTCCGAAAATCAGATTTGTGATTCGTGAATTTTGATTTGTGATTTTCAACTTTTTGCTCCTTCGTTTTTTTACTCCCTGCTCTCAGCCCTCATCTCCCCGCCTCTATCCTGCCCTTTTCTTTCAAACCAGTTATATTGTTCTATACAAATTTCGGCAATCACTTCGACATATCAGCAATAAAAAATTGGACAAAATTGGACAGAATCGGACAAAATCGGACATGCGGTTCGTTTTTGAATAATTGAAGGGCAAAATCAAAGGCAGAAGGAGATTTCTTTCTCTGCGCTCTGAGCCCTGAGCCCTGAGCTAACAGGCAGAAGGCGGCAGGCGATAGGCGGAAGGAGTCATTCGGCTACGCTGCTTTGGCCTCCGACTTCGTCGGACGAAGTCGACTATGTCTGCAAAAAACGGTCAAATTGACCACCTGACGCCGGGCTAAACTGACCACCCAGAAAGAGCGATTCTCATGTTTAAAAAGTAAGCAGTGATCTTTGCTGTTATTATCAATATTAATAGATAGAAAGGCAGGATTTGCTGATACTTGACGACTTTGGTCTTGTCCCGATGGATAATCAGAATCGCCCGGCATTGATGGAGATAGTAGAAGACAGGCACAAAAAGGCCTCAATGATAATAACTTCCCAGCTTCCTGTAAACTGCTGGCATGAAGTAATCGGGGAGAAAACCATCGCCGATGCTATCCTCGACAGGATTGTTCATGATGCACACAGAGTTGAACTCAGTGGAGAATCTCTGAGAAAATCTAAAA